>NZ_JBDIZJ010000011.1:0-166810 GCF_039748935.1 Pontibacter chitinilyticus
CCCTTCCCTCCAAGAAGCGGTGCTCTGCTCTTTTTTACCCCTAGTCCAAAAAACAACATAGTACTAGCACACTGGCCATACTTATACATTCCGCAATCCCTTTCCATAACAGAAAAGCCCTGGCATATGCCAAGGCTTTTCTGTTATGGAAAGGCTTATATAAAGGAATTAGCTATTGATAAATTTGGGATGGATCAGGTTCTCTAGCGAAAACACTTCATCCCATTTCTCCTGCGTAATCTTCTTCCGCTCAACTACTGTAATATCGTGTATGGATTTGCCGGTGGTGAGTGCTTCTTTTGCAATAGAGGCAGATTCTTCATACCCAAGTATAGGATTCAGGGCCGTTATGATACCGATGCTGTTCATGACCATCTGCTTACAGATCGCTTCATTAGCGGTAATACCATCTATGCATTTGGTCTGTAACGTGTAGCACGCATTTGTCAGGTAGGTGAATGAGGTGAAGAGGCTATAAGCGATAACAGGCTCCATTACGTTTAACTGTAGCTGGCCCGCCTCGGCAGCCATGGTAATGGTCATGTCGGTGCCTATCACATAAAAAGCGGTCTGGTTAACCACCTCTGGTATAACCGGGTTTACTTTACCTGGCATGATAGAAGAGCCCGGCTGCATACGCGGCAGGTTAATTTCATTTATACCAGCCCGCGGACCTGAAGATAACAGGCGCAGATCGTTACATATCTTAGAGATTTTAACAGCACAGCGCTTCAGCACACCAGAAACCTGCACATAAGCGCCGGTATCACATGTAGCTTCTATCAAGTCTTCTGCCAGCACTACAGGAATACCAGTCAGTTCCCGCAGATAGGCTGTAACCAGATCAGGGTAGCCTTCCGGGGCGTTTATAGAAGTGCCAATAGCCGTAGCTCCCATATTGATCTCACAGATCAGCATCTTGGCCTCGTTCAGGCGCTGTATGTCTTCCTTTATAGTAGTGGAGAAGCCATGAAACTCAGCACCTAAGGTCATCGGAACGGCATCCTGCAGCTGCGTACGGCCCATCTTCAGCACATCTTTAAATTCAGCACCTTTCCTGGCAAAAGCCTGTTGTAATGCTTCGAGGCTTGCAGCGAAGCTTTCTATTTTATGGTATAAGGCCAGCCGGAAAGCAGTAGGATAAGCATCGTTCGTGGACTGTGAGAAGTTAACATGATTGTTGGGGTGCAGGTACTGGTATTCTCCCTTTTGATGGCCCATTAGTTCCAGTCCAATGTTTGCGATCACCTCATTCACGTTCATGTTCACAGAAGTACCTGCTCCTCCTTGAATCATATCTGTTACAAACTGATCAAGGTATTCTCCGGCTATGAGTCGATCAGCGGCCTGGCAGATAACCTCCGCAATTTCTGGGGAAATCACTCCGCAGTCGCGGTTGGCCATGGCGGCAGCCTTTTTCACATACCCAAAAGCCTGTATAAAAAGTGGCTCCTTAGATACTGGAATGCCGGTGATGTAGAAGTTTTCCATAGCGCGGGCAGTTTGGATGCCATAGTATGCTTCCTCCGGAATGCTTTTTTCGCCTATAAAATCATGCTCAACTCTGTATGTACTCATATATGTTTCTGTTAAGTAAACGGTGACTTGAAGTATAAACTGATTTATACTTCCTCTGCCGGGTTTACGCGAGGATCTGGTAAGGTGATGCCCAATTCTTGTGCTGTGTCTAGGATAATGTTCGTGGCATACTGCTTGGTACAACGCAAAGTACCCGTTTGGCTATACTCTGTGATCAGGCTTTGATTCATGATCAGCCGGGAAGTATACTCGCCATATTTCTCCATGATTTGCTTCTGCACCTGCACCATATCTTCTTTGCGCTGTTCTGTTTCAGGGGTGCGCACCGGGCGTTGCCAGCGGTTATCAGCATGATCGTGGCTGATGTTCTGCGCTTTGGCTTCCTGTACAGCCTGGGTGAGTACATTCTGCAGCAGCTTCTCATTCCGGGGCTTTTTCAGGCTCCGGTGAATGCCTTTGGTATGATTGAGCCATTCGTGCACATCCACATCCGGGGTGGTAGCTAAATCTACCAGCGCCTCATTGCCGATCACGTAGGAGGAGGGCTTGTCGAACTGCTGCGCCATCTCATCTCGGAAGGTATAAAGCTTTTTAAGTATAAACTGCTGGAAGTAGTTCAGCTTATAGGCATTACGCAGCTTCATATGCGGGTTTTCTGGCTCAGCATAGGAAATCTGCTCCAGCAACCGGTCTTCCTCATCCAGCCACTGTAATCGCCCCTTTTCCTCTAGTTGACCCGTAAGGCGATCTTTTACGCGATGCAGGTAAATAACATCTATGGCGGCATAGCGCAGCTGCTCTTCAGTGAGCGGGCGTTTGTTCCAGTTACTTGATTGCTGCGATTTATCTATTTCCTTGTCAAACTCTTCCTTTAGCACGGTTGCCAGCGAAGAACGCTCATAGTTCAGTAACTTCGCTGCAACATCGGTGTCCAGCACGCCTTTTATGTCGCAGCCAAGCTTTTTAAGCAGCATGATATCATTGTTAGCATGGTGGATGATCTTGGTTATAGCAGGATCTTCCAGCAGTAGAAAGAAAGGTTGCAGGTGTTGTATGCTGAGCGGATCAAGAATGTAGCAGGTGCCACACCCATCCGTAACTTGTATCAGGCACAGGTTAAAACCATAGGTAAAGCGGTTCTGGTCAAATTCAAGATCAAGGGCCAGCACTTTGCTCTTGTGCAAATCCTGCACAGCACGCGCCAGCGCCTCATCCGACTCAATAAGCTTAATGGTTACGCCATCGTGCGATAGAGGTGTATTTTCCATTCCTAAAGTTAAAATGTTTACAGCACATAAGCACCTTCCCTGTTTTATTCTTTTGTACTATACCAGCGTGGGCAGCAGCACCTAGGCATAAAAAAGTCTCTGCCCGGTAGAGCAGAGACTTTTTACTTAATGATAGTTATACTTGCTTATTGTGCAGGTGGTTGCTCTTCCTGCATGTCGTCTACTACGCCATCATTTACGGTTGTATCCTGCACAGTAATGGTCGTATCAGTGTCCAAGGTGGTATCCATATTTGATTCTACCTGATCTGTAGATTCAATTACATCAGATTCTGTTGCAGCATTATTATCGTTGCCACAAGCCGTAAAAGCAACAACTGCAAAGGCGGCAAAGGCTAATTTCCATGTCTTTTTCATAATAGCATCTATTTGTTATCAAATAAATTTGTACTTATTTATACGAACTATCTTAAAAGGTAACCCTGGTGCATGGCGAGTATTGCTTTTTTTAGAGTTAGCGGTTCGTATTTTGAAGTAAGCAACTGTAAAAAGCAGATCTTATAAGGCAGGTGGGCGAGCAGATACCAGGATATAGTGAATGTGTAAGTTTATATAGTATAAAATTTACTTAGGATGTTACTATTTGCTAACTTGATGTTAGTTGTAGGGCTTCAAAAAAGCTTTGGAAGGCCGCTATATGTAAAATAACCGTACTATGTAAACCTAAAAACCGATGAAAAAAAATGTATTCCGAAGTACCTACCTGGTACTATCTCTCTGCCTGTTAGGCATGCTGGCCACAAGTTGCGATGAACTGGAAGACGTGTTCCCGATCGGGAAAGATACTAAAACAAAAGTATATTATGGGCCTGCCACTGCTCTTGGCCATGGAACTGTCTCAAGCTGGGTAAAAACGGGGAAAGACGGTAAGCCACTTGCTATCGGCTTCAAGGTGTCGGCTGATGCCTTAGCGATGCTGGAAGACTTGCCGAGCCAGATGTACTTTTTATCATTGCCACAGCAGGCCGGCGTGATGCCGTACCAAACGTTAGAACTGGACTGGAACCAGCACGGGCACGAGCCGGAAGGCGTGTACACGCTCCCTCACTTCGACTTTCACTTTTACATGATAAGCAAGGATGATGTGATGAACATAGCCGGTGGCCCGGACCCAGGTGCGAATACTCTGCTGGAGAAAGGCGTTTTACCTACTGTCTATACTTTTGGACCAGAGCCAATCGCGGTGCCGCAGATGGGCGTGCACTGGGCTGATGTAACATCGCCGGAATACTCACCTGCAGGCTTCTCCAAAACATTTATCTATGGCTCACATGGCGATAAAGTAAGTTTCCTGGAGCCGATGATCACTAGGGCATACCTGATGAGCCTGGACGAGAATGAGTCGGTTAAAACAAGCATTCCGCAGTTGCTGAAGTTTGAAAAGAAAGGCTATTATCCGGGCACCTACACCGTAACGTACGATGCACAGCAGGATGCCTACCTGGTATCTCTGACAGACCTGAAGTGGCACAACGCTGACTAATACTCCATAAGTTTGTCAGCACTGCAAGTATAAAAGCCTGCACTACTTTCTGGTATAATATAAACAGTATGAAACAGAGAGCGCCCCACCTGAAAAGGAGGGGCGCTCTCTGTTTTAAGTATAAACAATCTACTGCTGCTGCGCAGACAGGGCTTCCTCGCGCCGGGCTTTAAATTCTGTGCCCTCCTTCCACTCCGGATACTTATTGGTATTGGCTACCCGGTACCCAACCCTGAAGAACAGCTGCAGGTCTTCTACGGCACCTGCCAGGTTCCAGTCGTCGTGCACTTCGTCGCTTAGTTTGTGGTAGTCGTTAGTGGTATAGTGCTCCTGCCATTTCTGCACGTAGTCGGCTGGCTGGTTGCGGGCCACCACCCCGGATTCAGCATAAAGCGCCGGTACACCCTGTTTGGCAAACTCGAAATGATCGGAGCGGTAAAAGGAGCCGTTCTCAGGTGAAGACTCCGGCACAATATGGCGGTGCTGCGTCTTGGCTTCCTGGGCCAGCACGTCCTCCAAGGTAGAGTTGCCATAGCCGATCACGGTTACGTCCTCGGTGGGGCCATAGGCGTTCAACACATCCATGTTGATATCTGCAAGCGTTTTGGTGAGCGGGTACAGCGGGTTGGTGGCATAGTATTTAGAGCCCAGCAAACCGCGCTCCTCACCGGTTACCGCCAAAAACAGGATAGATCGCTTGGGCTTGGCAGGTAACTTTGTATACGCTTCGGCCAGCTCCAGCAAACCGGCTGTGCCGCTGGCATTATCCAGTGCGCCGTTATACACCTGATCGCCCTGCAGGTTCGGATCTTTGCCCAGGTGGTCCCAGTGGGCGGAATACACCACGTATTCGTCTTTTAGCTTCGGGTCTGAGCCCACCAGCTTTGCCACCACGTTCTGCGACTGGATCTCGCGCAGCTTGTTTTTAATGCTGAAGTTTGCCTTTGCATCCAGTGCTACCGGCTTAAAGTCCTTCTGAAGCGCGGCCTGCTTCATTTGATCAAAGTCTTTGCCGGCGGCTGTAAAGAGCTGCTTCGCTTTAGCTGTCGTAATCCAAGCCTCTACCTTGGCCCGGTCCATATTCTTATTTGGATTGTTGATATCGAAGTTCTCACGGCTGTGGCTGCCTGATATAACTTCATAAGGATATCCCGCCGGCCCTGTTTCGTGTATGATGATAGCGGCGGCAGCTCCTTTCTCGGCAGCAATTTCATACTTATAGGTCCAGCGGCCATAGTAGGTCATGGCTTTGCCGCCAAACATAGTGGTGTCCATCTGTCCGGGGTTGTTTGGGTCCGGTATGGCCGGGTCGTTGATCAGCATCACAATGGTCTTGCCTTTCACATCTACATTTTTGTAATCATCCCAGCCATACTCTGGCGCTACAACACCATACCCGACAAATACCATATCCGAATTGTTGATATCGACAGAGGGGACAAAGCGCTTGGTAAGCGCCACATAGTCGGTAGGGAAGTTCAGGTTGATTGTTTTGCTACCCGCAACAAACGAAGCTTTGGGCTGGGCTGTGAAGCCGACCATGGGTACCTTCTGCACATAAGTGCCGTCAGGATTGCCGGGCTGCAGGCCGAGCTGCTTAAACTGGCGGGTAAGGTAATTGACAGTAGAGTCTTCGCCTACGCTGCCGGGGGCACGGCCCTCAAAGGCGTCGGAGGCCAGCACCTTGGTGCGGCGCAGGAGATCGTCGGCGGTTATACTTTGTAAGGCAGGCTGCAGGTGGGTGCTGTCGGCAGTAGTGGTGGCTGATGCTTTGTCGTCTGTATCGGCTACTTTGCGGGCGTTCTCGTTGCAGCTCATTGCCAGTAGGCCTAGTATGGCGAGCAGCGGGAGGTTCTTTTTCATAGGGTTTGTATGCTTTTTGTTCTTTTCAAGGTAAGAATTTTTCCTGGGGCTACAGCTGCAAGCCAGATAAATAACCTGCGCGTGCTTCAGTATACTTAAAGTAAAGGGGGCCTGCTTTGCAAGGAGACTCTCCCGACGGGTAGAACACAAAGAACATTCTTCTGCTTCCGGAGCAGGTTGACTGACTATAGCTTTTAACAGGCTCCTGGCAAATAGAAGTCTGCTAAGCAGCAAACTGATTATACCCGGAGAAGTGCGCCAAGTGGTTTGCTCTCATGCGTGAGCTTAACGTTTTTTATGTTCAAGCAACACGTGCTTCTGTCGGTTTTAGATAAATTGGAAATGAATAAGGGGAGATGTGTTACTTGATAGGTACTGCCGGCCCGGGCTGTTCGTTTTCATAACTTGGAAAGGTGCAGTTGTATCGTTGTTCGTTTACCGCATCAGATGCGGTAGTATACCCGGGCCATGGAGCTGTTGTAAGGATCGTAGCCGGGGCGCTTTTTAGTAAAGCGGTCTTCCAGCAGTTGCAGGTTGAGGATGTCGGTTAATAGAAAGCAGTGCCACTCATCTTTTGTATTGGTTGTTCCTTCTACTTTCCAGGCGCAAAGGCAATCCTGGTGGGCATGATTGTGGCCGAGCAGATGAGGTTCAACCCGGTACTTCTTCCCTTGGTAGTCGAACTGGATAAGCAGCCTGGCCCCAATGGCTTTCGATAAATCTTCCAGAAGATAGCTGTACATAACTATAATGAATTAGTTAGTAAGGCGTGGTTGTCTTGCGCCTGCCTCAAGAGCTGTAATGATAGCACTTCAACCTAAAATAAAAGTAGTTATAGCTAAGCTACAGTAACAGGAAATTTAATTTAGAAAAGTAACATACCCTTACAGGTGCATTCCGGCCGCTTTATTAAGGCAAACAGCTGGCATTTGGTTTATAAACGGCTTTATATACAGAAATGAAGGTTGAAAAGTAACATGCCTGCAGCAGCCCTATAACCAGGATGCTAGGTTGATAGCCTATGTTGCGACATTGTTACGTACCTGAATAGGACTAGGGCAGAGGCTTAGATATATGTGCTGCTATAAGGCACAGCAGCACCTCTTTGCCGCCACAGCAACCGTTGCAAAAAGAGGCGGCTATATAATATACCAACGCTGTTTTCGTCCGAATACGAGCAGCGCAAAACGGATAAAGGAAGAAACCCAGTTTAAAGTATACTTAGAGTAGCTTAAATAAAATTAGAGTTAAACAATAAGTCTTTTTCTAAACCGTAGCTGCCAGAGCACGTTTTTATAAATCTATGCCCTTATTTACAAGGTATATTTGCGTATGCGAATCTATGAAATTTGTTTTTTTAGAAATCCTATTAACTTTGCCTTTACAGCTGTAACTTATACTTATGGATAAATATTCTTACATCGCTAATGCTCATGGTGATTATATCGATGAGCTTTATAAAGCTTATCAGCAGAACCCGGAGTCAGTAGAATTCGGGTGGCGCAAGTTTTTCGAGGGGTTTGACTTTTCTACTACATACAATGGTAACGGCAATGGACATGCTGCTGCTGTCACTACTACGGCCGCCCCGGCTACAGGAGCCACTTCAACTCCGGAAGAATCGGAGAAAGAAGTAGCGGTACGTAACCTGATTCATGCATATCGCACCCGCGGCCACCTGCGCTCGCATACCAACCCGGTGCGCGCCCGCAAAGATCGGAAAGCCCGATTGGACCTGGCGGACTTCGGCCTTTCAGAAGCTGACCTGGATACTGTATTCCAGGTGGGTGATGTGATCGGCATTGGTGCAGCTTCGCTCCGCGATATTGTGTCGTCGCTGCAGAAGATATATGAAGGCCCCATTGGCTTTGAGTACATGTATATCCGCGACCCGGAAGTGTTGGAGTGGTTTAAGCAGAAAGTAGAGAATGAGTCGCTGAACTTTAACCCGACTCTCGAATTTAAAAAGAGAATTCTCTATAAGTTAAATGAGGCAGTGGTGTTTGAGAACTTCCTGCATACGAAGTTCCTGGGCCAGAAGCGCTTCTCGCTGGAAGGGGGCGAAACCACCATTCCAGCACTGGATGCGATTATAGACAGAGGCTCTGAACTGGGCGTGGAGGAAGTGGTGATCGGGATGGCTCACCGCGGCCGCCTGAACGTGCTGGCCAACATCATGGGCAAAACCTATGAGCAGATCTTCTCTGAATTTGAAGGCACTGCCGTGCCGGACCTGACCATGGGCGATGGCGACGTGAAGTACCACATGGGCTTCTCTTCGGAGGTGGTGACACCATCCGGCCACAAAGTAAACCTGAAGCTTGCACCTAACCCCTCACACTTAGAGGCGGTAAACCCGGTAGTAGAAGGTTTTGTACGGGCTAAAATCGACACCCTGTATGGCAAAGATCCAGACAAAATACTGCCGATCCTCATCCACGGCGACGCAGCTGTAGCTGGCCAGGGCATTGTGTACGAAGTAACGCAAATGTCGAACCTGGAAGGTTACAATACCGGAGGCACGATCCATTTCGTAATCAACAACCAGGTGGGCTTCACCACTGATTTTGAAGATGCCCGCTCCTCTATTTACTGTACTGATATTGCCAAGATCATTGATGCGCCGGTACTGCACGTGAATGGTGATGATCCGGAATCTGTGGTATTTGCTATGCGCTTTGCCATGGAGTACCGCCAGAAGGTAAACAACGATATCTTTATTGATATGGTATGCTACCGCCGCCACGGTCACAACGAGGCGGACGAACCGAAGTTCACGCAGCCACAGCTGTACAACATCATCTCGAAGCATGCCAACCCACGCGAAGTATATAACAAGCAGTTGATTACGCGCGGCGAAGTAGATGCCGACCTGGCCAACAGCATGGACAAGGAGTTCCGCCAGTTGCTACAGGACCGTCTGGACATGGTAAAACAGAAGCCGCTGCCTTACAACTATCAATCAATGGAGAAGGAGTGGCAGGAACTGCGCCGCTCTAATCCGGAGGACTTCAGCCAGTCGCCGGAAACAGGCGTTTCGATGGAAGTAGTGGAAGAGGTGGGCAAAGCCTTAACCTCCTTGCCGCAGGGCTTTAAGCCACTCAAACAGATCGAGAAACTGCTGAAGGAACGCAAAGAAATGTTCTTTGAAAGCGGACAACTGAACTGGGCGGCCGGTGAATTGCTGGCCTATGGCTCTATCCTGCTGGACGGCCGCATCGTGCGTTTCTCTGGCCAGGATGTGCAGCGGGGTACGTTCTCGCATCGCCATGCCGTGTTGCACGATGCCGTAACCAGTGCCCCTTACAACAACCTGAACCACATGCGCGAAGGGCAGGGCTCTTTCGAGATCTATAACTCGCTGCTGTCGGAGTATGGCGTGCTTGGTTTTGAGTTTGGCTATGCCATGGCCAACCCAAATGCACTCGTGATCTGGGAGGCGCAGTTTGGTGACTTTGCCAACGGCGCACAGGTAATGATTGATCAGTTCATTACAGCAACAGAATCGAAGTGGCAGCGCATGAACGGGCTGGTGATGTTGTTGCCGCATGGCTACGAAGGCCAGGGACCGGAGCACTCCAATGCCCGTCCTGAACGCTTTCTGCAGCTTTCTGCGGAGAACAACATGTTTGTAACTTACATTACGACGCCGGCAAACTTCTTCCATTTCATGCGTCGCCAGCTGGCTTTGCCATTCCGCAAGCCTGCAGCCAACATGTCGCCTAAATCACTGCTGCGTCACCCACTGGTAGTATCTCCGATAGAAGACTTTACCACCGGCAGCTTTAAAGAAGTAATCGGCGATACCTATGCAGAGGCTAAGTCGGTGAAAAAAGTGCTGTTGTGCTCCGGCAAAGTATACTTCGACCTGCTGGAAGAGCAGCAGAAGAACCAACGCAAAGATGTAGCCATCATTCGCCTGGAGCAGCTTGCACCATTGCCGCAGGTGCAACTGGATGCAGAACTGAGCAAGTATACCGATGCGAAGATCTACTGGGTGCAGGAAGAGCCGGCCAACATGGGCGCCTGGACTTACATCCTGCGCCTGATGCGCAAGCAGATAGAAGACGTGATCTCGCGCAAAGCCAGCGCGTCGCCTGCTACCGGCTACATGAAGGTGCACGTGAAAGAGCAGAAAGATATAGTTGATAGAGCATTTTCGATATAATAACGACGTATGCCGGCTGGTGCGGAAATGGTTCTTCAAACTATTTTAGGCCATCCGGCATACGTCATTCGTAATTTATAACTTAGAATTCCTAACTGAATAATATATGAGCTTAGAAGTTAAAGTGCCTGCCGTAGGTGAGTCGATCACCGAGGTAACCATAGCCCAATGGCTAAAGAAAGATGGCGAACGTGTGGAAATGGATGAGGTGATCGCAGAACTGGAATCAGACAAAGCCACCTTCGAACTGCCCGCCGAAGCCGCAGGCATTTTACATATTGTAGCGCAGGAAGGTGATACCATTGAAGTTGGTGCCGTGATCTGCCGCATCGATCAGGATGGTGAAGCTGCCGCTATACCTGCTGCCCCTGCGGCTAAGGCATCTCAACCTGCTGCATCTCAGCCAGCTGCTGCGCCGGCAAGTGGTGCCGGTGAGGCCGTAGAAATGAAAGTGCCTACCGTAGGCGAGTCTATTACAGAAGTAACCATTGCCAACTGGCTCAAGAAAGATGGCGACCATGTAGAAATGGACGAAGTTATTGCTGAACTGGAGTCAGACAAAGCTACGTTTGAGTTACCAGCCGAAGCGGCGGGTACATTGCAGATCGTGGCCCAGCAGGGTGATACGATCGAGATTGGCGCTACCATTTGCCGCATTACGCCAGGTGGCGGTGCTCCGCAGGCCAATGCCCAGGCTGCTGCCAAGCAAGCGGCTTCTGATCGGCAAGTAGCTGCTGCACAGCCAGCCGCTGCAACTTCTGGTGCCCAAACCTATGCTTCCGGTACCCCGTCGCCTGCTGCAGGTAAAATACTGGCGGAGAAAGGCATGAGCCCGGCCGACGTGCAAGGTTCTGGCCGCGATGGCCGCATTACGAAAGAGGATGCGCAGCATGCGCAGGCCCGACCTGCTGCGCAGCCCGCTGCTGCCCCATCGCCAAAGCAGGAAGCAACTGCCCAAGCCGAAGCGCCTGCTGCTACCGGCGACCGCAACCAGCGTCGTGAAAAAATGAGTTCGCTGCGCAAAACAGTGGCGCGCCGCCTGGTGCAGGTAAAAAATGAAACGGCCATGCTCACCACCTTCAACGAGGTAGACATGAAGCCGATTATGGACATCCGCGCCAAGTATAAAGACAAGTTTAAGGAGAAGCACGAAGTAGGCCTGGGCTTTATGTCGTTCTTTACCAAAGCGTGTACTGTTGCGCTGCAGGAGTGGCCGGCTGTAAATGCCCAGATAGATGGCAATGACATGATCTTCAATGATTTCTGTGATGTGTCGATTGCCGTATCTTCACCAAAAGGCCTGGTGGTGCCGGTAATTCGCAACGCTGAGCAGCTAACACTGGATGGTATTGAGAAAGAAGTGATCCGTTTGGCCAAGAAGGCACGCGACGGTAAACTCTCGATTGAGGAAATGACCGGTGGTACGTTCACCATCACCAATGGCGGCGTATTCGGCTCTATGATGTCCACGCCAATCATCAATGCGCCGCAATCAGCTATACTTGGGATGCACAACATTGTGCAGCGCCCCGTAGCTATCAACGGACAAGTGGAGATTCGCCCGATGATGTACCTGGCCCTATCCTACGATCACCGCATCATCGACGGCCGTGAATCGGTAAGCTTCCTGGTACGCGTAAAAGAGCTGCTGGAAGACCCGATGCGCTTGTTGCTTGGCGTGTAACTTATTGAAATGAGGAAGGAGGGGTAAGCGAAAAGGTTTGCTCCTCCTTTTTTGTAGTTAATAGTATAATTGTCCTCTAAGGATAAATAAGGAAAAGGATTACGCACTTCGCAGGCATCACCTAAGAGTATGTATGCAAATGTAAACATCCCTTTACTCCCTTTAAAGGAAGACTTTCCCAAGTCCTAATTCCCTTCTTCGGAAGGGCTTGGAAGGGGTTTATAGTTATAGAGAAACCAAATACAAAACGGGCGTTCGCGCTCCTCAAAGTATAAAAGATGAAATACGATGTAACCGTTATCGGTTCCGGTCCCGGAGGTTATGTGGCAGCCATTCGCTGTGCACAAGTGGGGCTGAAAACCGCAATCATAGAGAAGTATAATGTACTGGGTGGTACCTGCCTGAACGTGGGCTGTATCCCGTCGAAGGCTTTGCTCGATTCTTCGGAGCACTTCCATAATGCTGCGCACGCCTTTGCAGAACACGGCATCGAGCTCAACGACCTGCAGATAAACATGCAGCAGATGATCAAGCGCAAGGGCGAAGTGGTGAAGTCGAATAACGACGGCATTGCTTACCTGATGAAGAAGAACAAGATCGATGTATACTATGGGCTTGGCTCTTTCATCAGCAAAAACAAAATTAAAGTAACTGGCACCGACGGCAACGTGCAGGAAATCGAGACAGACAAGACCATCATTGCCACAGGTTCGAAGCCAGTGTCCTTGCCGTTTCTGCCGGTTGATAAAAAGCGCATCATTACCTCTACCGAAGCGCTAACATTGACAGAAGTGCCAAAGAACCTGATCATTATTGGTGGCGGAGTAATTGGGCTGGAACTAGGATCGGTGTATGCCCGTCTGGGCGCTAAAGTGCAGGTGGTGGAGTACATGGATTCCATTATCCCGACCATGGACCGCGCACTGGGTAAAGAGCTGATGCGCGTACTGAAGAAAACGTTGGGCTTTGAATTCTTTATGAGCCATAAAGTGACCGGTGCTACCAACGAGGGCGACACCGTGAAAGTGACAGCCGAGAACCCGAAAGGAGAAGCCGTAACTTTTGAAGGTAATTATGTGCTAGTATCAGTGGGCCGTAAGCCCTACACTGAAGGCTTAGGCCTGGAGAACGCCGGCGTGCAAATGGGCGAGCGCGGCATGATTGCCGTTGACGATCACCTGCAGACCAACGTGCCGGGCATCTACGCCATTGGCGACGTAATCCGCGGGGCCATGCTAGCGCACAAAGCCGAGGAAGAAGGCGTGCTGGTAGCCGAGCAGCTGGTAGGTCAGAAGCCGCACATCAACTATAACCTGATTCCGGGGGTAGTATACACCTGGCCGGAAGTGGCAGGTGTGGGCTTTACCGAAGAGCAGCTGAAGGAGCAGGGCCGTGCTTACAAGTCCGGTTCGTTCCCGTTCAAAGCCTCTGGCCGCGCCAAGGCCTCCGGCGATACCGATGGTTTTGTGAAAGTGCTGGCTGATAAAGAGACAGACGAGATCCTAGGCGTCCACATGATTGGCCCGCGCATTGCCGACCTAATCGCCGAGGCGGTAACCGCCATGGAGTTCCGGGCATCAGCTGAGGATGTGGCCCGCATGAGCCATGCACACCCGACCTATGCCGAGGCTATGAAAGAAGCCTGCCTGGCCGCGACAGAAAACCGCGCGATACACATCTAAGTATGGCATTCATAACTGAGTAAACAAAAAGCCCGGCATGGTACCATGCCGGGCTTTTTGTTTGTAGACGTGTACAATATATAAACATATAGTTTATTTAATATTTTGAGTTCGCGAGCGTTGTTTGCTTCTCCTAATTGTGTATTTTTCGGCAAGTACTGTAACCGATTTCTACATGAAGCAAACTTTACGCCTACTCTTAATTCTGCTTTTATACTTCCCATTACCTGACGTCGTACACGCCCAGTTCAGAGACAACATCCAATCTATTGGCGGAAGCTACGGCGACGAAGTGGTCAAGGTGCTTCATGATAAAGAAGAGAATCGCTATATCTTAGGTAGAATAGGCATGCCTGGCAGTGTCCCTAGCTTTAATAATTACAAGGGAGAGGCAATAGATTTTGGCAACCTGCAGCAGCCGGTTATCAACATGTTTATAGCCAAGTATGATAAGTATAACCGGTGTGTTTGGGTGCGGCCGTGTCCACGCGACATGAAAGATTCCTATACTGATTTTGCGATTGATGACACAGGCTTTGTGTATGTGACAGGGAGTGTCTACTATAGCCATTTCGTGCTTGAGAAATTAGATCCGAACGGGCAATTAGTGTGGGAGAAGAGCTATAGGCCGGGCATGTTCAAAATTTTTACAGGCCACAGCATCGTGGTAGATAAACAGGGGAATGTATACGTGGCAGGAAGTTTCGACGGCACGGCTATGGATACTTTTACGTTTAACTTCACATCAACAGACGCCACTCCTTCCACAGATTTCCTGGCGAAGTTCAGCCCCACTGGCGAAGTGCTGTGGGTTGAGACCTCCCTGAAAGGTAACCTGACCTATACGCATCTGATGATAGATGCAGAAGGCAACCTTCTGACAGCAGGAGGGTTCAAAGATACCATTAGCATCGGCGGCCATACTTTAATAAACAACACGCCGCCGGACTCTTATGGGAAAGTATACGATAGGTTTTTTGCGAAGCGCGACCCTGCTGGAAACGTGCTGTGGGCCAAGAGCTACCCCTTGCGGATTAACGGAGTAGCTGACATGGTGTTGGATAGAGAAGACAACATTTATTTAACAGCGCCTTCTTTTTTCAATGACCCCGCCTCTGTCACCATCGACGGGGTGCTGGTAGACAGGTCGCAGAAACAAGCACTGCTGAAGTTAGACAAGCAAGGAACAGTGCAATGGGCGACGAGCTTTCAAGGAAGTTACTCCTGGTTGCCCTTGCTGTATGCAAATAACAGCCTGTACGTGGCAGGTGATTTTAGCGGTACATTCAGGTTTCAGGACCAGGTGCTGGTAGGGAACAAGCCGTATGTGAACGACCTATTTCTGGTGAAGCTGAACCTGGCGGGTAAGGTTTTGGAGGCGACGCGTTATGGCGGCCCTGCCATCGAAACTAAGGCAACACTGTCGTATCTCCCGCAGCGACAGGAAATAGTGGTGGCGGGTTCCTTTTCGGAGCAAATGCCCAACAATGGCAAATTCCTGGTGAGTAAAGGCTCAAACGATATTTTTATTGCCCGAATTCCACAAAGCGAAGGACCCATGGCCTGGGTAAGCGGCAAGCTGTTTGTGGACGAGAACTATACCTGTACTAGAGAAGCAACGGAGAAAGGACTGGCCAACAAGTTGCTAAAAATAGAGCCGGGGTCGCAGTACGCCTCCACAGACGAACAAGGCAACTTCTCTTTTCCGGTGGCCTATGGCAGCTACCTCATCACGCCCCAACTGGGGCCTTACACAAAAGTGCAGCATAACTGCCAAGAGAGCAAACAGGTTGTAGCCGACGGAACGCATCAGCAGATACAAAACGTGGATTTCGGCTATGTGATACGCGAGTGTTCGCAGTTAACCGTAGCCATCGCCGCCGACCGCCGGCGCCGTTGCTTCCGCAGCCATACTACCGTTACTTACACCAACGAAGGTACGGTTGATGAGTCGAATGTGAAAATAAAGGTCATTTACCCGCGGTACGTGGTGCCCATCAGCAGCCAAATGCCTTGGGTGTCACGGCTCGACTCTGCACTTATTTTTGACGTGGGCACCCTAAAGGCCGGAGAGCGGAAAAGCTTTGTCATTACAGACTCCACCGTTTGTGGCATCGAAGGCATCAGAGGGTTAAGCCAGTGTGTGCAGGCTTTTATCACCCCTAAAAGCACGTGTGATGCGCCAAGTCCAGACTGGAGCAAGGCAAGTGTGGTCGTCGTAAGCAGCTTTAGAAACCAGGAGAAAACCGCCGCCTTTACTATTGCCAACCAAGGAGCCGGCAATATGAGTGACAGCACCACGTATCGGCTGTATGCGAATGCTGCGCTCATCAAGCGGGGCAAGGTAATGTTGGCGCAAGGCGCGTCTAAAACACTGGAACTCCCCATGCAGGCGGTCACCTACCGGTTGGAGGCCGATCAGGTGCTAGACCACCCCGGCAACAGCCGCCCTACGGTCAGCCTGCAGCCGCCTGTAATGCCATTGGGGACGCAGGAAGTGACTTTGCCTATTCCTATTGATGCCTTTTACCAGGATGACGCCGATGCTGAAGTTGCCAGTTCCTGCTTACCGATAACAGACAGCTATGATCCGAATGACAAGCAGGTAAGTCCGCAGGGCGTTACCAGCAAAAGGTACGTAAAGGCGGAAGATGAACTGACGTACATGGTACGGTTTCAAAACACCGGTACGGACGAAGCTTATAACGTAGTGGTGGAAGACACGATCAGCGAATACCTTGATATCTCCACACTGCGGGTAGGCTCCGCTTCGCATCCCTATACTTATAGCATATCCGGCAAAGGCAAACCACTGCTGCGATTTACTTTTAAAGACATACACCTGCCGGATAACAAAACGAACGAGCCTGCCAGCCACGGCTACATAACCTTTACCATTGCCCAACACGCCGGTAACCCGAAAGGAACCGTTATCCGAAACACCGCCTATAACTACTTTGACTATAACAGCGCGGTGGCTACCAATGAGGTCGTGAATGTGGTGGGCGACACAGTGCTGCTATTGCCTGTGCCGATGGCCGTGTATGATTGTAGTGAAGATGCGCCGACAATTGCTAAGGCCGGAGCGGACATTCGCTTATGCGAAGCGAACAGTATCACGTTAGATGCCAATCAGCCTGAAAAAGGAATAGGACAATGGGTGCTGGTAAGTGGTCAGGCTACGATAGCTGACCGGGAAAGCCCTACTTCTGCAGTGCAGGTAATTGGCTATGGCGAAACAGTATTGGAGTGGACGATCACGCTCTGTCGAAAAGTATCCCGTTCGCAGCTAACGATCAGCCGCTTCCCCATGCCGCCAGCACCCTCTATAACCCAGCTTCCTTTGCAATGCGAAGGCAGTAGCACGCACACGACGCTTACTGCAACTGGCCGCAACATTACCTGGTACCAGGACGAAGCAAAGCAGCACAAACTATTTGCCGGTAGCAGTTATACGCCCACTGTTTCCGAAACGGCCACCTTCTATGCTACCCAGACGGTAAATGGATGCGAAAGCCCTGTCAGCGCGTCTGTCATGCGTCTCTATTCGAAAATAGCCATTATCACTTCAAGTGCCGACACGCTGATAGCACCGCCGGCCGACAGGTACCAATGGTACTTCAACGACCAACCTATAGCAGGAGCAACCAATCAGAAGCTGGTGGTGAAGAACACGGGCCAATACCGGGTACAAACCATAACCAACGGCTGTGAAGCGAATAGCGATATTGTAAGCCATACGGTAAATGTGCCAAAGGCTGTCCTGCAGCTGAGTCCAAACCCGGTACGCGGGGAACTGCTTGTCGCACTTACCGCCAATGCAACCGGAGTAGTAAGCATCAGCGTCAGGAGTCAACTAGGGAAACAGGTAACAAGTATGTCGACACAGAAAAGGAACACCGTGCTGGAGTTGCCACTTCAACTCTCGGAGTTGGCACCAGGCATGTACTTCCTGAATGTGCACGTTGGAGGAGAAGTGCTTGTGGCAAAGCTTATCAAGCTCTAGCGGAACTCAAGCGCGTACTATTTTCAGCCCTGTCGGGTGTGGCTGCGCTTATACTTATATTACTGCTGCCTGCGCAGGTAAATATCGTTGCTGATGCTTTCCAGGCTAATAGGAGAACCGCCGCCGTTTACCTTTCCTGTGAGCTCGTAGCCTACCATAGGTGCTTCTTCTCTTTTGTTCGTGAAGTCGATGTTCAGATCTGAGTATACTTCACCGGTGATTGTTTTCAGAGAAACCGCCGCTCCTTTTTTTTGAGGCAAGCTCATATCAACAAAGCCGCTGATGGATTTGGCATCTACCGGACCTGTCAGCCCGCTTAACTCGATATTGCCACTGATGGTTTCTACCTTTAGGTCGGCATCGCGGGGCACAAAAATTTCATAGTTAATGGTGGCGCAGGTATAACTGTGGTCGCCATTTTCTGAGTAGTATGAAAAGCTGCTGTCGCCGGGGCAATCTTCAGCTTTGCCGGTTTTCATCAGGTCCTTGTCCAGGTCCACATTTACGCGGGCGCTTTCCTTATCAGAATTAAAATCAAGGAGCAGGGCGTCGTTCAGGTTGCCGCCATTAATTTCGTATGTGAGCTTTACGGAAGCTTCCGGCTTGTCCCAGGCTGAAATTTTGATCTTGTCGCCGAACTTGAGTTGCAGCTCAACTTTTTTGTTGGCAGGCACTGCCAATGTTTTCTGTACCGTCTTGGGTTGCGCCTGTAAGCCGGTGGTAAATGCAAACCACAGCAAGCTTAGAATGAATACTTTTTTCATAGTCTGTTTTGTAGCTAATGGTAAAATTTACTTGCCTTTCCGGATGAACACGTCGCCGCTGACGTTGTAAATGCTCATTTCCACGCCGCCGCCATTTGTTTTGCCGTTGATGGAATTGCCGCCTGCTATTTTGGTTAAATCGCTCTGAGCATTTTTGTTCAGGTTCATGTCGAAGTCCGTGTATACTTCACCCTGCACGGTTCTGAGCTTAAAGTCGGCTTTGGTGCTGGCCGGCAGCGTAATATCGACGGTGCCGGCCACGTTAGAGATGGCGCTGGGCTTGGACTGGTTCAGGCTGGAGAACTTAACAATGATATCGCCTGCCGTGGTGTTGGCAATAACAGGCCCTGATACATTCGTGAGCGTTGCGTTGCCATTGTTAAGCTTCAGCTCAATTTCCCCGCCTACGTCTGCCACCGACACGTCACCCCCCATCCAGTTTGTTTCTTCATATACCACAGCCGCATTTTTCGGCACTCGGATCACATAGTCTCCTTCCTGGCGTGAGGCCTTGGTGATCCGCATGGTATTGTTCTCTTTTGTTACCGCCAGTCCTAAACCGGTGTTATCCTCTGCCATGTTGTAGAGGGGCTTTAATCCGGCGGCACGGGCCGGCGGCGGTGTTATGCCACTGCCCTCAATGGTCACCTCGTCTGAGTTAGTGCCGATAACTTGTACATTGCTATTAAAGATGGTGATAACAACGCGGCTGTCCTTGCTGTTGCCAAGCTTCGCTTTATAGGTTTTCAGTCCCTTCTTTTCAGTGTTAGCTTTGGTACTAGCCGTCTGGGCCAGCAGTGGGACGTGATTCAGCATCAGGCATACCGATGCCAGTAACATTATTTTTTTCATGTTATTAAGTTGACGTGTTGTGATGAATTGATTTTATAAAAGGATGCCGATTCCTTCTTCGGCTTTATTTTTGACGATGGGCAACAGGTTCTTCTTTTCTGTCAGTCTCTGGAGCGGCGCCACTGCTTTTTTCTCTTTCAGCCCAACCAGCATGTCAATCAAGGTGATCTGCATGAGCGGGTCCTTTTGGATTGGCAGCGATTGGATCAAAGCGCTACGCACCTGCTCGTTGTCTTTAAGCCGGTACAGCGCTTCGCTGGCCGCAAGCCGTACGTTCACGTTCGGGTCGCTGTTCATGGTGTTGATGAGCAGCGGGATGATCTCTTCGTCTTCGGGCGCGGTGCTAAACTCCTGGTTGATGACCCGGATGCGGTCACTGGCTGAATAATTTGCGGTAGCGCCGGTTGCCAATACCTTTTTCATCTCCTGCATTTCCTGTTGCAGGGCGGCTATTTCAGGGTTTTGCTGAGTAGCCGGCTGCTGTTTATACTTACTGCCAGCCCAGAAAGCACCCAGCAACAACAGGATACTTGCCGCCACCCGCCAGTATACTGCAGCTCCCTGTACCGGAAAGAAAAACTGCCTGCCTTTTTGCGGTTCCTTGGCTTTGATCTTCTCAAAAAGCCAGTCGTCGGCTAAGAACTTATCCAGTTGCGTTTCCTGCTGTCGGGCGTATACCTGGAACTGAGCTGTATGCTGCTTCAGGTGGCCGGGTAGCTGCTGCGCCTGGTTAAAGAAGTCCTGCAACTGCTTTTCCTCCGCTACCGAGGTTTCTCCTTCGTAATACTTTTGCAGCAGTTCTTCTATGTTATCCAACTTCATAATTCTCCAGTTTTAAAAAGCTGTCCCGTATACTTTTGCGGGCTCTTGAAAGTATAACCCGGATGTTGTTTACTGTCAGGTCTGTTATCTGCTCCATCTCTTCATAAGAGCATCCTTCCACATCCCGCAGGTGCAGGATAAGCTTTTGCTGCTCCGGCAGCCCAGCCAGCAAGTTTTGCACTTTGCTCACGCTGTCGGCTAACTCGGTGCTCTGGTAGGGAGTCGCCTCGCCTGAGCCCACATCCAGGCCTGTTACATCTACCATGTGCTTTCGCTTGCTTGCTTTTAGCTTATCGAGGCACAGGTTTTTGGTAACCGTCATGGCAAAAGCCTCTACGCTGGTATAAGCATGCAGCTTGTGCCTGTTGGTCCAGAGTTTCAGGAATACATCCTGCAAAATGTCTTCTGCTTCTTCTTTATCGCGAAGCATAAAGACAGCCAGCCGATACAGCTTTTGCTTTGCAGGAAGCACCTTGCTTTTAAACTCTTGTAAGTCCATTCAATAACAGAGACGACCACGCTGAAAAATCATTACAGCAGTTTAGAAAATTTATTTGAATTAGCAGCAGCACCGCCCTAAGAAGGGAACAAGCCAAGCCATAGAGACCTGAGCAGCAGGTAAGTTTAGGACTTGTATGCTTTCGGTTTTTAAGGCCGCTATACTTCAAAAAAGTAGCTATTAATCTGAATTGATGTGGCTGCTTAAATACCGTTTTTGAGGTTCCAGGTGCCTGCGCCTTTCGTGCTGCTGCTCAAATAAAAAATATTTTCTTCCAAAAAGTTGATTTTGTAAAAACTGCTCGTACATTTGTAGTGTACTAAGTAACTAGTACACTAAAACAATCAAGAAAATGGTGGAGCTACATCATGTTAATTTCAGGTATAAAAAGAGGAAGCCTCTTTTCCAGGACCTGAACCTTGCCCTGCAACCAGGCTTTATTTACGGCCTGTTAGGTAAAAATGGTGCCGGTAAATCTTCTCTTCTGAAGCTTATTTCCGGGCTGCTGTACCCGGAAAGCGGTGCCAGCCAGGTATTTGGGTATAACGCCCCGGCGCGGAAGCCCGAAATGCTGCAGGACATATACCTGATTCCGGAGGAGTTTAACCTTCCGCCAATCAGCATGGCCACGTTTGTGAAGAACAATGGCGTGTTTTACTCCAAGTTCAGTTATAACCAACTGCAGGCTTACCTGGCGGAGTTCGAACTAACAGAGGATGCAAAGCTGTCCACGCTGTCGTATGGCCAGAAGAAGAAGTTCCTGATCGCTTTTGGCCTGGCCACTAACGCCCGCCTGCTGATCATGGATGAGCCCACCAATGGCCTCGATATTCCGTCCAAGAGTCAGTTCCGCAAGATCATGGTGTCAGCGCTGGATGAAGAAAAGATTATTGTGATCTCTACCCATCAGGTACGCGACCTCGAAAACCTGATCGACAACGTGGTGGTGCTGGAGCAGGGCAACATCATCTTCAACCACAACATCGCGGAGATTTCCGAAAAGCTGGCCTTTGAGTATGACCTGGCCGGCGTGCCTGCCGATGAGGTGTTGTATGCGGAAGAGTTGCAGGGGCGCAAAGCCGGCATTGTGAAAAACCTGGCTGGCCATGATGCGCGTGTTGACCTGGAATTGCTGTTTAACGGCATCATCAGGAATGCAGCAGGTATAAATGAGCACTTTGCCAACTACAAGTATGAATACTAATTTAAAAGTATGGCGCCGCCAGTTCAGGCAACTGTGCCTCACCATCGGCTCTCCGCTCATTGCCGCTGCCGCTATTGGCTGTGCTTTTCTGGTGGAGACCAGGCAACTGGATTATACTTATCCCTTAGAACTGGTGCTGAAAGGCATCACGAACGATTCCGCTATCCTAACCATTAGTACAAAATAAAACGATGAATACTGAACTGAACTTCAAACGGCTGGGCCTCTTTATGAGAAGGCAGCTATACTTAAACTTCGCCTCGTTGTGGACGGCCTTAGCAGCGATCCTCGGCCTGCTGTTCATCATCTCGGCCATTGTGCTGTACTCCCGTCCGGCTACCGTTATGGGGCTGCCCGGCCTGCTGGGGTTGCGCAACTTTTACCTGGTGGTGTTTATGCTGGCGGGCTACGTGTTCACCAGCAAAGTCTTTGATGAGATGCATGCGCCCCAGAAAAGCTTTATGTTCCTCACGCTGCCAGTATCGGCCGCAGAGAAGCTGCTGAGTGCCTGGCTCATCACTTCGCCGGTATATGTGCTGCTGTTTTGCCTGGTTTTCCTGCTGCTCTCCTTATTCGACTCCCTTTTTATCGGACAGCTGGACGCGCTGCCGTACCTGTTCGACGTACATTTCTTTAACTGCATTAAAGTATACATGGTCACCCAGGCCGTATTCCTGCTGGGGGCAACCGCTTTCCGGGGCAACAATTTCTTGAAGACGCTGTTGGCGCTGATTGTGTTAGCGATGCTGATCGGCGCGTACGGTGCAAGCCTTGGCTATCTGTTGTTCGGCGACGGCACCCACCAGGTAAGGCTAGGTGGTGAATTAAGAGAAACGACCGAGTACATATTCACTAAAATTATACCTGCGCTGTTTTGGTGGGTGTTGGCGCCATTCCTGGTGGTCGTGTCATATTTCAAACTTAAAGAAAGGCAGGTGTAAGATGGATTTCAAAGAGAATCAAGCCATATATCTACAGATTGCAAACCGTTTTTTTGAGAATATACTCCAGAAAAAGTGGGACAGCGGCGACAAAATACCTTCTATCCGCGACATGGCGGTGGAGTTTGAGGTAAACCCGAACACCACCATGCGGACCTTCAATTACTTGCAGGACAAGGGTATTATCTACAACAAAAGAGGCATCGGCTACTTTCTGGCCGACGACGGCTTCCAGAAAACCATCGCCCTGAAGCGGGAGCAGTTTCTGGAGGAGGAATTGCCGGTGTTCTTCCGGAATATGCAGTTGCTCGGCATCTCCCTCGACGACCTGAAGCGGTACGCCAACGGAAAGCCGGAGTTGGATGTACAGTAATAAGTATCAAAGTGCCTTACCTCTAAAGTATAAAAACGATGACTATTACCACGAGCAATAAACTATTACTGGGCCTGCTGCTCACCATCCTGCTATTTATAACTATAATGGCAGGTGTATCCAGGTCCTACGCGAAGCGGAGCCTGACGGAAGAGGAACTCAGAATGCCTCCTCCGACGGAAGCACCTGCGGCACCCGATGCCCCGGCACACTAGTATAGCAAGCTAGCGGCAGCATAGGTAGGGGAGCTGGTTTTGAAGCAAATAGAGGAGCCGCTAATTGCAAAATATTCGGCCTCTCACGCAACCTTTGGCTTTTTTTTGCATCTCTTAGGTAAACAAGTAAACACCTAAGTTACATATGATGAAAAAGCTACCAATTCTCCTGCTAGTCCTGCTACTGCCGCTATTATCGCTGGCGCAAAGCAGTGTGAATGCCTCCGAAATTCTGGGCAAAATAAACAGAGGCGAGGCCGTAACCTACCGCAATGCCACCATTGTAGGCGACCTGAACCTGACAAAGTTAAAGAACATGAAGCTCAAGAGCGGCCGGAACGAGAATAACACCAAAGAGTATGTGAGCACCGTTACCAACCCCCTGACGTTTATCAACTGCACCTTTGAAGGAGATGTGCTGGGTTACTTTAACCCGCAAAATGGGGGAGGCATGTTTACTTCTTCTTCGGGTGAAGTATACAACACCAATTTTGAGCGGGAGGTGCGGTTCGAGAACTGCCACTTTGAGCAGGCAAGCGCCTTTAAGTACTCCGCTTTTAAAGGAGGCGTTTCCTTTGCGGGTAGCCGTTTCTCGGAAGAGGCGCTTTTCAAGTACAGCGATTTCAATGGCAAAGTAAACTTCAGCAATGCCAAGTTTGAGGACGATGCTAACTTCAAGTATGTCACCTTTCCGGTGCAGGCTGATTTTAGTGGTGCTGCGTTTGGAGGGGAAGCGAACTTTAAGTATGCCAGGTTTCCCGAAGGCGCTACTTTCCAGAGAGCTTCCTTTGATGGCCTCGCCAACTTTAAGTATGCCAAGCTCGCAGAACCGTTCAATGTAAAAGGGGCTTCTTTTAAAGGAGATGATGACTTTAAGTATACGCAACTCAACAATCAGCAAATCACCCTTTCCAGCCTGATCCAGCAGAACAGGTAGCTTTATCTTTACTAACCACTAAAGCGCCATCTCAACATGTGGTGGCGCTTTGGTGGTTAGTCGTTTTTTAGCAAGGCAACAAGCCGGGTCGTGCTGTCTGCCTCATTAAATATTTTAACAGGAGGCAACAACAGCCACTCCGCCCGCACCTGGTTACACAAAGGCAGATCTGGCACTACTTTCAGCCGGCGGGAGGCAATGCTGACGGCAGCAGCCGTTTTCAGCGCATTCGCTTTCACCCGTATTGTATGCAGGGCGTAGCGGGCGGGGTGCAGGTGCACGTGCCGCCCGGCCACCTCGCCCCAGCGCAGCACCCAATCTGTCCCATCCGATAACGTAAGGAGCCGGTAAGTCGCACCTTCCGCGGATAAGTATAGATGATAAGCCGCCGGAGCCAGCAAGCCATACTGCTGCAAGTATAAAATCACCTCGTCGGCTATCTGTTGCACCGAAAGCGTGCCGGTGTATACGTCCAGTTGCGAAGCATTGCCTATCGACAGCAGGTCGGCTGCCAGCTTAGCAACCGGCAGGTCTTCACTTTCCGATACATAGGCCTGAAGGTAGCCCAGGTGGTGCTTGAGCGGGTGGAGCAGGATAGGTTCAGGCAAAGAAAACGACAGCATCTCAGAGTACCTATACTTCAGCTTAGGGCCCGTGGTTGATGGCAAGCAGCCCTTCCTGCTAAATTTTATACCTGCAGGCAACCGAACAGCTATTTTCAGCATCTCCTACATATATACTTCAAAGTGAATAGCAGCCTGGCCTTACCAAGTGCCCAAAAAGCACCAATTAACCTGTTTGTAGAGACATACAGCCTGTAAGTCGGGAAAAAAGGGTTGTAAGTATAATTTTGACAAGAAAAAAAATAACATTTGGTACCTTGTATTACATACTACCGTAAACTATATTGCAGCTGTTTGAAGCCGGGCCTATGATACAGTTACAAAATATCCATAAGTATTATGCCATGGGGCATAACAAACTGCATGTGCTCAAGGGCATTGATGTGCAGGTGCAGGAGGGAGAACTGGTATCGATCATGGGGTCGTCAGGCTCCGGCAAATCAACGCTGCTGAACATCCTGGGTATTCTGGACGATTATGATGCCGGTGAGTATACCCTGGCCGGCACCCTGATCAAGAACCTTTCAGCCACAAAGGCCGCTTATTACCGCAACAAGTTTCTGGGCTTCGTGTTTCAGTCGTTCAACCTGCTCTCGTTTAAAAATGCGATGGAGAACGTGGCCCTGCCGCTTTATTACCAGCAGGTGAGCCGCAAGGAGCGCAACAAACGGGCATTGGAGTACCTGGACATGGTGGGCCTGCGGGACTGGGCCGAGCACTCTCCGAACGAGCTCTCTGGCGGGCAGAAGCAGCGGGTAGCCATTGCCCGGGCGCTGATTTCGCAACCCAAGCTTATACTTGCCGACGAACCAACCGGTGCCCTGGATACACAGACCTCCTACGAGGTGATGGACATCTTCAAAGAAGTAAACCGCAAAGGCATGACCGTGGTGATCGTGACGCACGAGAACGACATTGCCGCCCAAACCCACCGCGTTATTCGCCTGAAAGATGGCCTGATCACAAACGAAGGCTTGCCGCAACAGGAGGCTATACTTGAAAACACGGCTATTCCGGAAGCGAAGTAAATATTCGCAACCGCCTGAACATCAATCATTAATAAACAAAGCAGCAGATGTTTGACCTGGATAAATGGCAGGAGATACTGGGCACGATGCAGAAAAATAAACTGCGTACGTTCCTGACAGCCTTTGGTGTGTTTTGGGGCATCTTTATGCTGGTGCTGCTGCTGGGCGCGGGCAAAGGCTTGGAGAACGGCGTGTACAATCGCTTCGGTGATGGGGCCAAGAACAGCATTTTTGTATGGAGCGGCAAAACAGCTGTGGCACACAAAGGCATGAAGCCCGGCCGCGAGATCAAGTTGACCAATGATGACCTGAAAGCCATTAACCGCGAGATTGCCGACCTGAATATGCTGGCGCCGCGCAACCGGGTAGCGGGCGAGTATACCATCAACTATAAAAAACAGAACGGCTCTTACCAGGTGTTTGGCGCTGAGCCAGTTTTTCTGGAGCTGAACGGGGAACGTGCCTTTCGGGGGCGCCTGCTAAACCAGTTTGATGAAAACGAGAAGCGCAAAGTGATCGTGCTCGGAGAGCAGGCCAGCAAAGTGCTTTTCCTGGACGAAGACCCGGTAGGCAAGTATGTGAACATTCGGGGTATTTATTTTAAAGTGGTAGGCACCTTTAAAGCGAGCGGCAACAACAGTGGCCGCCGCGAAGAACGGGCTTACATTCCTTTCTCAACAATTCAGGCTGCATTTAGCCAGCCCAATGAGGTGCAGATGATGGCGCTGGTGGCGCAGAATGGCGTACCCGCTACGGAGATGGAAAAGCGCCTGCGTACTTTGTTGGCGCAACGGCACCAGTTTTCAGAAGACGACGATATGGCGCTTGGCATTGAAAATGATGAAACCGAATACCTGAAAGTAATGGGCTTGTTCAGCGGCATCCGCATCTTCGTCTGGATCGTGGGCATCGGCACCCTGATAGCAGGTATTGTGGGGGTGAGTAACATCATGATGATCATTGTAAAAGAGCGCACCCGCGAAATAGGCGTGCGCAAAGCTCTCGGAGCTACTCCTTTTTCTATCGTGAGCCTGATCCTGCAGGAGTCGGTGGTGATCACGGCCTTTTCAGGCTACATGGGGCTGCTGCTGGGCACCGGTATACTGGCGCTGCTGGAGTACATGATGGTATCGTCGGGTATGGAAGCGCCTTTTTTCGCTAACCCGGAGGTGGACCTGAGTGTGGCTGTTTCGGCTACAATAGTGCTGGTGCTGGCAGGTGCCCTGGCTGGACTCATGCCCGCCCTGAAAGCTGCTAACATTAAACCGATAGAAGCCTTGCGGGCGGATTAAAGTTGATTTTGATTAACTGAATAACAGCGTTTTGAATGAAGAGATGGATTGACTACTGAGTGAACCTTTACCATGTCATCCTGTAAGTAGCTTAGCCGCAAGACGGCAAAGCTTAATTAAAAGGCATTTGCAGTTGTATGTGCTTTTATTCAGTCATTCAAAATTTAATTATTCCTAATAAATAAGGTATGATAGACATCGATAAATGGGCGGAGATCTACACCACCGTCAAAAAGCACCGGTTGCGCACGGCGTTAACGGCTTTTGGGGTGTTCTGGGGTATCTTTATGCTGGTAGTGCTGCTGGGTGCGGGCAAAGGCCTGGAGAACGGCATTACAAGTGAGTTCAACGTAGCAAAGAATGCTGTTTTTGTCTGGACGCAGCGCACCAGTGTGCCTTACATGGGCCTGAAAGCGGGCCGGAATGTACAGCTCACAAACGATGACATAGCTGCTATCAGAGCGAACATACCGGAAGTAGGCGTGGTGGCCCCCAGCAATCAGCTCTGGGGCGACTTTACGGTGAACTATAAAGATAAAAGCTCCGCCTTTACCGTGAATGGCGAAACCCCCGAACTGCTGGCTGTAAAGCCGCTGAAAGTAACCTCCGGCCGCTTTGTCAATGGCCTCGATATGCAGGACCGGCGCAAAGTAGCCATCGTCGGCCCCCGCATATTGGAAGTGCTTTTTCCGGGTGAGAAGAACCCGATTGGCAAGTATATCAGCATCAAAGGCAGCTGGTTTCAGGTAGTGGGTACTTTTCAGCCGCTTGGTAAAGGCGAGGACATTGTGGAAGATTCTAAAGTGATCTACGTTCCGCTCGCCGCATTCCAGCAAACTTTCAACCAGGTAAATAAAGTTGGGTTTATGGCCCTGATACCCAAGCAAGGTATACCTGCTGCGGTGGTAGAAGAGAAAGTAAAAACACTGTTGATGCAGCGGCACCAGGTAGCGCCCACTGACCTCAAGGCCTTTGGCTCGGCCAACATAGAGCAGGAGTTTCAGGATGTGCAGGGCATGATCGCGGGTATTGCCGGGTTTAGCTGGCTGGTGAGCATCGGCACCATCTTCGCCGGCATTATCGGGGTGGGCAACATCATGCTGATCGTGGTGAAAGAACGCACCAAAGAGATTGGCATCCGCAAAGCGCTGGGGGCTACCCCCTGGTCCATCATCAGCCTCATCATTCAGGAGTCGGTGGTGATCACGGGCTTTTCGGGTTATATAGGTTTAATGGCAGGTACGGGCATTATTGCGCTGGTGGAGTACCTCATGCGCCGCTTTGATGTGCAGGCGGGCTTTTTCGGCATCCCCGAAATCAACCTGGGCGTTGCGGTTACGGCCACGCTGCTGCTGGTATTTACCGGCGCGCTGGCAGGCCTGATTCCCGCCGCCAAAGCTGCCCGGGTAAGCCCGGTGGTCGCGCTGCGCGATGAATAAGGCTGGAAGCAAATACGAAACAATAATGATAGCTATACTATGAAAAAGGTTTTATTAGGCTTGTTTATCCTGGTTTTTCTGGGGCTCTCTGGCTGGCTGGGCTACTACTTCTACAAAAAATCGACCACCGACCCGGTGGTTTACAAAACAGAAGCGCCCTTTACCAGTGACATTGTGAAGAAAACGGTAGCTACCGGCTCTATTGTGCCGCGGCGTGAGGTGCAGGTAAAGTCGCAGGTGTCGGGCATTGTGGAAGACCTGTATGTAGAGGCGGGGCAAAGCGTTAAGAAAGGGCAGCTGCTGGCCAAGATTCGCATTGTGCCTAACATTGTGAGCGTGAACAATGCCGAAAGCGAAGTGCAAACGGCCCGCATCAACTACGAGGAAGCTAAACGCGAATTTGAGCGCAATGAGCAGTTGTACCAGCAGAAGGTGATCTCTGACATGGAGTACCGCAAGTATAAAGCCGACTTTAGTCTGAAGCAGGAGGGGCTACAATCGGCAGAAAACAACCTGCAACTGGTGCGTGAGGGGGCCTCTAAACGCAGCGGCCAGTCCTCTAACCTGGTATACTCTACCATAGACGGCATGCTGCTGGATGTGCCGGTAAAAGTGGGTACCTCCATCATTGAGCGCAACAACTTTAACGAAGGCACTACCATTGCTTCAGTGGCCGATATGGGCAGCCTCATTTTTGAAGGCAAGATTGATGAATCGGAAGTTGGCAAGCTGAAGGAGAACATGGATTTGCTGCTCACCATCGGTGCCATCGAAGGCCGCGTATTCAATGCCAAACTGGAGTATATCGCACCAAAAGGAGTAGATGAAGAAGGCTCGATCAAGTTCCCGATCCGGGCGAAAGTATCGCTGAATGGCAACGACTTCATTCGTGCCGGTTACAGCGCCAACGCCGATATTGTGCTCGACAAACGCGAAAAGGTTATGGCCATTAAAGAAAGTATGCTGAAGTTTGAAAAGGATAAGCCTTATGTAGAGGTAGAAACGTCGCCGCAGGTATTTGAGAAACGCATGGTAAAAACCGGCCTGTCAGACGGCATCAATATTGAGGTTGTATCAGGCCTTAAAAAGACAGAGAAAGTGAAAATTCCGGATGCTGCTGTGGCACAGAATATCTGATAGGGCGTTTAAAACTCCGCCGGGCAAAAATAATAGTGTTGGCTGTAAAGCCCGGGTGCTGCCGAAGTTTATACTTGGCCAAAGTGCCTGTTCGGGCCCGCATTTGAACAAGCTCACGGAATAAAGGCAGCTGCTGTTTATCTTTTCTTTTCATAATAAGTAAATTATAACCTAGTCAGCTACTGTAATTTAAATAAAACCTGTTATGAAAATTTTTATGAAAGCGAAAGATTTCAATTATCGCTCTGTGCTGCTTTTCAGCCTGATGCTGTTGACCACCTTTTTGTGGGGTTGTAATGATGACGATGAGATCCAACTGGATCTGGTGAGCTTCAATAACGTAGAGCTTAGCAGCAAGAACGAAGTACCGGCATTCGGAAATTCTCTGGCGACAGGAATGTTTAATGGCGTGTATAACAAGGAAACAAAGGTAATCACCTATAACGTGACGTGGGTACTGAGCGATTTGGATGATAACACTACCGGCATGCACTTCCACGGACCAGCCTCTCCAAATGAGAGCGCGCCGGTTGTGATTCCGGTTACTGGTTTCTCTGACAGCAGCGGCGGCACTTACTCCGGCTCTACCCGCCCTTTAACGCAAGAAGAGGAAGACCAACTGCTGAGCGGCAAGTGGTATTTTAACATCCACAGTACCACGCACCCCACAGGTGAGATGCGAGGCAACCTGCTGCGCAAATAAGTACGAGTTATCTTCACTTTAAAGCCCCTGCTATAGCAAAACTATAGCAGGGGCTTTTTGATGGGAGTTTAGGTATAAGTTTAAGAGTGGTTTTCTACCTTTGTAGCCAATCACATTTTCATACAGCATGGCACAGCACTATAACACTCCCTCCGCTATACAAATTGTAGACTTCAACTTGTTCTACGCCAAAGCTTTCTATGATCTCAACCACGAGTGGATCTCGAAATACTTTGTGATGGAAGAGGCAGATAACAAATCCCTCAGCGATCCGCAAGGATACATCATCAACAAAGGCGGTTATATTCTAATGGCCTTGTTTAACGGGGAGCCTGTGGGTACCTGCGCTTTGATTAAAGATGGGGAGGGCGTTTTTGAACTGTCGAAGATGGCGGTTGCCCCTAAAATGCAAGGCATGAAAATAGGCCGGATGCTGGGCGAAGCGGCTGTAGACAGAGCGCGCCGCGCCGGTGCCCATACGCTCTACTTAGTATCTAACCGCCGCCTGCAAACAGCTCTGAACCTGTATGAGCGCCTTGGTTTTGTCGAAGTGCCACTGCCGCCCAGCATCTATGAGCGCGCAGACATCAAGATGGAGCTTGACCTGGCAACAGGATCTGAAGTATAACGTATACCTACCTGACTAACAGCAAAAAGGCTCCGGGAAATATTTCCCGGAGCCTTTTTGCTGACTTGTGCATGCTTTTAAATGAGGCTGGTTTGCGCTTGCGGTTCCATGCGGGCTACGCCTTCGGTCATCCAGCAGCCTTTAAAAGCGCCTCTGTGTTGCCGCGCAAGTATAAATAGAAAAGGAGTTTGCTGGCCGTCCTGCCCTGTAATTATTACTAGTTGGTATGCCATGTCGCCAGTGGTAACCAGCTGCCCGGCTTTATACTTCTTAAAGTTGAGCATGGAGTTGTACGCCGGGTCGCGCACCATCATCCGGAAGTGGTTGATAGGGCCCAGGTACATTTTATTGACAGGCGATGAAAAGTTGAAAACAGTGATCACGCCGCTGTCATGCTTGTCGTTCTGTTGCAGGGCCATGAGTTGTATACGTATTACCTCGTGGGGCGCCAGGCTTTTATCTGGCCGCACATGCGTCCATTTAGCAGTATACCCTTCTTCAGGACTCGTAATAAAATAGGCAGCTTCATCCTCCTGTCTGTCGGCAAGAGGTACCGGAGGAAATTTTGCCCAAACCCACACCAGCAGTAGCAGCCCGGTGGCGAGCATTATCTTATCGAACACATGATCTAGGCCCTTCATAAAAATATGTACTTCAGAAAGAAGCGGAATGTTGTGATAGGGGCTTATTTACGGGTGTATGATGCACAAGCAGAAGCCAGCGGAGGTTAACGGCAAACAAATAAACCGCCCTTCGTATATGCCAAGAGTTGCTTCTCCATGAAAAATGTTCTGACCCACTACGTACAGCAGGCAGTTGCCTGGTTTTTACACCGGCCGGTGGTGCAACGGTTCCGGAAGCGTTATCCTGCCCTGGCCGGTTTTATTGCCAGGCGGTGTAACCCCCAGGTATTTACAGGGCTCCCGCTAACGTTTATTATACTGGCTTTTTGCATTAACCTGGCACTGCTTTCTGAGCTGGCTGAGCAGGTGATCGAGTCGGAGAGCATCGTTACATTTGATAAAACTTTTACGGCAATGCTCTACAGCATGCGCACCGAATGGCTGAGCCAGGTGCTGTACGTGGCCACGCAACTCGGGGAGCAATGGGCTGTTTTCGTCATTGGCGGCATTCTGACCATCATATGCCTGTTCCGGAAGAAGTATGCGCTGCTGATCGCTTTCTGGATCACCCTGGCAGGCGTGGGCATCTCCACCAAGTATGGCAAGAAGTATGTCAGTCGCGACCGCCCGGCCAACGTAGCATATTATGATGTAGAACATTTTTCCTTCCCCAGCGGACACGCCACTACCGTGCTGGCGCAGTTCGGCCTGATCGCTTATTTCCTGTGTAGGGCTTACCGTAAGCGCCACCAGCGCCAGTTGATAGTGGCAGCGGCGGCTTTGCTTATCATTGTAGTTGGCTTTAGCCGCATCTACCTGGGCGTGCATTACCTCTCTGATGTGCTGGCGGGTTTTTTGTTGGGCATGCTGTGGTTGTTGGTAGGCATTAGTTTAACAGAAGTAATGGCCACTAACGAGCCGCAGACAAGCAGTCGGAACAAAACATAGGAATGTAAGTATATGTGTTAAAGCCTATACTTGGCATAGCAGATATACTTAAGTCCTGTGTTATGATAAAGAATTTCCGCATTAGTTTCTGCCTTGTATTTATACTTTTCAGCCTGTGCTTTGCTGCGCGCCCTGCCGCAGCTTACAGTATGCTTACCCATCAGGCCGTGATCGATGCCGTATGGCAAAAGGATCTGCAACCGCTCCTGCTGCACCGGTTTGCTAACGCCACCAAAGACGACCTCCGGAAAGCACATGCGTATGCTTATGGCGGCTCTATTATACAGGACATGGGGTACTATCCGTTTGGAAGCACTTTCTTTACTGACCTGACGCACTATGTCCGGAGCGGGGACTTTGTGGAGCACCTGCTCCGGGATGCCCATACGCTCAATGAATATGCCTTTGCACTCGGAGCGCTGGCACACTTCAACGCCGATGTATACGGACACCCGACAGGCACCAATAGGGCAGTGCCCTTGGTGTACCCGGAAGTAGAGGCAAAGTATGGGCCGGTGGTAACGTATGCCGATGATGCGATTTCCCATATTAAAACTGAGTTTGGCTTTGATGTGCTGGAGGTGGCCCGCGGCAACTATCCGCCGGAGGCTTACCACGATTTTATAGGTTTTGAAGTAGCGCAGGAGGTGCTGGAGCAGGCATTTGTAGAAACCTATGGCTTGGAACTGAAAGATGTGTTTGTAAGCTTGCCGTTAGCCATACGTACGTACCGTTATACGATCAGAGGCATTTTCCCTGAGTTGACTAAAGCAGCATGGCAGGCCAAGAAAAAGGAAATTCAGGCGGCGAAGCCCGGCACCACCCGACGCCAGTTTATATACCGGATGCGACGTGCCAGCTTTCAGGAGCAGTGGGGAAACGACTACGAGCAGCCCCGGCTTTTTGCACGGGTACTTGCCTGGGGTATCAAGCTGCTTCCGAAGTTAGGGCCACTGCGTCCATTGGCTTTTGTGCCACCTACTCCGCAAGCCGAAGAAGTATACTTCCAGAGCTTTAACCTAACGGTGACACATTACAGCGCCTTTCTCAGGCAAATGCAACAGCAGGAAAATGTGCCGCAACTGCAAAACCTGGAGTTAGACACCGGTAAACCTACCAAGCCGGGCACTTACAAACTGGCGGATAAAACCTATGCCAAGCTGCTGGATAAGCTCTCGAAAGACGATTTCAAAAAGCTTACTCCGGCGCTGCGCAGTAATCTGAACCAGTTTTACAGTCATGTGCAGGCGCCGGAACAGATAGCAGAGGATCAGGACGAATGGAAGCAGGCGCAGCAAGCACTGGAAAAACTACAGACTGTCACGCTGCAAGAATAAGCAAGTTAGTTCTGAAGTGTAGTATAGTTTATATGATAAAAATCCGATCTGCCATACATGCTGTTTTTTTGCACCTAAAGTATAGTATAATTTATAGCCAATAAGAGGAAAATAGAATAGTACCTGCTTCCCTGTAAAGGTAGCTTTTCCATAAAATATACATTTTTTGTAACCCTATGTTGATTTTCGCGATAAAATAAGTTCTGGCTTTAGTTTGAAAACGATAGAAGAGCAGGCAAAGAACCAGACTAGAAAATTGTAATAAATCTTTAACGTACTAATACCATGGAAAACAACACGAATAATGCATCTAATGCATCACAAAACCAGACACAAGGAAATAAAACAAATACAACTACCAACACTACTGCACACAGCAGCACTGCAGGAAGCAGCGCAACACAAGCACAAGGCAGCTCGCAAAGCAGCAAACAAACCACTACCGGCAGCAGCCAGAGCCAGCAAGGCACAAGCGGTAAAGGCGGCTTAAACAGCATCACAGATAAGATACAGCAACTGGGTATTACAGATAAGCTGCAGCAGTTCGGAACTACTGCATCAGAAAAGGTAAACAGCCTGAGCACTACACAGAAAGTGGTAGGCGGCTCGCTGTTGGCTTTAGGTGCCGGTTGGATCGCGATGAACTCTATGAATAAAAAAGGCGGATCGAAAATTTCGTCTAAAAATACTACCGGCCGCAGCTCTTATAATGCGCGGGTAAAATAACACGCAAGCGTTCAAGCAAAAAAGCCGGACTATATAGTATAGTCCGGCTTTTTTATGCCTTACAGGTGAGGTGCGGCCTTGGGCATTCAGGCAGCAAAATGGCTGATTGCTCCATGCACAGGCTTTTGATGTAACCTTCTGCCGCCTAATTGGCTATATAGATATGCTTAGGTAAAGCACAACTAAAATCAGGAACTATGAGCATGATGAAAGCACTGGTAGGAGGCCTGGCCGGCGCCTGCGCATTAACGTTGTTGCATGAAACAGTACGGCGTTTTGTGCCCGAAGCCCCACGTATGGATATACTGGGTATGCGGGCTATTTCCAAAACTATGGAGGAGCTTGGCGAAACACCACCGCAGGATGAGCAGGAACTGCACCGCTGGGCACTGACCGGTGATATTGTCTCGAACGCCATTTACTATAGCTTTGCGGGTACCGGCAAAGATGCGCTGTGGCGGGGAACATTACTGGGTGCTGCAGCCGGCGCGGGCGCGTTGTACCTGCCTGGGCCACTGGGCCTGGGCGAGGCTCCCAGCAACCGTACACCCGAAACGCAAGCCATGACAGTGGGTTATTACCTGCTCGGTGGAATAATTGCAGGTGCCATCGGTAGTCTAATCGGAAACGAATAAGCGGCAGCAATTCATCTATAAACAAGAACGGCAGGGACCTGGTCCCTGCCGTTCTTGTTTATAGATGATATAGTGTATTATAAGCCGTCGCCAGTTGTTCCTCCGGTGGTGCTGCCAGCGGTGCTTCCTGTAGTTCCTGCTGTGGTACCAGCAGTTGTTCCGGCAGTAGTAGTACCGGCGGTTGTACCTGCTGTCGTACCTGTTGTGGTTGTGCCGGTAGTGGATCCGCTGGTCATGCTGGTGGTATCCATGGTGCCATTCATATCGTCAGTGGCATTCATGTCATTGTCTACGGCGCCGGTATTTGGGGTATCTATACCTTCTCCCTGCGTATCTACTCCGGTCGTGTTATCAGAGGAGCAGCTGATGAGGCAAGGCGATGTAAGAAGCGCACCTGCTACTAGCATTACGTATGTTCGTTTCATAGCAATTTAATTTTAAAGTTCATGTAAGATGTATGGATAAATGAAATTGTATTAGTTGTATGGCCAGCTACAGTATTACTACGTTACTTAGCACAACTGCAAAGTACCTCGCGGCTGGGTATAGCCACCTGGTAATCGGGCAGCGAGGGTTCTTTCATATAAATCACGTCCAATTTGCTGACCTGGTGCTGCGGGTGTGCTTCATTCCAGCGGCGCATCAGGTAATGGCAATAGTAGGGGCGCATATAGGCGTTCTGGATAAAAAGATAGTTTTCCGAATACTTTCGCCAGCGGTCGTTCTTGAACAAAGATACCACAGAAGCAGGTTTGGTATAATTGGCTGCTTCGCCCTCATGGTTCAGGTCAATTAATTTTCCGTTGCCTGTGTGCCCTTCCAGAATATACCAGCCATCATCTTTAAACACCACAGGCGCAAACATGCCCCAATGTTGATCGAGGCGCAGCAGGTAGCCAAACCATCGGCTACCGTCGGGCATTTTTTTTATTTTGAGGTTGGTGCCGCTCAGGTTCCACCAGATGCAATACAGCAGTACGACACTGACAAAGCCTTCCCGGAACTGTGGCAGCAGGTGCACTTGCGGAATCAAAGGCTTCCGCAAGTGCACACGTATACTTACCAGTGAAGGTCTGCGGATCTGCTGGAAAATACGTTTGAAGTGCCCTGTGTAAGGACGCCGGAACGAAGCAAGCAACCGCCTGTCCAGCCAATTCATTACCGGAGTAGGCAGCAAACCTGCCAGCGAAGCAATGTTGATCAGGTAAAATAGGCCAACAAACAAAGTCAGGCTGATACCAATGTGAAATCCCAGCAGCACCACGACCACTACCATCCGGAAAAACTTGTTGTAAAACGGGAGCAGCAGTAAAAACGGTAGCAGGAGCTCTACATAGAACGTGGTAATCGTCAGGGCATGCAGCAGGTGCGGGTACGGGTATATCAGCTTTCCGACCGGCATCAGAATCTGATCCAGGCTGAGCGCATAGTATAAGGCGGTACCTTCGGTGCGCCATTCGGGAGAGTTCTTGAGTAAGGCCGTGCAAAAGTAAATCAGGAAGATCTGCAGAATATAGGCTGCTGTGGCGGCACTGCAGTACGTAGTGTCAGCAGTTGGCAGCTGCTTTTGCTGTGTAGCATCATATGAATAGTAGCGGCCCCAAGGCAGAAACATGCCCCAGAACAGCAGCATCCGGAGCAGGTCATCGCCACCCTGTGTTATCAGCGTATTGCGGTTTTGCAAACTGACCAACAGCAGCCAACTCACCACCGTTGACAATCTGGTTTTATAGCCCAGCAGCATGCACACGGCAAAACCTGCCGCAATTATAAATAAAATAGCTTCTACCTGCCACATACCGCTGAGGGCATGCAGCGAAACAAACTGAGTGGGCCATAGGTACTGGTGCATCACATAGAGCGGTAATACGCCCATGTTAGAATAATGTGCCTCCAGATCAGTTGCCCGTATTGCTAAATCCGTCAGAATAACGCCTGCAATCCATATGCGCATGATGGCTAACGCCCGCAGGTCTACGGTGAACACGTTACGGAAGTATAGCTCCAGATATTTCATCCGCTGCCAGCAATAGGGGTGAAAAAAACAGAAAGGCAATACCGGATGCTGGTGCTTGCCTTTCTGTCTGATTATTACTTAGTTGTTGATGTAGGAGCACTACATTGTAGTAGTGCCGGTCGTTGTACCAGTTGTAGTTCCTGTAGTAGTACCTGTTGTGGTGCCAGTAGTAGTACCGGTTGTTGTACCATATGTGGTCGTGCCGGTGGTAGTACCAGTTGTTGTGGTACCCGTAGTTGTAGTACCAGTAGTAGTACCGTAAGTAGTGGTACCAGTTGTTGTTCCGGTAGTTGTAGTACCGGTATCCGTTGTGCCGGTTGTTGTACCTGTGGTGGTAGTGCCAGTGGTTGTACCGTATGTGGTCGTGCCGGTAGTAGTACCGGTATCCGTAGTGCCAGTTGTGGTTGTGCCGGTATCTGTCGTGCCGGTTGTTGTGCCGTAGCTATCGTCCATAGTATCGGTGCCACCATCGGTGGCGCTGTCAGTAGTAGAGCAACTGGCTAGTAATCCGGCTACAACAAAGGCTGAAGCACAGATATTTACAAAATTCTTTTTCATAGCTTTCAAAGTTTGTTTGTTTATTCAGAGCTAATTGTTCAACTCTTAAGAATCCTTGTACGCGCCAGAAAATAAAAGGTGAATTAAATTTGTGCAAATATTCTGTATAAAAGACTTTTTTAATATTATAAGCAGCTTATAATCAGATAATATCAAATAGATGCATTGTGCCTGATGGGCCATTTTTGGATAGGTGGCACCAGGCGCATACTTGCTTTAAATCGAACTTGAGTGCTGCTGAAGCTCCTGCAGATACTCCTGGCGGGCAAGTTCCAGGGCAGCCATTATTTCCTGCCGCTGCTGCCGAAGGTTATTAACCAGCGGCTGCCGCCGGGCAAAGAGGTGCAGCAGCGTAAAGTGTTCTTGCGTCTGGCGCAGGGTATGCCAGTAATGCAGTACAAAAAACCCGCTCAAGGGCAAGCTTACGACATATAAAAGCATGGCCGGCAGCGTAGCACCGGTTATTTCTGCTGCCAGCCAGCACTCCAGCGCATAGGCCAGCGGAAAAGTAAAGATGCCTGCTGTCAGCATAATAGGCGCATACCATTCCTCTTCTTTGGTAGCAGCATGGGCAATCCGGGAAGGAATAAGGTAGGGCAGGTAGTTGTGCAGGAGCCCGTAGAAGTATACCGGCAGGCCCAACAGCAGGTATAAAGAGAGGGAGATGCTTTGCTGCAGCACGGTACGTTTGCCTTTGCCCAGCAAAGCATCCTGTAGGTGCAAGTGGTGCAACTGCTGCAGGTAGCCCGTTATCTGTTGCCGTAACTCTTCCACGCGGTCTGGCTGTGTCTGGCTGAAATAAATGATGCTTTTCACAAGGCCTTTGGTCAGCAGGAAGTCTTTTTCATGTGGTGTAGCCCCTACCGGAGCTATCTCCCCCAGTTTCTCGCCATAAATCTCCTCTACCTGGCGTGCCAGTGCATCTTCCTCATCTGTCGGAGTGTTGATGATGAGCTTTTCCAGGCGGTAGCGAATCTCTTCTGTAAGCGCCAGCACGGCTGCATGGTTATCTGTGCTATAAGCCTTTACATACTCTGAAACAGCAATGGGCTTGCCTACATTTACAAAAACGCTGCTCCGGAAGCGAGTAGGAGCGGAGTAGTTAAGCCCTACCGGCAGTATCTGCAGGCTTAAACCGGTACTTGCTTCGGCACTCAAGGCAATACGGGCGGTGCCGGTCTTGATTTTGCGCAGGCGGCGCTGGTTAAAGCTGTTCCCCTCTGGAAAAATGATTAGTGCTTTCTGTTGCTCCAATGCCCTGAAACTGGCGGCAAACGCCTCCTCGTTGCTGACAGGCTGATCCGGGGTGTCTTCGCGGCGGTGAATAGGAATAAGATGCATCTTGCCGAGTAGCCAGTTCTGTAGCCTGGAACCGAACACCGTGCTTTTGGCAATAAAGTAGGCGGGCTGCTGCAGTTGGGCTGCTATTACCACCGGGTCCATAAACGTATTCGGGTGATTTGAAACGATCAGCAACGGCCCCTGTGCCGGCAGCAGGTGGCGATTACGTACTTCCAGCTCGCTGAAAAACACCCGGAGCCCGATCCGGTAAATTAACTTAAGTATAGCGTACAGCATGTGCGGCCTTGTTTTCGGATGATCAGGCTTCAGTTAAATAAAGCATTGCCAATATACTTATTTAGCCTGATTTTCCGGGCGCGACCAGCTGCTAAACGAAACGATTTGTTATAGAACAGGTGCGCTGTAGCAGTAACAGCGAGAAAGGATTTCGTGCAAGGGAGATTTAAGCTGCCTTTTTGGCAATCAGCCAGTCGTAGGCAGAATTAAGGTCGTCAAAAATGCGAACATTAAAGGAGAGCGGCTGGGCAGGGTGCAGGAAATGGTGCATTTGGCGGGCGGCTCCTTCGTTAAAAGAATTGAGCAGGGCAAAGCGCCTGAGCGGCAACTGCCGGAATGTTGCCAGGAATTCGCTGTTGGTCCAGAGCTCGTCCTGCTGCGGTATTTGCGACAGTAGCCTGCTATCAAGTATAAAGAAAGGGGCACCTTCTTGTGCAATGACGGAGGAGGCCAGGAGCATTGCCTCACGGTACTGCTGACTGCTGCATTTACCATACCATTGGCTGATGAGTACACCATGTGCGGCGTAAAACTCCATATGCAGGTAGTCAGAATGAAAGCATACCATACCGCGGCTGTGTCAAGTGCAACTTACATAGAGTAAGTTTAATTATTTATTGTTTCCTCTCAAAGCCTTTCACGTAGTTTTAAGATAAGTTAACATTGCAAGAGGAGTAATTCAAGTATAAAAGTACTGCTTTGTGGAGTGGCAGGAGCGGGCATAAAATGTAGCATGCCAAAATATAGATAGAAAGACCCTGCACTTCTCCGGTGCAGAAGTTGCCGGAGAAGTGCAGGGTGTAGGCTTATTTGGTGCGGAGGTTGTTGGCATTGCTGCCATCCAGCTTGTGGGTTCCTTCCTCGGTTTTGGCAGCTACATTGCCACCATCTTCCGGGCCTTCAAAGCCTTTCTCCAGAATATCCACACTTCCTTTTTTTATGCCCTCCAGCGGCTCGGGGTTTTCATCAGGAAGGCGTTTGCTTTCGTCGGCATTGGTAATAATATTGTCTTCTTCAGGCGTTTCCATATAGGTAAGCATTTGTTATACATACTCTGTAGTACGGGTAAAGCCTGCATTTAGTCATTAGCGCATCTGCTCGCGCACATAGGCAGCAAGTTCGTTCTGGTCTGCGGCCTTCTCCATTTTCTCCAGCAGCTTGTTTTTGGCCCGGCTGTCTTTAGCTTTTATCTTTTTGTAGAGCATCACCATACTTTGCACACCACGGAGGTTGGCTTCATACTCATTCTTCGCGCCATTGTGCTCGATCAGGTAAAGGCCCTTGCCGAAGGCGAACTGCGGCACCATCATGTCTTTGTAAGCAAACTTCTTGTCTTCGAGGATTGCTTGCAGGAAGGTGGCATCCAGGGTAACCGTGTAAGGTGCCCCTTCTAGCCACTTAAAGGCATATTGTGCTTTTTTCTTTCGCTCACTATACTCGTCCGGAAAAGGGTTTTGCTCCAGCCATTTAATCGTTTTGGCTACTTCTGCTGTGTCGCGCAGGTAGTCTTCTTTGGTTTTCCAGTCGGTGCTTTGGGCAGCAGAGGTGAGGGCAAACAGCAGCAGGGCAAACAGGGTGTAAAGTTGTTTCATATAAAGGAGAGTGTCTGACAGGGTATGTTATATAAGAATTTAAATATAGGGCTTTCTATTTATACTACAAGATACTTTTGGAAAAATGCTGCACCAGAATTCCTTTATTTTATCATTCTTGTGCGCTTCGGTCATTTTTCCTTTGGACCCCCAAACATTTAGCCTTAACTTTGAGCAATTTATACTTACCCTACCATGCCGAAAGACACCAGCATCAAATCTGTTCTCATCATTGGCTCCGGTCCCATCATTATCGGCCAGGCCTGCGAATTCGATTATTCCGGCTCTCAGGCCGCCCGCTCGCTGCGCGAGGAGGGAATCGAGGTAACGCTCATCAACTCCAACCCCGCCACCATCATGACCGATCCGGTAATGGCGGACCATGTATACCTGAAGCCCCTGGAGAAGAAGTACATCATCGAGATTCTGGAGAACCACCAGATCGACGCGGTACTGCCAACCATGGGTGGCCAGACGGCGCTGAACCTGGCCATCGACTGCGAGAAAGCAGGTATCTGGAAGAAGTATGGCGTCAAGATAATCGGGGTTGATATCAAAGCGATCGAAACCACCGAAGACCGCGAGCAGTTCCGCCTGAAAATGCTAGAGTTGGGCATAAACGTGTGCAAAGGCGAGACAGCCACCTCGTTTCTGGAGGGCAAAGAGATCGCACAGGAAATTGGCTTCCCGCTGGTAATTCGCCCGTCGTTTACGCTGGGTGGCTACGGCGGCGGCTTTGTGAATACGCCGGAAGAATTTGATGCTGCCCTCACCCGCGGCTTGCATGCCTCACCCACACACGAAGTATTAATTGAGCAAAGTATACTTGGCTGGAAAGAGTATGAACTGGAACTGCTACGCGATAACGTAGGCAACGTAATCATCATCTGCTCCATCGAGAACTTTGATCCGATGGGTATCCACACCGGCGACTCTATTACCGTAGCACCAGCCATGACGCTGCCTGACACGGTATACCAGAAAATGCGCGATCTGGCCATCAAAATGATGAACGGCATCGGGCAGTTTGCCGGCGGCTGTAACGTGCAGTTCTCCGTAAACCCTGCCGATGATAAAATTATCGCCATCGAAATTAACCCGCGTGTTTCCCGCTCCTCGGCCCTGGCTTCTAAAGCAACGGGTTATCCGATCGCCAAAGTAGCCTCTAAGCTGGCCATTGGCTATAACCTGGACGAGCTGAAGAACGCCATCACCAAAACCACCTCGGCCTATTTTGAGCCCGCGCTGGATTATGTGATCGTGAAGATCCCACGCTGGAACTTTGATAAATTTCCGGGTGCCGATCGTAAGCTGGGTCTGCAGATGAAGTCGGTAGGTGAGGTGATGGGCATCGGCCGCACCTTCCAGGAGGCGCTGCAAAAAGCCTGTCAAAGCCTTGAGATCAAGCGCAACGGCATCGGCGCTGATGGCAAAGAGAAAACGAATTACGACGAGCTGATCTATAGTCTGAAGAACGCGAGCTGGAACCGCCTGTTCAGCATCAAAGATGCCATGCGCATCGGCATTCCAACCAGCACTATCCAGAACCTGACGAAGATTGACCCGTGGTTCCTGGCGCAGATCGAGGAGTTGGACGTGATGGAGAAGGAGATCCAGAAGTATAGCCTTGCCACTATCCCCACGGAGCTGCTGCGCGAAGCCAAAGTGAAAGGCTACGCTGACCGCCAGATCGCGCACCTGCTGCGCTGTAAAGAAAGCGAAGTACACAGCGTACGCACCGAGCTGGGCATTACGCGCGTGTATAAAATGGTGGATACCTGTGCCGCCGAGTTCGAGGCGAGCACCCCCTACTACTACAGCACCTTCGATAGCGAGAACGAGAGCATCGTGTCAGACCGCAAAAAAGTAGTGGTGCTGGGCTCCGGCCCCAACCGCATCGGCCAGGGCATTGAGTTCGACTACAGCTGCGTGCATGGGGTGTTGGCGGCCCGAGAGTGCGGCTACGAAACCATCATGATTAACTGCAACCCCGAAACGGTTTCGACAGATTTCGACATTTCGGACAAGCTATACTTTGAGCCGGTGTTCTGGGAGCACATCTACGACATTATTCTGCACGAGAAGCCGGAGGGCGTGATTGTGCAGCTGGGCGGGCAGACAGCCCTGAAACTGGCGGAGAAGCTCGACCGCTACGGCATCAAAATCTTCGGCACCAGCTATAAAGCGCTTGACCTGGCTGAAGACCGCGGCTCGTTCTCTAAGCTGCTGCGCGACCTGGATATTCCGTATCCACCGTTTGCTGTAATTGAGACGGCCGAGGAGGCGCTGGAGCTGAGCAAAGAACTGAAGTTTCCGCTGCTGGTGCGCCCGAGCTACGTACTGGGTGGCCAGAACATGAAAATCGTGATTAACCAGAAGGAGCTGGAAGCGCATGTGATTGACCTGCTGAAGGACCACCCCGGCAACAAGGTGCTGCTCGACCACTTCCTGGACAACGCCATCGAGGCCGAGGCCGACGCCATCTGCGACGGCGAGGACGTGCACATCTGCGGCATTATGGAGCATATTGAGCCAGCCGGCATCCACTCCGGCGACTCCTACGCCGTGCTGCCGCCCTTCGACCTGAGCGAGAACGTGCTGCGCCAGATTGAGGAGCATACCAAAAAGATTGCCGTGGCGCTCCAAACGGTGGGCGTCATCAACATCCAGTTTGCCATCAAAAACGAGGTGGTGTACATCATTGAGGCCAACCCACGTGCCTCGCGTACTTTTCCGTTCATTGCCAAGGCCTACCGTGAGCCCTACATTAACTACGCCACCAAGATTATGCTAGGCGCCAAGAAGGTAAAGGACTTCGAGTTTAATCCATACAAGCATGGCTATGCCATCAAGGTGCCGGTGTTCTCCTACAACAAGTTCCCGGAAGTGAACAAGGAGCTCGGGCCGGAGATGAAGTCTACTGGTGAGTCTATCTACTTCATCGATGACCTGCAGGACGATTACTTCACCAACGTATACTCCGAGCGCAATTTATACTTGAGCAAGTAAGCGCTCTAGTACTTTCGCAAACAGGGAAGCCCCTTCTAAAGTATAGAAGGGGCTTCCCTGTTTAGGGGAGGCAGTTGTTCAGTTAGTGCGGCAGCTTGTCGCGCAGCAGGCCATAGGTATAGGTGCCCAGCAGGCCGCCGCCGATGGCGAGCAGGATAGGCCAGTAGCCGTAGCCCAGGTTCACGAACAGGGGGCCGGGGCACGCGCCCGTCAGTGCCCAGCCCAGGCCGAACACAATGCCGCCCAGCAGGTAGCGCGCCACCGACTTTTCCTTGGGAACGAACACAATGGGGTTGCCCTGCACGTCGCGCAGTTTATACTTCTTGATAACAAAGGTGGCGAGGGCGCCCAGCACCACGGCCGTACCAATGATGCCATACATGTGGAACGACTGGAAGCGGAACATCTCCTGGATGCGGTACCACGAAATAGCCTCCGATTTGCTCATCACGATGCCGAACAACACGCCGGCAAGTATAAATTTCAATCCTTTCATCTCTTTTCAGGTAACAGCTAAAGTATAGAAGTATAAGTATGGCAGTTGCCGGCTACTGCCCGCCGCGCCGCCTTAGTACAGCAGCGGCAGCAGGACAAACGTGGTGACAAGGCCGCCAATGAAGAAGCCGACCACCGCCAGCAGCGACGGCCACTGCAGGTTAGACAGGCCGCTGATGGCGTGGCCCGACGTGCAGCCTCCGGCATACCGCGAGCCGAACCCAATCAGGAAGCCGCCGCCCAGCAGCACCAGCACGGGCTTGAGGTGCAGGAGCGCCGCCGTGCCAAACAGCTCTTGCGGCTGCAGGCCGGTAGGGGCGGCAAAGCCCAGCGCTTTCAGGTCCTGCACGGTGGCCAGCGAGAGCTGCACTGCCTCGTGGTTAGTCAGGAACGTGGCGGAAACCCAGCCCCCGGCAATGGCCCCCACCAGAAACAGCAGGTTCCATACCTGGCTGCGCCAGTTAAAGTCGAAAAAGGGGACGTGTTTGCCGGCCCCGCAGGCGGCGCAGATAACGCGCAGGTTAGACGAAAACCCGAAGGACTTGCCGAAGAACAGCAGCAGCACCATCACCAGCGCAATCACAGCGCCGGAAACGTACCACGGCCACGGTTGGCTCAGTGTCTCAATCATAGTGTTGGAAGGTTAGAAAGTTCTAAAGTTAGAAAGTATACATGCCCGATACAGGAAACAGAGAAGCAAAAGCAATGCCCAGTGTCCCTTTCAGGAAAGGAAAAGCTCCCGCAGCAGGATGTAAAGGCCCATGGCCAGCACAAACCAGCCAAAGCCTACCTTCAGCTTCTCGCCCTGGATGCGCGCCGAGAAGGCCGTACCGATGAAGATGCCCGCCACCGACAGCAGCGAGAACGTCACCAGAAAAGCCCAGTCGATGCGGTAGTGGAAGATGTCGCCGACAAAGCCCAGCAGCGAGTTGACCGCGATGATGAACAGCGAAGTGCCCACGGCCACTTTCATATCCAGGCCGGTGAGCAGCACCAGCGCCGGGATGATGAGGAAACCGCCGCCCGCGCCCACCAACCCCGACAGCAGCCCCACCGCCGCGCCCTGCGCCAGCACCGCCCCATAGCGGAGGCCGCGCTGCGGCTGCAGGTCACGTTTGCGGATCATGCTGAACGAGGCGAACACCATCATCAGGGCAAAGAACAGCAGCAGTAGCAGGTCTTTGGTAAGTATAAACGGGCCGACGGTGGCAATATGTTCGGGTATGGCCGGAATAAGGAAGCTGCGCGTCAGCACCACCGCCACCAGCGACGGCGCGCCGAACACCAGCGCGGTTCTGAAACTAATGAGCTCCTTTTTGTAATAGGAGAAGCTGCCGACAAGGCTGGTGAGGCCCACGATGAAAAGCGAGTAGGCGGTGGCGATAACGGGGCTCAGGCCGATGAGGTATACCAGAATGGGCACCGTGAGGATGGAGCCGCCGCTCCCCGTAAGTCCTAAAGAAACGCCAATGAGCAGGGCAGCAAAATATCCGAGAAGTTCCATGTAGTAGAGGTTGGTAACCAGGTGCAAAAGTACCGGTTGCCGCGGCGGCCTTCAGTGACTTGCATCACACAAGTATAAAATCAGCCAAAATTTTAAAAGCCCTCCAGCGAGTGGATGGCGATGTAGCTGCGGTGGAGGGTGAGGGCGCCCGCCTGCTCCAGCTTTTTCAGCAGTCTGGAAATAACCTCGCGGGAGCTGTTGAGCTCGTCGGCAATCTGCTGGTGCGAGAGCCGCACCTCCTGCTGCCCGCTTACCTGCACATGGCGACGCAGGTAAAACACCAGGCGCTCGTCCATGGCCTTAAAGGCGATGCTGTCCAGGGTCAGCAGCAGCTCCTCGAAGCGCTGCCGGTAAGAGCCGATCACGAAGTTGTGCCAGCTTTTATACTTGCCCAGCCACTGCTCCGACAGGTGCGAGGGAATCATGATTACCTCCGAGGCCTCCACGGCCTGGGCTTTTACCTGGCTTTGCTCGCTCTGGGAGGTGCACATAATGGAAAGGGCGCAGGCGCTGCCGGGCTCCAGGTAATACATCAGGAACTCGTTGCCTTCGTCGTCTTCGCGGTATACTTTGAGGAGGCCGTGCAGCAGCAGCACCGCCGAGCGGATGTACTGCCCGGTGCGCAGTGCCTCCTCGCCCTCCCGGAGTTCGCGTACCGTGCTTTGCTGCAGCAGCTCGTCCAGCAGCGCCGGCTCAAAGTGCGGGAACCGCTGCCGGAGCGATTCTTTGTAGGTGGCATCCATCATGGCGGTCAAGATACGGGATTCGCCCTTAACCTCAAAACGACGACGAGCACCTGAGGCGCGTGGCCTGGTGCTCGTCGTTATGTGGCGGCGTGGTGGCCGCTTACGGCAGAAACGTTTTCACGGCTTCGCTTAAATCCCGCACCTGCAGGTGCGGGTGCTGGGCCTGCACGATGCTGCTGCCCGCCGCCGAGCGGTACCCACCGGCGCAGTGCACCACCACCGGCTTGTCCATTGGGATTTCCGCGGCCCGCTCCCGCAGCTCCGGCAGCGGAATGTGGAGTGCCTGCGGAAAGAGCGGCTGTTCTGCCACCTCCGGGGCGTTGCGCACATCTACAATGGTATATTGCTCCGGGTGCGCCCTGAACTGCGCCACATCCAGTTCGGGCGATGTTTCGGCGGACAGTCTGTCCTGCACAAAGGCGCCTTTTAGCTGGCGCTCATACCCAATGTGGGCGGCTTTGGCGATGAGATCTTCCAGCGTCTGCGCATCGGCTGCCAGCAGGTAAAATTCCTCTTCCGGCGCCACGATGCTGCCCAGCCACGTCTCAAACTTGCCGCCCTGCTGTATGTTAAAGGCTCCGGGCAAATGTCCTTGCTTAAAGATATGCTGCGGCCGGCTGTCGATAACAAGCGCGCCTGCGGGCGGCGTAAAGTTGTGCTCCAGCCGCGGCACGGCTTTTATACTTGGGGCAAAGGCTGGCGCGCCCTTTTTGTTGAGCATCACATCGTAGCCAAAGTACTTGGGTATAAATGGCTGGTCGGCTGTCAGCATCTGCACGAAAGCCTCCTCCGTCATCTCCTGCAACGCCGGATTGCCAATTTTTTCCGCCCCAATGGTGCTGACGTTGGCCTCTGCCAGGGCTTTGCCGCAGAGCGAGCCCGCGCCGTGCGCCGGGTATACTTCCACCGCATCGCCCAGCTTCAGCAGCTTTTCGTGGAGGCTGTGGTACAGCTGGCGGGCCAGTTCCTCGCGCTTCGCCGTTACGCTGCCCGCGTTCTCGCGCAGGTCCGGCCGGCCCACATCACCTATAAAAAGGGTGTCGCCGGTAAACACGGCCTTGTCTTTGCCGCGGTGCTCCAGCACTATGCTGATGCTGTCGGGGGAGTGGCCGGGCGTGTGCAGCGACTTCAGTTTTACCTGCCCCAGCGTCAGTTCCGCCCCCTCATCAAACGGCGTGTGCGGGTAGTCGGCGCCCACCAACGAGTGCACGTAAATGGTGGCCCCGGTGTGCTGGTGTATCTCCAGGTGCGAGCTCACGAAGTCGGCGTGCGGGTGCGTCTCTATCACGCCCACGATGGTGGCGTTGTTGGCGGCTGCATAGTCATAGTATGGCTGCGGGTCGCGGGCAGGGTCTATCAGCACCACCTCGTGCTGGCACTCGCTCAGGATGGCGTAAGAGAAGTGCGCCAGCCCTTTGTCTTCAAACTGTTTTATCTTCATGTCTTTTAGGTCGTTTCTGAACGTATGCTGCAAAGATAGCCGGATAACTTGCCCGAGTCAGTGACATAAGTTACACAGGCAGCCGCGGCCTTATACTTGCCATACTTCCGGCGGCACAGGGCGAGGTAAAATTGCGTATCTTTGCCACCGTCCGGCCAAAACGTCACACAACAAAACTTTGGCAAAAGAGTTGATTATAAGAAAGGGTACTGTTTTTGCATAGTACTCTATGAAGTAAGAAAGCATTATCATGATCAAATTCATATTAACGACTATCCTTGTTGTATACTTTCTCCGCATGGTAGCACCTGTGTTGCTGCGTTGGCTGCTAGGTGCTTTTGTGAAGAAAAGTATGCGCAATGGCACCTTCTTTTATACCAATCAGCAACAGCAGCAGCATGCGTACCAGGAGCCATACCAAAGCAACGGGCAGCGCAGGGACCGCAGCAGCGGGAACGTCAAAATCGACTATATTCCGGAGCAGCCGGAGCAACGCCATTTCGAGGGTGGCGAGTACGTCGATTATGAAGAAGTAAAATAAAACTCCTATCTTTCAAGCTCTATTTGAGGTTTTTGAGAGATATGATGACTTCCTTCAATTTCAGGCGCGACGTGCTCCCGCACATTGTGGCCGTAGTGATTTTCCTGGTACTGACGGCCGTATACTTTGCGCCGGTGCTCTTCGAGGATAAAGGCCTGGCCCAACACGACATCCTGCAGTTTAAGGGAGGCGCTAAAGAAATTCAGGACTACCGGGACAAGACCGGCACAGAAGCCCTCTGGACGAACTCCATGTTCAGCGGCATGCCGTCTTACCTTATCAACACGCACTATCCCGGCGACTGGTCCGGTGCCATTCATTCCATTCTGACCTTAGACATGCCGGCGCTGGCAGGTAATATCTTCATCACGCTTGTTTGCGCGTATATCCTGCTGGTAGCATTGGGCATGAGCCCGTGGCTGGCCACGATCGGGGCTATCGCCTTCGCTTTTACGTCCTATAACGTGATCATCCTAGAGGCAGGGCACAACACCAAATCGCTTTCTATTGCTTATATACCGCTGGTGCTGGCGGGGCTGCTTGTCACCTTACGGCGTAATATGTGGCTGGGAGCCGCGCTCTTTGCACTTGGGCTGACGCTCAACCTGCACTTCAATCACCTTCAGATGACCTATTATATGGTGTTGCTGGTGCTGGTGTTTGGGGTGGTGGAGATTATCTTTGCTATTAAGAACGGAGCAATTGCCGACCTGCTGAAGCGGGGGGCAGTACTGTTGGTGGCGGCCATCCTGGCCGTAGGTGTTAACTTTGGGCGCCTGTATACGACGGCTGAATATGGCCAGTACAGCATCCGGGGCAAATCAGAGCTCACCACGCAGAACAGCGGCAACAAAACCAGCAGTGGCCTGGACCGCGATTATGCCTTTAACTGGAGCTATGGCGTAGGCGAAACCATAACGCTCCTCATCCCGGACTTTTACGGGGGCAGCAGCACGGCCTCGCTCGACAAAGACTCTGACACCTACAACGCTTTTATTAAAATGGGCGTGGCGCCGGGGCAAGCCGAGCAGATCGTTAGCCAGGGGCTGCCGCTCTACTGGGGGCCGCAGCCGATGACGAGCGGGCCGGTATACGTGGGCGCCATCATCTGTTTCCTGTTTGTGCTGGGCTTGTTTATTGTAGACCGCCGCTGGACCAGTTGGCTGGTCGCTGCTACCATACTTTCCATTGTGCTGGCCTGGGGCAAAAACTTCGAAGCCTTCAACTACTTCATGTTTGATCATTTTCCGGCCTATAACAAGTTCCGGGCGGTGTCGTCGGCACTGGTGATCGCGCAGGTGGCTATGCCGCTGCTGGCGATGCTGGCCTTTTGGAAGCTGCTGAAGGAGCGGACGCAGATCAAAGACCTGGAGAAGAAACTGCTGATCTCTGGTGGCATTACTGCAGGCATCTGTCTGCTGGTATGGCTGTTTGCCGGTATGGCGAGTTTTACCTCCGCAAACGATCAACAGCTGATCCAGGCGCAGTTCCCCATCGATGCCATCCGGACCGACCGCGAGGGCCTGATGCGCTCCGATGCTTTCCGTTCGCTGGTGTTTATCCTGCTGGCTACGGGCGTATTATACTTCTATCTCAAAAATAAGCTGTCAGCTACGGTTGCTATCGCCGCTATAGGTGTGTTGGTGCTGGTGGATCTGTGGAGTGTGGACAAACGCTACCTGAACGATGGTGATTTCCAGCGGCAAACAGAAGAGGCAAGCTTCCAGCCATCGCAGGCCGACCAGGTAATTCTGCAGGACAAGGATGCCAGCTACCGCGTGCTATACTTGCCTAATCCGTTTAACGATGCCCGCTCTTCCTACTTCCATAAGTCTATTGGTGGTTACCACGGAGCCAAATTGCGCCGCTACCAGGATGTGATCGACAGCGTAATGAGCAATGAATTGCAAGCGCTGATCACCACCTTCCAGAACAACCCGACAGAGGAGTCGGTAACGGCGGCGCTGCAAAGTGCCAGCACGCTGAACATGCTCAACACGCGATACATCATTTATAATGAAGCCGCGCCGCCGCTCAAAAATCCGGCTGCGCTTGGCAATGCCTGGTTTGTAAAAGATGTGCGCACGGTTAACAATCCGGATGAGGCACTGCTGGCTTTGCGCAGCTTTAACCCGGTGACTACCGCTGTAGTGGACCAGTCGAAGTTTAAAGTGCCGGCTACCAGCTTTAACCCGGATGGCTCCACCATTACCCTCAGCAAGTATGATCCGAACGAGATGACCTATGAGGCCAACGCCTCTGGCAATGAGTTAGCCGTGTTCTCGGAGATTTATTATGCCGGTGGCTGGCAGGCGTACCTCGATGGCAAGCCGGTAGACCATCTGCGTGTAAATTACCTGTTGCGGGCACTGCCGGTACCGGCGGGCAAGCACACCATCCAGTTCGTGTTTGCGCCGAAGTCCTACACCCTGGGCAATACTATTTCGCTCATCTCATCCATCCTGCTGCTGCTGGTTATTGTTGGGGCGGTAGTATACGCAGTGAAGCAAAAGCCGCATCCAGCGCCGGCCAACGTATAAACCAGCGTTCTTTGATTGCTCTTTGGAGAGCATCTTAGAGAGGTGAAGCCGTTACGATTGGGTTGGCACAGGAGTTAGCAAAGTAAAATAATTTAAGCCCTGGCTCACGCCGGGGCTTCTTTTTGAACCATGGAAGTACCGCTGCAACAACTACACGATCCGCTGCTGCAGGAGCGGCAACTTGAGCTTTGGATTAAGCGCGAGGATTTGCTGCACCCGGACATTCCGGGAAATAAATGGCGCAAGCTAAAGTATAACCTGGAGGAGGCAAAGCGCCAGCAGCATAACACACTTTTAACCTTTGGCGGAGCTTACTCTAATCACATCGCGGCCACGGCAGCGGCGGGCAGGGAGTTCGGCTTCCAAACCATCGGCCTCATTCGCGGTGAGGAGCACCTGCCCCTGAATCCGACGCTTGCGTTTGCCACCGCCTGCGGTATGCAGTTGCATTATATCAGCCGTGAGCAGTACAGGCTGAAAAATGAGTGCACATTTTTGGCGGAGCTGCGGGAAAAGTATGGGCAAGTATACTTGTTGCCTGAAGGTGGCACGAACCTGCTGGCAGTAAAAGGATGTACTGAAATCGTGCAGGACATTTCCATTACCTACGACTACATCTGTTGTGCGGCAGGCACTGGTGGCACGGTGGCAGGTATTGTTGCCGGACTGGCAGGCGAGAAGCAGGTGCTGGTATTTCCGGCCCTGAAAGGCGGTGGGTTCTTACGGCAAGAAATTGAAGTGTTAGTGCAGCAGTACAGCGGCCATACGTATAGTAATTGGCAACTCCTCACCGACTATCATTTTGGTGGCTATGCCAAGGTAAAACCGGAACTACTGGCGTTTATACAAGCGTTTCAAAAGCGCTACCACATCCCGCTCGAGCCCATCTATACCGGCAAAATGCTCTACGGCCTGTTTGATTTGATCCAGCAGAGTTACTTCCCCAAAGGTAGCCGCATCATAGCTGTACACACTGGTGGTTTGCAGGGCAACGCTGGCTTTCAGGAGCGGTTGGGCGTGGTAGTATAACGGAGGAAATGTAGCATAATAATTGTAGCACCGTATCAGTAATAAACAAGCCAAAGACCGCATGCCCTTACTTCGTTTTCTGTTAAAGCTCCTTCCCTGGGTGCTCATCATTACTGCCGGTATCTTTATCTGGCGCAGCTTTAAGGATTTTTTCAATAAACCCGAGGAGAAGAAAGCGCCGGAAGTAGTGGTGAACTACAATACCATTCTCACCTCTGTGGAGGAACTGGGCCGCATGGAACTGGTGCGTTACAATTTTAAGGATGTGGTGGAGTATGAAAAGAATGTGTCGCGGTTTGTGCCAAACTCCAAGATCGTGCTGATCGTGGCCGGAGAGGCCGTGGGGTGCGTGGATTTCACGAAGATCAGGCCGTCGGACATTCAGTTTCAGGGTGACACGCTGGTGCAGGTAGCATTGCCTGCTGCGCAGATCTGCTACTACAAGGTAGACCACAGCAAGTCAAAAGTCTTCAGCAAAGAGAATACTTATTTCCAGGATGCAGACCTTGTGGAGGAGGCTTACCGCTATGCCGAGCAGAACGTGAAAAGAGCGGCGCTGAACTCGGGTATACTCAGGCAGACGCAGGTAAATGCCGAAAAGATACTAAAGCCTATGCTAGAGGAAATCACCGGCAAGCGCGTAGTGCTCATACCGCAGCAAACAATCCAAAACCCCCAACTTGCGCCTAAGCGTTAGGTTTGATTGCTGATTGATATTTGTTCGTTGTCGTTTTAAGGAGGGATAAAGTATAATGGTTGAGTTTAACCTATTGACTTTCTACTTTCTAAACTCTCTAATTCTCCTCAAGCCCTTTCAGCGCGTCCTGAATTAGATCATTTTCATAGCCTTTGCTCATGAGGAAGTGGGTAAGCTTCTGGCGGCGGGCGAAAGGGTTCTTTTCTTTTTCGGTGGCGTTCTTTTTCTCCAGCAGGGCAAGTAAATTCTGCTCGTATATTTCCAGGTCGATTTCTTTCAGCCCTTGTTTGATGCAGTAATCGGAGATGCCTTTGCTCTTAAGGCCCTGCATGATCTTGCGGCGGCCCCACTTCTTAAGGCCATACTTGCCCCGCACATAACTCTGGGCATAGCGCTCCTCGTCGATCAGCTTCTCCTGCCCCAGCCGCACGATTAGCTCTTCTACGTCGTCTGGTGCTAAGCCGTACGTATATAGCTTGTCTCGCACTTCCTGCTGTGTCCGCTCCTGGTAGGCACAGTAGGCAGCCGCTTTGATCAGGGCTTCTTTGGGAGTATGAAATTTCTGTTTCTTTTGTCGCTCCAAAATCATCGTGCTTGTTACTCAAATATAACACCTATAACCAAAGCAGAGTTGCCTTTTTAAGTTAGAGAGTAGAAGGAGTTTGGGAGTTAGAAAGTTAAAGCGTTAGAAAGTTGTGGCGCTGCAACTCTAGTTTTAGTGCTAGCAATCGAGCGGCAAAACGCTGACCTTTGTGGGATGAAGCTATCCAGAGGAGTACGGTACATGCTGTTGGCCACGTTTTTCTTTTCGCTGATGAACGTATGTGTCAAGCAGGTGGCGCATATACCGGCGGTGGAGGTGATCCTGTTCCGCTCGGCCGTGTCGCTGGTAATGAGCGGGGCGGTGCTGCTGCGGCAAAAGGTAAGCGTTTGGGGCAACCACCGGAGGCTGCTGCTTACCCGTGGACTGGCCGGTGCGCTGGGGCTGGTCTTTTTCTTCGTGACGCTGCAACACATTCCGTTGGCCACAGCAGCTACCATCCAGTATTTGTCACCCATTTTCACCACCATCCTCGGGGTTTTTATTGTGAAGGAGCGGGTGAAGCTTTGGCAATGGGTGTTCTTCGCTGTATCATTTGCAGGGATTCTGCTCATCGAGGGGGTAGATGTGCGCGTTTCGCCGCTGTACCTGGGCTTGGGTGTGGCCGGCGCTGCCTGCGCCGGGCTGGCTTATAACATGATCCGCAAGCTAAATACGCGCGAGCACCCGCTTGTAATCGTGTTTTACTTTCCGCTGGTGGCGCTCCCTTTTTCAGCACTTTACGCCCTTTTCAACTGGGTACAACCGGTGGGCTGGGATTGGCTCATTCTTATTTCCATTGGCGTGCTCACACAGCTGGCGCAGTATTTTATGACGATGTCGTACCAGTCAGAGGAACTCTCGAAAGTAGCAAGTCTTAACTATGTGGGTATCTTTTACGCGCTTGCCTTTGGCTTTATCTTCTTTGAGGAGGTATTTAGCGTCGGCTCATATGTGGGGATGGCGCTGGTGCTGGCGGGGGTACTGCTAAACATCCGCTACAAAAGTCGCCAGGCAAAACAGGCAAGTATGGCCCTCGCGACAATGCCTGCTGAGAAAATAAACAAGTAAGCAGTAGAGCGGATCGTTTTCCGCTGGCAGGCTTTAAGAGAGGAATTTTGCAGCTTTCGGTACCGCTTTTGCGCCGAGAGCAGATGAGAAAGCATAAATTGCCTACTTTTACGTTAGGAAAATACCATATTCAGTTTAGAACCCCGAAAGCCTGCACTTTATACATGCGCCCTTACCTGTTGCTGCTCCTGTTTTTCCTGCTGCCTCTGCTGAGTATGGCGGGCATCCTGCGCGGGCGCATCACCGATGAGAAAGGGCAGGGCCTGCCTTTTGCCAGCATCTACATCGCTGAAACGGCAAGCGGCACGGCCTCGAACGAGCAGGGAGCATACCAGCTGCAGCTAGCGCCGGGCACCTATACCCTGGAGTTCAAGTATGTGGGCTACCGCGCTACAACCGAAACAGTAACGATTGGCGAGGGTGCGCAGGAGCTGAATGTGCAGCTGCTACCGGAGGTGCTGAACCTGAGAGAAGTAGTAGTGCGGGCTGCCGATGAAGATCCGGCCTATGCCATTATGCGCAAAGCCATCCGCCTGCGCAAATATCATCAGAACGAGGCAAAAGCCTGGAGTGCCCGCGTGTACATGAAGTCTGTGGGCCGCATGAACAAAGTGCCGGGCAAGGTGCTGGGCATGCGGGTGGTGGATGTGGATACGGGCATTGTATACTTGTCAGAGTCGGTGTCGGAGTTGAGTTTTAAACAGCCGGACAAGGTGCATGAGCGGATGATCTCGAGCCGGGTGAGCGGCCAGAAAAAAGGCTTCAGTTTTAACCAGGCCTCCGAGATGAACATCAGCTTTTACGATAACCTGCTAAAGGTAGAGGGATTGAGCCAACGCGGTTTTGTGTCGCCGCTGGCCAATAATGCCTTTCTCTTTTACCGCTACGAGTACCTGGGTGCTTTCCAGGAAAATGGCCACACGATCAACAAAATAAAAGTTATTCCGCGCCGTAAACACGACCCGGTTTTCTCGGGCAACATCTACATTGTAGACGGCAGCTGGCGCCTCCACAGCACCGACCTGCGGCTCACGAAAGAGGCGGGGATTGATTTTGTAGATTACATCCGGGTGCGGCAGGTGCTTGCGCCGGTGGCCCAGAACGTGTGGCTGCCGGTATCGCAGCGCTTCACCTTTGCAGGTGCCGGCCTTGGCTTTGAAGGCAGTGGCTATGTAACCGGCGTGTACTCTAACTATAAAGTACAGCCCGCCTACAAAACGCCGCCCAAACTGGAGGAGGTGGAGCCGGAACCCGTAGCCGATGCTGCTGTGGCAGAGGCAAAACCAGCCAAAAAGCCAAAGTTAAAGCGGGTTGCACCGCAGGCGGTGCAACCCGATGTGCAGCAGCCTATTCACAGCAAGAAATTGTTCAGCAAAGAGATCCTGGTGGTGGATAAGGAGGCTAATAAGCGCGACTCAGCCTATTGGGCCGCGGTACGGCCGGTGCCGCTCACGCAGGCCGAGGTAAAGGACTACCACGAGAAAGATAGCCTGGAGGTGATTAAAAATTCGCGCCCCTACCAGGACTCGCTGGACCAGGTGCGCAACAAGCCGTCGTTTGGTAGTTTTTTGATGGGTGGTTATACTTACTCCAACTCATTTGAGCAAAAATATTACCGCTTTGACCCACTGGTAAGCCTGACGGGTGGACCCAGCATTTTGCAGTATAATACCGTAGAGGGCGTGGTAGCCGATGTGCGGGTGGCGTATACCCGGCGCTTCGAAGACCGCCGCTTTTATATGATTGCGCCGGAAGTGCGCTACGGCTTCTCCAACGAAAAGCTGAACGCTCGGTTGCAACTGAGCTACCGCTACGACGCCATCAAAAATAGTACGATATCAGTAGAGGGCGGCCATTTTGTAGAGCAGATCAACAGCCAGAATTCCATTTCACCGTTTATAAACTCGGTGTATACCTTGCTGGTCGGTCAGAATTATATGAAGCTCTACCAGCGCGACTACGGCCATGTAAGTTACCGCAGCGAACCCTGGAACGGCGTGTTTGTGAGCGGCAGCCTGGAGTATGCACACCGCATGCCCCTTCAGAATACCACTAGTTATACTTTGCGCGACAACGAGGAAAGCAGCTTTACATCCAATGTGCCGGAGAACGCAGAACTGCCGGATGCGGGTTTTGGGCCGCACGAGGCGCTGACAGCGGCTTTCAATGTGAGCGTACGGCCAGGGCAGGAGTACATCAGCCGCCCTGACGACAAGATTAACCTTGGCTCCAGGTACCCGACGATCAGCTTCGGCTATCGTACCGGCCTCAAAGTCTTAGGCGGCGATACCCGGTTTAGCACGGCTGCCTTGCGCGTAAGCGATGAGGTGGATTTTGGCTTATTTGGCAGCAGCCGGTATAGCTTTACGGGTGGTACCTTCTTCGGTAAGTCACATATGTACCTGCTCGACTACCGCCATTTTAACGGCAATCGCACTTTCTTTGCTGGTACTTACGAGGGCTTTCAACTGCTCGACTATTACCGCTACAGCACCAACAACAATTACCTGGAGGGGCATTACGAACACCATTTTAACGGCTTCCTGTTCAACAAGATCCCGCTGTTCCGGCGCCTGAAATGGCAGGAGGTGGTGAGTCTTAATTACCTGAATACCCGCGAATCGAAGAACTACCTGGAATTGGGACTGGGCGTGGAGCACATCTTTAAAGTATTGCGTGTGGATTTTGTGACGTCATTTCAGCAGGGCCAGAAAGCCCGGGCAGGCGTGCTGGTCGGCTTTGGTTTCTAAGCTTTATTAATTTATTAACCCGGCCTATTTTCTTCAGAATTTCGCTTTTTAAGCAGTTCTTTAGTGCACCACACCCCGTAGCTAACCATCTGCTAACTCCGTCTACAGGCAAATACCTCATGCTGCCTTTATAACCTATTGGACCGCTGAACGTTAAAAATAGATTAAGACTAAACTAAAACTGATATGAAAACAACAGCACATATAATCAAAACAGGAATAGCCGTGGCTTTTGCCGCAGTAGCTGGCTTTGGCTGCAACGGCGACAGGCCAGCATCCAATCCAACGGATGATACCAGCACTTCGGAAGCAATTGTAAATGAAACCGATGCCGAACACCTGCAACAGCCACAAAACGCGCTGGACGAAGATACTACCGACAACGACACCACCTCCGTCGGATTATAGAAGCCATCGTGCAAGTATAACGGTATAGAACAGGCCGTACCATACTACTGGTGCGGCCTGTTTTCATGTCACGTGTTTGGTTATGCCCACAGGCGGAACAACCAGCCTGTTCTCACTTTATCTGCGTCCTTTCCCTTGCGGGTTATAGGTTATCATGGAGAAAAATGTGTGCGATTCTGACAGGTTGCGACCAACCTTCAAACAATAGCATCAGCTTTCTAACCCTTTAACTTTCTAACTTCTGAACTTCTCCGCCTATCTTTGGCCAAGTATAAACCTGTAGTCATGCTAACGTTTCAGCAGCTTTTCTCCATTACCCATGCCCAGATGGTGCAGCTCGTGCAGCTACAACCCGTGGTGCACTTGCTCACGGATAGCCGCAAGCTCTCGCAGCCGGCAGGCACAGTGTTCTTTGCCATTTGCGGCAAGTATAACGATGGGCACAAGTACCTGCAGCAGTTATACAGGCAAGGCGTTCGGATGCTGGTGGTGGAGCAAGGCAGGCCAGAGGAACTGACACAGCAATTTCCGGAGGCAAGTATCCTGAAGGTAGTGAGCAGTTTAGTAGCGCTGCAGCAGGTGGCGGCGTGGCACCGGCAACAGTTTCATATTCCGGTAATTGGCATTACGGGCAGCAACGGCAAAACCATCGTAAAGGAGTGGCTGGCGCAGCTGCTGAGCCCCGACGAGCTGGTGGTGAAGAGCCCGCGCAGCTACAACTCGCAGTTGGGCGTGCCGCTGAGCGTGTGGCAAATCAACGCCAGCCATACCTTGGGCATTTTTGAGGCGGGCGTTTCGCAGCCGGGCGAGATGGCGAAGCTGCAGCGCATCATCCAGCCCACCGCAGGCATTTTTACCAACATCGGCCCCGCCCACGACGAGGGCTTTGCCACGCGCGAACAGAAGGTGGCGGAGAAGCTGCAGCTGTTCCGGGAAGCGGCGCTGCTGTTTTACTGCGCCGACCATACGTTGGTGCGGGAGGCGGTGGAGACGCAGGGCATCAAGTCTTTTACCTGGGGCCGCCATACTTCCGCTGACGTAAGTATACGCGCCACGACAGCGGCCGGGCACCGCACCATTGTAGAGTATACTTACCGGGCGGTGCAGCAGCGGCTGGCGGTGCCGTTTACAGATGAGGCTTCGGTGGAGAATGCGCTGCACTGCCTGGCCGTGCTGCTGCACCACCAACTGCCGCTCGCCGACATCCAGGACCGCCTCGACCGCCTGCACCCGGTGGCCATGCGCCTGGAAATGAAGGAAGCCATCAACGGCTGCTATCTCATCGACGACACCTACAACAACGACCTCGGCGGCCTGAGCATCGCGTTGGATTTGCTCGCCAGTCAGCCGCAGCGCAGGCGGCACACGCTCATCCTCTCGGATTTGCTGGAGTCGGGGCTGCCGGAGGAGGAACTGTACGGGCAGGTGGCGGCGCTGGTGCGGGCGCACCGGGTGCAGCGGCTCATCGGCGTCGGCCCGGTCATCAGCAAGTATAGCCAACTTTTCCCTGGCGCTGCATTTTATACTTCCACCGCCGATTTCCTGCAAAACTTTGACGCGGCGGGTTTTCGGAATGAAGTGATACTGGTGAAGGGCGCGCGCGTGTTCGGGTTTGAGAAGATTGTGCAAGCGTTTCAGCAGAAGGTACACGGCACGGTGTTGGAGGTGAACCTCGACGCGCTGGTACACAACCTTAACTACTACCGCGCCAAACTAGCGCCAGGCACCAAACTGATGGTGATGGTGAAGGCTTTCGCCTACGGCAGCGGCAGCTTCGAGGTGGCCAACCTGCTGCAGTTCCACCGCGTGGACTACCTGGCTGTGGCCTATGCTGATGAAGGGGTGGCGCTGCGCGAGAATGGCATTACGCTGCCCATAATGGTGATGAACCCTTCGCCCGACAGCTTCGCCAAGCTGCGGCAGTATACTTTAGAGCCGGAGATATACGCGCTGGAGCAGCTACAGGCCTTCGTGGCGCTGCTGGAGGCGGGAGGTAAGTATAAAATCCACCTGAAGCTGGACACGGGCATGCACCGCCTCGGTTTTGTAGCAGAGGATTTTGAGGCGCTGTTTGCGTTGCTGGCGCAGTACCCGCAGGTGCAGGTGGTAAGCGCCTTCAGCCACCTGGCCGGTGCCGACGAGGCGGTGCATAACGATTTCTCCCAGCAGCAAATCGCCACGTTCCGACGTATGGCGGCCGCCGTAGAGGCGCAGCTGGGTTACCCGGTGACGAAGCATATTCTCAACTCGGCGGGCATCGTGCGCTTTCCGGAGCACCAGCTGGACATGGTGCGGCTGGGCATCGGCCTGTACGGCGTGGAGGCCACGGGTGCGGAGCAGGAGGCGCTGCGGCCGGTGAGCACACTCAAAACCACGGTCTCGCAGGTGAAACATATAAAAGCAGGTGAAACAGTAGGCTACAGCCGCAAAGGCGTGGCCGAGGCCGCCAAAACCATTGCCACCATCGCCATAGGCTACGCCGATGGCTACGACCGCCGCTTCAGCAACGGTGTGGGTCACGTGCTGCTGCACGGTCGCCGCTGCCCCCTTATCGGCAACGTGTGTATGGACATGTGCATGGTAGACGTGACAGGGCTGGAGGTGAAAGCAGGGGACGAGGCGGTGGTGTTCGGTCCGCAGCTCACGCTGGTGGAGCTGGCCAGGCAAATCGGCACCATCCCCTACGAGCTGCTGACGAATGTGAGCACGCGCGTGAAGCGGGTGTTTTATGCGGAGTAGGTGGATGAACTGATTGGGGTGAAAATAAAGTATAAGGCTGCTGTCAGGTAGATATATTATACTCTTCTGGCGCAAGCGTTAGCTTGTGTCCTATCTCCTCCTGCACTGTATCACTATTTTGTTTTCTAGATTTCGTTTTCTAGCTGGCAGGCGCCAGAAGAGTATGTTCGTAAAGCCTGTTTCCAAAGATGAGATTTATCATTGTATGGTAGCAGCCTTTGCCAGTACCTTTGCACAAATCCATTTCCATGGGCTTGTCTGCACATTTCCCTAAAACTTTTGCTTTAAAGTTGAACACCTTGTAACTTGCAGTTGTTTATAAGCAGTCTAAATAAAAACAACGAGCGGTGCGAAAAAGGGTAGTAGAGCAGAATGCGCAGAAAAGCGTGCGCGACCTGAAGATAGGAGAACGCGGAACGATTTGTTGCCTCTCGGACCCCGAAATGGGCCTGAAGCTGCTGGAGATGGGCTGCATCCCAGGCACGGAAGTGAAACTGAACAGCCGCGCCCCCTTCGGCGACCCTATCACCATCATTGTAAACGATTATACGCTTTCGTTGCGCTTGGACGAAGCCGAAACGATACTACTGAAGAAGTAACCTCTCTGAATGACTACCGCCACGATTCAGCCACACGAAGTGCAGGCCCGGCAGGCCGCAGTTCCGCCTTTGGTCTCCAAAGTAGCGCTGATCGGCAATCCCAACTCCGGCAAGTCCTCGCTGTTTAACCAACTGACGGGCCTCAACCAAAAGGTCGGCAACTTCCCGGGCGTGACGGTAGACAAGAAAACGGGCTACTGCCAGCTTTCGCCCACGCACAGGGTACAGATCATCGACTTGCCCGGCACCTATAGCCTGTACCCCAAGTCGCTGGACGAGCGCGTGATCATCGACCTGCTGTACGACCCGGAGTCGCGGCACTACCCGGATTTGGTGATTGTGACTGCCGATGCCTCTAACCTGAAGCGCAACCTGTTGCTGTACACGCAACTGGCTGACCTGAAGATTCCGGCGGTGCTGGCCCTGAACATGGTGGATGTGGCCGAGCAGGAAGGCGTGAAGATTGACGTGCCGGCCCTGCACCGGGCGCTGGGCGTGCCCATTATTCCGATGAACGCCCGCAAGGGCATCGGCGTGGCGGCGCTTAAAATTGTGATGTCGCAGCAGTTGGAGGCGCCCAACGTTAGCTTCTATGAGCTGCCGGAGGAGCTGCGGCCGATGGTGCAAAACATCCGCGCGCGCTTTGGCCTGCGCAACGACTACCAGGCGCTGCACTACGCGCATCAGTATAAAAGCCTGAAATTTCTGTCGGAGGAGGACGTGGCCTGGCTGGAGGAGCAGCGGAGCGCCGTTGATTTCCACTCCAACGCGCAGCAGGCCAACGAAACTATCGCCCGCTATACCCGCATCAACGAGCTGCTACTGGATGTGGTGCGCGTGGAAAAGGTGGATAAGGACGAGAAGTTCAGCAACCGCATCGACCAGGTGCTGACGCACAAGGTGTTCGGCTACCTCATCTTTTTCGCGGTGCTTTTCCTCATGTTCCAGGCCATTTTCGCGTGGGCCAGCTATCCCATGGACCTGATAGACCAGGGCGTGGCCAGCCTGAACAGCCTGATACAGCACAACTTCAGCGGTCCGCTGGTGGATCTGCTCACCGAAGGCATCATAGCCGGGCTGGGCGGCGTGCTGATATTTGTGCCGCAAATTGCCATTCTGTTTGCCTTTATCGCCATATTGGAGGAAACCGGCTACATGGCGCGCGTGACCTTTATGATGGACAAAATCATGCGCAAGTTCGGCCTGAACGGCAAAAGTGTGGTACCGCTTATCTCGGGGGTGGCCTGCGCCGTGCCGGCAATTATGTCGGCCCGCACCATCGAGAACTGGAAGGATCGCATGATCACCATCTTCGTGACGCCGCTGATGAGCTGCTCGGCCCGCATACCCGTATACACCGTGCTGATTGCGCTGGTGGTGCCGGAAAAGTATTACTTCGGCGTGCTGAACCTGCAGGGGCTAGTGCTGATGGGCTTATACCTGATAGGCTTTCTGGCGGCTATCTTCTCAGCGCTGTTGCTCAAAACCATACTTAAGGCCCGCGAGCGCAGCTACTTCATCATGGAGTTTCCGGTGTATAAGATGCCGCGCTGGAAAAACGTGGGCATCACCATTGTAGAAAAGTCTAAAGCCTTTGTGTTTGAGGCGGGTAAAGTGATTGTAGCCATTTCGGTTATACTTTGGGTGCTGGCCTCCTACGGCCCCGGCAACCGGCTGGAGCAAGCTAAGCAGCAAGCCGTGGCCGAGGCCAAAGTGCAAAACCTGACCGAGCGGCAGACGGAGAACCGGATCGCTTCCTACCAACTGGAGAATTCCTATGCTGGCATCGTGGGCCGTACGATGGAGCCCGTCATCCGCCCGCTGGGCTACGACTGGAAAATCGGTATTGCGCTGCTTACCTCCTTTGCCGCCCGCGAGGTATTTGTCGGCACCATCTCCACCATCTATAGTATAGGCGAGGAGGGTGATGTCTCCACCATCAAAGAAAAGCTGATGTCGGAGAAGGACGCCAACGGCGATCCATTCTTCACGCCGGCGCGCGGCTTCTCGCTGATGGTGTTTTACCTGTTTGCCATGCAGTGCGTGAGCACCCTGGCCATCGTGCGCCGCGAAACTAAAAGCTGGATGTGGCCGCTGGCGCAGTTGCTGTACATGAGCGGGCTAGCTTATGTGATGGCCTTTATCACGTATCATCTCTTTAGTTGAAATCCCTTCTAAGCTCAGTGCAATTTCCCCTTACTTAATCCGAATTAAGTAAGGGAACTACTACTTTATAGCATAGATCTCGTATAGCCATACATCAAAATCAGGTATCTTTCTTAATAAGAGCCATTTAGCTTCTAAGGATGTGAGTGCTAAAATGTAAGTGGTTGCCTGACAGATTTTTAGATGTTTATGGTGCATGAGGGATAAAGTGAATTGCGGCTGAACTTCCAAACATTTGTTAGGAGAGTATTTGCTAAACTAAAACATATTTAGTAAACTTGAATTATCACTCATTTTAATTAGAGCGTTTCATGAAGAAAACTGTACTATTAAATGTGTTTAATCAAAGCCTTTTTTCCCATTCTCTGATATATGCTTTAGGTTCCTCTTAAGCGGTTTTAAAAAGATGTTCTACTTGTAACCGGCCTAAGTCAACCCGCTAAGAAGTATGCTAAAGTACAGCCTGCATCTACATCTTAGCAATGTAAAACATAACGCGCCGGTTATAGAGAGCTCCTCAAAGCCTGTGTATAAATGCGGTCGTAAGACTGAAGCACGTACACAAACAGCTTTAAATTAAGTGCTGGCTGCTCTGTGAGCATCATTTTAACGGACGTTCGTACCAAGGCCGACTATTTACAACACTAATCTAACATTGCTTCTCCGTAAGGTATGCTTTAGGCTGCCTTGTAATTTTTAATAACCATTAAACACTTACCTTAAACAAACAGCACAATGAAGAAAATTTTATTTCTGAGCTTCTTGCTGGTGACTGCCCTGCTGCAACAGGCCATGGCCCAAGTAAGAACCATCACCGGTAAGGTGACGGATGCTTCCTCTAATCAGCCGCTGCCAGGCGTTACAGTTCTGGTAAAGGGTACTACTGTGGGTACTGCTACCGATGCAGATGGTACTTATACTTTGAATGTTCCGGATGCCGGTAATACACTGGTATTCAGATTCGTGGGTTATCAGACCACAGAGAAGACCATTGGCAATGCGAATACAGTAAACGTGAGCCTGCCGCTGGATACCAAGCAGTTGAGCGAGGTAGTAGTAACCGCTTTGGGTATCGAAAGAAACAGAAACGAACTGGCTTACTCTGCCCAGCAAGTGGATGCCGAGCAGATTACCCGTACCAGAAACGCCGACTTCGTGAACTCGCTGTCTGGTAAAGTAGCTGGCCTTGACATCAAGACAAACAACACGATGGGTGGATCTACCAACGTGATCATCCGTGGTTATTCCTCTATTACAGGCAATAACCAGGCGCTGTTTGTGATTGACGGTGTGCCGGTAAGTAACGCCAACAACAACTCTACCGACCAGACAACTGGCCGTGGTGGTGCTGACTTCGGTAATGCTGCGGCAGACTTAAACCCAGACAACATTGAGTCGGTGAACGTGCTGAAAGGTGCGGCAGCGACAGCGCTGTATGGTTCCCGCGCAGCAAACGGTGTTATCATGATCACTACAAAAAAAGGTGCCAAAAACAGCCTGAACGTTAGTATTAACAGCGGCGTTACTTGGAGCCAGATCGATAAAAGCACGTTTGTGCGCTATCAGAATGAGTATGGCGCAGGTTACGGCCCTTACTTCCAGGATGATGTTGACCTGGGTAGCGGCCCCGGCCCGGCAGTAGTGTTCCAGGACGATGCTTCATATGGTAACCCTTTTGATCCAAGCCTGATGGTTTACCAGTGGGATGCACTGGATCCGTTCTCGCCAAACTACGGCAAAATGACTCCATGGGTAGCCGCTAAAAACGGTCCGGCTACTTTCTACGAAACAGGTGTAAACTCAAACCAAAGCGTTGTAGTAAGCGGTGGTGGAGACAAAACCACGTTTAACTTAGGTTATACCCGCAACGACATTAAAGGTAACCTGCCAAACAGTACTATTGACAAGGACCTGTTCAACTTTACAGGATCTTACGATGCTACTAAGAAGCTAACGGTAAGTGCTTCTGCTAACTACTCCCGTACCGTAGGTGTGGGCCGGTATGGTACAGGTTACGACAGCCGTAACCCGAACCAGCAGTTCCGCCAGTGGTTTGAAACCAACGTGGACCTGCAGCAGCAGAAAGATGCTTACTTCAGAAACCACCAGAACATTACCTGGAACTGGAGCGACAATACTGGCTCAGGTCCTATCTACTCTGATAACCCATACTGGTCACGTTACCAGAACTACTCTAACGACAGCCGTGATAATATCTATGGCTATGTAACGGCTAACTATAAGTTTACTGACTGGTTTAGTGTAATGGGCCGTGTGACAACCAACACGACCTACGACTTCCAGGAAAACCGCATTGCTATTGGTAGTGCTGACGTAAGCGAATACAGCCGCTTCAACAGAACCTTCAACGAAACCAACTATGACCTGTTGCTGAACTTCAAGAAGGACATAAACGAAGACTTTGGCTTTACAGGTTTATTGGGTACTAACATGCGCAGAAGCCATATGAGCTCAATCTTTGCCAGCACAAATGGTGGATTGGTTGTTCCTGGATTATACTCGCTGTCTAACACGCGTAGTGCTGTGGAACCTCCTGTTGAGAAGTATGAGCGTGTAGGGGTAGACGGTATTTTTGCCGATGCAACCTTCGATTACAAAGACGCCCTGAACCTGGAACTTACCTTACGCCGCGATGTAGCCACTACACTGCCTGCCGATAACAACACCTATTACTATCCGGCTATAGCTGCTAACTATGTGTTCTCTAACGCGCTGCAGTTGCCTTGGCTGTCACATGGCAAGATCAGAGCAAACTATGCTGAAGTAGGTAATGCTGCACCAGCCCTGAGCTTGCTGGATGTGTATGATACCCAAACCGGTTTTGGTTCTATTCCGATCTTCTCGCTGCCAAGCACTAAAAACAATAACGAACTGAAGCCTGAAAGACAGAAAAGTTATGAAGCAGGTGTGGAAGCAGACTTCTTCAACAGCCTTTTCGGTTTCGATGTAACGTTGTATAAGTCTATTACTTCAGACCAGATCGTACCGGTAAGTACAACAGCTGCCAGTGGTTACACTCGTAAGTATGTAAACTCCGGAGAAGTAGAGAACAAAGGTATCGAGGTTACCGCTTTTGTAACACCAATACAAACAGGCGATTTTACCTGGAACATCAACCTGAACTTTGCCCGCAACAAGAACGAAGTACTTAGCCTGTATGGCGAAGGTGAGAATGCTGTGAAGAACCTTACTTTGGCCTCGTTCCAGGGTGGTGTTTCGCTGAACGCAGCCGTAGGTGAGCCTTATGGCGTGATCAGAGGTACAGACTTTATCTATACCAACGGTCAGAAGACTGTAAACGCCGATGGTTACTACAAGCGCACCAGCAAAGCCGACATCATCATCGGTGATCCGAACCCGGACTGGACAGGTGGTATCAACAACACACTGACCTACAAAGGACTTTCATTAGGCTTCCTGATCGACATTCGTCACGGTGGTGATATCTTCTCGCTGGACCAGTGGTATGGCGAAGCCACAGGCCTGTATGACAAAACTGCTGGCCTGAATGGCAAAGGCAATCCATCACGTTTGCCAGTTGCAGATGGCGGTGGTATCCTGCTGCCAGGTGTGAAAGAAGATGGCACTCCGAACGATATTTACGCTGAAAACCAGGACGGCAACGGCCTGACTCCTTTTGGATATGCTGCCAATAATTATGCGGGTGATCCGTTGAAAATGTATGTATTTGATGGTAGCTTCGTGAAATTGAGAGAAGTAGCACTTTCTTACTCACTTCCTCAGTCACTGATCGGAAAAGCAGGCTTCATCAAAGGTGTTGATCTGCAGTTGATCGGTCGTAACCTGTGGATCATTCACAAAAACATGGAGTACTCTGACCCTGAAGAAGGCCTTAGCTCAGGAAACACAGCAAGAGGTTATCAGAGTGGCGCGTATCCGGCTGTTAAGACCTACGGATTCAACGTTAAGTTAAATTTCTAAGAAGCAGAAAATGAAAAAAGTAATTATATGTTTATTCTCGCTGTTGCTGATGGCATCATGCGCAGATAATCTGGATGATTTTAACGTGGACACGAAGAGTCCCACGAATGTGCCGCCTGCCACGCTGTTTACGGGAGCGGTAAAAAATCTGACAGATGTATTAACAACTCCAAACGTTAATACCAACAACTACCGTTTTTACGTGCAGTACTGGACATCAACCCAGTACCTGGATGAGCCAAGGTATAACATGACATCGCGCCTGATCCCACAGAACATGTGGAACACGCTTTATCGTGATGTACTGGCAGACCTGAAGGACTCAAAAAGAATAGTACAGGAAGATGAGATAACTCCAGAGAAGGTGAAGAGCAACGAGATGGCTCAGATCGGCATCATGGAAGTATACGCCTGGTCTGTGCTGGTAAATACATTTGGTGATGTTCCTTATTCAGAAGCACTTGATTCGAATAATCCTTTGCCAAAGTATGATGACGCGCAAACCATTTACAACGACCTGCTGACACGCCTGGATGCATCCCTGGCTATGATCAACACCGATGCTGCTGGTTTTGAAGAAGGCGACGTACTATATGGCGGCGATATGAGCAAATGGGTGAAGTTTGGTAACTCGCTGAAACTGGAGATGGCGCTGACGTTAGCAGATGTGGACGCAAGTAAAGCCCAGACGCTGGCACAAGAAGCTGCAGATAAAGTACTGGAAAGCAGAGAAGATAATGCTGCCTTCGTATACCTGCCTGCACCACCAAATAACAACCCGGTTTCGCAGAACATAAATCCGCTGTTCACTTCCAGAAAAGACTTTGTAGCTGCCAATACATTGGTAGACATCATGAATACCCTGGAAGACCCAAGAAGACCCGCTTACTTTACGCAGGTAGATGGAAAGTACATCGGTGGTAAGTATGGTTTTCAAAATGCCTATGCTAACTTCTCAACTGTAAACCCAACCATTACAGATCCGACCTTCGAGGCGCTGCTGATGAGCTACTCTCAAGTAGAGTTTATGCTGGCAGAGGCTGCCGCAAGAGGATACACTGTGCCTGGTACTGTGGAAGAGCATTACAACAACGGCGTAACCGCTTCTATCCTGTATTGGGGTGGAACAGCGGCAGAAGCAGCTGCTTATCTGGCACGGCCTGCTGTTAACTATGCCACCGCTGCCGGCGACTGGAAGCAGAAGATTGGTGTTCAGGAGTGGATCGCCCTGTATAACCGTGGCTATGATGCCTGGTTAACCTGGAGAAGACTGGATGCACCAAACTTGTTGCCACCAGCCATTGAAGGCTCAGAGCAACTGATTGTGCCTACCCGCTTGATCTACCCTGTTAATGAGCAAACGTTGAACGGTGCAAACCGTGCAGCTGCAGCTACAGCTATAGGTGGTGATAAGAGCAGCACGCATCTGTGGTGGGATGTACAATAAATAGCTTTTAACTTGAAAGAATAAAGTAGCTACCGCTTGGTAGTCTGCTACAAGTATAAAAGGCCTCCGGACACCGGAGGCCTTTTCTTTTACCACAGGAGCCATATGCTTTGAGGAATGTAAAAGAATAAGATCTCCTCCTTTCTTTGCCACTGCCGACATGCGCTACCTGCTGCCGCAGCGGTAATTTTTTTGTCTATACTATGTTTAGTATATTTAAAAGCAAAAGCCTTTCTAACCTGCTCCCGATGCACCCACGATATATTTTACTGTTGCTACTGCTGTTACTCGTGTTAGAGAGCAGGGCGCAGGAACGCCAGCAGACGTATAAACTGTCGGGTATTGTGCGCAACAACTGGGGCGTTAGGCTGAAAGATGCTTTTTTGGTCATCAGTCCGGGAGCGAAGGGGCTAAGCACCGACAAAGACGGCTATTATACAGTGCAGCTGCCGGAAGGTACTTATACGATAGCATGCCAGTATATCGGAATGGTGCCGTTTAAACAAACAGTGCGCCTGGATAAAGACGTGGTGCTGGATGTGCAGCTGGTGGAGAAGAATTTCAACCTGATGCAGGTGGAGGTAACCGCTAAGCCAAGTATGAGCGTCAACTCCACAGGTATGGGCAGCAGCTATATCGACCAGAAGCTGCTAACGCGCATGCCGAAATTGCTGGGCGAAGCGGATGTGCTGCGCTCGGTATCGGCACTGCCGGGGGTCGTGAATGCGGGCGAGGGAACCTCCGGCTTTTACGTGCGCGGCGGCAGTGCCGACCAAAACCTGGTGCTGCTCGACGATGCACCCGTGTTTAACGCCAACCACCTGTTTGGTTTTTATTCTGTCTATAACCCGGATATACTTAAAAGTTATGTGCTGTACCGTAGCGGCACACCGGCCCGCTACGGCGGCAGAATTTCTTCTATACTGGATGTAAGTATGGAAGATGGCAACACGGACAAGATGCGCTACCAAATAGGTTTGTCGCCTATTACAGCCAAGTTAAGTATGGATGGCCCCATCTCGCCGAAAGTAAGTATGCTGGTGGCTGCCAGAGGCGCTTACCCGGATTACATCCTGAAGATGTTTCCTTCCAAAAATATCAAAAACAGCTCCGGCTACTTTTATGATGGCAATTTTAAGCTGAAGTATAGGCCCGGCAAAAACGATAACCTCAGCTTTTCAAGCTACTACAGCGCCGATGGCTTCAAATTTCCGTACGACACCACCTACCACTGGACCAACAAGCTCGGCACCCTGAAATGGAATCACCTGTTCAGCGATCAATTTGCGGGTACCGCCACACTGGTGAAAAGCGTTTACCAGAACACTGTGGAGGGCGTGGGTATCGGCGAAGAGTTTAAGCTGAACTCCGGCCTGGATTACTCGCAGGCAAAGCTAGACTTCGGCTACTTTGGCCAGGAAAACCATCAGCTTGACTTTGGCGCATCCGCCGCTTTGTACGACATACAGCCCGGCGACCTGGTACCGCACGGCACCTCCAGCCTGAACCGCCGCACCCTGGAGCGCGACAAAGGGTATGAATTTGCCGTGTATGGCAACGACGAGATAAAGCTGAGCCAGAAGCTGTCGGTATCAGTGGGGCTACGAGCCACGCATTACCGTAAAGTGGGACCTTCGGCAGTATACCTGTATGCAGATGGAGAGCCGAGGAGCGAGCTGACGGTGTACGATACCCTACAGTATGGAGCTGGTAAAACGATACAGGTATACCAGGGGTTAGAACCGCGCCTGTCTGTTAAATACTCCCTGTCTGACCAGGCCGCGCTGAAGGTGGGGCTGAGCCGGACCCGGCAATACATTCAGCTTATTTCCAACACTGCTGCCATTACGCCGGTAGACATGTGGAAGCTTTCAAACAAATACATCAAGCCACAAATGGCCGACCAGCTGTCAATGGGCTATTTTTTCATTCACCCGGAAAACCGCTATGAGTTTAGCTGGGAAGTATACTATAAAAAGCTATACAACCAGTTGGACTACAAAGATGGCGCCGTGTTGCTGCTGAACCCCACGCTGGAGGCAGACCTGCTGACAGGCAGCGGCTATGCTTACGGCTCGGAGTGGATGCTGAAAAAAGACAAAGGGCGGCTGACAGGATGGGTAAGTTTGAGCTATGCCAGATCGTTTCGGAAGATAAAAGGCGACACGCCCGAAGAAACAATTAATGGCGGCAAGGCCTACCCCTCCAACTATGACAAGCCCATTAATCTGAACATTTTTGCCGATTACCACCTGTCACCTAAATGGAAGGCATCCACAACCTTCACCTATACTACGGGCAGGCCTATTACGGCATCAGACTCCTGGTACTGGTACCAGGATCAGATTTATGCCAATTACGCCGGCCGCAATCAGGAGCGCATGCCGGATTACCACCGGCTGGACGTGGCCTTAACCCGCGAAATCATCAAAACCAAGTACGCTGAGTATAGCGGCGGCATATCGGTGTACAACCTGTATGGCCGAAAAAATGCTTACTCTACCTTGTATCAGCACTACTATGGTGAGCCGCCAAGCGCCTATAAATTATCCATCATCGGCGCCCCCATCCCTTCGGTCAACTTTAATGTTAATTTCTGATGTATATGAGACGGGTTTTGTTTTTGGGGCTCCTGCTCCTGGTAGGGTGCATCGATCCGATAAATAACAAGCAGAATAAGCCGGCAAAGCACCTGGTGGTGGAATGTAGCTTTACGAACGAAGCCAGCCTTAATTATGTGCGGCTGAGCTATTCGCAACCTTATCCTTCGCCATACAATGGGTTTGAGGAGAATGCAACAGTTTCAATATCCAGCACAGAGGGGGAGAATTACCTGTTTACGTACGCCAAAGCCGGCTATTATTATCCCGTTGGCGGAAGTGAGGCGCGCGGAATGGTGGGCCATACGTATACTTTGAACATTGCTGCCGGCGGAAAGCACTATCAGTCCAAGCCGGTAATGCTCAGGCAGCCTATTCCGATAGATGCTATTCATTTTGAGGTAGATGAGAAGACGTTTGCTTTTAAGGGAGATCGCTTGGCGCAGCTGCTGCCCGGGTACAACGTATTGGTAGATTACCAGGACCCGGCAGAAGCGGGCGACTTCCTCCGGTGGTCTTTTTCGACCGAGTATGAGGTGCTGACACAGCCAGAGGAGTTTATAAATCCGTTCAATGGCCTGCCTGCCCCGAAAGATTGCTGCTCGCAGTGCTTTCTCAAAGAAGAGCTGCAGCAGCTTAAAGTAGCCGACGACCGGCTGACCAATGGAAGAACGGTTCTGAATCAGAATGTATTATTTATACCTTTTGAAAGGTACCTGGGAGTGAAAAACAAGCTGAAAGTATACCAGCATACGATCACACAGGAAGCTTACGATTATTTCCGTATTCTGGTGCAGCAAAAGGAGAACACCGGCACCGTATTCGATGCACCGCCTGCAGAAGTAAAAGGAAACATATTTAATATGAATGACGCGGGAGAGCAGGTGATCGGCTTCTTCGATGTGTCTGGGGTAAGTATGAAGGAAATTACGATCCTGCGACGCGATATAGATTACCCCATCATTCCGTTCCACTTTGCGGATGATTGCCAGATGCTGGAAGGTGCCACTAAAGTAATGCCGCCCGGATGGTAAGCTTTCTCAGCCGTTCAAAGCGCCTTCTCACATCAGGTATAGCCTACTGATAGATCAGGAATACCGCTGGCTGTTTGTGGATGTCGGGTAAGTGGCCGTGCCACTGCTGGATAGTTTTGGTTTGGATAAACTCGTGCTCCGGTGAGGTGATATTGGCGGCGATGCAAAGGCGCGTGTCGGGATGCAATGTGGCGAGCAGGTCTTCGAGCAGCTTATTGTTGCGGTAAGGCGTTTCCATGAAGATCTGCGTCTGACGGCGCTGCTGCATCTCTTTCTCCAGGTGGCGCAACGCCTGCAGCCGCTCCCGCTTTTCGATGGGCAGGTACCCGTGAAAGCAAAACTGCTGTCCGTTAAAGCCACTGGCCATCAGGCTCAGAAGTATGGCGGACGGGCCGGCAAACGGCACTACTTTGATGTTCTTCTGGTGCGCATACTTCACTACTTCGGCACCGGGGTCAGCCACGCCGGGGCAACCCGCCTCCGAAATAATGCCCGCATCTCTGCCTTGCTCCAGCAGCGGCAGCAACGATGCCTGGACCTGTGCGGGCGTTGCATCTTTGTCTACCTGCACGAATGTTAACTGCTCTATCACCAACTCCGGGCAAATGCTTTTCACAAAGCGGCGGGCAGTACGCAGGTTCTCCACAATAAAGTAAGTCAGGTGCTGTACCGTATCCCTTACCTGCGGCGAAATGACCTGTTCGGCTGTATCGTCGGCAAGTATGGTGGGGATGAGGTATAAAGTGCCGGCTTGTTTTGTCATGGCTGCGAAGGTAGGTTATTAATCTCTACTGGCTGATTGTTGCTTGCCTGGATCAGGGTTTTAGGATAAACGATATTCAAAAGCCAGGACGCTGGCATAGAAATTTCTTATGGGAATCTCCTCTACCCTCCAAATCCGAAAGAACTGGGAGGGTAGAGGAGATTTATTGCAGATCCGGTTACAGGAAGTATACTTCGTCATACAGTTCAAACTACAACCAGACCAAAAATCCTGTTCATCCTTTCATCCTGGAAATCCTGCTTCAGCTAGATTAGTGTTCTAAAAAGGTCGTCACCAGGTCGTATACCTGGTCCGGGGCTTCGGCGTGTACCCAGTGGCCTGCCTGCGGTATCGTTTCCACTTCTACCAAAGTAAACAGGTGCTCAATGTTGCTATACAGATCTTCTGGTTTGATGTACCGTGACTTGCCGCCTTTAATAAACAAGGTGCTTTTTCTGAAGGGTACATCAGACGTAACGGCAGCGCTGATCTGGTCATAATTCTTTATGATCGCATCCAGGTTCATGCGCCAACCAAAGCCTCCCTGCTCTTTGCGGTACAGGTTCTTCATCAGAAACAGGCGCACGTCCTCCTCCGATATATACTTGCTTATTTGTGCATCAATTTCACTTCTGCTGGTCATCGTGCTGAAATTAACGGACTGGAGTGCCGCAATGATTTCGTCGTGGTGCGGCGGGTAAGCTTTGGGTGCGATGTCTACAACAATCAGCTTTGTGAGGCGGGTGGGGTAGCGCAGGGCATACGTCATCGCCACTTTTCCGCCCATAGAATGCCCAATAATGGCGGGCGTTGGTATCTGCAGGTCATTAACTAACTCCAGCACGTCGGCGGCCATGGCCTCATAAGTATGTTCGTCGGCATGTGGGGAGCGGCCGTGGTTGCGCAGGTCAATCAGAAACACGTTGTAATGCTCGGCAAAGCGTTTTGCCAAAGTCTGCCAGTTATCTAATGTGCCAAACAGCCCGTGCAGGATCAGCAGCGGCTGCCCGTGGCCCATTTCCTTATAGTGTAGTTTCATATCTTAAGCGTCAATCTTCTATTAATTGGTGTCTGGTTTAACTTACGGAAGTATAGTGGAAGGTGATATTTATACTTTCATGTACGTCTGAAAAGCAGCCGTTTAAAGTACAGCCGGCAAACTACAGTTGCCATGCTAGGCTCTCACCAGGAGCACTTTTGCACTTACTCATCCGCTATTTGCCAGTTTTCAAATTACCTTAATCAGCTGCTCGCCAGTCTGTTGCTTCTTTAGCACACCTAGCGGCTCTAACTGTAAGCCATACTTGGCAAATACCGCCAGCACTTCGTCGCGACCGGCAGGATCTACAGCTACTAAAAGGCCGCCGCTGGTTTGCGGGTCGCAGAGCAGGTGTTTCTGGTCAGGGGTAAGAGCCGCGATTTTGTGGCCGTAGCTGTCGAAGTTGCGGTGTGTACCGCCCGGAATGGCTTTTTGTGCCAGGTACGCCAGCGCTTCCGGTATCACGGGTACTTTGTCTAAGTATACTTCAGCCGCAAGGTTACTGCCTTCGCACATCTCAGAAAGGTGGCCGAGCAGGCCAAAGCCGGTTACATCGGTCATCGCTTTTACCTGTGGCAGCTGCCCTAATTCTGCGCCAATCTTATTCAGCTGCATCATTTGCTGCGGCGCCAGCTGTGCGTGCTCCTCCTTCAGAATGGCCTTCTTCTGCGAGGTGGTGAGGATGCCCACCCCCAGCGGCTTGGTCAGGTATAGCTCGCAACCGGCGGTGGCGGTGTCGTTCTGCTTTAGGTTCTTAATGTCAACCATACCCGTTACAGCAAGGCCAAAAATCGGCTCAGGGCTGTCGATGCTGTGGCCCCCCGCCAGCGGAATTCCGGCTTCATGGCAGATGCTGCGGCTGCCTTCCATCACCCGTTTGGCTACTTCCGGGGGCAGCTTGTCGATGGGCCAGCCTAGTATGGCAATCGCCATCATCGGGGTGCCGCCCATGGCATATACATCCGAAATAGCGTTAGCCGAGGCAATGCGCCCGAAATCATAGGCATCATCCACAATCGGCATAAAGAAATCGGTGGTGCTGATAAGGGCACGGCCCCCGCCGATGTCGTACACGGCGGCATCGTCGCGGGAATGGTTGCCAACCAGCAGGTTCTTCTCTTCGGGGTAGCTGATGTCGGAGTGCAGAATGGCATCCAGCACTTTAGGTGATATTTTGCAGCCGCAACCGGCGCCGTGGCTGTATTGCGTTAGTTTTATGTCTTGCATGGAGGTTTCTTCCATCATTAAAGCAGGTTATGTTGTTTGGCTAGCTGCAGCACTTGTGCAGCATTTTCTTCCGGATCTATTCCTTGCAGCTCAAGCAGGAACAGGTGCTGTTTTTTCTCTAATTCGTGGCTATAAGCTTTGTCGTAGTAGGAGAGGGCGATCTCTACCATCTTCTCCATATCGCCTTCCGCAATGGCCGACAGCGCTTCTTTGGTAGCCAGCCCGCCCAGGCGCTTCTTAATTTTAAGTATGGCCGTGGCCAGAAGTGCTTCGTCTGTGCGGCAGTATTCCTGCGCCAGTTTTTGAATCCGCAGCTTTTGCGGTACCTGCAGCACAATGGTAGGAGAGGCCTGCACCTGGTCGTAGAGCGGTTTAGGCATCACCACCTTGCCGATCGTTATACTTTCGTCTTCCAGCCACAGCGGTTGCTGTTCCTCCATTCTCAGTAGCTCCATCCCTAGCAGGTTCTCGAAATGTTCGGTGCTGGGTTGCGGCGCCATGCCGATGCTTCCGAAAGCGGAGCCTTTGTGGCTGGCCAGCCCTTCTAAATCTATCATTTGCTGGCCGCGCTGTTGCAAGTATGGCAGAAGGTCTGTTTTGCCGCTGCCCGTCAGGCCGCCCAGCACCAGTAGCTTACGTGGTTTGCTGAACTGCTCCTGCATCAGGTGGCGGTAGGTTTTATACCCGCCTTCGAGCAAGTATACTTCAAAACCGGAAAAGCCCAGCAGCCACGCCATGGCACCGCTGCGCATGCCACCGCGCCAGCAATGCACCAGCAGTTCCTTTTTCTTCGCCAGCTTGTCCGCCTCTTTCACAAAAGCCGACATCTTTGGGCCAAACAGATCCAGGCCCAGCAACACTGCCGGGCCGTGGCCCTGCTGCTTGTAAGCTGTGCCAATAACGGCACGCTGGGTATCATCAAAAATAGGAAAAGAGTGTGCCCTTGGGATATGACCCGCCGCATATTCCTGCGGCGCACGCACATCCAGCACCGGCAGTCTTTTTGCTTTGCGGATAAATTCTTCTATACTTATCGGATGTACCATGGGCTATTGTAGCTGGCGCAGGTACTGCTGAATGGTGTTCTCCAGCCCAAAATAAAGCGCATCAGAGATAAGAGCATGCCCTATGCTAACTTCGTCCAGCTGCGGCAGGCTTTCCTTGAGGTACTTCAGGTTGTCAAGGTCCAGGTCGTGGCCGGCGTTAATGCCCAGCTCAAACTCCTGCGCCCGCTTCGCTGCCTGAATGTAAGGGGCAATGGCGCCGGCTTTATTTTGGTGGTATGCCCGGGCATAAGCTTCGGTGTACAATTCGATCCGGTCTGCCTCCACCAGCGCCGCTCCCTCCACCATGGTTTCATCCGGATCAACAAAAATAGAAACCCGGATGCCGTACTCCTGTAAGCTGAGGATGGTCTGCGTCAGAAAGTCTTTGTGCAGCGTGGTGTCCCAGCCGGCGTTAGAGGTAATAGCGTCCGGCGCATCCGGCACGAGGGTTACCTGCTCCGGCTTTATGTCTTTCACCAGCTTCAGAAACTCCGGTGTGGGGTTGCCTTCAATATTAAACTCCGTCGTTACAGCTTCTTTTAAGTCATATACATCGCGGTAGCGGATGTGGCGCTCATCAGGACGCGGGTGCACCGTAATGCCCTGCGCACCGAAACGTTCGCAGTCTTTGGCTGTCTGCACAAGATTTGGCCTGTCGCCGCCGCGGGCATTCCGTAGCGTGGCTATTTTGTTTATATTTACACTCAGCTTGGTCATGGGTATACGTTTTGATATTTCCGGGTATTGTATTACCTATACGTTACTTACGGATGACTAAAGTAAGGGAATTTTGATTAAGAAGTGAAAAGGCGGCCCCGGCAATGGCCGCGTATACAAGGGCAGCCGCCGTTTAAATGGCAGCTGCTCAAACTATAAACACCATTCAACATACAAACTATGACATTAAAAGAACGTGTGGACGCTGACATCAAACAAGCGATGTTGGCCCGTGATAAAGGTCGCCTGCAGGCGCTCCGAAGTATAAAATCGCAGGTGCTGCTGGCTGAAACAGAGAAAGGCGGCGCCGAAAGCATCAGCCAGGACACTGAAATGAAACTGCTCACCAAAGCAGCCAAACAGCGCCGCGAGTCGGCAGAACTGTATGCCAAGCAAGGCCGCACCGACCTGGAGCAGGTAGAGCTCGACGAGTTGGCTGTAATAGAAGAATACCTGCCCAAGCAGCTGGACGAAGGAGACCTGCGGGTGCGCCTCGTTGAAATCATTCAGCGCGTAGGCGCAAGCGGACCTTCGGACATAGGCCGTGTGATGGGGGTGGCGTCGAAAGAACTGGCCGGCCAGGCCGACGGCCGCGCGATATCCCAAATAGCCGGCGAACTGCTTAATAATACTGATTTTTAAAATACTGCTTTCCCTGGGCCACTGTTGGAATGGCTGTGGCCCAGGGTTTGTTATACTACAACCGGTGTTGAAGTATAACCATAGCGGTAGTTTTTAAGGCTTGTGCCGCCTTACGGCGTTTTAACGTATGAGTACATTCGATTTTTTTCTGGCCATCCCGATCTTATTCGGGGCAATTATGGGCTTCCGGAAAGGGCTGCTGCTGGAGTTGGTGTCGCTGGTGGCACTGGTGCTGGCTATACTTGGCGGGCTAAAGTTGCTTGATACGGCGCTGCCTGTGATGGAAAGCTTTATCGGCGATGTGCACGGCCTGCTGCCGTTTGTTACATTCCTGGTGGTGTTCGTCGGCATCATCCTGCTGGTGCGTGTGGTGGGGCTACTGCTAAAAAAGGTGGTGGACTTTACACCTTTCGGCCTGTTTGATAATGTGCTCGGCGCTATACTAGGCGCCCTGAAATGGTGCGTGGCGCTGAGTTTGCTGCTCTATGTAGCCGATCTGGCGGGCATCAGCATCTCTAAAGACACGGCAGCAACATCTGTGGTATACCCGGTCGTACTCAAAACCACACCTTATGCGCTCGACATTCTAAGCTATGTGCTTCCGTTTGTGAAAGCCCTCATTTTCTCGCTCAAACAACACTTTTAGAAGTTAGAGAGTTGGGGATTTAGAGAGTTAGTGAGTTGGTAATTGAAGGATGAGTTATAGGTCTAGTACGCATATAAACACGGAAGTATAAATTGTAACCGAACTGAAGCATTTTCAACTTATACTTCAATTACCAACTTCATCTTTCTAACTCTTTAACTCCCAAACTCTCTAACTCATAAACTCTCCAACTCAACTTGCTTCTCCTGCTCGATAACTTTGATTCCTTTACTTACAACCTGGTAGATTATTTGGGGCAACTGGGTGTTGCAGCGAAGGTGGTGCGCAACGATGTGCCGCTGCAGGAATTAGCAGCTTTGCCGGTTACAGCTGTGGTGCTGTCGCCAGGGCCTGGAGCGCCGCAGCAGGCAGGCAGTATGATGGATGTAATCCGCTCTTACCATGAGCGGGTGCCCATGCTGGGAATTTGTTTAGGGCACCAGGCGCTGGGCGAGTTCTTCGGCGCGAAGCTGGAGAAAGCCATCAAACCAATGCATGGGAAGATTTCGGAAATCATCTGCGAAAAAGATGCAATTTTTGAAGGCCTGCCAACCAGGATGTCCGTGGTGCGTTATCATTCTTTAGTGCTGCGCCACATTCCGGTGAGCATAGTACCGCTGGCCCATACCCAAGAAGGCGAACTGATGGCGTTCCGGCATAAAACGCTACCGCTTTACGCCCTGCAGTTTCATCCGGAGGCCGCCCTGACGACTTATGGGTTGCACATGCTCCGAAATTGGGTTAGTATTGCTAATATTGCAATTTAAAAGAGCCATAAACTTTTAAATAACGATTCTTTTACATAGTTTCTCACACAAATGGATCTACAGGTAAAACAAGAGGGCGAGTTTCAGTACATAGATGAAGGGCAAGGCAGTGTATTGCTGTTGTTACACGGGTTATTTGGCGCCCTTAGCAACTGGAATGGGGTGGTCGAGCACTTCTCTAAGAACTACCGCGTTGTTATTCCGTTGATGCCCATATATGAGATGGCCTTGCACAAAGCAGGTGTACCCGGTTTGGTGTCGTTTGTAGAAGACTTTGTAGCGCTCAAAAAGCTATCAGCTATGACGCTGCTGGGCAACTCGCTGGGAGGGCATGTGGCGCTGGTATATGCGCTGAAGAACCCCAGTCAGGTAAAGCGCCTGGTGCTAACGGGCAGTTCTGGTTTGTTTGAAGACTCGATGGGAAGTTCTTTTCCGAAGCGAGGCAACTATGAGTATGTAAAAGAACGTGTAGGGCATACATTCTATGATCCCGCGACGGCCACAAAGGATCTGGTGGATGAGGTGTTTGCCATCACGAACAGCAATGCCAAGTGCTTGCGTATCATAGCTATTGCAAAATCGGCGCAGCGGCATAATATGGCCAAAGATATCACAAACATACAAGTGCCCACTTTGTTGATATGGGGGCTAAACGACACAATTACTCCACCGCTGGTAGGCCATGAGTTCAACCGGCTGATGCCTAACTCCGAGTTATACTTTATTGACCATTGCGGGCATGCCCCGATGATGGAACACCCGGAGAAGTTTAATAGCATTTTAGAGAAGTTTTTAGAGAAAACACCTGTAATACAAACATCCACATGATAGCAGAAGAACTCATCAACCAAATGATTCCGCCGCTGAAACTCTACGACAGTGTAGAGAAGGCCTTGCGCTGGATGGATGAGTTCCGCGTAAATGAGCTGCCGGTGGTGAGTAACCGCAAGTACCTGGGCCTGGCCACCGAACTAAGCCTGATCGAGCTGACCGATCGTGCACAACCTCTCAAAGATATCCAGTTAGAATATCAAGAGGTGCACGTGCAGCATCACCAACACTTTTACGATGTGATGGAAGCGGCCATCAAAAACAAAATTCAGGTAGTACCGGTGCTCGACGAGGAGCAGGATTACGCTGGTATCATCACTATAAACGACACACTGGCTGCGTTCGGACAAATGTCGGCGCTGCAGGGCCATGGCAGCATTCTGGTGTTGTCGATGCCGGAGCGCGATTATTCTCTTAGCCAGATCAGTCGCCTGATAGAGGAGGAGAACGTAAAGATACTGAGTGCTTATGTGGCCCCGGACGAGCTGGATCCCTACCAAATCAAGCTGACGCTAAAACTGAACGCCACTGATCTGTCTCGCATCATTGCGACGCTGGAGCGCTTCGAATACCGCATTACGGCCCAGTTTAACGACGGCAGCAACTACGATGTCGGGCGCGACCGCCTGGACATGCTCCTTAAATACCTTGATATCTAAAAAGCTGCGGTAGTGGTGCAGCTACGTTTCTGCGTTTCCTTTTTTCTGCTCATGATGCTGTGCCAGGTGGCAGCCGCCGCAGTTCCCTGCGATGTGCCTGCTGTGGTGATAACCAGCATACGCCTGCAAGGCAATGAAACGACGCGTAACCAGGTGCTGCTGCAGGAGCTTACCTTTGCCCCCGGTGATACCATTGCCACTGCAGCACTGGAGCCCCTGCTGGAGGATAACCGCCGGCGCCTTTTCAATCTGCGCCTTTTTCATACCGTAGCCTATACTTATACTTGCAACGAAGGCCAGGTAGTAGTCACCTACCAGGTGCAGGAGCGCTTTTACCTTTACCCCATTCCTATACTTGATTTTGCCGACCGTAACTTTAATGCCTGGCTGGAGAAGAAAGACTGGAGCCGCATCGATTATGGCGTTAACCTCATCAAACGCAACTTCAGGGGGCGCAACGAAGACGTACGGCTGTGGCTGCAGCGCGGCTTCAACCGGCGGCTGGAAGTAGTATACCGTGTTCCATACATCAGCCGGAGCAGTAAGCTGGGGCTGGAGGTGGGTGCCTTCGATTACCGGAGCCGCACCATTAGCTATACTAACAGGCAGAACAGGCAGGCCTTTTTCGAGCAGCAGGAAGGGCTGCCCATCCGACGAACCTACGTAGCAGCGGCTCTGTTGCACCGGCAAAGCGTGCAACGGCAGGAGGCCCTTACGCTGGGCTATCATACCGAACATATCTCTGACTCTGTGGTTTACCTTAACCCGGCCTACTATGGCAACGGTCGGAGTGAGCGGCAGTACCTGCGGCTGGACCTGACAAAAGTGATTAACCTGCGTAACACGTTTGCTTATCCGCTGTCGGGCAGCTACTTTGAGGCGGGTATCGGACAAACGTTTTTTCTGCACCACAGCGGCACGCCTTATACAGTTATTCGGGCTAAGTATGCGGATTACACCAAACTAGCTGACAAGCTCTACTATGCTGCGGCGGTGGAAGGGCAGGTGCGGCTAGCGGGGCAGTATGCTTTTGCCGATAATGTGGCGCTGGGATTCCGGTCGCTGGTGCGCGGGTATGAACTGTATGTGGTAGGCGGGCAGCACTATGGGCTCTTTAAGCAGGGTTTGTCGCGGCAACTGGTGGATATAAAGGGCATTCGGCTTAACTTTATCGACAATCCAAAGTTTAACCGTGTACCTTTAGCTGTTTACCTGAACGCCTTTACAGATGCAGGGTACGTGGCTGACCATACTTTTGCGGCTAATAACCCAATGGCTAATCGCCTGCTAGTAGGAGGTGGTCTGGGGCTGCACGTGGTTACCTTTTACGATATAGTACTGCGGATGGAGTATGCCGTAAACCGTGAAGGCGACAGAGGCCTTTACCTGGGCGGGCGCTTTCCCTTTTAATTAGATCCTGATTTATGAAGATAGCTCTACTTGGCAAACCTTTCAGCGACAGCATTGCACCATTCATTCAGCGGCTCTTTGATGAGCTACAACTCCGCAAGACGGAGTTGCTGGTTGTCGAACAGTTCTACGAGGAGATCCGCCATAAGCTTAACCTGCCTTCCGGCATCGAAACGTTTAACCGTGGCGATAAACTGGTGGGAGTGGATGTGGTGCTTAGCATCGGCGGTGATGGCACTTTGCTGGACACCGTTACCTACGTGGGTGAGCAGGAACTGCCTATACTTGGCATCAACACCGGGCGCCTGGGTTTTCTGGCCACCATTCCCTACGATAGCATTAACGTGGCGCTGGATGCCCTCTACAAAGGCCACTATACCTTGGATGACAGGGCCCTGATCCGGGTAGATGCCGATCAGGAGATATTCAACGGCATCAACTTTGGCATGAACGAGTTTAGCCTGCTTAAGCGCGATACTTCTTCTATGATCGTGGTACACACGTATATAGATGGCGAGTACCTGAACTCGTATTGGGCGGACGGGCTGGTTGTGGCAACACCTACAGGGTCTACAGGCTATTCGCTGAGTTGCGGAGGTCCTTTGGTGCTGCCGCAAACTAACAATTTCGTTATTTCACCCGTATGTCCGCATAACCTCAACGTGCGTCCTATGATCGTGTCTGACAAAAGCGTGATCTCGTTTGAAGTGGAAGGCCGCGGCAGCACGTATCTTGCCTCTTTAGACTCCAGATCAACCGCTGTGGATATGAATTTGCAGCTGGCTGTCCGGCGCGAGAATTTTGTGGCACGACTAATAAAGCTCCACCATGTAAACTTTCTTTCTACTTTGCGGAGTAAATTAAATTGGGGCTTGGATAAACGCAATAATTTATTGAGGTAATGCATATAAAATATATGTGATATTATTTCTTTAATAGTGTTTTATCATTATTTTTGTCTCTTATTAAATTAGGGGAAGTATAAATCCGGCACAGTGCCACCCTTTTAGGTACCTTTTATGATGAAGAAATTATTTACTCTTGTTTTGCTGCTTTCTTTTATCCTCACCATGGCCGCGACAGATGCCTCGGCGCAGCGTTATACTAAACGAAAGCGTTACAGTTCTGTAGGTATCAGCGTGGGAGCAATGAACTACTTCGGGGATATTGTGCCCCAGCCCGATTTTACCAGTCTCCGATTTAAATCCACAAGACCTAACATCGGAATTAATTATACTTACAGGTTTGCCCCCCGGGTATCTGTAAGAGGTGCTTTTAGCTGGGGGCGCATCATCGGTGATGATGCCCTGAGTGCATCTGCAAACGAAGGCGAGAACATCGGGCGATTTAAACGAAACCTCTCGTTTCGAAACGATATCAAAGAGCTGAGCGCTGTAGCTGTTTTTGACCTTTTTGAGAACCGCAGTACCTACAACCGCCGTCCTGATTTTGTGCCTTACGGCTTTGTAGGCCTGGCTGTGTTTCATCATAACCCCAAAGCATACTATGTAAACGGCTCCCGTCCCGGCCTTGCTCCGGCCAACGATATTCCGACAGGCTGGTATGAATTACAGCCACTGGGTACCGAAGGACAGTATGCCGATAACGGAGATTATCCTACACCTTACAAGCGCGTGCAGATTGCTATTCCGTTTGGCTTGGGCGTACGCTATAAAATAGACCGGCATTGGGACATGAGCCTGGAAGTAGGCTGGAGAAAGACTTTTACTGATTACCTGGATGATGCAAGCGCATCTTTTGTAGACAAGAGCGTGTTTATGAATGGCTACGGTGGGGCCAACTCCAAAGCAGCTGTTATCCTTTCAGACCGTAGCGCAGAAAGCGGATTTAACACCGTGCCCGACCCTAGCGGAACAGTTTATGATATTGTGCCTGGGTATGGCACATCCCGCAACACAAAGCGAGGTAATAAATCAGATAAGGACTGGTACATTACATCTAACCTGAGTCTGAATTATATTTTAACGCCTCATGTCAGAAGTCCGAAGTTTAGATAATAGAACGCGTGTGTTTACGTTGTTCACTAAACTCCGTATAGCGTTACATGATTTTACAGCATATTAAGCAAGCACTCCTTATTTGTATTCTGTTGCAAATAAGGAGTGCTTTTTTTAGCAATTCGGCCTTTGCACAAACCCCCATGACCACCAGCGAACTAGGCGTGGGGCTGGGAGGAGCAAACTACAAGGGTGATCTGGCGCCCAGTTACCGGTTTGGCAATAACCAACCTGCCTTAACTATCTTTTACCGCCGGGATATCAGCAGCCCCATTACCCTGCGCGGCGGTCTTATGCTAAGCCACCGCATCATTGACGATAACACCATCGGCGATCATTCCTACGATTTACCTTACCCCGATTACCGGCAGGCAGAGCTGCGCCTTAGCCTGGCCGAACTATCAGCAGTGGTAGAGTATAACTTCCTTGATTATTATGAATTGCGGCAGCATCCGCGGTTTTCGCCATACTTCTTTGCCGGGATCGCCGGGCTTGCCTATAACTCAAAACTGGTCACGGATAATGCAGATCTTCAGCCTGAGTTAAATAAGCCATTCGATACGAGACTGGCGCTGGCTGTCCCGTTTGGGGTAGGGATAAAGTATGCGCTGAGCCAACACTGGAACCTGGGGCTGGAATTTGGAGCACGCAAACTGTTTACGGATAAGCTTGACTATCTTTCTGAGCAGGATAGCAAGCGCCTGGCCAACCCCAACGACAATGACTTGTACTTCTACAACGGCATTAGCCTTTCCTATACTTTTTACCGCATCAACTGTCCGCGAGTATATAAACGAACACCGGGCATTTTAGATTAGATTGGTAAAATTAGCTTAATTAATCCTGCTTTTTGTAACTTGCAAGGAAATTGTGGTTTAATGGATCTTAAGGAGAAAGTAGATTTAGACAATTTACCCAAGCACATTGCCGTTATCATGGACGGTAACGGGCGTTGGGCAAAGCAGCGGGGAGGATTACGGATATTCGGCCATCAGAATGCCATTAAAGCAGTGCGTGATACCGTAGAGGCTGCTGCTGAATTGGGAGTAGCGTACTTAACCTTGTATGCTTTCTCAACAGAAAACTGGGGCAGGCCAGCCGGAGAAGTATCGGCACTGATGCAGTTACTCGTTTCTACCATCCGCAAAGAAACCGCAACTCTTGATAAAAATAACATCCGCTTACAAACTATAGGGAATACAGCCAGCTTACCTGCCGCTTGCCAGCAGGAATTGCAGGAAGCTATGGAACTGACCAGCAAGAATACCCGCATGACGCTGGTGCTGGCTTTGAGTTACAGTGGCCGCTGGGACATGACCCAGGCCGTGCAACGTTTGGTGCAGGATGTGGATCATGGTAAAGTAGAGGGTAGTGCTATCAATGAAGAAACGATCAGTAACTATCTCTCGACGGCGGGCATGCCCGATCCGGAACTTCTTATCCGCACGAGCGGCGAGCAGCGCATCAGCAACTTTTTGCTGTGGCAGCTGGCTTACACAGAGCTTTACATTACAGAGCTGTTGTGGCCTGACTTTAGAAAAGAGCACCTTTACGAAGCCATAATAGCTTTCCAGCGCCGTGAACGTCGATTCGGCAAAACAAGTGAACAACAAATTAAGTGAGAATATTAATGACAAGATGCATCTGGGTGCTTGTGTGTTTGCTTATGGCAGGCACAGCTTCGGCTCAAATTCTGAATAACCCATCTCAAACAAACCCTATCGACTATTCACAGCCGAAACAGTATCGTATTGGGGATATCAAAGTGAGCGGCACAAACTTCTTGGATCCGAATGCGCTGATCTCCGTTACTGGCCTGAAAGTGGGCGATGAGATCACAGTACCTGGCGAGGATATCAGTCGTGCCATCCAGAAGCTTTGGGACCAGGGCATACTAGGAGATGTGGAAGTATACGTGACGAAGATTGAGGGAGACGAGATCTTCCTCAATTTTGAGTTAAAAGAGCGTCCGCGCCTTTCCCGGTTTACCTTTACTGGTATCAGCAAATCGCAGCAGGAAGCTCTGCAGAAAAAAATAAGCCTGCAGCGTGGTAAAGTAGTAACGGATGCTGTACTGAACAGTACCCGCAACGCTATCCGCAACTACTACCTGGAAAAAAGCTACCTGAATGTTAAAACCAACATCACGCAGCGGCCTGATTCTTTGCTGCCCAACAGTGTAGTGCTGAACCTGGCCATTGACAAAGGCAACAAAGTGAAAATTGCCGATATTGACATTGTGGGTAACGAGGCATTTTCAGATAAAAAGCTAAAGCGGCAGCTGAAGAAGACAAAAGAGAAGCGTTTCTATAAAATATTTACATCCTCCAAATACCAGAAGAGTGAGTATGAGGCTGACAAGCAAAAACTGATCGACTTCTATAATACACAAGGCTACCGGGACGCTGTTATTGTATCCGATTCTGTTTACAAGGTAAGTGATGACCGCTTGGCAATCCAGATAACTGTAGACGAAGGCAAGCGCTATTACTACCGCAATATTACCTGGAAAGGCAACTATATTTACGATGATGCTTACCTGTCCAGGGTGTTGGGAATCAAGAAAGGGGACGTGTATAACCAGACCGAACTCGACAAGCGCCTCCATTACAATCCGGCCGGAATTGATGTGTCGGCATTGTATCAGAACGATGGTTATTTGTTCTCCAACATCGAGCCGGTGGAAGTAGCAGTTGTAGGCGACTCTATTGACCTGGAGATGCAGGTGTTTGAAGGAGCGCAGGCTACCATTGACAAAGTAAACGTAACGGGCAACGACAAAACCAGCGATTACGTGATCCTGCGGGAGCTGCGTACATTGCCTGGGCAGAAGTATAGCCGCGATGACCTGATCAGATCGCGTAACGAACTGGCGGCGCTGGGCTATTTTGACCCGGAGAAAATTGGCTTGAATCCTATCCCGAATCCGGCAGAGGGTACAGTTGACATCAACTATAGCGTAGTAGAGAAACCAAACGACCAGATAAGCTTATCCGGTGGTTGGGGCGGCCCGATTGGGGCTGTAGGTACAGTTGGCCTGACGCTTAATAACTTCTCTACCCGTAAGTTCTTTGATTGGAGTGCCTGGCGACCAATTCCGAGCGGTGATGGCCAGCGGTTGTCCCTGAACATACAGGCGAATGGTAAGTATTACCAGTCGTATTCCCTGTCGTTTACAGAGCCATGGCTGGGAGGTCGCAAACCAAACTCTCTGTCCGTAAGCATCTTTAAAACGGTTTATCGCCAAAACACCGGAAACGACATCGATCAGCATCTGAATGTAAATGGAGCTTCGGTAAGCTTGGGCCGCCGCCTGAACTGGCCGGACAACTATTTCCAGATGAGCCACTCCTTGTCCTATAACCGTTATAACCTGAGCAATTACCCACTGTTTGCAGATTTCAGTACGGGTAATTCTAACAGTATCTCGTTCATAAATACAATTGCCCGCTCAAGTATAGACAATCCAACCTTCCCAAGAACGGGATCGTCACTCACGTTGAGCCTGAACCTGACGCCTCCTTACTCGCTGTTTACAGACAAGAAGAATAACTATGAGTATGTGGAGTTCAATAAATGGATGTTGGATGCCTCCTACTTTATAAACCTGGCAGGAAATTTGGTATTGAATGCCAGAGCACACTTTGGTTTCCTGGGTTCTTATGGCTCCGCAAGTGTAGGTCCGTTTGAGCGCTTTAAACTGGGTGGTGCCGGCCTTGGTGGTGGCAACATCTTTGTAGGGACCGATTATATTGGTTTGCGTGGCTACAACGACGAGAAAGTGGTAAACAGCGATGATAGAACGTTGTTATCGGCAGGTGGCGTGGCGTACGACAAGTATGTGTTGGAGGCGCGTTACCTGATATCTCCTAACCCGGCGGCTACCATTTATGGATTGGTTTTTGCCGAGGCTGGTAACAACTTTGGATCGTTGAAAGAATATACGCCTTTTAAACTGTATCGCTCAGCAGGTGTAGGTGCCCGTATCTTTATGGCGGCATTTGGTTTGCTTGGATTTGACTATGGCTGGAGACTGGATGATATCCCGGGGCAGCCGGATATGGCACGCGGCCAGTTCCACTTTATCATAGGTCAGCAGATACGCTAGGAAAGGAATTAGTATGAAAAAGTTTTTGTTCATCTTTTTAGCCGGCTTTTTACTTTCGTCTGTTTCGCATGCACAAAAGTTTGGCTATATTGACTCAAACTTTATCCTGAGCAAGATGCCGGCCTATACTAAGGTGCAGCAGGAGATGGATAAATATGCCGATAACTGGCAGCACGAAATTGAAGGGCTGCAGCAGGACCTCGACAAAATGAAGCAGGACTACAAGGCGGAGGAAGTATTGCTGACAGAGGAAATGAAGCGCAAGCGCCAGTCAGAGATAGCCAAAAAGGAAAATGAGGTGCGCGACTATCAGCGCAAGGTTTTTGGCTATCAGGGCATGATGTTTAAGCGTCGGCAAGACCTGATGCGCCCTGTACAGGATGAGGTTTTTACAGCTGTGGAGAAAGTGGCGAAAGCCAAAGGTCTGCAGATCGTATTTGATAAATCCGGTGACCTGGTGATGATTTATACTAACCCGGTGCATGACTATACAGAGTATGTGCTGGAAGAACTCGGACTGGCAACACCCCAGCAGAATACACCGGGCCAGCAGCCCGCCGGAGCAATTATCGATCAGCCGGAAAACTTACCGGAAACGGATACACTAGAACAGGAAAATATACCGGCTCAGCAGCAGAATATGCAGCAAAAGAAACCGGCGACCAAGAAGAAGAAGTCTAATAACTAAACCCTGAATCAATAATTAACAACCAATGATGAACAAAATCAGAACCTTAGTAGCAGCCTTTTTACTGATCAGCTTTGCCTCTTTCGCACAAAGCAACGACCAGCCTTTAAAGTTTGGTTACACAAACGTGGAATACATCCTGATGCAATTGCCTGAAAGCAAGCAAATAGAGTCTGAGTTGAAAACACACAGCACGCAGCTGGAGAACCAGTTACAGGCAAAGTATACCGAGTATCAGGCTAAAGTGGATGCTTACCAGAAAGGTGCTGCCACCATGGACAAGACAATCCGTGATGACAAAGAAAAAGAGTTGATGAACATGAACAACTCTATCCAAGAGTTTCAGCGTAATGCCCAAACATCGCTGCAAGCAAAGGAGAAGTCTTTGGTAGACCCGGTTATCGCTAAGATAGACAAGGCTATTAAAGATGTAGCTAAAGAAAATGGCTATACTTATGTTATCAGCAACCAGGCGCTTTTAGCTGGTCCAGAAGGTGGCGACATCTCGCCGCTAGTGCTTAAGAAATTAGGCGTTGATCCTTCTAAAGTGCAGCCGGAGCCGGCTCCAGCCGCAGCTAATCCAACGGCCGCACCAGCACAGTCTCCTGTTAAAACGCCAGCTAAATCTTCTAAAAAGAAGCAGTAAGCACGCGAATCAATTTCATAATTGCTGAAAGCCGTTGTTTTTACTGCGGCTTTCTTTTTTTATCCAGATGTTAGTAAAGGTGATTGACTTTATAGATCAGGAACAGAATAGCAGCACAGAGGACTCTGACGAGTTGTACGAGCATCACCGTATTGTGGTGGATAAAGGCCAGGCGCTGCTACGGCTCGATAAATTTTTGATGGACCGCTTGCCAAATGTAACCCGGAACAAGCTACAGGAAGCAATCCGTTCTGAGTCGGTGCAGGTGAACCAGAAGGCCGTGAAGGTAAGCTATAAAGTGAAGCCGCAGGACCTGATTACGGTAACGCTGGCAGAGCCCCCACGCGACACGCATATAGAGCCCGAAAACATTCCGTTGGAGATTGTGTATGAGGATGACGAGCTGCTGCTGGTAAATAAGCCAGCGGGTATGGTAGTGCATCCGGCTTTTAACAACTGGACGGGTACGCTGGTGAATGCCCTCGTCTACTACCTTCAGAACCTGCCAACAGCTCGCAACGGAGAAGGTCGCCCCGGCCTGGTGCACCGTATCGACAAAGACACTTCAGGTTTGCTCGTGATTGCCAAAACAGAGTATAGTATGGCGTTCCTGGCTAAGCAGTTCTTTAAGCATACTATAGAGCGGACCTATTATGCACTAGTATGGGGAGTGCCCAAAGAGGATGCCGGCACTGTAACAGGCCACGTAGGCCGTAGTGTGAAAGACAGAAAGGTGATGTCCGTTTACCCCGCCGGCGACTATGGCAAACATGCCGTAACCCATTACAAGGTGCTGCGCCGCTTCAAATACGTGTCGCTGCTGCAGTGTAATCTGGAAACAGGACGCACACACCAGATCAGGGCTCATATGAAGCATATCGGTCATCCACTGTTCTCGGACGCGACTTACGGCGGGGATAAAATCCTACAAGGCATGCCAAATGGTACGTATAAATCTTTTGTAGAGAATGCATTTAAGCTGATGCCCCGGCAAGCGCTGCATGCTAAATCCTTAGGGTTTATACATCCGGTAACCAAAGAATACCTACACTTCAACTCAGAACTTCCGGATGACTTTAAGGCCGTTCTGGAAAAATGGGAGTTGTACGAAGGCCAGTAACTACTATTTATACTTCTTTGTACTATACTTTCCTGGCTATTACGCTTCCTGTGGCCCAAAGGCATGAGTGTAGTGGAAGTAGTGACAACTACAGCTCGGCGTAGTCTTACTGCTTAGGTGGCTAAAACTAAGCGGGTCCATATTTCAGGTATAATAAAAACAGGTATAAAAGGAGCAGCGATGCTTACATCTATACTTTAGGCAGCAGTAGGAGTGTTGCTGTAGTCTGACTGAATGCTAAGGTGCTTACCCGTATATGATAGAAAGGTACCCAATGCAAAAGCGCCCGCTCTGATTCAGAGCGGGCGCTTCTAGTATGGATTAAGATGAATTACTTCTTCTTTGTTTTGTTGATCTCTGCAAGAGCTGTAGCCGCCTGCTCGTTGGCTGGATCTAAGGTTTTAACTTCTGTCCAGTATTTCGTAGCATTCGGGCGGTCGCCTTTTAGGTAATAGTAGTACCCTAAGTATGAGTTTGCCTCGATCAAATCACGCTTATACTTGTCAGGTTCAGTGCTGGCCTGCTTGATAAACTCCTCATAGTAAGGCTTAGCAAGACCTTGCTCTGTTTCAGGGTCCTGACTGGCGTTGGCACGTGCTCTCCACAGGAAGCCATAGGCATATGTCGGATTACTCTGTGTTACGTTCGCATAAGTCGAATCAGCCTGCTTAAAGTACTCATTTGCTTTCTGCGCATTGCCGGCCTTGTTCATGTCTTCACCTGCGGCCATATAGATGTTACCCATATAGTAGAAGTCAGCATTTGATGGCTCCACCGTTTCGCGCTTTCTGTTATATACCTCAATCGCCTTGTCATAATTGTTGGCTTTGGTATAAACATTGGCCAGTTCCTGGTACAGGTCTACTTTAGTAGAGTCCATTTGCAGTGCTTTCTCCAGGTTCTCAATGGCCTTATCGGTCTGGTTGTTTTTCGCCAGTATTCTGCCATAGTACTCATAATCCTGCGCAATCATCTTTTGCGGACCTACCATCTGCAGGTACTGCTCCATCGCTTGCAATGCTTTTTCCGGCTGCTTTAACTCCAGATAAGAATAAGCCCGCAGGCGATTCATGGTGATATTCTTAGGATCTTGCTGCAATACCTTTTCAGCTTCTTGCAGGGTTTGCTCGTAGTTCTTGGTCAGGAACAGGAAAGACGCATACTTGGCGCGTGTTTCAGGCGTATCCTCCGCCATGTCTACATACTTCTTGAATGTAGAAAGGGCTTTATCATACTGTCCGGCAAAGTAATAAAGCTCACCCAGGTCGCGGTAAACAGGGGCGTAGTTCGGGTCAATGGAAGTAGCCTGCTGAAACGCTTTTTCTGCTTCAGGGAAGTTACGGGAACTGGTAAAGAGCTGTCCTTTACGCAGGTACGCTTTGGCATATTTTCCATCCTGCTGAATTGCTCTGTCGTAAGCAGACATTGCCTCGCCACCATTTTTCAACTTCAGGTAGGCATCACCCAAAATAACGTTCGCCACAGGGTTATTGCTTTCGCGGTCCAGGGACTGCTTCAGGTAATCAATACCTTTCTTGATCTGTGCATCTGTCGCGTTTGGCGCTTCCACGTAAGCTTCACCAACCATTGCCAGCACATGTGGGTCTTTTTTGCCTTTGCCACTCAGCGCCTTGTCAAACTGCTGTTCGGCAGCTTGCTGGTTTCCGTTCTGCATTGCCAGCTTACCTAAGCCTACATAATTGATATACGACTTAGAATCGTTTGCTATACCCTGGTTAAAGTAATAGGCTGCTGAGTCTGGCTTCTCTGTTCTCAGGTAAATATCGCCTAAAGAAAAGTAAGCGTTATCGGCCTGTTTTTTATCGTTTAGCTGAGATTTATAGATGGATTTAGCTTGTTGATATCGCTCTAAGTCAACGGCTCTTCTGCCCGCATCACCTGATTGAGCCAGCGCAGCTGTAGTTGGCAGGGCTACACCCATCAGAACGATGTACTTCCAGTTGTTCGTCATTGTAATTAAAGTTTAGTTATTTGCTAGTTGTTTAGATTATGAAAGATAAAGGCTTCTAGTTATTCAATCCAATCACACGCACTGGCATGGTGGCAGGTACTAATCCAGATTTCAGCATAATGCGCTGTCCTTTGTCTCCTGCTACAAATGAAACAAAACCTGTGCCAAGTCCTGCACGGCCTTCCGTATTCACAATATATACGAACCGCCGCAGCGGGTAAGTGCCCTGTGCAATATAAGCCTGGTAAGGCTGGTAGTAACTTTCTGTTGTAACCGGATTTGGATCTGTGCTGATACCGATCACCTTTATCTTTTTGAGAAAACCTACTGCTGTAGAATCGTCTAAGTCGCTTATCCAGTTTACGCCAATCACACCCAGCGCATTTTTATTCTGCGACACATAATCTATCAGCGCCTTGTGTGATTTTGAAGCAAACGTGTTTTCTGGTAATTTATGATCTGCTGTCAAAGAATCCCTTACGTAACGACTGGTACTAGAGTTATTATTATCGAATACGATGGTGATATTGCCCGGATTGCCTTTGTCATCTATTTCTTTCCAGCTCTTAATTTTTCCGCTGAAAATGTCTTTTACCTGGTCTAATGTTAGCAGCGAGTCCGGGTTATCGTTATGTACAATCAGAGCAATTGCATCTATCGCTATTTTAGTCGTTCGCGGTATGATCTTCCGCTTGTCGAACACTGCTTTTTCCTCTGGCGTCAGCTCTCTTGTCAGTACAGCGGTTTGGGTGCTATCTTTCAGCAGGTTGTCAATTACTGTTCCTTCCGGTGCATACGTCGCATCTAAATGAGCATACTTGTAGATAGCTTCAAAGGTATTTACCTGCGACTCAATGATCGGCTGAAACGACTCGTCAGCCGAAAGGGTGGCGTTGCCCGTCGTAGGGGTGTTCTCGATCTCTCCTGCGCCACCACAGGCGGTTAATGCTGCCAGCGCAATAGCCAGCAGGGTAGGCGATATTTTAATCTTCATACTTTCTATCATCTCTTTTAGAACCACTTTGGTAAGCCCGTACAAACCTTAAAACGCCATATAAAATGAGCACTCCTCCTAATATAGTTTTAACGGTAGAAGGAATATTCAGATTTAGTTTTTGTTGATCGGCAAGTAAAATAAATAAGCCTAGGCACACGTACAGCAGCGTCATAAGCATGGCGAACCACCGTGCAAACTTATTGAAGAACTTTACCGACGAATTGTCATCTTTTCGTCTTTGCATTGCTGGTGTCCTTTCTGTTTCTGAGTTTAACCCTTAAAAATAACGCTAATGCTACAAAAAAGAAAGCAGAAGCTTACAAAACTGGTTTGTTGCTTCTGCCTTAACCTGCTAAACTTTAACTTTTATTTTAAATTAAACCGGATCGGCAACGTATAGCGAACCGGTACTGCTCTTCCATTCTGCCTTCCGGGTGTCCAGGCCGGCATGTGCTCAATTACCCGCATGGCCTCTTCATCGGTTCCGTACCCCAATCCTTTGAGCACCGTTACATCCTGAATATCGCCATTGGCGGCCACTACAAACGTAACGACCACGAGGCCTTCTACACCTGCCTGCTTTGCTCTTGCCGGATAATTAATGTTATTACCTAGGTACTTAAAGAGCGCCGCATCACCGCCTGCAAACATCGGCATTTGGTCTACGCTTAAGAAGGCCTTTTCAGTTGTGCCGGTGCCTCTTACTCCCGCACCTGCAGCTGCTGGGGTGGGTGGCATAGGCGGCTCAGGTATATCCAGTGCTTCTCCATCTATACTTTGGGTGCCAATCACAGCATGTTTGAGTTCCTCCTGTGTCGCCAGTTCTCTGGTCGGCTCCGGCGCATCATCTGGTACTATCTTCGTTGCGGTATAAGGCGCCGTTTTTACCTTTTGCTTTACAGCTGGTTGTGATTCTACCACCGGTTCTTTTATCTCGGGAGTGGGTGGTAACATGATAGTTATTGGGTCTTTGATCTTGTATTCCGGCTTTACATACTTCACCGGTTCTCCAAAGATCATGTCCTGCAGCAGCGGTTCGACCAGTGCCCCTGAAAAAGTAATTATTGCTAAAATAGCTGCCATCGTTATGTGCCTGCTGTAGGTGTTACGCAGTACATATGCGCCATACGCTTTATTTCGGCCTCTGAACACCACATTATTAAATGTGCTGCTGAATAAATAGCTCTTTTCCATGGGCTGTGTGGTTTATAGATGAAACAATTAACTGCTGTGCATAGGGGTAATAGAATTAAGGTTTGTACAATAGGTAGATGAATATACGCATTTATACTGAAATAGTATGCATGCTGACGACTTTTCTAGCAAGTATAAACAAAAAAGCCCTCCCGGTAGCGGGAGGGCTTTTTTGTTTATACTTGCTATTACTTTATTGTAAAGCGAACTGGTAAGGTATAGCGTACAGGTACTGCTCTACCGTTTTGCTTACCAGGCGACCACTTAGGCATTGTTTTCACAACGCGCATCGCTTCTTCGTCGGTACCGGCACCCAGGTTTTTAATTACCTGAATCTCAGAGATCTCACCTGTTTTGCTTACTACGAACGAAAGTACTACCAGACCTTCTACGCCGGCACGTTGTGCGGCGGCAGGGTAGCGGATGTTCTTAGCCAGGTATTTAAGCATTTCCTGCTCACCTCCAGGGAAAGACGGCATCTGTTCTACATAGGTGTAAGGCTTTTCTTCAACGGCTTCCGCAACTACGTTGCTCGTGCCATCAATATCACCTAAATCCGGTGGCGCATCTTTGCTGCCTTCCACAGTTTTTACACCTGCGTCTACTTCCGCCAGTTTTTCTACATCCGGCACTTCTTCCTCTTCCCGTACTTCTTCGTCACGCTTCACTACTGGTGGGGTATACTTTACAGTTTCCCTTACTGGTGGTGGTGGCGGCGGAAGATCCGGTGGCGGCGGCGGCGGTGGCGGCGTGTTCTCTTCCAGTGGTGGTGGTTGCGCTAATTCTACTTCTGTAATAACCCGATCCTGCACTACCTCTTCCTGATCACCCTGTATCATGCGCTTGATCAGCGGTATGCTGATGAAAAGCAAGAATAAGAGTGTAGCAATGATAGCGGCTTTAATGATATGCGAGTTGTACAGCCTGCGAATTAGGTAAGCACCATAAGCTTTGTTCCGTCCTTCAAAGACGATGTCATCAAGCGATGCTTTAGCTAACTTACTTGCTTCCATATCTTATTGTCCTGTTTTAGTCTCTATCAATTGTTTGTCGTTGTCGGTAATCTTAACAAGAGCAAACTTTCGTGTATCCGTGATCTTTAACTCATCCAGTATATCAACCACATTCTTGTAGCGCGATGTATCCATAGGCTTGATCATAACCGTCATCTTCTCATTTCCTTTTACTTTTGGAGATGTCAGAACTTTACGGATGCCGTTAGCGGAATAATCTGTTTCCACTACTTCAGGGTTTTCTGCCGGGTCGCCCAAGCCGAAGTAGTAAAAAAGCTTATCATTATCGCCAAGCACAATAGTCATCGCATTACTGGCTTTCAGAGCAATCTGCTCGTCCTCGTTCTCTGGCTTCACAGGCATGTTAATTTCCATGGTCTGCGGCTTACTGAACGTGGTAGTCAGCATGAAGAAGGTTAATAGAAGGAAGGCAAGGTCCACCATGGGCGTCATGTCAATTTTGGTTGACATTTTCTTGGCACGTTTCTTACCTCCCTTACCGGAGTCGGCCTGCTGTTGTACTTCTGCCATTTCTTTTTCCTTTCTTTAGAGGTTCATACCAGTAGGTTTCGCTTCCATGTCGGTAATCAGGTTAAAGCGGTTAACCTTCTTATCCTGCAAGGTATTGATCACCTGCTGAACCGTTTCATAATTTACATCTACGTCTCCTTTGATGGCAATAATTACCTTGGGATTTGACAAGCGTGTTTGCAGCACCCAGTCCCCAAGTTCATTATGCAAAGAGTCGATCGGAATGCCCGGCTGCTGTACTTTTTTGCGCTGGGAATTAGGCATGTCCAGGAAAGACTTTAACTGCGCGATAGGAACACCGAAGTCGCCCATGAGTGCAAAAGTCTTTTTCTCCTCGTCGGTGAAGCTAACACCATACTTGCCTGCTATCTTATCGATCAGCTTATTCTTTGTCTGCTGGCCGTCTACGTTATAAAAAACCCGGTTATCCTTATCGATGGAGATGGTAATCACATTCGAATCCGGAATTTTTCGGTCTGAAATAGACGAAGGGGTGTCAACCACCACAACTTCATCTGGTTTCATTGTAGCCGTCAGCATAAAGAAAGTAACCAACAAGAAGCCCAGGTCCACCATGGGTGTCATGTCCAGAGAGGGGTTGTTTCGTTTTACTTTAACTTTAGGCATTTTGTATTAGATCAATTAAACAGTTTGTTTGCTTACCGGAGCCGCATCATGCTGCGCTGCGAAAGTAGAGATGATGCTGAAACCAGCTTCGTCAATGCTATAAGTCAACTCGTCGATTTTGCTTGTGAAGTAGTTGTAAGCAATGATGGCGAGTGCAGAACCTGTAATACCAATAGCTGTGTTAATCAAGGCCTCAGAGATACCGTTTGACAGCTGTGTTGCATCCGGGTTACCTGATGTTGCAAGGGCCGCAAACGCTTTGATCATACCAAGTACTGTACCAATCAGACCTGTCAGCGTTGAGATAGAAGCGATAGTAGAAATAACTACCAGGTTTTTCTCCAGCATAGGCAATTCCAGCGCAGTAGATTCTTCAATCTCTTTCTGGATAGCTGCTATTTTCTCTGCTTTCAACAGTTCCGGCTCATTTTGCATCTCTCTATACTTGATCAAGCCAGCTTTTACTACGTTCGCTACAGAACCTTTCTGTGCATCACAAGCAGCCATAGCGCCGGTAATATCACGTTGATTCAGTTTGGCAGAGATCGTGCGCACGAAGGCAGGCACGCTTTTAGTACCAGTTGCTTTGCTGATAGTGAGTACGCGCTCAATAGAGAAGATAAACACCATCAGTACAAGCGACATCAGAATAGGTACAACAAAACCACCTTTGTATACAATGCCAAGGTAGTTGCCAGGGAGGGCGTGTCCTTCGGTAGTGCCCCCTTCAAAGTTGTTCGGGTTGCCTAGAACAAACATATAAATCAGGATACATGCGATAATCGCCAGCGGAATTACGATAGTGGCAAATAGAGAGCCAGCAGGGCTGCTCTTTGCTTCTACATTAGCATTTTTGCTTACTACTGCAGTCTTTTTTTCCATTTTTTTAAAGTTTAAAGTTTAGCTGTTTGTGTTGTAATAAAATTGTTTGGATAAATATGAAATGTAATTGTTTTTGATTTAGTTCTTTTATGAAATTGCAATTTCTGCTTTTTCTTCAGTTTTCAAACAGAACAAGTATGATTTTTTAAAATTTCATCGGAATTATAGCAGCTAAAAGCTTTTTACCTATCTCCGAAAACCTGCAGGAACTACAGCCCCTCTTACAAAACTATCGATATTAAAATTTTATTCAAAGTACAAACATTAAATAACGCTGCCTTTTCTGCCTCAGGGTTAAAGAGCGCTTCTAATATTAATTACGAGATTTAAGGCCTCCGCTGCTTACATTCTGACTAAATATTATGAAGTACAGGCAGAGAAACTTACAAGCAGCAGGTATATTTTAAGTTTATGAATAAAGCTCTTTAAAGCCGTTATACCGTTTATTTTGGAAAAAAGTGTTTTAAATATAGCTGTTTTTTTTGAAAGACGTATGCAAGCCTACTTCTTTTTTGCCTCATTCCAGTAGAAATCCATTTCTTTCAGGCTCATGTCCTGTAGCTTCTTTCCTTCCTTAGCTGCTTCTGTTTCCATATACTGGAAGCGTTCTATAAACTTCAGGTTCGTTCTTTCTAAGGCTTCTTCCGGGCTAATATCAATAAAGCGGGCAAAATTGATGAGTGAAAACAGCAGGTCGCCAAACTCTGCAGTAGCCAGGGTTTTATTTACAGGTGTTCCTTCCGGTAGGTTAAACTCCTGTTCAAATTCGGTTAGTTCCTCCTGTACTTTCTCCCACACCTGCGCTTTTTCGTCCCAGTCAAAACCGGCACCGCGGGCTTTCTCCTGTATGCGCATGGCTTTTACCAGTGCTGGTAAAGAGGTGGGTACGCCGCCAAGCACTGATTTGTTGCCTTCCTTTAATTTAAGCTTCTCCCAATTTTGCTTTACCTGCTCTTCTGTTTCGGCTTTGGCGTCGCCGTAAATGTGCGGGTGCCGGAAAATCAGCTTGTCGCATTGGGCATGTAGTACGTCTGCTATATCAAAGTCATTTTTCTCAGCACCTATCTTAGCGTAAAAGATCAGGTGCAGCATCACGTCACCCAGTTCCTTTTTTACTTCCTGTAAGTCTCCTTTCAGTATGGCATCCGAGAGTTCGTATGTTTCTTCAATGGTTAAATGCCGTAAGCTTTCCATGGTCTGCTTGCGGTCCCAGGGGCACTTCTCGCGTAAATCGTCCATCACATTCAGCAGGCGGTCAAATGCTTGTAACTGCCTGCCACGCGGGCTGTCCTCGAAATAGGTCTTTTCCATATAAGCAAATATACTTATAAATGCCATCGATGCTTCTCCGCTTTCAGGATTTTGTGGACGGCAACCTTTAAGGAGGGTACAAAGTACATAGCGAGGCACAAGGATTGGCAAGAAATGTGCTAAAAGTATAACTAAAATAATTACTTTTGCCGGGGTAAAATTTACGACGAGTGGCTTTAATAAAATCGATTTCAGGAATACGCGGGACAATTGGCGGGAAGGCCGGAGAAGGTCTTACACCTTTGGATGTAGTAAAATTTGCTGCTGCTTTCGGATCGTGGGTGCTGCAGACTACAGGTAAGAATACAGTAGTTGTTGGCCGCGATGCACGTATCTCCGGGGAGATGGTAAATAAACTGGTATGCGCAACATTGCAGGGCTTGGGCATACATGTAATAGATGTAGGGCTATCTACCACGCCTACCGTAGAACTGGCGGTGCCTGCTAAAAAGGCAGGTGGCGGCATTATACTTACGGCCAGCCATAACCCTAAGCAGTGGAATGCCCTGAAGTTGCTCAACCAGTACGGGGAGTTTATTTCAGATGAAGATGGCAAGCAGGTGCTGGATGTTGCAGCGCAGGAGACCTTTGAATTTGCGCAGGTAAATGACCTGGGCAAGTATAAGCAAAGTGAGAATGCCCTGAAAAAACATATCAAAGCTATCCTGGAACTGCCGCTGGTAGATGCAGCCGCCATAAAAGCCAAAGGCTTTCGCGTGGTGGTAGATGCCGTGAACTCCAGCGGGGGCTTTGCTGTGCCGATGCTGCTTGAAGCACTGGGCGTTACTAAAATAGAAAAGCTGTTCTGCGAGCCTGACGGTAATTTTGCGCATAACCCGGAGCCGTTGCCTGAAAACCTACGCGAGATATCGAAGGTGATCGAGAAAGGCAAGTTTGACCTGGGCATTGTGGTGGACCCGGACGTGGACCGCCTGGCGCTGGTAAACGAAGACGGCAGTATGTTTGGCGAAGAATATACGTTGGTAGCAGTGGCCGATTACGTGCTGCAGCACCAGAAAGGCAATACCGTATCAAACCTTTCCTCTACCCGTGCCTTGCGCGATGTAACGGAGAAAGCGGGTGGCGAATACAATGCTGCGGCTGTGGGCGAGGTGAACGTGGTTAACAAGATGAAGGAAACCAATGCTGTTATCGGCGGAGAGGGCAACGGGGGCATCATTTACCCGGAGCTGCACTATGGCCGCGACGCCTTAGTAGGCATTGCGCTGTTCCTGTCGCACCTGGCGAAGTCCGGTAAAAGTATGACACGCCTGCGAGCCTCTTACCCCAATTACTTTATCTCTAAAAATAAAATAGAACTGACACCGGAGGTGAATGTGGATGAGGTGCTGCGCCAGATGCAGGAGCGCTACGCCAAACAGCCTATCAACACCATCGATGGTGTTAAGATCGAGTTTGATAAAGAGTGGGTGCACCTGCGCAAGTCCAACACGGAGCCCATTATCCGCATCTATGCCGAGTCCGATAGCAATGCTACGGCAGAGCACCTGGCCAATAAAATCATCACAGACATCAAAGAAATTATTTCTGTTAAAGCATAGTCCTATGTGTTGTTGTAGCCATACTTGTTTACCGTAACCAAACTTGTTGCGCCACAGAAACGAGATAATCTCGGCCTGTGGCGCAACTTTTTTTTGTGCTGAAACAGTTGAATAGAAACAGAACTTAAAGTAAAGCTTACCCCAATGCGTGTTTATTTAGATAATGCTGCCACTACTCCTCTGGATAAAGAGGTATTTGATGCCATGGCTCCCTATATGCTGGAGCACTTCGGCAACCCTTCCTCCATACACTCACACGGCCGGGAAGTAAGGGCTGCCATCGAGAAGTCGCGCAGAACCATAGCGACGCTCTTAAACACATCGCCTGCGGAGATCTTCTTTACCTCCGGTGGTACCGAGGCCGATAACGCCGCGATTACCTGCACTGTGCGTACGCTGGGTATCAAGCACGCGGTTACTACCCAACTGGAGCACCACGCCGTGTTGCACACCATGGAGATGCTGGCGAAAAACGATGGCGTAGCAGTAAGTTACCTGCGCCACGACGAGCGCGGCAACCTGGATCTGGAGCACCTGGAGGCGCTGCTGACCAGCCAGCCGCAAACGCTGGTATCCATCATGCATGCCAACAACGAGATCGGCAATTTGAATGATATAGAGGCGATTGGCGTGCTATGTAAAAAGTATAATGCGGTTTTCCACTCTGATACGGTGCAGACAATGGGCCACTACAAGCACGACTTGCAGCAGGTAGGCGCCAACTTTATTGTAGGCTCGGCACATAAGTTTCATGGTCCGAAAGGCGTAGGCTTCCTGTATGCGGATGCTAGTATTAAAATTCAGCCTTTGATTCAGGGTGGAGCGCAGGAGCGCAACATGCGGGGCGGCACTGAAAACGTGTATGGCATCATTGGCCTGGCCAAAGCCCTGGAAATTGCTTACCGCGAGATGGCAGCGCATCACCACCACATCCAAAGCCTGAAAGACAGGATGATTGCCAAGCTGCGCGAGCAGATGGACGACGTGCAGTTTAATGGTATGTCGGAGTTTAGCGATAAGAGCCTGTATACTGTGCTAAATGTGAGCTTGCCTGCCTCCGATTTAAACGAAATGCTGCTCTTTAACCTTGATATAAACAAGATTTCGGCTTCCGGCGGCAGTGCCTGCAGCAGTGGCGCCAACCTCGGTTCGCATGTGTTGCAAGCCCTGAACGCTGATCCGGACCGGGCCAATGTGCGCTTTTCGTTCAGCAAGTATAACACCACGGAAGAAATTGATTTCGCCGCTGAGACACTGGCTAAAATGTACCGGAAAGTGCCTGTTTAAACGCCAATATGCAAGAGATAAAATAAGTCTAAAGGCTTCAGCAGCAATGTTGGAGCCTTTATTTTTTAACTCTATTTTTGATGCTTAAGTCTGATAAAAAAGAAGTATGAGAAGTATTGGCGTTTTCTGTGGAGCTAACCACGGCCTGAATGGAATGTACCGCGAAGCAGCTGCGGCGCTGGGTACGGCTATGGCTGCGCGAAATATTGTATTGATATACGGCGGTGGCAATGTCGGTCTGATGGGAACCATTGCCGATGCTGTGCTGGCAGGCGGCGGCAAAGCCGTTGGCGTTATTCCACAGAGCCTGGTCGACCGGGAGGTGGCGCACAAGCATTTAACGGAGTTGCACGTGGTGCAGACCATGCACGAGCGCAAAGCTATGATGGCTGCCCGCTCTGATGCTTTCATCGCAATGCCCGGCGGCTTCGGCACCTTCGACGAGGTAAACGAGATCATCACCTGGAACCAGCTCGGCATCATCACCAAGCCTGTGGCTTTTTACAACGTGCATGGCTACTTCGATAAGTTTCTGGAGATGGTTGACCACGGCGTAGCAGAAGGCTTTATCAAGGCGGCTTACCGCAATAGTTTGCTGATAGAAGATGATGCCGCACAGCTGCTGCAACGCATCCAAAGCTTTGCCGAAACTGCTTCGGATTACTGGATCGACTTTAAGCGGATTTAGCCCGGAATGAAAACGAAGATTGCCGCTTCCGCTTTTTTATCCCGTGCGGTGAAGAAGCTCCTGTTTGTGCCCGTCCTGTTGTTGCTGCTGCTACCGGCAGTGCAGGCCCAGGATGTTTTCTCAGTTGGCCCTGCCTTGCATTATAATTTCGGGCAGAAGCAGCCGAAGGTAAGCTGGGGGATAGAAGCCGCCCTGTGGTGGTATAAAGATGGTTTCCCGATCAGTGGCAACCTGGGTTTTGAGCACCGGAAGAACAGCACCATCCTCTATACGCAGGCACAAACCGGCATCGCGTTGGCGGGCGTATCGGCAGGACCCTACCTGGAGTTTAAGAAAGACGAGGCCACTGTTAAACTGGGCTTGCAGACAGACTACTGGATAAATTATTTTGTCGGGCTAAATTACAGAATCCGGTACAACGGCGCAGGTAAGGAAAAGGCATTGGGCATGTACCTGAAAGCGCCCATTGGGCTGGGGCTGGAAGATAATGATGCAGACGATGACTTTGACTGGGATTGGGACTGGGATTAACCTGCTGGAAGTATAGCAAAAAAGACCGCTGATCTTAGTTTCAGCGGTCTTTTCTTATTGCCCAAATCTGAAGTGGCAGGGCTTTAGCTTCGCAGCACCATTTCCTTCACTGCTTCCACCCACATAGGGTTGGAGTTCAGGCTTTCCACAAGCTGCCACTTTTCGCCACCAGCTTCCAAAAACAGGTGCTTGAATTCTTCACCCACTTCAATGGTTGTTTCCAGGCAGTCGGCTACAAACGCGGGGCTGTAAGCCAGTACTTTTTTGATGCCTTTAGCTGGCAGATCTTTTAAGATCAGGTCCGTATAAGGCTTCAGCCAAGGATCTTTGCCCAGGCGCGACTGAAAAGCAACGGTATACTGGTTTTCGCGCAGGCCCAGCTCCGCTGCCAGTAAGCGGGATGTTTCGAAGCAGGAGGCCCGGTAGCAATATTTATTTCGCTTGTTATAGGTGTTGCAGCAGGCGCCAAGCTGGCAGTAGCCATGGTCGCTGCCTTTTAAGATGTGGCGCTCCGGCAGGCCGTGGTAGCTGAATACCACAAAATCATAGTCATCCTGCGCCATGTGCTGCTTACCCAGTTCAGCAAAAGCATGTATAAAACCGGAATCATCGCAAAAAGAAGAGATAAACTTTATGTCCGGAATAATCCACCAGTCTTTAACAAGCTCCATCACCTTGTCCTGCACGGAGCCGGTAGAGGCAGACGCATACTGCGGAAACAGCGGCAGCACAATAATGCGCTCTACACTCTGCTCGCGCAGTTCCTCCAGAGCGCCCTTTATACTTGGGCTCTGATAGCGCATGCCAAAGGCCACATGGTAGCCTGCGCCCAACTTCTCCTGCAACTTCTGTTGCAGGTCCAGGCCGTGGTAGAGCAGCGGCGAGCCGCGGTCCGTCCAGAGCTGCTTGTATATTTTAGCAGATTTAGGTGCCCGAAACGGGGCGATGATGCCGTTGATCAAGGCATAACGTGCCGCGGCGGGTATATCGATCACGCGCTTGTCCAGCAGGAACTCGCGCAGGTATTTGCGAACGTCAGGGGTGTTAGGCGTGTCTGGCGTGCCGAGGTTTACCAGCAACACACCGATCTTACCAGTGGCTTTTTTGCTCATTTAAACTAGAAATGCTTATTAAGTACAAATATACGAAGTATAAACCGTTAGTTGTTGCCAGATATGCGGCACGACGCGGGTACGCGACAGCTGTAAAAGCAGCAAAAGTCAAAAATGTTCAACGTTTAAGAAGTAAAGGTACCAGCTTTACCTGTAGAGTGATAACGAAAGCGGCGGCTGTTGCTTTTGGTAAAGTATAAGCGTTGTAGTTCAGGGTCCAACCACCCCTGCCCCTCCTTAACTAAGGAGGGGAGCCGGTAACTGCTTTGGCTCCAGTACAAACTTTGTAGTTTTGACTGTTGAAGGAGTATAGACTTTGCTCGTGGTGCTGATTTGCCCCTTCAGGCCTGTAAAGTCAGAGACATCCCCTTCACCTCAAGCACCTCAAGTCACGAATCTGGAGATTCGCGCCAGTACTCATACCATTATACTTGTTTACACTCTAGCACAAGTATAAACGGCTGCTATCAGAAGGATTCCAGTCCTTGGGTTGAGCGCCTTGGCGGGTTCCGGTGCCGCGGGAGCGGCAGCCCGGTAGGGCAGGTTCACGCCACAGTGCGATGCCCTTGTCGGGGGGCCTGCACCCCCAGGACGAGTCCTCGCGGGCAAGGGCGCTCCAAAGTATAAGATGCAACAGGTCAAGTATAAAACTGCGGATGAACGGTAGCTAGTAAGTATAGCCAATTGTGATTGCGAAAAGTGGTTGGCTAGTATAGCTTGCCTGTTAAAGTATAAACCACAGCTAGCAAATATAGCCAAAGTATAACTGAACACCACACCACAGCTATAGCCTGCTGCTCAAAATAGCGGAGAACCAGCCGCTAGCGCCGCGAACCTTCAAACCTCCTAAACAACCCTTTCCTGCTAATCTATCCTTCTGACACTCAATAAATCAGACATTCCGCCGCCGTCTCGTAAAAAAGAAGTAATTTTGCAACCTCAAATTTAAAGCTATGGCCGAGACAGCACATAAAGCCGGTTTTGTAAGTATCGTAGGCAAACCCAACGTGGGCAAGTCTACACTGATGAATGCCTTGGTGGGAGAGAAGCTTTCGATCATTACCTCCAAAGCGCAGACTACACGGCACCGTATCATGGGCATTCTCAATGGCGAGGATTTCCAGATCGTGTACTCCGATACGCCCGGCATCATCAAGCCGCAGTATGCGCTGCACGAAAGTATGATGAGCTTTGTGCGCACCTCCTTGGAAGATGCCGACGTGATTCTGTTTGTGACGGATATCTATGAGAAGCACGATGAGGAAGACGTGCTCAAGCGGCTGCAGTATGCGCAAGTGCCGGTATTATTGCTCATCAACAAAATAGACCAAGCCAGCGAGGAGGATGTGCAGGAGAAGATCGCCTATTGGCAGGAGAAGATGAACCCGACGGAGATTCTGCCCATTTCGGCACTACAGGGCACTAACCTGGAGCACTTGTTCGCGCGGCTGCTGCATTACCTGCCCGAGCATCCGGCCTATTTTCCGAAAGATGAACTGACTGACAAGCCCGAGCGTTTCTTTGTGTCGGAAATGATCCGGGAGAAGATCTTCCTTAACTATAAAAAAGAAATCCCTTATAGCTGCGAAGTGGTGATAGAGGAGTTTAAGGAGGAAGAGGCCATTATCCGCATCCGGGCCGAGATCAGTGTGGAGCGCAAGAGCCAGAAAGGCATTGTGATCGGGCACAAAGGCGAGATGCTGAAGAAAGTAGGCACCCAGGCCCGGGTAGATATGGAGGAGTTCTTTCAGAAAAAGATATTTCTTGATTTGTATGTGCGCGTGAACGAAAACTGGCGAACCGATCAGCGGCTATTGCGCCGCTTCGGCTACAGCGAGTAAGTAGGCGCATTGCATAAAGCTTCGGGGCAAGGCGCTCCGGGGGCACTTTAATCCTTTTATTTTATAACGATGTCATCAAACATCATTGCAATTGTGGGCCGCCCGAATGTGGGCAAGTCCACCCTGTTTAACCGCCTCATTGGCCAGCGTAAAGCTATCATGGACAACGAGAGCGGCGTTACCCGCGACAGAAGCTACGGACACGGCGACTGGTGCGGTAAGTATTTTACTGTGATCGATACCGGCGGCTACGTACACGGCTCCGACGATATTTTTGAGGGCGAGATTAACAAGCAGGTAGAACTGGCCATTCAGGAAGCGGACGTGATTCTGTTTATGGTAGATGTGGACGCCGGCGTAACCAGCCTGGACGAAGAATTTGCCAGCGTGCTCCGCCGCACCGACAAGCCGATCTACATTGTAGCGAACAAAGCTGATACCAATGCGCGTGCGCACCAGATGGGTGAATTTTATGCTTTGGGAGTAGGAGGGGAGATTTTCCCGATTTCTTCACAGAACGGCTCTGGCACGGGCGACCTGCTGGACGAAGTAGTGAAGCACTTCAAAGACGAAGGTGTAGAAGACCCGGATGCCGGCATTCCGAAGATTGCTGTGCTGGGCCGCCCGAACGTGGGTAAATCCTCGTTTGTGAACCTGCTGCTGGGCGTAGACCGCAACATTGTAACCGATATTGCCGGCACCACCCGCGATGCGATTCATTCGCGCTACAATGCGTTTGGGAATGAGTTTATTATTGTAGACACAGCCGGACTGCGCCGCAAAAGCAAAGTGAACGAAGACATTGAGTTTTACTCTGTAATGCGCTCAGTGCGTGCCCTGGAGGATGCCGATGTGTGTATTGTGATGCTAGATGCGACGCGCGGCATTGAGGCGCAGGACGTGAATATTATTGCCCTGGCTGAGAAAAACCGCAAGGGCATTGTGATACTGGTGAACAAATGGGACCTGGTAGAGAAAGATACGCACAGCACCAAGCAGTTTGAGGAAGAAATACTGGAGCGGATCGCGCCGATCAAGTATGCGCCGATCATCTTTACATCGGTGCTGACCAAGCAGCGCATACATAAAGCAGTAGAGAAGGCCATTGAGGTTTATGCGAACAAAACCCGCAAGATTCCTACTTCCAAACTGAATGATGCATTGCTGCCGGACATTGAGCGTTACCCGCCGCCAGCTATCAAGGGCAAGTATGTCAAGATTAAGTATATCACACAGATACCGACGCATAACCCGACCTTTGCCTTTTTCTGCAATCTGCCGCAGTATGTAAAGGAGTCGTACACGCGTTACTTGGAGAACAGGCTGCGGGAGCACTTCGACTTTGAAGGGGTTCCAGTGAAGCTGATCTTCCGCAAAAAATAAATTTTCAGTAAAAATCAGTAGGCTCAATTATAGTAGTATCTTTGCGCCTCATTCAAAAAAACATCAAACAAAATGAAGAAAGTATTTGGTTTACTTTTCGTTGCTGGTCTGTTCGCGTTTGCATCTTGCAATAAAACAGAAGAAGCTACTACTGCATCAGAAACTACTGAGACTACTGTAGAAGAAACTGCTCCTGCAGTAGATTCTGCTGCTATGCCAGTTGAAGCTGACACAGCTACTACTCCAGTTGACACAACTACTGTTCAGTAGTCAGCAACAAAAAACCACCTGGCGCATGGCTGGGATCTGAAAGAGGCACCTGCACAAGGTGCCTCTTTTGTTTTCAGGAACAATCTGCCCTAACCGTCGTATGGGTTGCAGTATAGCGCTGGGTTAAAGCGCAGCTTTTACACACCAATACCCTAAATAAAACCCTATGAAGCGATCTGTTTACTTTTGCCTGACAGTGGGCCTGCTCACCTTTGGCCTGACAACATTCTCTGCCTGCAACACAACAACGGATGAGCGCACAGACCAGGTAGAAGGGGACGATACAGGGCTGGAGCAGGCTGATAGAAACGATGCTGTAGAGAACAGAACAGATGCGATGGAAGAGGCAGCAGAGGAAACCGATACAACGGCTGTGGTAGAGCAATAGTAAGGCTTTAGAGCAGCTGCCGCGCGATATTACAGCTGAAATAGAGGAAGCAGTAGATGTTGCAACTAAAGAGATGAAGGAAAAAGTAGCTGACGCGAAGCGATAGAAGAACAAAATCAAGCAAAAGGCCGGACAGCGCTGTCCGGCCTTTTGCTTGATTTTAGCTGCTACCCTACGGCTGGCAGCAATCAGTTTAGGGGCCCAGCCGCTTTTGGATCATGCCATTGATCAGGCCAAACAAGCGCTTTGGCGTATAAGTGCGCCAGTGCAACTCGTCTAAGCTGCCACCGGAGTTGATGTAGTAGTCCAGGTTATAGTTATGCATCTCGCTCAGCACAAAGTCGCGAAAGCCAACAGCGGCTATCCAGCCATCTTCCACATCCTCAAACCACTCCTCGTAGTAATCGTCTTCGGAGCCGTGAAAGTTAAACACGTTCTCGCCGATAAGTATAAAATACTTGATGCCTTCCTGTAGCAGCGGGTCCAGGATGTTACGCTTCAACGTCATGATGTCGTTGTGCAGGGCGTCATTCCACTCGCCTATAAACTCAATAACGGTAAAGTGCTGGTCGTAATCGGCATAGAGGATCTTCAGGAACAGCGTTTCTGAGTCGATGTCATCCCATTGGGGATGGATATAGTAGCCGTAGATGGTGTTGGTATACTGCAGCAGGTTGTTTTCTGCCCCATAAAGCGGCGAACGCGGATCGTCGGTGGCGGCATACTGCTCCAGCCAATTATAAAAAGGTTCTATCGTATGCATACAAAATCAGGTAAAAGGCAGGCATAACTGCCGCAGTTTTCTGTACTGTAAAGCTATTGCAAAGTTGGCGGATCGACTTAAATTTTACTGCGTTATAGCAACACACCGCCACCTCGAACGATTCCAAACCGGAGCCAGATTTACAGGTATAGGAAGTAAAAAGTATATATTTGTAAAAATGCCCTACGCTGCAATGTATGTTGCAGGTAGGATAAACGTTATACTTGTAGTGCACTATTTCAAACCCATGTTTTTAGCGTCTCTTCACACCCTGTTTTCCACCCGGCGGCGCACTGCTGGCCTGCTGCTGGCATTTTGCTTTGCCTGGCTTACAATGTCTGCTTCTGCCGCTGCCCCCGACTATGTGGAAGAATACTACCCGGTCATTCACAAAGCGGAGATGGAGGTCATTTACCAGAACTATGCGGCTGCGCTGGCAGATTACCAGCTGGCTTTCTCTTCTGTGCCGTCGCCTTTTGCCCACGATTATTACAATGCAGCCATTTGTGCGCTGCTGCTGCAAAACGAAAAACAAGCCTACGAATACCTGAACAAACTGGTAGAAAAAGGCGTGAGCCTAGAGTACCTCAAACGGCAGCCGCTGCTCGACTCGCTAACAGGCACCCGGCAGTGGAAGAAGTTCAGGCGCAAGTATAAAAAACACCGCCGCACCTACCAAGAGCACATAAACCCCGACCTGCGCGCCGACTTAGACGAGCTTTATGCCCGTGACCAATACTTCCGGCAGGCACCAGGCGGCCTGCGTGTGTATGGCGACACGATCCGGAAAATAGAAGCGGCTAATGTGCAGAAACTGCTGGCGTGGGTAGCGCAGTACGGCTATCCCGGCGAGGACCTGATCGGGGTGGCTGATACGCTGGAACAGCTGCCGCGTTATACGGTGGTGATTCAGCGGCAGACCAAAGCCAGGAACGGGCATGATTTCACAACGGTACTGGACAGTGCTGTGCACCAGGGCCAACTGGCGCCAACCGCTGCTGCCTACTTACTGGAGCAGCAGGCGGGGCGCAGTACGTACGGTGCCAAAGCGCTGGTACGGGTAAACTGCAGTGCTTGTGAGGATGAAAAGGAAAAGCCGGCAGAGTTGGGACAATACCTGGTGGAAAGCAGGAGCAAGGCAGAGCGGAAGCAGATTGCCAGCAGGCGCAGGTCGCTGGGGCTGGAGCCGCTGGAGGATTACCGCATCAAGGCGCTGTACAGCCTCATCGACAACCGGTTTAAACTTGTAAATGACTGGGCTGTGGTCAACTATTACGTGCCTAGCAGCGAGGCAGCCTCTACCTTGATGGAGCGGCTAAAGACATTGCAGGAATCTCTACAGGAATAAGATAGGTGCTCAGTGTAGCATCAAAACAACGGGGCCAAGTATAGCTATACTTGGGCCCCGTTGTTTTGATGGTATAAGAGGTCAGGCTTTGGGTTGGTCGCTGCCGTAGGCTTCAATAGCGGCGCGCACACTGCCATACTTTTTAAGCAGCGCACCGGCCTCAGGGCGCGTTAGCTGTAGCTCATCCATCAGCATGCGGGTGCCGCGGTCTACCAGTTTCTTGTTCGAGAGCTGCATGTCCACCATCTTGTTGCCTTTTACGCGGCCCAGCTTTACCATGGTAGCCGTGGTGAGCATGTTCAGGGCGAGCTTCTGCCCGGTGCCGGCTTTCATGCGGGTGCTGCCCGTCAGAAATTCAGAGCCGGTCACTACTTCCACCGGAAGGTCGGCGGCAGCGGCTACAGCGCTTCCGCTATTACAAACAATGCAGCCCGTTAGTATGCCGTGGCTGCGGCAGGCATTCAGGCCGGCAATCACGTAAGGCGTTGTGCCCGATGCGGCAATGCCCACAACAATGTCCCGCTCGTTGATCTGGTGCGCCTGCAAGTCTTTCCAGGCTTGCTCCGTATCATCTTCAGCAAATTCTACTGCCTTCCGAATAGCTCCATCGCCTCCGGCTATAATGCCGACCACCATGCCATGGGGTACGCCAAAGGTCGGCGGGCACTCCGAAGCATCCAGTATACCCAGGCGGCCACTGGTGCCTGCCCCGATGTAAAAAAGGCGGCCTCCCTGCTGCAGATGCTCCACCGTTGCATTAATGAGTGCTTCCAGTTGCGGAATAGCTTTTTCGACTGCCAGCGGCACCGTTTTGTCTTCCCGGTTGATGTTCTCCAGCAGCTCCCGCACACTCATCTGCTCTAGTCTGTCGTAGTTGGAGGCTGATTCGGTTGTAGACACTTTTATCACGTTAGAATTAGAAATGATGAACAGGAAAAGGCGCAACTTTTACTGCGTGCAAGTATACTCGCAGCATTCCTTTCGCTGCCTTCTTCCTTTTCTTTAAAGGCGCTTACTGCTCGCCAATGGCGGCCAGCAGCTCCTGGTGGTACTGAATCAGGCCTTCGCTTGGGCTGGTGATCACCTTACCTACGTGGGCACCATACTTCTTGGCTACCTGCTGCAGCGCATCGGAGAAGTGGTACGCAATGGAGCCAACAAAGTGTATTGGCAGCTCTGTAAAGCCCTCATACTTGCTGACATGACGCTCAAAAAACTCCGCAAAGTTTTCATAGATCATCGCATGTATAACCGGGCTCTTGCGTTTGTCGAAGCAAAACTTGGCAAACGTAGCCAGGTAGGTGCTCGGCATGTCAGAGTAATACACGGAGTCCAGGATGCCGTCTTTGGTCAGGTTGTACGTGTTCTTCAGCGAAGTAGCCAACTCTTTGGGCAACTCGCGGTACAGGTACGCCCGGATCAGCATTTTGCCCAGGTATGCCCCACTGCCTTCGTCTCCCATCAAAAAGCCCAATGACGGTACATTGTCGGTGATGTTTTTGCCATCGTACAGGCAGGAGTTAGAGCCAGTACCCAGAATACAGGCAATGCCAGGCTCATGGCCGCAAAGGGCACGTGCTGCTGCCAGCAGGTCATGCTCTACGTGTGGCGTGCTGCTGGGGAAGGCTTTCCGCAGGGCCTGCTCTACGCGCAGGTTACGGTCTGGCGAGCTGCAGCCGGCACCATAATAGTAAATAACCTTGGGGTTCTTCTCTTTCAGGTTAGGGAGCAGCTCGTCCTCAAAAATAGTATAAATCTGGTCCGACTCCAGGTACTGCGGATTGATGCCAGCGGTAAAAACTTGTTCCAGTACGCCATTGGCGTCCATCATGCGCCAGTCAGTTTTAGTGGAGCCGCTATCAGCTATTAAAATCATAAGTATACTATGGTTTAGATGTGTGCAGGGCAAGTGGCGGTCCGCTATGGGCGGGCCATCATGTCCTTATACTTTATTTTCGGTAAAGTGATGCTTTTACAAGACCTACGGCCTCAAACTTATCAAAAACATGGGCATTGTGCGGTGCATCCTGCAGTTCTTCTGTTAAGTCCTGCCCCGCCCAATGTTCGTAGTGCCGGCCATTGCGCCACAACCGCGACTTCCGAACATCATAAATAATACCGCGGTAGGCGATCCAGATTTCGTCCCGATCCTGGCCATTGCGCAGGGCCAGCTGTTGCAGGGTGTATTCCGGCAGCCCGTCCACGTTTGCTTTGGTGCTAGACAAAGCAGTAAGCGTTAAAAAGAAACAACCGTGTGTAAGCTATACTTTGTGCCTGCACCTGTTGTGCTATACTTGTTATACTTTCCTGAATGCTCACCTTAAAACTATAATTATCCGATCCTGGCCTGTGTCATGATCCAGCGGTGCGGCACTTCGCCTTTGGTGGCCTGCACGTAATCATCGTAGCTGCACGGAATAATGTGGCTGCCCTTGTCGCTGCCAGACAGCGGCTCTACCTCCAGCCACCATTTTTCGCTCTGCCTGCTTTTATAAAACACCATGCGGTCCGGCGTATCGTTAAAAGCTACCGCATACTTGGTAAATTGCGTGCTGTTAAACTGCAGCTCGTTTTTGCGGTGGTAGTATCCTTCGATAAAGTACCAGATCATGGTGGCAATGGTCATCGCCGTCAGCTCCCGCTCGTCCAGTTCCGGTTGGTATTCATAGATGCCAAGTGATGTCAGCGTATCGTTCAGGCCGGCATACCAGCAGATCTGGCAGGCTTCCTCGCCGGTGAGCCCAAAAGGGTTGGCTGGTTCGTAGCCGGGTGCGTCCTGGTGTCTGATAGCCGAGATGTCGAAGGTTAGCAGGTCGGCTATGCGTACCACCGGCTCCATTTCCTGCACATTCCGGTGTACCTCGCCCACTCTAAAAGCCTCAAAATGCATCTTCTCCAGGGTGCCCATTACCTCCGGCTCCACCAGGTACGACTGGTAACCGATCTGGCCAAGGCTGAACAGGTAATTGGGCTCGTGCATAAGTATCTGGCGCAGCTGCTTTTTATGGGGCATTGCCTCCATGTCCTGCGTCATGTCTACGCTGCTATCCACAGTAACCATATTCACGGCCCGCTCCAGGTGCTCGTAACCCAGGTACTGGCCATACTCCAAATCCTGAGATCCCCCGATAATAACCGGAATGGTGTTGTGGGAGATCAGCAACTCCACAATCTCTTTGAGGCGCAGGTAGGTGTCCTCCAGCGTAATACCAGGGCGCAAATTGCCCAGGTCTACCAGCTGGCAGCGCCCGGCACCTTTGGTCAGGTTATACAGCTTCCGGCGCACTGCACGTGCCGGTGCTTCAGCGGCAGCCTGTGCTGCGGTGGCCTCTGCCTGGCGGCCACGGACCTCGTTTATACCGATCAGCGCAATATCAGCCCCGCGCCAGTCCGGGAACTGACTTACAAAACGGCTGGTATAGGCCCCCAGGGTGCGTGGCTTGTTAAAGGTAGCAAACACATCCTCGTTCAGGGGCTCAAAAAATATCGCTAGATTCATGTGGTATTGGCTGAGAAGCCAAAAATAATAAAAATACAGCAGCAATAAAGGCTATCCGTATACTTGGGTTACATTTGCCGCCTGCACATGCTAAATATAAAGCCTGGGGGATATTTATACTTAACCGGAATGGCAGAATTTAAAAAAAATAGCTAAAATGCGTTAAAATATACCTACACCAGCCCTTATTTCCGTTATTTTAAGCTTAACTATACATTTTCTGAGCCTTATACCGCATGACTATTAGCCGTACGTTTGATTTGCTTCCCTACCAGCTGCAGCACTACCCGCAGCCAGACTGCCTGGCTGCCAAGGTAAATGGCACCTGGAAGACCTACAGCACGCAGGACGTGCAGAACAAGGTTAACCTGCTGAGTCTGGGTCTTCTGAAGCTTGGCATACACCGCAACGACAAGGTGGCGATCATCTCGTTTAACCGCCCGGAGTGGGTGCTGGCCGACTTTGGCATTCAGCAGATCGGGGCTATCAGCGTGCCCATGTACCCTACCATTACGGTGGAGGACTACCGCTATATTTTTGAAGATGCAGAAGTGAAGATCATCTTTGTGGCCGATAGCAACCTTTACAACAAAGTAGTGGCAGCAACGGAGGGCATGTCGGGCGTGCAGCACATCTATACCTTCGACCATGTGCAGGGCGCAAAGCATTGGACAGAAGTGCTGGAGCTGGGCACGAAGGGAGAGGTGCAGCAACTGGAGCCGCTGAAAGCCCAGGTGCAGCCAGACGATACGCTAACGATTATTTATACTTCAGGCACCACCGGCAACCCGAAAGGCGTCATGCTGACGCACCGCAACCTGGTGAGCAACTTTACAGGTGCTATGCCTTATGTGCCGGTTAATGAGCACCACCGGGCGCTAAGTTTTCTGCCGCTCTGTCACATTTTTGAGCGCATGTTGCTGTATTTATACTTCCGGGTTGGGGTGTCTATCTACTATGCCGAAAGTATAGAGTTGGTAGCCGAAAACCTGAAGGAGGTAAAGCCGCATGTATTTACCACGGTGCCACGCCTGCTTGAAAAGATATACGACAGGATTGTGGCAACTGGTATGGAACTGACCGGCGCCAAGCGCAAGCTGTTTTTCTGGGCGCTGGAGCTGGGCCTGAAGTATGACACGCAAAAAGACCAGGGCTGGTGGTACAACCAGCAGCTGGCGCTGGCCAATAAGATTATTTTCAGCAAATGGCGGGAGGCTTTGGGAGGTAATGTGCGGGCAATTGTATCGGGTGGCGCAGCGCTGCAGCCCCGTCTGGCGCGGGTGTTCTGGGCGGCTAACATCCGGGTAATGGAGGGGTATGGCCTGACCGAAACCTCGCCTGTTATTACTGTGAACCGCTATGAGCCGGAGCACAATGTGATCGGCACCGTAGGGATGACCATTGATGAAGTGGAGATAAAGATAGCTGAAACCGATGGCGAGATCCTGACGCGTGGCCCGCACGTGATGAAGGGGTATTATAAAAAGCCTGAGCTGACGGCAGAGGTGATCGACAAGGAAGGCTGGTTTCATACCGGCGATATCGGAGAACTGGTGCAGGGCAAATACCTGAAGATCACCGATCGGAAGAAAGAAATGATCAAGACCTCGGGTGGCAAGTATGTGGCACCCCAGCCGATCGAAAATAAGCTGAAAGAGTCAGTGGTGATTGAGCAGGCCATGGTGGTAGGGGAAGGGGAGAAGTATGCTGCGGCATTGATCGTTCCTTCGTTTGTCGGCCTGCAGGATTGGTGCAACCACAAAGGCATTCCGTACACGACAGATGCTGAGATGCTCACCAACCCGGAAGTGCTGGATAAGTATCACAGGGAGGTTTTAAAGGCCAATGAAGGCCTGGCCCAGTATGAGACGGTTAAAAAGTTCAGGCTGCTGCCGAGCTTATGGACCGTGGAAACCGGTGAGCTCACGCCAACCCTAAAGGTGAAGCGCAAGATCATCACCTCCAACTATAAAGATGTGATCGAAAGCATGTACAAGCATTAGGATGCCTGAACTAAGAATGGAGCTAAAATTTATACTTGAACAAGAAGATGTTCAGGCCTTTAACAAACATTACTTTCGTAAAAAAACATCTTTCATCCAGAAACATCTAAAGTGGTTACTCTTTGCCGTATACCTGATATATATGCTTTCAACGCTTAAAAGACCTGTATCTGAAGAAATTCTAGATTGGGGAAATTGGGTTATACTTCTGCTTTCAATTGGAGTGTTCAGCATGATTGGAGTCAGAAGCAAAAGGCTTACGAAGAGAAATGTCACTAAAATGGTTAAAGAGTACCCCAACATGGTTGGTGAACGCCAGGTTGCTTTTTTAGATGATGTAATTATATATATAACAGAAAGGTCCAAAACCGAGTTTAAGTACACTTCCTTCCTTAATTATGAGGAGACAGCTGAATATTTTGTGCTTTATCTGACCAAGCAAAATGCGATTATTATACCAAAAAGGGCTTTTGATAATAATGAGCACATTGATGCATTAGCCAGGATGTTTAAAGAGAGGATGCAGCAAATTCCCAGCAGCCAAGTAAGCTAAAGAACAAGCCTGCTCCTTTCTAAGACCTCGCAGTGTCTTTTCCACCTGTAAGTGTCTGGTTGCTGTGGCCGTTTGCTATATAGCAGAATAAATACTCAGACGCTCATCGGTTTTATTAAAAATATAAGGTATGGATAACAAAAATCCCTTTCCACTCCGGAAAGGGATTTTTGTTTAACCCTTCTTTCAAACCACTACTCATCCCTTCCGGTAACCCGCGGACGTAATCTGACTATTCACGTATGAATATTATGCATGCAGCGAAAATAATTTCCAATTTAGTATGCAAGCATAACATTATTTTTTATATTTGGTATATAGCAACAGGAGTACATGAAGCCCGAAGAAACAGTAGACTATAACTTTAAAGTGTGTTGGCATGCCATCGCACGGATGTATAACACCGAAGCAGCCAAGAACGACATCACGACCTCCATCGGGTTTGTGTTGCTCAACATAGACCAGGAGAAAGGAACACCTGCCACTAAAATTGCGCCGCTGCTGGGCCTGGAAGCACGCAGCCTCACCCGCATCCTGAAAAGTATGGAAGAGCAGGGCTTGATCTATAAGGTATCGGACCCGAACGACAAGCGGCTGGTACGCATCTTCCTGACAGAAAAAGGACTGGAGAAGAAGGAGGTGTCGCGGCTCACGGTAAAACATTTTAACCATAAAGTGCGCCAGCAACTACCCGAAGACGAGCTCGAGGTGTTCTTTAAAGTATGCAGTCGCATTCAGGGCATGATCGAAAACAAAGAAATCTTTAAAACCACATAGACAACCATAGCTATTCTATGAAAAGAATCATTAAAAAGGTAGCGGTGCTGGGCTCCGGTGTGATGGGTTCGCGCATTGCCTGCCACTTCGCCAACATCGGGGTGCAGGTGCTGCTACTCGATATAGTACCAAAAGAACTTTTGCCGGACGAAGAGAAGAAGGGGCTAACGCTGGAGAGCAAAGCCGTACGCAACCGCCTGGTAAATGGGCACCTGCAGGCCGCTATTGCCTCCAATCCGTCGCCCCTCTATCGCAAGTCGGACGCTCGTCTGATCCAGACGGGCAACTTTGAAGATAATATGAAAGATATTGCCACGGCCGACTGGACAATAGAAGTGGTGGTGGAGAACCTGAAAGTAAAGAAACTGGTGTATGATCAGGTGGAGCAGTTCCGCAAGCCGGGCACGCTTATTACCTCCAACACCTCCGGCATTCCGATTCATTTAATGGCGGAAGGGCGCTCCGAAGATTTCAGAAAACACTTCTGCGGTACCCACTTCTTTAACCCGCCCCGCTATCTTAAGCTGCTGGAGATTATCCCGACGCCAGATACAGACAGAGAAGTAGTCGATTTCCTGCTGCACTACGGCGATCTATACTTGGGCAAGACTACGGTGTTGGCCAAAGACACACCTGCTTTCATCGCCAACCGCGTGGGCATCTACGGCATCATGCAGACGCTGCAGTCGATGCAGAAGTATGGCCTGACGATAGATGAGGTGGACAAGATCACCGGGCCAGTGGTGGGCCGCGCCAAGTCGGCTACTTTCCGAACATTGGATGTAGTGGGCTTAGATACGACCGTAAACGTGGCCAATGGCTTGTACCAGGCCGGAGAGAACGACGAGTCGCGCGAGCTGTTCCGGATTCCGGACTACGTGCAAAAAATGGTGGAAAACAAATGGCTGGGGGATAAAACCGGGCAGGGCTTCTACAAAAAGACCAAAGATGCCAGCGGCAAAACCGAGATCCTGACGCTGGACCTGAACACCATGGAATACGGGCCGAAGCAGAAGGTGAAGTTCCAGAGTATGGAAGCGCTCAAGCCCATTGACGACCTGAAGAAGCGCATCAAAGCCTTCTCGCAGCAAACCGATAAAGCCGCCCAGTTCTTCAACGACACGCTATTTGGCTTGTTCCAGTACGTGAGCAACCGTATTCCGGAAATTTCGGATGAGCTGTATAGAATAGACGACGCCCTGCGTGCTGGCTTTGGCTGGGAACTGGGGCCGTTCGAGTATTGGGATGCCATTGGTGCCCGCGAAGGTGTACAGCGCATGATTGAAGCGGGCTATCAGCCGGCAGCCTGGGTAACCGACATGCTGGAGCGCCAGAACGAATCTTTCTATATCGTGGAAAACGGCACCCGCCGCTACTATGATATTCAAACAAAACAGTATAAAGCCATACCTGGTGCTGAGAACTTCATTATCCTGGAGAACCTCCGCGACAGCAAAACAGTGTGGCAAAACAGCGGCGTGAGCCTGATCGACCTGGGAGATGGCATTCTGAACATTGAGTTTCATTCAAAAATGAACACGATGGGCGGCGATGTGATCGCTGGCCTGAACAAAGGAATCGATCTGGCAGAAAAAGAATTCCGCGGTGTGGTAGTAGGCAATGATGCCGCGAATTTCTCGGCAGGTGCCAACCTGGCGCTGGTATACATGTCTGCCCTGGAGCAGGAGTATGATGAGATCAACTTCATGATCAAGCAGTTCCAGGACACCATGATGCGCATGCGCTACTCGGCTATTCCGGTAGTAGGTGCGCCACACGGCATGGCCCTGGGCGGTGGCTGCGAGCTGAACCTGCATTGCGACCACGTGCAGATGGCGGCTGAAACCTACATGGGCCTGGTGGAGTTCGGCGTAGGCCTGATTCCCGGCGGCGGCGGCACCAAAGAAATGACGTTGCGTGCTTCTGATGCCTACACTGAAGGCGACATCGAATACAACGACCTGAAGAACGCTTACCTGACCATCGGTATGGCCAAAGTATCCACCTCAGCCAAAGAGGCGATCGACTTAGGCTATATGCGCAAGAGCGATGGCATCACCATCAACAGCACCCGTTTGCTAGCCGATGCCAAGGCACAAGCCATACTGCTGGCGGAGGCAGGCTACACCAGGCCAGTGCAGCGCACCAACATCAAAGTGCAGGGCAAAGGCGGACTGGCCATGTTCTACACCGGAGCGAACGCCATGTATAGCGGCCGCTATATCTCTGAGCATGATAAGAAGATATCGCACAAGCTGGCCTGGGTGATGTGTGGCGGCGACTTGTCGGAGCCAACAGAAGTAAGCGAGCAGTACCTGCTGGACCTAGAGCGCGAAGCTTTTCTGTCGTTGACAGGCGAGCGCAAAACGCTGGAGCGCATTCAGAGCATCCTCACCACCGGCAAGCCGCTGCGAAATTAAAGTGGAAGTATAACAGCTTGACGTTACCTTTTGTTATCCTGTAAAGATCTTGGTGGAAGTGAGGTTAAGCCTTAGCTATAGCGCATGAAAAGCCACAATTACTTCGTCTACATCATCACTAATCCCGGCAAAACTGTGCTTTACGTGGGAGTGACAAATGATTTAGTAATAAGGCTAGAACAGCATAAAGCCAACAGAGCAGGTCGGAGACCTTCGCCGGCCGCTACTACTGCTATCAACTCCTATATTATAAGCGCCATACTTATGTACAGCACGCAATAAAGCGGGAGAAGGAGCTGAAACTGTTGAGTCGTGAACAGAAAATGAAGTTGATCAAGAGGGAAATCCATACCTGGGGTTTCTAAAGTTGGATGATTAAACAAGGGCTTAACCTCCCCTTTACAAGATGAAAAATGAAGAGTATGGCTGAAAGATTAAATAGGTTCTACTTTAGTATTAAACCACTTCACTGTCATTCTGAAAGAAACTTGTTTGAAGGAGGTGAAGCAGAACTAGTTCTAAAGAACCTTCTGGAGCTTTACTCAAGATGACAAACAGAATATAAAGTATAGTCGATAGTATAAACTGTAAAAGAGCATCAAGATGAACAATGCATATATCGTAGCCGGATTTCGAAGCGCCGTGGGCAAGGCTCCGCGTGGGGTTTTCCGGTTCATGCGGCCCGATGACCTGGCTGCGGATGTTATCAAACATTTAGTGGAAGCTGTGCCGAGCCTGGACCCGGAACGTGTGGATGATCTGATCGTCGGAAACGCAGTGCCGGAAGCAGAGCAGGGTTTGCAGATCGGTCGTATGATCTCGCTGCTAGCGCTGCCTATGTCCGTTTCGGGTATGACGGTGAACCGCTATTGCGGCTCCGGCCTCGAAACCATCGCCATTGCAGCCAATCGCATTCAGGCAGGTATGGCCGAGTGTATCATCGCAGGTGGAACGGAGTCTATGTCGATGGTGCCAACAGCTGGCTGGAAAACAGCACCTAACTATAAAATCGCCAGCAAAAATCCGGACTGGTACCTGAGCATGGGCTTAACGGCAGAGGCTGTAGCCAAGGATTACAATGTTTCACGTGAAGACCAGGATGAGTTTGCTTTAAAATCGCACCAGAAAGCATTGAATGCACTGGCAGAGGGCTACTTTAAAGATCAGATCGTGCCGATAACAGTAGAGCAGACCTATGTGGACGAAAACGGCAAAAGGAAAACCCGCTCTTATTTGGTAGATACCGACGAAGGTCCCCGGGCGGATACCTCGTTGGATAAGTTGGCGAAGCTAAAGCCGGTGTTTGCAGCAGGCGGCACCGTAACCGCTGGTAACTCTTCACAAACGTCAGATGGCGCCGCCTTTGTGCTGGTGATGAGTGAGAAGATGGTGAAGGAGCTGAACCTGGAGCCGATCGCACGCCTGGTAAGCTATGCCACCGGTGGCGTGGATCCGCGCATCATGGGTATGGGCCCGATCGCGGCTGTGCCGAAAGCGCTGAAGCAGGCCGGCATGACGCTGAACGACATCGACCTGATCGAAATGAACGAGGCCTTTGCGGCGCAGTCCATCGCCGTAATGCGCCACCTGGATTTTGACCCGGACAAGCTGAACGTGAACGGCGGTGCCATCGCGCTCGGTCACCCGCTGGGTTGTTCCGGCGCCAAACTTAGCATCAAGCAATTCCACGAGTTGCGCCGCTTAGGCAAGAAGTATGGCCTGGTAACAGCCTGCGTTGGTGGCGGCCAAGGCGTAGCCGGCGTTTACGAGTTACTGAAGTAGATAATCTAAAAACATTAATAGGAGCTGTTATGGCAAATACAACAGAAAACAAAACCACTGCCATTAAAGGTGGTGAGTTCCTGATAAAAGAAACAAGTCCGCAGGATGTATTTATACCTGCCGAGTTCAGTGAAGAGCAGCACATGATGGCGCAAACCTGCCTTGATTTTGTGCAGGACGAAGTAAATCCGCTGCTCGATCGCCTGGATGCCCATGAAGAGGGCCTGATGGAGAACCTGATGAAAAAAGCAGGCGAACTGGGCTTATTTGCAGTATCTATTCCGGAGCAGTACGGCGGCCTGAACATGGACTTTAACACGGCCCTGCTGGTAACAGAATCTGTTGGTGGTGGCCATTCGTTTCCGGTCGCTTTTGCGGCGCACACGGGCATCGGCACGCTGCCAATTTTATACTTCGGCACCGAGGAGCAGAAGGCAAAGTATATTCCCAAGCTGGTGAGCGGCGAATGGATGTCGTCTTACTGCCTCACAGAGCCAGGCTCCGGTTCTGACGCATTGGCTGCGAAAACAAAAGCGGTGCTGAACGAAGCTGGTACACATTACGTCCTCAACGGCCAGAAAATGTGGATCACCAACGCCGGTTTTGCTGATGTGTTCATCGTGTTTGCGCAGGTGGACGGCGACAAGTTCACCGGCTTCATTGTGGAGAAAGGCTATCCGGGCCTGAGCCTCGGCAACGAAGAGCATAAGATGGGCATCAAAGGGTCATCTACCCGCCAGGTGTTCTTCTCCGACTGTCAGGTGCCGAAAGAGAACGTGCTGGGCCAGATCGGTAAAGGCCATTTGATCGCTTTCAACATCCTGAACATTGGTCGTATCAAACTAGGCGCTGCCACGCTGGGCGCAGCTAAAAAGGTTGCTAACCTGTCGGTGAAGTATGCTAACGAGCGCTACCAGTTCAAGCTGCCGATCTCTAAATTTGGCGCGATCAAGCACAAACTGGCAGAGCAGGCGATCCGCATTTATGGCATAGAATCGGCGCTGTACCGCGCGGGTATGGATATTTACCGGATGGAGCAGGAACTGCTGGCAGCTGGCAAAGGCGAAAATGAGGCGCTGCTAGGTGCTGCACGCGAGTTTGCCGTGGAGTGCGCCATGCTGAAAGTAGAAGGCTCTGAGGTGCTGGATTACGTGGTGGACGAAGGCGTGCAGATCTACGGTGGCTATGGCTTCTCGGCCGATTACCCCATGGACCGTGCCTACCGCGACTCCCGCATCAACCGCATCTTTGAAGGCACCAACGAGATCAACCGCATGTTGACCGTGGACATGATCCTGAAAAAGGCGATGAGCGGCGAACTGGACCTGATGGGTCCTGCCCAGGCCGTGCAGCAGGAACTGATGGCCATTCCGGACTTCGGGGCCGAAGACGAAGGCTTGTTTGCCGCAGAGCATAAAGCCATCAAAAACCTGAAAAAGGCGATCTTGATGGTAGCCGGCACGGCCGTGCAGAAGTATATGAATTCGCTGGCCAAAGAGCAGGAAATCCTAATGCATATTGCTGATATGGCTATCAAGACCTATACGGCTGAGTCGGTGCTGCTGCGCGTGGAGAAACTGGTAGGAATGAAAGGCGAGGAAGCCGTGGCACAGGAGCTGGACATTATGCGCGTAACCATGAACGACGCCGTAGACAGTACCTTTATTGCTGGTAAAGACGCCATTGCCGCGATGACGGAAGGCGATGAGCAGCGCCTGTTGTTCATGGGCCTGAAGCGCTTCACGAAGAAAGACCTGTACAACACCAAAGAAGCCCGCCGTCGCATTGCTGCCAAGCTGATCGAGGCGAACGGATACGCCTATTGATTATCTGACAATTTATACTTCAGGAAAGGCTGCCGCTGTTTTAGTGGCAGCCTTTTTTTTGGGCTTTTATAGGGTCTAGTCGCGGCTTATCCCTACAAGTATACTTGCCGCGGCGCTACTTGATTATAATGTGACTTAAGCGCAGGCCATTTGCTTTTTTGCTGGGGCGCACCACGGTCACAATGTCCTTGTCGGCGAGCCAGGCGGTGAAGTCCTTTACATAGGCAAGTTCTTTGTCGTTGGCTACGTTCAGGCCGATAGCTTTGGCAGTTGTTGCTTCGCCATTGCTGGTGTTTAGCTGGCGCAGGAACAGGTCATACTTGCCATTGAGGTTCTCCAGCGTTAGCAGGTTTAAGGTGTTGCCGTTGAGGTAAGCACTATACGAGATGCCACTGAAGCCTTCGTTGTTCGGCGCTTTCTGGTACTTCATCAGTACCGAGTTCCAGGACCTGTTCATAAACTCGTCGTAAGCAAACAGGTGCAGCTCGCGTGCAAAGTAGGGCGAGGTGTCGCCCCCTTCCATATACTTCTTCTCCGCCAGCACCACCAGCTTTTTCTCCGGCGTCAGGAAGAGGTCTGAGAGGTAGATATCCTCCAGGCGGTTGGGTTTGGTGCTGCCGCTTTTATCCAGGGCATTTACTTTCGCGAGGTACTCCGGCGTAAACTTAAACTGCTCGGCAAACACCATGTCTTTGGCCTCGAAATCGAACCGTACGGCCTTCAGGCTGTAGTACTTGCCCGACTTCTCGTCTGCGGTGAGCACCGCACCATACAGGGTGCCGTTGGGCATCAGCTTAAACCTGGAGTCGAGGATGTATACTTTCTGCCCGTCAAAAACACCGCCTACCAGCACCGTCATCACCTTTGCCTCGGGACTTTTGGGGCTGTACCGGCGCACCGTCAGGCGGTTCATGTTGTCGGAAATGAGGCAGATGTACTGCTCGCCGCTGTTGCTCACCTGCACATCTGCACTAAGTATGCCCGGCTCATCGGTGAGGTTATACTTGGTTTCCTGCAGTTTCTGCAGGTTGCCATCGTATAGAATACCGTCAATGTCGCGGATGTGGAAGCTGGCATCGGTGTGATAGCGGTAGGCCAGCAACCGGCTGCCATCTTCAGAGGAGGCTATACTGGCCCGTCGACTTTTAGCGGGCGCTTCCAGCAGTAGCACCCGTTCCTGCAGCTGCCCGTTGCTGAGACTGATGCGGTAACCATAAAGCAGTTGCGAGCCCTGGCCGTTGTCGCGGCGCGTCACCACAACGGCGGCATCCTGGTTGGCCACAAAGGCATCTACAGTTTCTGTCGGCACTAGGTCTATGGCCGTCTCCCATGCCTTGTCCAATTCCTTGTTATACTTCGCCACGGTGTATTTTCCTTCACTTTGGCGACTCAGAATCACAAAGGCATCCTGGCTAAGCGGAATGGTTTTGTGGGTGATCCGTTGGTTATAATGATCTTCCGACGCATCAGAAAAAAACGAGAAAGCAACAGAAGCCTTGGTTTTGGACTGCGCCCGCAGCGCCAAAGGCAGCACCAGCGCAAACAGGAAAAGGAGTGAAGTTAAGGTCAGCTTTTTCACAAGTATAAATCGGGTAAGATGTAGGGTTGTGTATGTTTCTGATGCCGGTGGCAGCGGAAGAATAGTAAAGATCTTTTAAGGTAGTTTCGCGTGGAACCTTCTATAACTGTGTTCCTAACGCTGCCAACGCCTTTTCAGGTATGGCAAGTTAAATGCTTTGAAAGGGAATACCTTTGCTGCACTTAAATTTTGTAGAAAAGAAAGCAAGATTTGACAGCAGAACACCACAGGAGGCGGTACAAAACGAAATTATGCAAGTATAAGCGCTGCAAAAGTAAAGGTTTAGCTGATGCGGCTCCAGTTTACCGTATTGACGCTCAGCGACTGAATATGGCGCCGGATGTTAGCATTCTGCGCCTGCTCCAGCTGTGCGTCTGCTTCCAGTACCCGCTGCGCCGCCGCCCGCGCCTCCTGCAAAATGGGGGCGTCTTTGGCTAAATCCGAAATCAGCAGGTCCAGCACACCGCTTTGCTGCGTACCCATCAGATCACCGGGGCCGCGTAGTTTCAGGTCGATGTCGGCGATCTCAAAGCCGTTGTTGGTGCGCACCATCGTCTCGAGCCGTGTTTTGCTGTCCTTGCTCAGCTTGTAGCCCGTCATCAGGATGCAGTAACTCTGCTCGGCGCCCCGGCCCACACGCCCACGCAGCTGGTGCAACTGCGACAAGCCAAAGCGCTCGGCACTCTCGATCACCATCACCGAGGCATTCGGCACGTTCACGCCCACTTCAATCACCGTGGTCGCCACCATAATCTGCGTCTCGTGCTTCACAAAGCGCTGCATCTCATAGTCTTTGTCCTGCGCCTTCATTTTGCCGTGCACCATACTTACCTTAAACTCCGGAAACGCCCGCTTCACGCTCTCGTAGCCGTCCATCAAATCCTTGTAGTTCTCCATCTGCTCCGATTCTTCAATGAGCGGGTACACAATGTATACCTGCCGCCCAAGTTTGATCTGGTCGCGGATAAACTGGAACACGCGCAGGCGGTGCGAGTCGAAGCGATGCACGGTTACGATCTCTTTCCGGCCCGCCGGCAGCTCGTCGACCACCGATACATCCAGGTCGCCGTACAGCGTCATGGCCAGCGTGCGCGGAATTGGAGTGGCCGTCATCACAAGTACATGCGGAATCACGCGCGGGTTTTTGCGCCATAGTTTGGAACGCTGCTCTACGCCGAAGCGGTGCTGTTCGTCCACGATGCACAGCCCCAGGTTCTGGAACTGCACCACGTCCTCCAGCAGCGCATGCGTACCCACAATCATTTTCATCTCGCCGGAGCGGAGTTGCTCGTGCAGCACTTTCCGTTCGCTGGCTTTGGTGGAGCCGGTCAGTTTACCAAGAAGTATGCCCAAACTGTCGGCAAACTTCTTCAGGCCCACATAGTGCTGGTCGGCCAAAATCTCGGTCGGCGCCATCAGCACCGACTGCGCCCCGTTGTCGGCAGCGATGAGCATGGTGATGAAAGCCACAATGGTTTTGCCGGAGCCCACATCGCCCTGCAGCAGGCGGTTCATCTGCTTGCCGGCCGTCAAATCGCCGTATATTTCCTTCACCACCCGCTTCTGCGCATTGGTGAGGTCAAAGGTCATGTGGTTCTTATAGAATTCGGTGAGCGTGGGCACCTGGTTAAACACCTGCCCCTTCAGGTCGGCCTTGCGCACGAGCTTCTGCCGGAACAGCCGCAACTGGATGTAAAACAGCTCCTCGAACTTGAGCCTAAAAGTGGCCGCCTTATACTTCTCCGCCGACTCTGGAAAGTGGATGTTGAGCAGCGCGTTGCGCTTGTCCATCAGCCGGTAGTGGTCCACCAACTCCTCCGAGAGCGACTCCTGCACCTGCGGCAGCGCCACCTTCAGCAGGTGTTCCATCATTTTGCTGATGACTTTGCTGTCGATGCGGTGGGCCTTCAGCTTTTCGGTGGTGTGGTACACGGGCTGCAGAAAAGAAGTTGTCTGTTTCTCTTCGGCCAGTTCCTCCAGCTCGGGGTGCGCCATACTAAACCTGCCGTTAAATGCGGTAGGCTTGCCAAACACGATGTAGTCGGTGTGGTTTTTCAGCGTCTTCTGCATCCACTTCACCCCTTTAAACCATACCAGCTCCAGCTGGTCGCCGTTCTCATCCACCAACGTGGCCGCCAGGCGCTGCTTGCGCCCTTCACCCAGCACCTCTTTGCCCCGGATGCGGCCGCGCACCTGCACATAAGGCATACTTTCGTCCAGTTCGGCCACTTTGTAGAACTGCGTGCGGTCGAGGTAGCGGAACGGGTAGTGCTGGATGAGGTCGCCGTAGGTGAACATGTTGAGCTCTTTCTGCAACAGCTCCGCCCGCATTGGCCCTACGCCTTTCAGGTACTCCAGCTTTGTATGGAAAAAGTTGCTCAAGGCTTTTGCTCAGGGTTCAAGGTTAAGTATGGCAAGTATAGATGACAAAAATAAGCAAAAGCCCCGACAGGTGTAAGTGCTGCCGGGGCTTTATACTTGGTATCGCGGTGGGTTGTTAAAAAGAAGTATTGGCTATAAGACCCACCTCTTATTCCATTAATCGCCACTAGATACATAAATATACTTCTGAGGGCGGCCCTTCATACTTCTCCATTGCTTAGATCCTTGCCTACCGGTATTAACTTCTTCAAAGCTAAAGTGGCTACTTAGGTTAGCAGTCTCAAAATAACCGGTGAACCCATATATCTTTATATTCCCGTTAGTAGATGAAAGTAGGACTTCATAAACACCATCCCACCCGGAATAAACAGGATGTACAAAGCTTTTGTAATCGCCCATTTATTGTACTTACCTGCAGTAAGGTAAGTATATTTTCCGCTAAAAATGCTGCTGTATTCTATCTTGGTAACATAGGTGTTATCAGGAGAAAGCTTAGAATAGGTGAAATTATACTTTGGAATGATAATATACACCACTAGTATAGCCGCAATTGCAGGGACTACATATTTTGAGTCGAAGTACTTATTGTTCATCATACCCTATTCCTGATGCTATCCTTTCTAACAAGTTGTCTCGCCCAGACACTCACAGGTCTGAAAGACACTGTGAGGTCGAGCCGTTACTTTTTCTCCTGCCACTGCAGCGTGTTCAGCAGGTGCACGATGTCCTTTTTGACGTACTCGATGACCGGGGCTAGGGAGTCGTTTTGGGTGGCGGTGTTGAAGTATAAGGCACCGCGCAGGAAGTGTTTGGTGGAGTCGGTGACGTAGAACTGGAACTGGCTGGGCACCTCGCCGGTCAGCTCAAATACGGAGGCCACATCGCCTGTAGGCGTTTTGATTTCCGATTCTTCGATTGAGTAGGCTTTGATCTGGTGCTTGGCCGTGAGTTTGCGGGAGTCTTCAATCAGGCTGTTCAGCATTTTGCTGTTGTGATCGAGGTCCTTGTACGTCAGCTGCACGTTGGCGCCCAATGAGGGGTAAATCACGTTGATCCAGTGCGGCTGCGCAATGCGCGAGGAGTCGGGCCGGACTTTAGCGTACTTTGAGTACTCAAACGTATAGGGATGCTGCCCTTCTAGCTGCTGGTAGGCGGCGGCGGGCAGGTCAATGCGGTTGTAGCCTTTGGGCTTGGGCGTATACTCGGCGCTACAGGCAGCCACGGCCGTAGCCAGGCTTACCCACAAAAATACTTTCAGCTTAGCTAACTTTATGGTACTGTTCTTTTTTAGTGGCAACATTTATCTTCACACGTTTTACGCGCTTTGAGTCCGCCGACTCTACCGTAAAATAGAAACGGCCATAAGTGGCGGTTTCACCTGTGCGCGGTATGCGCGAGAACAGCGCCAGCATCAGGCCAGCCACTGTCTCATTATCGCCTTTCACCTCGTTGAAGGCATCAAAGGGCACCTCCGTTATTTTACAGAAGTCGTGCAGCGAGGTCTTGCCATCAAAGATATAAGTATTTTCGTCGAGTTGGGAATAGATGATATCATCGTCGTCATCAAACTCATCGTTGATCTCCCCTACAATCTCCTCCACAATATCCTCCATGGTTAGCAGGCCGGAGGTGGTGCCATACTCATTCACCACTACAGCCATGTGCACGTGCTTTTCCTGAAAGTCTTTGAAGAGGTCGGAGATACGCTTGGTTTCAGGCACAAAGAAAGGCGGGCGCACCAACGCCTGCCAGTTAAAAGCAGGACCTTCGTCCAGATGCGACAGCAGGTCTTTGATGTATAGGATGCCTTCGATCTTATCCGTACTCTCGGTATACACGGGTATGCGCGAGTAGCCCCATTTCACAATGGAGGGAAGCAGCTCGGGTAAGGTAGCCTGCATACTAAAGGCTTCAATATCGATGCGCGGCCGCATGATCTGCTTTACTGTGATAGAACCAAAATTGACTACGCCACGCAAGATGCGCCGCTCTTCCGGCGACGACTCCTCGTTGGTCAGAGCAACATCCAGGCTGTGGTGCAGGTCTTTAATGGTGTGGTTGTAGCCCTGAATCATGTAATGCCGCTCAATGTAGCCGCTAATGCCCAGCAGCAGCCACGATACCGGGCTGGTGATAGTTTGCAGCGCCCGCAGGTAGGGAGCAGTGCGTCGAGCAATGTCGAGGCGTTTTTTCTGGGCATATACTTTCGGCAGCACTTCGCCACAGAACACAATGAAAAAAGTAGCCAGCAACACACAACCGGCCAGCGCACCGGCCGGTAAGGCCATTACGCCAAACAGCTGCCAGGCCACATAAGCAAACAGCGTAATGATACTAACGTTAATGGCGTTGTTTAGAACCAGGATATTGGTAAGAAGCTTGCGGGGGGTCTGCAGGAGGCTGTAGACCAGCTGCTCCGGCTTTCTGGTGCTGGTTTTGCACCGCGCTATTTCCTGCTCACTAAGCGAGAAAAAAGCTGCCTCTGCCCCCGAAGTGAGGGCAGAGAGCAGCAGTAGGAGGAAGCCCGCCAGTATGGCGGCTACATATTCTATCCTGAGTAATGAGAATCCGTTTTGTAGTAGTTGAAGTAAACTATAACTCAGGGGGTCACCGGAATCTATACTGTCCAAGATCAATAAATTAAGTTAAACATAGGTTAGAACGGCAGATCGTCCGGCTCGTCGTTCTGGAAAGCCGAAGCGTTGCCTGCAGCAGCTGTTGCACCGCCACCGCTAAAGCTGCTTGCCGATGAGGAGGAGGCAGACTGCTGCTCCTGGAAGTTGCTGCTGTTGCCGTTATCGCCGCGGCCGCCGAGCATAGTCATGTTGTCGGCCACAATTTCAGTGCTGTAACGCTGCACACCATCCTTGTCCTGGTAGTTATTCGTGCGGATCTTTCCTTCAATGTATACCGACTGGCCTTTGCGAAGGTACTTTTCAGCTACTTCGGCGAGACCACGCCACAGCACAACATTATGCCATTCGGTGCGCTCCTGCTTGTTGCCACTCTTGTCTTTAAAAGATTCAGAGGTAGCGATAGGGAAACGCGCTACCGCTACGCCGCCTTCCAGGTGACGCACTTCCGGGTCTTTGCCCAGATTTCCTACAAGGATTACTTTGTTTACACTTGCCATGGTTTCTAAGATAATATTAAAGTTATTTGGGCTACTCCAACAACCAAGCTGGAGGCAATATGGCTTACTGAATCAGATAATGCTTTGCCAGCAAAATTAGTTTCAGTCTATAAATATACTAAAATCTTAGCATCTTTCAAATAGCTATTTATAAGAATTGGCTTTGGTAATTCCTCTATTTTTTCAACGTTGTAAAGGTGCAGGCGGGTTTCCTGTGCTATCTTTTCACTTAAACGATTTTGTAGCCTGAAAGTGTAAAACCGGGCCGTTATTTTCTGATGACTGAGCACGTGTTTGTAGTCTTTGCGGGGTAGCTGCAGCTGGGCTTCCTGCACCGGAATACCTGCCGCTGTCAGCTCCTGAAGCAGGGCCTCCGTACTCAGGTTTTTATCCGGGCTCTCGTACAGATAAAAATCATAAAGCCCCTGCCAAATATCGCCTTCCAGCCGCTTGCGCAGGTAAAAGGCGCCTTCCAGCTCAAATACGATGTAGTGGAAGTAGCGGGGCCGCGCTGCCTTGGCCTTCGCCTTGACCGGCAGTTCCTGTACCATGCCATGGGTAAAAGCAAAGCAGCTTTGCTGCAGTGGGCAGAACATGCAGTCCGGCATTACGGGTGTGCACTGGATGGCACCAAATTCCATAATAGCCTGGTTGTAAGTATCCGGCGCGTCGGCGGGCACCAGCTGGTCGGCCAATTGCTGGAAAACCTTGCGCGAGGCAGGGGCTGCAATATCTTCTGAAAGGCCGAATACGCGTGCCAGCACCCGGAACACATTGCCATCGAGCACCGCCACCTGCTCCCGGAAGGCAAAGGCGGCAATGGCAGCGGCCGTATAGCTGCCAACGCCTTTCAGGTTAAGGAGCTCTGCATAGGTAGCCGGAAAGTGGCCGTTATACTTGCTGACTACCAACTGTGCAGTGTGGTGCATGTTGCGAGCCCGGGAGTAATAGCCCAGCCCCTGCCACAGGCGCAGCACCTCATCTTCGGGCGCCACAGCCAGGTCCTGCACGGTGGGGTAAGCCGCTACAAATTTCTGATAGTAGGGCAGGCCCTGCGCCACACGCGTCTGCTGCAGAATCACCTCCGAGAGCCAGATAAAGTAGGGGTTAGTAGTGTCGCGCCAAGGCAGGGCACGCTTGTGCCGGTCGTACCACTGCAGCAAGGTGGTGGCAAAATGGGTATGATCTGACGGTTGTGCAGGTTGCATAAAGATGTTTATACGTGTAGCTAAAAACAGGAGCTTTGTTGAACAGGCAAACAGCTGTTTTGTTATCGCTAACTTAAAAAGCAGGCCGATAAGGTTATACTTACCTACTGGCCTGCTTTTATACTTGTGCCTGGCTATCGAGAGCTACAGCTGTATCCCGAATTTCTTGCCTAGCGCTTCCAGGTCGCGGGCTACGGGCTCCAGCAACGGGATGCCTTTTTTCAGGCGTTTATCTGTCATCTCACGCTCCGGGTCACCGGGAATCAGCACGGCTTTCTCGTCTGGCTTTACCTTGGCGCTACGGAACGCTTCGATCCACTTATCCATGTGCTCTTTAAACTCGTCGGCTGGCCGGAAAGCATCAATACGCATAGCACCTAAAAAATGGCCGATGCCTTCGCCTACCGGATCTTCGGGCAGTGGCAAAAAGCTAACGAACGGCGGCACCCACGGCCCATAGTTGGCTCCCGACAATACAGCAGAGAAGATATCCACGATGGCACCTAGGGCATAGCCTTTGTGGCTGCCGTGTGTTTTGTCGCTGCCCAGCGGCAGCAAAGCGCCTCCTTCTTTCAGCTCATGCGCATTGGTCGAGCGGTCGCCGCTGGCCGTTTGAATCCAGCCGACAGGCGCTTTCTTGTTCTTGCGCTGCAGGATTTCCAGCTTGCCATTGGCAGCAGAGGCAGTGGCAAAGTCTGCTACAAAGGGCGGCTGCTTCAGCGTCGGGATCGCCACGGCTATGGGGTTGGTGCCCAGCATGCGGTCTACGGAGTGGGTGGGGGCTACCAGCGGCGAGGCGTTCGTCATGGCAATACCGATCATATCAGATGAAAGGGCTTCCATGGCGTGGTAGCCGGCAATACCAAAGTGGTTCGAGTTCTTTACCGACACCCAGCCTGTGCCTACCTGGTTTGCCTTATCAATGGCGATGTCCATGGCGCGGGGCGCAATTACCAAGCCGAGACCGCGGTCGCCGTCTACGGTGGCGGTGCTGGGGGTCTGGTGTACGATGCGCAGCTGTGGCTTTACGTTAATGCGGCCAGCTTCCCACAGGCGCACATAGCCGCTCAGGCGGGCTACGCCATGCGAGTCTACCCCGCGCAGGTCTGCTTCCAGCAGCACCTCGGCGGCAAGTTTGGCGTCTTCGGCTGGGCATCCCATTCTCAGAAACACCTCCTGCGTGAAATCAAAGAGTTGTGTGTATGGATACATAGGTTCTGTTTTCGGCCGGTGCAGAAAAGCTGCGCTGGCGTATGAACGGTTTATACTAGAGTTACTTAGCAGCAGATAACATCAATAAGGCCGCTGCACTGCGGTGCCGGGGCATCTTTTCCTGGATCACACATAGCGTATTTAGCCTTTGTAAGCCGGCCATTGTGCTAATCGCCTGGTTCCTAATGCCCGGCAGTGGCAGTTGTCAATTTTAGGCTGAAAGCTGCTGCAAGGGCAGCAAATTAAGAAATTCTATCGCCAATGCCTCGGCTTCTGCACAGCTTTACAACTACAGGTTGTGCACGGGCAGGCAAAGTATAGCTGCTTACCCATAATATCAGGTATTTTATATATTTTAGAGGCAGCATCAGATTGTGGAATAAAATTTGTCTGAGGCAACGGTATAGATAAAATTAACATCTACCCACTATGAAAAAAGCTATACTCTTGCTGTGGTGTTGGGCGTTGGTGCTGGGAGCACAGGCGCAAACCAAACTGGTTTTTGAGGAATCAGTCCCTGTTTCCTTTTTGATGAAACGCGGGAATGGCAACGGCAGTCAGGCCACCGTAAACAGCCTGCTGGAACTGCTGCAGCGCGAGCAGGTGCAGCCACAGCGCGGCGGCAGGCCAAACCGCAGTGCTGAATTTATGGTACGCCTGGAGCAGCAGGCCCGCATTGCCGACTTGGGGGAGCAGTTGCAGTTAAAAGTGCTGCTGGCCAAAGCTGCAGTGAGCGGCGATGTAAACTACAGGGGCTTTGACATGGGGGAGGTACTTATGCCGGAGAAGTATACGGCCAAAGTACAGCTACTTGATAGCAAGAACCAGGTCATTAAAACATATACTCCAGGTATAAACCTGCAGCCAGGCGGAGGCACTTTGCTGGAAACGACTTTTCCGGACACTGCCGGCTCGCAAAACTTTAAATTAAAGGTGGTGGAGCAGGAGGTGGTGTATACGGCTGCTTCGCTTACCAAAGTGCAGGAGCGCCTGCAAGTAGTGCAGCAGTATTATGCCGCTGCTGCCAGCCTGGACGAGGCCCTGCAAAGTATAGCGCGCATTCAGCCTGAAGATGTAGACTACCTGCCGCAGCATGACCGCAACCTGCAGGCGTTGGAAGAACAGCTGACTCGCCTGCACCAGCAGAACTTTAAAGAGAAGTTGCGCCTGCGCCAGAACGACCCGCAGCGCCTACTGGACAAAATGCAGCAGCTGACGCAACTGGCGAAGGAGCGCCGCCGTGCCATTGACTATGCCCTGGCAACACTCGATCAGCAGTTCTACAACAGGGGCGTGGCGATGCTCAATGCTGGCAATCTAAAAGGAGCACAGGCATACTTTGTAAAATCGGCGGAGGTGAACCCGGCGTTTGCTCCTGCCCTGGTACAGCTGGCGCGGCTTGATTTTATGCAGGGCTATACCCGCGAAGCCGCCGATCGCCTTACAGACATTCTCGGCCACCTGCGCATTGATCCGGAAACAGAAACAGCAGCCTTGGGCCTCGCGCATGATATCTACAGTAGCTATATCGGGGAAGGCAACAACCTGACCAATCGCGGCCTTTACCAGGAGGCGTTAAATGCTTTTGCCGATGCACAGCACATGTGCAGCACCATTGGTGGCCTGCGCTGCAACCTGCCTGCTCTGAACGATGGCATTGCCAAAGCAGCTTATGGCGTATACCGGGGCATCGTAGCGGACGGGAAGCACCTGCTGGCAAGTAACGACCTGGCCCGCGCCGATGACGCGGCCAAAGCGGCACTGGATTTTCAGCAGCAGTATGATGTGGTGCTGCATCAGGCCCCCGAAGCGGCAGACCTGCAGCGCCAGGTAAAATACCGCTTTTACCTGCAGCACATCGACCAGGGCAAACGCTCGCTAACCCAGAAGAACTATGAAGCGGCGCTAGACCAGTTTGAGGTAGCGCTGGACCTGGAAAAGACTTACCCCTTTAAGCCGGTGCAGGAACTGGGTAGGCTGGCACAGCAGGCGGCTAAACCGGTATTGCTCCAGCAGTTGAGCGATGGCTATGCGCAAGCTACCAGTAACCGCCTGAGCGATGCGCGTGCTACCGCCGCTGCCGCGCAGGCCATGCAAAGCCGCTATGCGCTGCAGGGTGATAATGAGGTGGAAAGCAAGTATAACCTGCTCCGCGAGCGCATTTTTACACAGGAATGTGTGAACACGCAGGCAGCATACGACAAGCACTTCCAAAGCGGGAAAGAACTGGCCGGTCAGAGACAATACCTGGCGGCTGACCAGGCGTATAAAGCAGCCTTAGCGGCGGCTGCAGCCAAACCAGAATGTGCCATTGCTACTTTTACAGCCACTGATGCCCGCGAAGCCATACGGCCGGCAGTAGCTTACCAGCAGTTGCTGGCCGATGCAAATCGTTACGTAGCCTCCAGCCGTTATACCGAAGCAATCCAGGCCTATAACGAAGCAGAGAAGCAGTACCTGGCAAATAGTGTGAATCATTTCGGCCTTAGCCATACGTCCTTGCTCAACTACGCCCGCGACAACCAGAAGCTGCCTTTTACAGCCAGCGTAGTTAGCTATTTTACCAATGCAGGGCAAGAGGAGGTGGCAGTGCAGTTGTTGTCGTCGCTGCTGGAGCGAGGGTACCGCAAGGGCAAAACCAGTAAAGTGCAGGAGCAACTGGGCCGGCAACTGGCTGCCCGCGATGTGCAACGGGCACAGCAGCAAGATGCCGATCTGCTGAAAGCGAAGTATACCAGCAATCGAAAAGATCTGAAAAAGCTGGGCAAAGCGTATGTAAAAGAACGAAAGAGGCTGGCAAAAGGGTAGTAAGCACCCCATCAAAAAACAGGAGGCACTTCTAGTACTAGAAGTGCCTCCTGTTTTATACTTGTTTAGCGCTAAGTATAGCGACTATACTATTTCTTTACTACTTCTGCGCAAGCCACCGGAAGTGTCGCGTTATAGGTAGCGCCTTCTGTGCCTGCAGGTACAATTTTATTGTCCTTTACATAAGCGCCGTGAAGCACTACTACGCGTTCTTCAGCTTTGAAGTCAGCCATTGTCTGCTTTTCTTCATACTTGGCATCAATGGCTGCTACCAGGGAGTTTGTATCCACCATACCTACGTAGTTCAGGTTGCCGCCAGCGTTGGCAGTCGGGAAGTTGTCAGCATCTAAAGGTACTAATTTGTCGTCCAGCGGCAGCAGCACAGGGCCATAGTATGGCAGGCCGTCAGCCAGGGTCAGCAAACCGTCATCTCCTGCTGCACTTTCTGGTGGACAGGTAGCATCTTTGTTGTCCATGTCAAAGCCATGGATGTGCTGTGGATGCACCATGTTCGGTACCAGGTTCTTTGCTTCAACAATAACCTGGAATTTTCCATCTTCCTTATACTTGATCATCGCTGTGCCAGTCACCCCTGAATTGTTGAGAGGCTTCAGGTTGGCTACAAACATCTTCGTATTGTCGTTGTCCTTATTTTTTCCAAAGTCATCGATGTTGCCAAGGTAGTCGCAGCCAGAGAGGAAGAAAACACAGAGCAGTGCTGCCACAAACGTGTTAGCAGATAAGAGAGAATGACGGGTACTTCTTACGGAATTGTTCTTCATAATTTTGTTTGTTTAAGTGAATAATACGCTATTAATCGATGAGAGCTGTCCACAGAAATTTAGCATTAAAGCGGGGGCAGCTATCATATAAGCTACCTACGGCAGGTGTAGCGAAGCGGATTTGCAGCAGTTAAATATTAGGCGTTAAACAGGATAGGGCAATAAAATACTTTAAAAATGAGCCGAAGTGCTGCGTAAGGCGGGCATGCAAATTCACAGCAGCAGGCAGCGCAGGATGCGCCGCCGAAAGGAGAAGAGGTCTGTGTCGATCCACTAAACTGGCAGCAGTTAACAGGGAAGCAGAGATAAAAGGAATGCTATACTTCTTCTGCCAGCATCTGCTGCAGCACCCCTTCTTTCAGGGCGTAGGACGAAACGCGGATCTCCTGCAGTTGATACTGCTGCAGCACAAAGTCAACGGCAATACTGGCCAGCACGATCATATCCACCCGCATTTCCAGCATGCCCGCAATAGCTAACCGCGCCGCACGGTCTTTTGTGAGTAGTTCGTTATGTATCCGGTAAAAGTCGGCTATAGGCAAAGCCGAGGCGGCGGGTACTTGCTGCTGGCGGGAGGTATCGCCTTTGTGGAGTGCATCTATATCGCAGAAGGTATCGAAGGTGCCCGAAGAGCCAACCAGCACCGTGGGTTTATACTTGTTCACGGCTTCCTGCAGCGGCTGTAGCTTTTCCTGCAGGTATGCTTTCTCGGCAGTTATACTTTCCGGCGCAATCGGGTCTTGCCGAAAGAACTGGTCCATCAGGCGCTGTGCACCTACTTCGAAACTGCGCTTCCAGAATATCTCATCGCGGTTGCAAATAATGAATTCGATGCTGCCGCCGCCAATGTCCATGATCAGCGACGTTTGCCCGTCCAGCACGCCTGCTGCCTGCACCCCATAAAAGATGTACTCCGCCTCTTTATCTCCCGAAATAACCTCTACCTGAATATCAGTCTGCTTAAAGATATCCTTAATAAAATCATCACCATTGGCAGCGTTGCGCACCATACTGGTAGCCATGGCCTGCACCGTTACGTCTCCAAAGCTGTCGATGGTCTTCCGGAACTCCCGCAGCGTTTTCAGGGCGCGTTCATAGGCCTCCGGCGCGATGTTGCCGTTGCTGATGCCGCCCTGGCCGAGGCGCACCGGCAGCTTCGTTTTATAGAGATCGTGCAGGTTTTGGTGGTCGTCCACTTCTGTTACCAGCAGGTGAAACGTGTTGGTGCCCATATCGATGAGTGCGAAACGCTTGGTCATAAAGTATGTGTGGTAGTTAGCATGACATACAGCATCATACTATAATGTTGATCGCTAAGTTATGTGCTGCCCCGGCTAAAGCGCAATGGCTGGCAACTGTATCCGGTTATTGTCAGCTTTTAGTGCTTCATAAAATCAAAAGCGCCTTTTCTCAGGTTAATGCCATACTCCACATAGGCTTTGAGGCACGCCAGGAAGTTTGCCCATCCGGCGGTGTTTCTGCCCAGCCATTGGATACCGGCCGCATCATTTTCCATCGGCCCTTCGCTGATTTTAACCAAAGTGCTGTTGCCGGGCAGCTCTTCCAGCCTAATCTCCACCTGCAGTTGTTTGCCCGGCTCACCCTCCCATTCAAAAGCTATAAACGTATCGGGTAGCACTTCTAAAACCCGTATGGGAAAGGTAAGGTCGAACTCGGGAAACTTCCAGTGCAGCGTTTTGCCTGCTTCCATGCTGCCGGTGCTTTCCGAAATAAAATAATGCGCCATGTGCTGCGGCTCCACTAAGGCTTCAAACACTGTGTGCGGCGGCTTTTGGATCTGCAGGGCTGTATTAATTTGTAATGCGTTCATCGGGGTGCTGTTTTCTGCCTGATCAGGATAAAGAATCGGCCTTGGTATTAAAAGTGATCATCCAGTTGATGTCATACTTGTCGGTGCACATGCCAAAATAGTCTCCCCAGAACGTCTGGCTCATGGGCATCTTCTGTTTGCCGCCATCCGACAGGGCCTTAAAGAAGCGGTCGGCGTCTTCTTTGCTGTCTGTGATGATGGAGAGTGAGATGTTGTTCCCGATCTTCGTTTGGGAGGCCCATTCGCCGCCAGTATCGCTTCCCATTAAAATGGTTTCTTTGCAGATAGGCAAGGCAATGTGCATGATCTTGTTCTTGTCTTCTTCCGACATGGTCGCGCCCTCCTGTGTCGGCATATCCGAGAACCTGCTGACGAACGAAAATTCTCCGCCAAAAACAGACTTGTAATACTGGAACGCTTCTTCGCAGTTGCCTAAAAAGGTTAAATAAGGATTTACTAGCATAGGTTGATGGTTATAGTTTGAAATGAGGTTTGATGCTGTTGTGCACTCCTGCCTCTAGTCGCATAGTTTATACTTCTCCTCTGTCCCATTAGAGAAATAGTTATTTATACTTCGGGCTGGCAAATGAAGTAAGGTACAACTTTCCGAGTAGGAATTTTGAAGGGTATTTAGGATTACGGGCCATTTTGCCTGATGCCTGTTGATCGTACGGCTGCTTTAACTTTCGGCAGTTGTTCTGGTAAAGACTAAATGATCTACCAGTCGCCAGGCAGTCCCGTCCTTGCTTATTTCATAACTCATTTTAAATGTGTTGTCAGACAGCTTCTCGAAAATAAAATGCTGAAAGAACTGGCCTCTTCCGGGAGAGGACTCCTGGTTTGTCAGGATCAGCTTTCCATCCTTCCAGCCGTCGCTTTCAAATTTCCTGTGGCCATTAAAGTTGTCAAATACATAGGCGATAAACTGGCCGGTTTGCGCATTTAGGCCCCACATCGACTGGGCCTCGTAAGTGTTTGGGGCTTTATCGCGATGGTGGTAGCTGAGCCAGCAGCTGTCAAGAGATAAGGTAAAGGACACGTCAGCCGCGATCTGCTTGCCATTGGCAAATTCTCCTGCACCCGTCCAGTAGCCGCAAAAAAAGCTGGCCAGCTCCTGCGGTACTTTGTGCGTCTGCCTTTGCTGTGCCGTAGCAGCGGTGATGCCCAATAGGCTCACCCAGATAAGTAAGAGGTGCTTTTTCATAGTTGTAGAAAGAATGGTATACTGTTTATAGTTGAAAAATAGAGAAGACACGCTATTGTACCAGAGCATTACAAACTACTTTCCCAGCAGAAGAAAACCGGAAAAACATATTCAATAGCGGTTGCGGCTGTTTTGCTGGTAAAGCTTGCCTGCCTATTCTTGCTGCTCCTTGTAGAATTCTGAAAAGAATAAATATTTAGGAGAACATATATATCGGGTAAAATTATTTATTTTGGAGGATAATTCATTGTATTTGTAAGGCGCTTTGCCATTTGTCTATGAAAACAAGCAAGGTTGGCACTTACCTCACCCTAATTTCTTAACAGTATGTGTAAACCTTTACCAACCGGCAGCTCTTTCCGGCAGCTGCTCTTACCTCTTCTTTTTATTTTTCTGACGCCCTTGCTTGCCCTGGCCCAAAGCAGCGCCGACCTGGATGCCGCCTGGAAAAGCTTTTATGCCAACGACCGGCAACAGGCGCGGGAGCTGTTTAACAAGGCCACGCATGATGCCGCCACCAAAGCGGAGGCGCACCTGGGGCTCTCCCTGCTGGCCACCATCGATAAAACAGATGCGGAAGCCTTTGCGGAGTATACCCGTTTCGCAGCGGCCAGCCCCAACCCGTATCCCTATACTTTTGCCCTCTGGAGCACGGAAGCGGTAACGGCCGGAAGTGGTAAAAAGACACCGGCACAAGTAGCTTACCTCCAGGCCCTGTCGAAAGACGCGCGGGCAAACGGCACCTTGCGGGCAATGGCACAAAGTATATTGGGCGGCCACTACGAAGCAATTAACAACGACAAGCAAGCCGAAGCAGCCTACAGCCAAATGGGCGCCATCACGGATTGGCAGATTGTGGGGGAGTTTGAGAATATCTCTGCCAGCGGTTTTAACAAAGCATATGGCCCCATTAAGAATGGATCAAACGATGCCACGTTCACAAATAAGGCTGGGGCAAGCGTTAAGTGGTTTAACCTGCCGGCCTTCCGGGCCGACCGCTGGATCGATTTTACCTATCATTTCTATGCCCACAATTCCGTGATCTATGCGCAGACCTATGTCATGAGCCCGGTGGAGCAGGAGGTGCAATTGCGCCTGGGCGTATCAGGCTCTCTGAAAGCCTGGATGAACGACAAACTGGTGCTGGCCGAGCAGGAAGAGCGCAACAACGACCTGGATACCTACCTGACCACCGTAAAGCTGCACAAAGGATACAACCGCCTGCTGGTACAAGTGGCCGAGAGCTATGCCGACCGCTCGAACTTTATGGCACGCCTGACGGACGAAACCGGCAAAGCCATAGATGGACTTAGCTACTCCAAAGTGCCACAGCCCTATACCGTAGAAACGGTGTACGAGGCGAAAAACATCCCGCTGTTTGCCGAAGCCTACTTTCAGGACCTGGTGAAGAAAGAGCCGGGAAAAGTGCTTAACTACCTTCTGCTGGGCCATACCTACCTGCGCAGCCAGAAAAACTACGAAGCCCGCAAAGCGTTTACAGCTGCGCAGAAACTTGCTCCGGAGTCGAGCTACATCATGGGCTTGCTTGTTCAATTATACCAGCAGGAGCGAAACCGCACCCAGCTTGCTACCACCCTGGAGTGGCTGAAAGATAAAGACCCCGAGAACCCGTTTTCGCTGAATCTGCTGTTTCATGATGAGATCGAGAAAGAGAATTATGACAACGCGGCTGCTGTTTTAGCTAAGATCGAGAAGATCTATGGGAAAGACGAGAATGTATACATGAAGCGGCTGCAGTTAGCTACAGCGGAGAAGAAAGAAGTAGAAATCGTGAAGCTGGCGGACGAAGCCTATTCAAAATTTCCTGAAAATGCTGATTTCGTGAAACTGGAGTACCTGATCGAGAAAACGGTACGGAAAAATAGCAAGTCTTCGGTCAACATCCTCAAGAACTACCTCAAAGATCACAACCACAATGCCTATGCCGAGTTGCTGGCAGAGGATTATTTTCAGAAAGGAGCCGTGTCAGATGGCCTGAATATATACCAGTCGGCGATAGCCCGGAACCCGGTAGCAGTTGGATACCAGTACAAGCTGGGCACTATTTACGCTAACCTTCAGGATCACAAAAAAGCGGAAGATACGTACCGGAAAGCGCTCCTTACTTCCCCGTATGTCGGCAAGTACTGGGCAGAACTTGCCAAGACGCAAAACGTGAATGGCAAAAAGGCCGAGGCGATCAGTTCCTACCAAAAAGCGATCGAATATGAGCCAACTGACTTCAGCAGTATCAAAGAACTCCGTAAGCTGGAGAATAAGAAAGACGTGTTCGAGTACTTCCCGGCGGTAGATATCTATGCGTTGGCGAAAGCGGCACCCGGCGCTGCGGCCTATCCCGAAGACAGAACCCTAATTGTGTACGACGAGGTACAGCGGGTGGTATACAAGAGCGGTGCTTCCGAAGAAAGGCGCATATTCGTTTTAAAAATGCTGGATGAGCAGGGTGTAGACGATTGGAAAGAGTATGAGATTGGCTATAACAGCGACCAGCGCATGGTAGTAGAGAAAGCCGAGGTTATCAAGAAGAACGGGACAAAAGTGCCGGCCGAAACAAATGGCAACCAGCTTGTTTTCACCAATCTGGAAGTTGGCGATGCCATCCATTATACTTATAAGTTGGAGAACTATAATGAGGGCCGTTTAGCCTCTCATTTCTGGGACAAGTATTACTTCACGCACTTTTTGCCTTATCTCACTACCAAATATAGCCTGCTGATCTCTCCGGAGGTGAAGTTCCAGTATAAAATGACCCAGCAGCCGCTGGAACCGGCTGTTTCAAAGCCAGATGCGGATTTCAACCTGTATGTCTGGAAAAAGGAAAATCAGGCTGCTTTAAAGTTTGAAGACAAAATGCCGGCTATGGCAGACGTTGCCCAGACCCTGCACCTGACCACCATCCCCGACTGGAATTATGTGAGCAACTGGTACTCAGACCTGGCCTCGGAGAAAGCAAAAGCCGATTTTGAGGTAAAAGAAGTAGTAGCAGACCTGTTTAAAGATAAGTCCAACCTCACGGAAGAGGCTAAAGTAAAACTCATCTACGATTACATTATTGATAACATCAAGTATAGCTCTGTTTCTTTCCGCCAGAGCGGACTGATCCCGCAAAAAGCTTCTACCGTTCTAAACACCCGCATTGGCGACTGTAAAGATGTGTCTACGCTTTTTGTGGCCATGTGCAAAGAAGCAGGAATCGATGCCAGCCTGGTGCTTGTTAACACCCGTGACAATGGCCTGAGCGAAATGGAGCTGCCTTCCATTGAGTTTAACCATTGCATGGCGAGGGTAGAACTGAATGGCAAGCCGCATTACCTGGAGCTGACCTCGAACTACCTGCCTTTCGGCAGCCTGTACAGCGATGCGCTGAACTCCAGAATTCTGGAGATAACAGGGGAGAAAAACACGCAGCCATTGCAGCTGGGCTACTTGAACCCTGCGGTTCGGAAACCAAATACTGTGGTACGTCAAACAATGATCAACATCAAAGACAGAAACCTGGAGATCAGCGAGCGCAACTATAATACCGCTTCGCTGGCTGCTTACAACAAGTCCAGGTACCGCAACCTGAGCGGTAAGGAGCGGGAGAAGCAAATGCTAGATGGTCTGAAATCATACTACACAAATGCCAGCTTAAGCAAGCTTGAATTCTTTGGCCTTGAAGGTACGGCCGATACGGTACGCAGCAACATCGATTATGCACTGCAGGATATCATTACCCAGGTAGGCGGCATGTCGCTGTTTGCTTTGCCCTGGAGCAGCAAAGCCACCGCCAGCGAATTTGTGGTGAATGCAGAAAGAACTTTCCCGATCGACCTCTCGAAGGTGAAGTACGCAGATACGGACAGAGAAACTATCACCATCATCATCCCGGCCAACAAAGCCCTGGTGGAAGTTCCAAAGACGGTGACGTATTCCTGCGCCTACGCCACGTATACCTTGTCCTGCAAGCAGGTCAACAAATCGTTGCAGTTTACCCGGGAGCTCGTTTATAAAGGCGATATTATACCTGCCGGCAAAGTACAGGAGTTTAGCAACTTCTATAAGAAAGTGATCGAGGCAGATGCTCGCCAGATCGCTTTTAAATAAGCTGGAAAGTAAGGAAGCTTAAAGGTCATTTGAAAGAAAAAGGGGGAGCTACACGCTCCCCCTTTTTATACTTCTTACATTTGTCATCCTGCAAGAATGTTAGTGGAAGGGAGGTAAGGCCTATGCTATAAAACTTATACTTCGAAACCTCTTCCAGCCAGATTCCCTTCTCGAACAAGGCAGGGAGATATTATAACTTCAACGCTTATACTTTGCCCAAGTAATAACAAGTCACTGATAGTTCAGCCTTCGAATATTACTCACCCTTTATCGGGGTCATAGTATGCGCCGAGGGCGAACATAAACAGGGCATAGCAGATAGTGCCGACCGCTACCAGGATAAAGTATAAATGCCCGATGTCGTCCCCTATGAAATCAAAGGCTTTGTCGGTGTTCACCACATAGTGCGCATTTTCCAAGACACCTGCTTTCAGCAGGAAAAAGCCGATGATTCCTAAAATGATCCCGCGGGCCGCATACCCCACCCAGGCAAGCGCACGGATCAGGTGTTTTTCAACAGCACGGAGGCGACCGATGTTGATTCGTTCCTTATACCCGTTGGTGATTCCGTAGAGTAACTGCACCACGGCGGTTATAGCAACAACAGCTCCGGTGCAGATGATAGCCCAATCGCCCCAACTCTTTTGCAGGATCAGGTGCACCATCCGGCGTTGCTCCTCGGGTTGTCCGTTTTCCGGTACGTGGCTTTTGCCGAGCAAGCTCATGATGGCAGCATAGGCAATAAGCATATCGGCAACAGTGCTCAGGGCAATGCCTGTTCGGGTGGCAACACCTTTCGGGCTCGTGCCATACCCGTAAGGATCTTTGATCGTTTCGTAAATCCGCCAGATAATGTAGCTGATCGTCCCTAGCAGAATGGCCCAGATAAGTATTCTGCCGGCCACATAATCGTTTAGAAAAGCCAGCAAGCTACTTTCATCCGCGCCGCCATGCTTGATTTTTAAAAAAGACAGGATAGCGATAACGCCGACAGCTGCATAGATAATGCCCGTTGAGAAACACCCGTAAATAGGGAGGAAGGCAATCCAGCGCTTTAGCTTTTCCCTGTCTGGCATCTGTTGGTGTTAAAGCTTGTAAAGCCTTTCCGAATCGAGATAAAAGGTTCGGGCAACGGCTTAGGCAGGATACGAGCACTGGCAGGTAAGGGGTGCAGCAGAATTATTTACCGCCCGACGTAAACCGAAAGAACGTGCCCAAGGGTAGCCGGCGCTTGCCGCCATCCAGCAAGTATAACTCGCCCAGTTCTTCGTTTTGTACTTGCGTTCCAAACGTGTCGCGCATCAGGTTATCCAGGATCATGGCAGAGAAGCCGATCGAGTATAAATTGATGAGCAGGAAATAGTCGGTTTTGTCCAGCAGTTCGCGGCACAGTTTAATCATCTCGTTTAATTCGTTCTCTAGCTGCCATTTTTCGCCGTTCGGGCCGCGGCCGTAGCTGGGCGGGTCCAGGATAATGCCGTTGTAGGTATTGCCGCGTTTCACCTCCCGGCGGGCATACTTCATGGCGTCTTCCACCACCCAGCGCACGTTGTCCAGGTTGCTGGCCTCCATGTTGTCGCGGGCCCAGAAGTTTACCTGCTTCACCGAGTCCAGGTGCGTTACGTCGGCGCCGGCAGCTTTGGCGGCCAGGGTGGCAGCGCCGGTATAGGCAAACAGGTTCAGCACCTTTGGCTGTGGCGTTTGCAGCTTTTTGGTAGCGTTGTAAATAAATTTCCAGTTGCTGTCTTGCTCTGGGAAAAGCCCCACGTGCTTAAACGAGGAGAGCCCCAGCCTAAAGCGAAGTTTCAGGTCATTATAAGTATAATCGATGTACCACTGCTCTGGCATGCCTTTCTTCAGCTTCCACTGGCCTTTTTCCTGGCTGCCTTTGTCGCGCGTAAATACGGCGTTTGCCAGGCGTTGCCACTCCTGTTCGGGCAAGTGCTTGTCCCAGATGGCCTGCGGCTCCGGGCGTGCCACATAGTAGGCGCCAAAGCGCTCCAACTTCTCAAAGTTTCCGGAATCCACCAGCTCATAGTCGGCCCAGTTTTCTGTTGTAAGAAAGGAATACATATCTTTGTCGTTTCGTGCTGGCTGTGTGCCACCTGGCGGCAAATTACGCATTATCCGCCGAACCATAAAAAAGGCACCCAACCGGGATTTAAATTGTTATAACGACATGGCAATCACTTTTTATAAATACCAGGGCACCGGAAACGATTTTGTGATGGTGGATAACCGCAAGCAGATCTTCCCGACCGATGATGAGCAGTTCATAAAGCACCTGTGCGACCGGCGCAAGGGTGTTGGGGCCGATGGGCTCATTCTGCTGCAGGACCATCCTGATTATGACTTTGAGATGGTATACTTCAATGCTGACGGCCGCCTGGGCTCCATGTGCGGTAACGGCGCACGCTGTACCGTCCGTTTTGCCAAGCAGATGGGCATGATAGAAGATGTCGCCTGCTTTCTGGCAGCTGACGGCGAGCACCAGGCCAGTATAGAGCGCGATCTTATCCAGCTGAAGATGAATGATGTAAAGCAGGTGGAGAAGATTGGCAGCGATTATTACCTCAGCACCGGCTCTCCCCATTATGTACGCTTTGTAGCCGATGTGCAGGAACTGGATGTATACACCGAAGGACGCGCCATTCGCTACAACGCCCGGTTTAATGAGAAAGGCACCAACGTGAACTTTGTGCAGCGCCTCTCGGATAACGAGATATTTGTGCGCACCTATGAACGGGGCGTAGAGGATGAGACGCTGTCGTGCGGAACGGGCGTAACAGCCTGCGCACTGGTGGCCAGTATGCAAGGCATGCAAAGCCCTGTCAAGGTAAAGGTGCTGGGGGGCGAACTGGAGGTGGCGTTCGAACGCGCGCCGGAAGGAGGCTTCAAGTATATTTACCTGATCGGCCCGGCCCGGCTGGTGTTTACGGGTGCCGTGCAGGCCGAAGTGAAAGTGTAATCTTCCCAAATCAAGCGGCCGTGTTTCTTTCCTCCGACCATACTTCCCTGCGCGCGCTGGAGCCCGCAGACCTGGATTTCCTGTATACCCTGGAGAATGATACCTCTGTCTGGCAGGCAGGTAACACGCTTACACCCTATTCCAGGTTTGTGCTGGAGCAGTACCTGGAAAATGCTACCCTCGATATTTATACTATAAAACAGCTGCGCCTGGTAATCTGCCGCGCAGGCGGAGAGCCGGTAGGTGCCATTGATCTGTTTGATTTTGACCCGCTGCACCGCCGTGCCGGTATCGGCATTGTCGTGGCCGCAGCGCAGCGCAGCAATGGACACGCAGGCGCGGCATTGGCATTGCTGCTACAGTACTGCCGCCAGACGCTGCAGCTGCACCAGGTGTATTGCACTGTTTCGGACGGCAATAAGGCTAGTATACACCTGTTTCAGAAGCATGGCTTTACAGAGGTAGGCGTGCGGAAGGACTGGCTGAAAACCACTGCTGGTTGGCGCGACGCCATCGAATTTCAGTGCTTGCTTTAGAAAGGCAACTGGCTGAACTTTATGCCCTGCTTCCATAGTTTAAAAGGCAGGCCTACCTGCCACGATGCTGCGACATGGCTGTTATGGCATAGGCTGGCGGGTGCCCGGGAGCAGAAAGGGAGCAACAGGCTGCTTGCCATCGGTAATTTTGGCAGGCAGCGCCTAAAGTTCCTTTTATGGTATTGTTTTAGTAAGAACACACGATATCTCAGAAAAACAACTTATTTTTGACGAGATCGCAGACACAGGATTTCATTTAAGAACTACATACAGATGTTTGATTTTTTCGGTAAGACCGTTGCCAAAATATTCGGTACAAAATCCGACAGAGATATAAAGGAGGTACTGCCTTATGTATCTAAGATAAACGAAGAATATGCCAGGCTTACCAGTCTGACAGACGATGAACTGCGCGGGAAAACGCAGGAGGTGAAGTCTGTTATTGATGAGCGCCTAAAGCCTATTGATGACCAGATCGCAGCCCTGCACAAGCGCATTGCCGACGAGCAGGAACTGGATATCGTTCAGAAAGAAGCTATTTTTACGGAGATTGATGAGCTGGAGAAGCAGCGCAACAAAGACCTGGAAGTAGTACTGCTGGAGGTGCTGCCCCCCGCCTTTGCCATTGTAAAAGAAACGGCCCGCCGCCTGAAAGAGAATGGCCAACTGGTAGTAACGGCTACTGACCAGGATCGGGCGCTTGCTTTGCGCAAGCCAAACGTGCAGATAGAAGGCGACAAGGCCATCTGGATAAACAAGTGGCTGGCTGCCGGTGCCGAGATTACCTGGGACATGCTGCACTATGATGTGCAGCTGATTGGTGGTGTGGTACTGCACCAGGGCAAGATTGCCGAGATGGCTACAGGTGAAGGTAAAACGCTGGTAGCAACGCTGCCGGCTTTCCTGAATGCCCTGGCTAAGCGCGGCGTACACGTGGTAACGGTAAACGACTACCTGGCCAAGCGTGACTCGGAGTGGATCGGTCCGCTGTTCGAGTTCCACGGCCTGACGATTGACTGCATTGACAAGCACCAGCCTAACTCTGAAGCCCGCCGCGAAGCTTACCGTGCCGATATCACGTATGGTACCAACAACGAATTTGGCTTCGACTACCTGCGCGACAACATGAGCCGCGACCCGCAGGACCTGGTGCAGCGCAAGCACCACTATGCCATGGTCGATGAGGTAGACTCTGTGTTAATTGACGATGCCCGTACGCCGCTGATCATTTCCGGCCCTGTGCCGCGTGGCGATGAGCACGAGTTCTATCAGCTGAAACCACGCATCGCCATGCTGGTAGATGCGCAGCGCAAAGTAGTAAACAACTTCCTGACGGAGGCAAAGCGCCTGATAAAAGACGGCGATACCAAAGAGGGCGGCGTATCCTTGTTTCGTGCTTACCGTGGCCTCCCCAAGAGCAAGCCGCTGATCAAGTACCTGAGCGAGCAGGGCAACCGCGCCATTCTCCAGAAAACAGAGAACTTCTACCTGCAGGATAACTCACGCCAGATGCCGGAGGCCGACGAGCCGCTATACTTTACCATTGATGAAAAGCACAACCAGATCGAGCTGACCGAGAAAGGCATTGACCTGATCACGGGCCAGGGCGAAGATCCGCATTTCTTTATCATGCCCGATATCGGCACTGAAATCGCTAACATCGAGAACAACAAATCGATGTCGCACGAAGAGCAGGTGCACGCCAAGGAGCAGCTGATCGCCGATTTCCAGGAGAAATCGAAGCGTATCCACACCATCAACCAATTGCTTAAGGCCTATACTTTGTTCGAGAAGGACACAGAGTACATCGTGACGCCAGACCACAAAGTGAAGATCGTGGACGAGCAAACCGGCCGTGTGATGGAAGGGCGCCGTTATTCTGACGGCTTGCACCAGGCCATCGAAGCAAAAGAGAACGTGAAGGTGGAGGATGCTACGCAGACGTACGCTACTGTGACACTGCAGAACTACTTCCGTATGTACCACAAGCTTTCGGGTATGACGGGTACAGCCGAAACAGAGGCAGGCGAGTTCTGGGAGATCTATAAACTGGACGTGGTGGTGATTCCAACTAACCGTCCGATCCAACGAGACGATGAGCACGATAAGGTGTTCAAAACGGTGCGCGAGAAGTATAACGCGGTAGCCGACGAGATCGTGGAGCTGACCGAGAAAGGCCGCCCCGTGCTGGTGGGTACTACTTCGGTGGAGATTTCGGAGCTCCTGAGCCGCATGCTCAAGATCCGCAATATCAAACACCAGGTGCTCAACGCCAAGATGCACCAGAAAGAGGCCGAAATCGTGGCCGAAGCTGGTAAGCCAAGCACCGTTACTATCGCCACCAACATGGCAGGTCGTGGTACTGACATTAAGCTGACGCCGGAATCGAAAGCAGCGGGTGGTCTGGCCATTGTAGGTACAGAACGCCACGAGTCACGCCGTGTAGACCGCCAGTTGCGTGGTCGTGCCGGTCGTCAGGGGGATCCGGGTTCTTCACAGTTCTTTGTGAGCTTGGAAGATAACCTGATGCGCCTGTTCGGCTCTGACCGTATTGCCCGCCTGATGGACCGCATGGGTCTGGAAGAAGGCGAGGTGATCCAGCACTCGATGATCACCAACTCGATTGAGCGCGCGCAGAAGAAAGTAGAGGAAAATAACTTCGGACAGCGTAAGCGCCTGCTGGAGTACGACGACGTGATGAACGCCCAGCGTGAGGTAGTATACAAACGCCGCCGCAACGCCCTATATGGCGAGCGTCTGGAACTTGATATCTGGAACATGATCTATGATATCAGCGAGGACGTGGTGGCCAGCTACAAAAACATCAACGACTACGAGAACTTCCAACTGCACCTGATTCGGGTGTTTGGTTTCGAGACGCAGATCACGGGCGACGACTTCCGTAGCGGGCAGGTGAACCAACTGGCCGAGCGCCTCTACAACGAAGCTTTGAACTTCTATCTGAACAAAAACAAGCAGATTTCTGCGCAGGCCTACCCGATCATTGCCGACATTCACCAGAACCGCGGACCAATGATCGAGAACGTGGCTGTGCCGTTTACCGATGGCAAGCGTCAGTTAGCAGCTGTAGCCAACCTGACCAAGGCCTATGAGACCAAAGGCATGGAGCTGCTCCGCTCGATGGAGAAGATGATCACGCTGGGTACTATCGACCAGGCCTGGACCGACCACCTGCGCCAGATGGACGACCTGAAACAAAGTGTGCAAAACGCCGTGTACGAGCAGAAAGACCCGCTGTTAATCTATAAGTTCGAGTCCTTTGAGCTGTTCAAGCGCATGATCGGCAAGGTGAACGAGGAAACCATTAACTTCCTGTTCCATGCTTATATTCCGATCCAGGCACCGGATCAGGTGCAGGCGCCGCGTCCGCAGCAGGCTCCAAAACCGCCCGTGCTGAAAGAGCAGAAAGCCTCGGTACACTCTTCGCTGGAAGATGAGCAGGGCCATATGGCTGAGCAGGCACAGGAACCGGAGCGTATTATGCCGGCACACTCGCAGAAGGTAGCTGGCCGTAACGACCGCGTAAGCGTGCAGTACATGGACGGCCGCGTGGTAAAAGACGTGAAGTTTAAGACTGTAGAAGAGGATCTGGCCAACAACCGCTGCATCCTGATTGAAGAATAAAAATTTAGGAGAAGCCACTGTTCTAAACCGCAGTGGCTTCTTTTATCTGATTTAGAACGTATAGGGAGAGGATGTAGGAGAAAGACAGATCTTTCCTCTTATGTCCTTTATCTTTTAGCTGATAGTATGGCCGGAGAGGAAATAGCTGCTTACATCGACCACACGCTGCTGCGGCCGGAGGCAACTGAAGAGCAGGTGCAGCAACTGTGCGATGAAGCCCGTAACTATGGCTTTGCAGCCGTGTGTGTGCCGCCCTGCTATGTGCAGCTCTCCAGAGAGCGGCTGGGGCCGGGGGCGCTTGTAAAAGTAGCTACCGTTGTGGGCTTTCCGCTGGGTTACCAGCACTCGAAAGTCAAGCTCCTGGAAACACACCAGGCTATAGCAGACGGAGCCAGCGAGATAGATGTGGTGATAAACCTTGCTGCATTTAAGTCTGGCAAGTATGAGGAAGTACAGGCTGAACTGACTGATCTGGCTAGCTTTTGCCACTTGAACAAGGCGGAACTGAAGGTGGTCATCGAAACCGCTTTGCTGTCAGAGGAGGAGATTGTAAAAGCCTGCGAACTTTGCGCTGCAGCAGGGGCCGATTATGTGAAGACCTCGACCGGGTTTGCAGCCCGCGGTGCCTCTGTGGCCGATATAAAGCTGATGCGCCGTGTGCTGCCGAAGCACCTGAAGATCAAAGCATCGGGCGGTATCCGCACATCAGCCGATGCCGAAGCATTAATTAAGGCCGGTGCCGACAGGTTAGGCTGCTCGGCCGGTATACAAATAGTTAGCTCATGAACAAGATCAAAAATATTTTACTGCCGCTGTTGCTGGTATTCACCACTGCCTGTGCCTCCACATCTGGCAGGAAAAGCAGCGAAACCGGGATAGGTAAAAGCTCTGCTAAAGCCAGCGTAAATGAAGATCTAAGCCAGTATCGCCCGAAGTATACGGCCGAAGAAGCAACCGCCGTAGCCCGTGTGGAGCCCACACACCATGTAAACGACCAGGTGGCCGTGCTGATGGATACCGTGGCCAGCGTAAACAGGAACATCCGCTATGCGAAAGGCTACCGCATTCTGGCTTACAACGGCTCGGAACGTCAGGGCGTGATGAACCTGCGCAAAGCCATCATCGGCCGCGTGCCCGACGTGAAAGACTACCTGACGTACCAGCAGCCGAACTTCCGCTTAAAGATCGGCGATTTCTTCAGCCGCATCGAGGCCCAGCAGGTGCTCAACCAAATTCAGGACCTGATTCCTAATGCTCAGATCGTACCCGATCAGATCAACATCAACAAAAATTATTAGCGCCAAGCTAAGCTTTGGTACCAAGTATAAATAAACGTTGCGGCTGATCAGGTCGCAACGTTTATTATTTTCAGGCTATACGGTTTATTGTTACCTTGTTACGCTCCTGTACTTGTCGTACAAGCTACGCGCACCCCGGATGCCATACTATAATGTACCATAGCAGCTTGGGCGCAGCTCCAAAGTAACGGAGTAAATTGCCAATTGCTGTGTGTAGCTGGCATTCCATGCATTTCAGTACCGTCTTTATACATGAATATGTCGATAATAGATCAAGTAAAACGTCTTGCCCATACTTATGCACCCGACACAGTAACACTGCGCCGGCACCTGCACACCCATCCAGAACTGAGCTTCGAAGAATACAATACCGCTGCCTATGTAGAAGAAACGCTTCGCAGTTATGGTTTGCAGCCGCAGCGCATGGCCCGCACCGGAGTGGTGGCGCTGATCGAGGGTAACAATCCGGAAAAGAGAACGATTGCCCTACGTGCCGACCTGGATGCACTGCCCATTGTGGAAGCAAACCAGGTAGCCTACAAATCGAAGAATGAAGGTGTGATGCATGCCTGCGGCCACGACGTACATACTTCTTCGCTGCTGGGCGTTGCCCGTATTCTGCAGGAGCTGCGCCACGAGTTTGAAGGAACCGTAAAGCTGATCTTTCAGCCGGGCGAGGAGAAGTTTCCGGGCGGAGCGTCTGTCATGATCAAAGAGGGGGTGCTGCAGCACCCAAAGCCTGCTGGAATCATTGGTCAGCATGTGTTTCCGATGCTGCCGGCGGGCAAAGTGGGTTTCCGGGCAGGCATGTACATGGCCAGTGCCGATGAGGTCTACATTACTGTGAAAGGCAAAGGAGGCCACGCTGCCATGCCCGAGATGAACGTAGACCCGGTGCTGATCTCGGCGCACCTGATTGTGGCGCTGCAGCAGGTGGTGAGCCGCCATGCCAGTCCGAAGGTGCCCTCTGTGCTGTCGTTTGGCAAAGTAGAGGCCAAAGGCGCGACCAATGTTATCCCGGATGAGGTAAAGATTGAAGGCACGTTCCGGACGATGAACGAAGTATGGCGCAAGGAAGCGCATCAGAAAATACGCCGGCTGGCCGAAGGGCTCTGCGAGAGTATGGGCGGCAGCTGCAACATCGACATCAAGCACGGCTATCCTTACCTGCAGAATGATCCGGAACTAACCGGGCGGGCCCGCGCTGCGGCAGAGGCATACCTCGGAGCCGCTAATGTGGTAGACCTGGATTTGTGGATGGGAGCAGAGGACTTTGCCTACTACTCGCAGGAGGTGCCGGCCTGTTTCTACCGCCTTGGCACCCGCAACGAGGCACGTGACATTATTTCGGGGGTGCACACGCCCACGTTTGACATAGAAGAATCGGCACTGGAGACAAGCATCGGACTAATGGCTTTTGTGGCATTACAGGAACTGGCGGGTTGATATGAAAAAGGTATACCTTATACTAGCGCTGTTGCTGCCAGTTCTGGCGCAGGCGCAGCGCAAATTTACGGCCTCCACAGCCATCTGGCCAGAGCTGCAGTTCACCTACGGCGTTAACGAACAAGGCCTTCTATTTCTGCAGAACCAATACCGCGTTAATACCGATAGCCGCTATAACGACCTGTTAGGCAACGGGGCTTTCCATAGTGTTGAGCGCGTAGAGCTAACCGTTGGATATGAGCAAACGTTTACAGACCATTGGCGGGGCGGCGCCATGCTGCGGTATGCCGCCGAAGATTTTCCCAAAATCCTGTTCCCAACGTTGTTCCTGCGCCACAACGGCCGCATTGGTGGTTTATACTTCAACAAGCAGGCCCTGTTCGAATATGTGATGCAGGAGGAAAGCGACAGGTACGGCCGCGTCCGGCTGCAGGCCGAGCTGGGTAAACGGCTGCCGCTAGGCAGCAAATTCCTGACGCCGGCCCTGCGATATGAGGCTATGCTGCTAACCGACTTAGCGGGCGATAAGGATATTGTAGAGGAGGAACGCATCATCGACCGTACCCGCCTGCGCCTGAGCCTGAACTATGAACTAACAGAAACGCTACGGATAGCTCCCTACTTTATGCGGCAGACGGACTACTATTACGTGCAGGTGCCGCCCACATATAGCGAAGACGGGCTGCTGCTCGAAGAAGGCTATGCTACCAAGCGCAACCGCATCTCGCCGGTAGTAGGGCTGGAACTTAAGTATAACCTGCATGCGCCGTCAAACTCCGCCAGTATTACATATTAATGTGTCCGAAATATGTTAAAACGACAGATTACAAGCATGTTATACTTATGAAAAATGACAATATTACAGGATTAGGCAGGATGAATCAGGTGGGTATGGTTTTTACTATAGTATCGTTGTAATTGATCTTAAACTTTAAACGATATATAACCATGGCACTTAGCAGATACAATGGCATGCAAGAGACCATGCCAAACACCTTTAGCTCTATGTTAGACAGATTTTTTAATGAATCTGTAAACTCCCGCAACTTCTCTGGCTTTACGCCACACGTAGACGCCTGTGAAACAGAGAAAGGCTTCGAAATAGAACTGGCGCTGCCTGGCGTAAAGAAAGAGGACATCAGCATTGACTTCCAGGAAGGCAAACTGACCATTGCCGGCGAGCGCAAAATGGAAAAGAAAGAAGACGGCAGACGTTATCACATGCTGGAGACACAGTACGGTTCTTTCAGCAGAACATTTTACCTGCCCGATAAAGTGAACCCCGACAAGATTTCAGCCAACTTTGATAACGGCGTGTTGCTGGTAAGCGTGCCCAAAGATGAGCAAAAAACGATGAAGCGTCAGATCAATATTACCGGTTCGGATGACAACAAAGAAAAGAGCGATGCAAAGAAACAGGATTCCAAGAAAGTAACTGCATCCTCTGGAAATAATGGCACAGAAAAAGCATAATTAAATTAGGATAACAAAAAAGAGGCCGCTTTCTGGCCTCTTTTTTGTTATCTATAGAGATGTAAACTTAACACAATCGGTTTGTTATATACTATCGTATACTTCAGTAACGTTAGTCTTGTATAATATAGGCGATCACAAATATTAATAAAATAGTTCAAGTAATTTCATGAAGACAAAACAATTTATTGCAGGTATAACACTGTCTGCTATGCTTGGCGGCGGTGTTGCCTTAGGTAGCTATAAGCTGCTGGAAGACGAAATTGTTTCCACTGATGCACAAGGACAGCAATACCCGACTGTCCGCTACACCAGCGACATGCGTAGCAGCAACACGGTAGTGCCGGAAGGCTTAAATTTTGTTAAAGCAGCCCAGGTGTCCACGCCTGCTGTGGTTCATATCATGACGGAGTACTCCGAGGGAGCTTCTGATGAGAACGCAACGGCAATGGACCCGTTCCTGCGCGAGTTTTTTGGCGATGGGCTGGGTAACCGGGCGCCACGCGGGCCGCAAATGGCATCTGGCTCGGGTGTGATCATCGCCTCTAATGGATACATTGTTACTAACAACCACGTAATCGACAAAGCAGATAAGATTAAAGTGGTGATGGATGACAAGCGCACGTTTGACGCGACACTGGTTGGTACAGACCCAACCACCGACATTGCCCTGATCAAAATAAATGCCGATAAACTGCCTGTTATCCGCTACGGCAATTCCGACGACCTACGCATTGGCGATTGGGTACTGGCAGTGGGCAACCCGCTGAACCTGAATACAACTGTAACGGCTGGTATTGTTAGTGCCAAAGCCCGTACGATCAACATCCTGCGCACCAGCGCTAACAGAGATATGAGCATCGAGTCGTTTATCCAGACGGATGCGGCTGTAAACCCTGGTAACTCCGGTGGTGCCCTGGTAAACCTGAATGGTGACCTGGTAGGTATCAACACCGCGATTGCTTCGCAAACCGGTTCGTTTGCCGGCTACTCGTTTGCTGTGCCTTCTTCGATTGTGAGCAAAGTGGTAGACGACCTGCTGAAGTATGGCGAAGTGCAGCGTGCCTTGCTGGGTGCTTCTATCCAGGAAATTGATGCAACACTGGCAAAAGAAAAAGACCTGAAAACCCTGGACGGCGTGTATATTGCCGGTGTGCAGGATAAGAGTGGCGCCAAAGAAGCTGGCCTGCAAGCCGGCGACGTGCTGACAGGGATAAATGGTGTGGCTGTAACCCGTTCATCTCAACTGTTGGAGCAGGTGGCCCGCTACCGCCCTGGCGACAAGGTAAAAGTAACGTACCTGCGTAACGGAAAAGAGCAGACGGCCAACGTGCTGCTCAAAAACCTCAACAACAGTACAGAACTGGTAAAACACAGCAATGCCAAATCAGTTACGTTCGATGGTGCTATGTTTGCGCCCGTTTCCAAGCAGGAAATGAACAAACTGGGCATTGATGGTGGTGCGAAGATCTCGGGCGTAGACAAGAGCGATTTCCGTGATACCGGTATGAAAGACGGCTTTATCATCACCCGTATCGATAAGTACCCGGTAAGCCAGCCTTCGGATGTAGAGAAATATCTGAAAGACTTTGACAATGGCGTGGTATACATCGAAGGGGTGTATCCTGATGGCCTGAAGGCTTACTACCCGATCGGAAAACAGTAAAATCAGATTTGTTATATATGAGAAAGCTTCTGCAACATAGCAGAAGCTTTTTTATTTTTATAGCTTTGTAAGAGACCCTCATTCATAAATTATAAACCACATGAAACAAACCATAGACGCATTGCCGCTAACCAAAGCTATAGAAGACGTGCTCCACCAGCTGGGCATCAAAGAAAACAACCCTGCGTACAGCACCGGCCAGACCTGGGGCGGGCAGGAGAACCGCGCTACCCGCGAGGTGCACTCGCCGGCAGATGGCAACCTGATCGCCTCCGTTCATATAGCTTCGGAGGAGGATTACGAGCAGGTGGTGCAAACGGCACAACGGGCTTTTGAAGTATGGCGCAAAGTACCGGCACCAAAGCGCGGCGAAGTAGTACGCCAGATCGGCTTGAAACTGCGGGAGCACAAAGAAGCACTGGGCAAGCTGGTGAGCTACGAGATGGGCAAAATTCTACAGGAAGGCCTGGGCGAAGTGCAGGAGATGATCGATATCTGCGATTTCGCGGTAGGGCTGTCGCGGCAGCTGCATGGCTATACCATGCATTCTGAGCGCCCGCAGCACCGCATGTATGAGCAGTACCACCCGCTGGGCATTGTAGGCATTATCTCCGCATTTAACTTTCCGGTGGCTGTATGGAGTTGGAATGCGATGCTGGCTGCCGTTTGTGGCGATGTGAGCATCTGGAAACCTTCGGAGAAAACACCACTTACAGCTGTAGCCTGTCAGCATATCATCCGTGATGTTTTAGCTGAGAACGAGCTACCGGAGGGCGTGTTTAACCTGATCATCGGCGATGCGCAGGTTGGCAGCCTGATGAGCCACGACGAGCGCCTGCCGCTGGTGTCGGCGACAGGCTCTACGCGCATGGGCAAAAAAGTTGGCGAGGCTGTAGGCGCACGCCTGGGCAAATCGCTGCTGGAACTTGGTGGCAACAACGCTATCATCATCACGGAGAGTGCCGACCTGGAAATGACGTTGCGCGCCGTTGTATTTGGTGCCGTGGGTACCTGCGGCCAGCGTTGCACGTCTACCCGCCGCCTCATTATCCACGAAAACATCTATGAGCAGGTAAAAGCGCGCCTGACCCGGATCTACCCGAACCTGCCTATTGGCCATCCGCTGAACAACACCACGCTGGTCGGCCCGCTGATCGACAAGCATGCGGTGGAGGCTTTCCAAAAGGCGCTGGAGAAGGTGCAGCAGGAGGGAGGCAACTTGATAGTAGGCGGCGAGGTACTGACGGGCGAAGGCTTTGAGACAGGCACCTACGTGACGCCTGCCATTGTGGAAGCAGAAAACAGCTACGAGATGGTGCAGGAGGAGACCTTTGCGCCCATCCTCTACCTGATCAAGTATAGCGGCGATGTGGAAAACGCCATTGCGCTGCAGAATGGCGTACGGCAGGGCTTGTCCTCTTCTATTTTCTCTACCAACCTGCTCGAAACAGAAGCTTTCCTGAGCCACTGGGGCTCTGACTGCGGCATCGCAAACGTGAACATTGGTACTTCCGGTGCTGAAATCGGTGGCGCATTTGGAGGCGAAAAAGATACCGGCGGTGGCCGCGAATCTGGTTCCGACGCCTGGCGCGTATACATGCGCCGCCAGACCAATACCATCAACTATAGTCGCGAGCTGCCGCTGGCCCAAGGCATCCGGTTCGATATCATGGACTAGATGAACACGCTAACGTGCTTCAGCAGGATTTAAGGATGATCAACAGCAACTGAAGTATAAACGGAAGGAGAACAGGCTATCAAAATATAGCCATCGTGCTAATCTTTAATCCTGTTCATGTTGCTTCAGACATAGCAGCAAGCCAGCTCTACATTAGGGCTGGCTTGCTGCATTTACAGGTTTTGCTCGCCTGCAAAAAGGCCCTGCTAAGGACGTTTGCAGCGGCTAAACTCAGTAAGATCAAAGGAGTAAGCATCAGTAGAAAATATTTTGCAACTTCATGCAACTTCGTGCTCCTGCCGGTGTCTTTAGGTTGAATTTGGATGAAAGGGAATGCGCCGGTGAAAGTATAAATCAGGAAAGTGCGGCAAGTACAGGTGCTGTGCAAAAGCAGAACAACATTGGAGACACTCAGCTATCAGGATGTAAACCACCAGGTGATCGAGCGCTGCAAGAGCGGTGATAACCGCGCGCAGTATGAGCTGTACAAGCTGTATTCCAAAGCCATGTTTAACGTTAGCATGCGCATCACCAACGACTATGCCGAAGCCGAAGATGTGCTGCAGGAGGCATTTGTGAGTGCTTTCAGGAAGCTTCATACTTATAAAGCAGAGGCTTCGTTTGGGAGCTGGCTTAAAAAGATAGTAGTTAATGCGGCGATAAATGCCGTTCGCCGGCGGCACAGCGAACTGGTGCCCATGGATGAACACGTAGTAGCTGATGTAGCCGATGAGGTGTACGATGAAGATGCCACCACCTGGAAAGTAGATCGAGTGCGGCAGGCCATCCAGAAGCTGCCGGATGGCTATCGGGTAGTACTCAGCTTATACTTGCTGGAAGGATACGATCACGCTGAAATAGGGGAGATTCTGGCCATTACCGAGTCCACTTCTAAGTCGCAGTACAGCAGGGCAAAAAAGAAACTGCTGGAGATCGTACAAGAGCCATCGATGATGACTTAATAAAAGAATTTATGGAGAATTTGTACCATGGAAGATAAACTAAAAGGATTTGTAAGCGAACACCGGGATGCGTTCGATACATTTGAGCCCCGGGCGGAACTGTGGCAGGAAATCTGTCAGGAGCTGCCAAGTCCTCTAAAAGAAGCAAAGGTGATCAACATCAAATTTGGAGAGCGGGCCAGCTTTAGTGCCGACTTCCTGTTTATGCGCATTGCCGCCGCTGTTTTGCTGCTCCTAACCTGTGGCCTCACGTTGTTTGTGATGAAACAGAAGGCTTTCACCGGCACCAGCACCATCGCTGCCGCCAGCCAGAACAAACTGCAGAAAATAGCGCCCGAAATAGTAGAAGTAGAAGCTTACTATACCAGCCAGATACAAGAGAAAAAGAGCGAGCTAAGTGTGTATGATAAGAAGGTGCTCGGCTTGAGCGGAGATGCCGGCATTGATAGCGAACTGGCGCGCCTGGACAGTAGCTACACCGAGCTTAAGAAAGAACTTTATACAACCCCAAACACTGACCGTGTGGTAGAAGCTATGATCCAGAACCTGCAGATCCGGATGGAGGTGCTTAACCGCCAGTTAGATGTACTTCAAAAGATTGAAGATAAACAAAAAGGACCTACTTCTGAACCCGTAAGAGATGAAACGACGAATACCTAACCTTAAACAGCTGCTAACCATCATGGCTGTGGCTGTTCCTATGATGGCCTCAGCACAACAAGTGCCCGTGGCGCCATCTACCCCCCAAATGCCGGCGCAGCCCTCCAGCCCCGTACTGGTTAACTGCGCTGAACTTACTGCCCTAGCTAATTCTGCCGCCTTGGCAGTGGTGGCCAACGGAGGAGTAAACCGGCTCTGGTTGCAGGAAAGTGAGGCTACGCTTGACGCTGAGAAACAGCGGACCATTGATAAAAACTATAAAGTGAGCAAAGCCGACCTGCTTGATGTGGAGAACAAGTTCGGCAGCGTGCGGGTAAACACCTGGGATAAAAATGAAATGCGGGTAAAGGTGGATGTTATTGCCCGCGCCAGCACCGACGAAAAAGCACAGGAAATACTGGATAACATCAGGATCATAGAAGTGCGCGAAGGAAACACCATCTCCTATAAAACAGAAATGTCGCCGATGCGCATCTCGGGCAACACACACAAAAGCTTCGAGGTGAACTACACCATCTATATGCCCACTGAAAACCCGCTGACGGTCAGCAACACGTATGGCGATGTATATGTGGCCAACCTGCAGGGCAAAGCCGACATCTCGGTGAAGTATGGTTCTCTGAAGAGCGAACGGCTGAGCAACAGTGGCAACAACGTAAAAATTGCGTATGGCTCCGGCAACTGTGCTTTTATAAATGGCGGAAACATCCAGGTGGCCTACTCAAGTATGAGCCTGGACGGCACAAATGGTTTGGAGGGCTCTTCCAAGTATAGCGATTTCAAGATCGGAAACCTGGGCGAAGAACTGAACCTGGAAGTAAAGTATGGCACGTTTAAAGTAAGCAATGTCAGTAAAAACATCCGCCGTATCTCGCTCGACAGTGGCTTTAGTCCCATTGCCCTGAACTTTGATAACAACACGTCTTTCAACTTTGATGTAAATGTGCAGTTTGCCGATTTCAATGTAGATAAGTCGCTCATCAACCTGACATCACATGAGAAAGACTACACGTCAGCCACATATAAGGGCAACTTTGGAGGTACGGCGGCAAAAGGTGCCGTCAACATCAGCTCGAAGTATGGTGATGTGAAGTTTACGCAATGATACGTTTGAAATAAAATTGTTTGTTTAAGATGTGAAAGGGAGCCAGCTATTGCCGGCTCTTTTTATTTGTATCAAACTGAACCAGGGAGGCCGGTCCTCTGGCAAAAATGTCCCCGTTTAAAAAGGAGCGAGGCTTGGAGGCAGGTTTATCAAAAAGCGTGTTGCCATACTTAGTATGAATAAAAGAGGAGCTATAGCCCTGTAGCAGCAGCAAAGTGGGGAATATTTGCTGATGTGCTTGCCTGTTAGGAGCAGGTATGGTGTAGCGCGAAGTATAACCCGATTCGTCCAGTAGCCATAGGGGCACATTGGCTTCTATCGGCGTGGTATTGGTGGTAGAGGCATGCGTAATCTGAATGCCATTTCCAGAGAGGTCCTGCCCGTGATCGGAAGTATAAATGATCACGGTACTGTCGCGGGGCGTAATTCCTGTGAGTAGCTTTTTCCAGAAGCCATCTACCGTCCATCGGACGGAATTGTAGTACGTGTTGCGTGATTTCTCGTGGTCCATCAGCATACTTCGCTCCGGGAGCGTGGGTTTGAAGAACACCGCGTTTGGCGGGTAGGTGCGAGCATAGGGCCAGTGCGCTCCTGCTTTGTTCACGTATACAAATACCTTATCCGGTGATTTTGATAATTGCAACAGCAGGTGTGCCACGGCATAGTCCCGCTCGTAATAAGGCATGTTCGGGTCTTCATCAATCGGCTGTATAAAATGATCCACATACGCGAGATCGGAAGGAGACACGTAGTTTTGCAACACCTTAAGGCCCAGTTGGGCATCTATAAAGTAAGTTTTATAGCCTGCTTTGCTGGCATACTGAAAGATGGAGGGCTGCGTTAGCGCCAGATGCTTTTTGTCCGGAAGCTGCGCTAGCTGTATCCCGCTCATCAGCGCAATGTTGCTCCCCGAACTGTAATTTGCGGTAGAACTGGCTATCCCAAAATTAATGATACGGTTAGCTGCAGCCTTTAAGTAGGGCGTGGTGGCGGCGCTGTTTCCGTTTAGCGAGAGCGCACTGCCAATGATGCTCTCGTCCATTATCATAAACAGGTGCTTTACACCGGTAGTTGTCGGGCTTGCGGCAACTTTATGCCGGCTGCCAAGAGGTAATTCATGCTGATGCGCCAGAAAAGTACTTACCGGTACCCGATAAAAAGCAGGAAAGTCATCAGCGTTGCCAAGTGTGCTGCCAGCGTATAAGTAGCTCAGGAACAATGCCGGTACCACCACCCCAGCTTGCCAGGGCTGGTAAACAAGGGTAGTACGCTTGCTCAGGAAAAACAGGGCACCAACAACAAGGGCAGCGCTGACCAGTGCCAGCACGATAGGCAGCGCATAGGTAGACAGTGCTGCCTGTAAGTAATGCATGTTGCTTAAAGCTGTCTGCGCGTCGGTATACGCGAAATTATACCCTGTAATAAAGCGGTAAGTCAGGCTGATGCTGAGCAGCGGGAATAGCAAAAGAAGAAAACTGTACCGGATAGTTTTGCTTTTGTTAAAAAGTAAAACCAGCAGGCTGCCAGTTGTAAAAGCAAACAGCAGCAAGTATAAGAGCAGTGCCGCGACGCTGTTTCTGAAAAGCAGCGTTTGGAGCAAATAATATACGCGCCCGGGCCGCATCTCCACGGTTACAATGTAGAGCGAGAAAAGGATAAGGTAAACGAGTTGCCGGGTATAAAGGTGTTGCTTCGCGGTCATAGGGGCGAATAGATAGGGTCGTGAAAGGGCTGGCAGTACATAAACGTGTGGGCGCTTGCTGTACTATAAAATGCTATATTGCATAGTAAATACGTCCTGGCCCCTGATTAATTTGTGCAAGGTAATAAATCTATGCCAGCAGAGGCGATAAAAGCCACCCTTGGTCAGGACTTAGGTTCGTTGTGTCCGATCTTATTTCTTGATATACCTATGGAAACCGAGAACAAGCCTTTTCACTCTTCTAAAGCGCCCGAGCCCGTTGGCTTATACCCACATGCACGGCGCGCCGGCAATTTGCTTTTTCTGTCAGGGGTAGGGCCGCGGGAGCGGGGAAGTACGCAAATTCCGGGTGTGGAGCTGGACACACAGGGCAATGTTTTGCGTTATGATATCGCGGCACAATGCCATGCGGTATTCCGGAATGTGCGTTACATTCTGGAAGAGGCCGGCTCCGGCTGGGAGCAACTAGTGGACGTAACCGTATTCCTGACCAACATGCAGGACGACTTTGCCACCTACAACCGCCTCTATGCGGAATACTTTAATGAGAACCAGCCCTGCCGCACCACAGTAGAAGTGAACCGGCTACCCACACCTATTGCTATCGAGCTAAAGTGTATCGCTACAATAGCGGCGCCACAGCAAGTATAGCAGCATAAAAGAGTCATTCGTGAGCGAAATAAGAGAACAATTCTATCAGCAGCGGGCCGCGCAGTTTGCAGAACAGGAGAAAGGCGCCGCTTCCAGGTCAAGCACTGTATCCTGGTTGCGGGTACTGGTCTTTTTGGCAGGCGCTGCCCTGGCGTACTACTGCTTCCGCAGCGGCCAGAACGCCTTGGGAGGCTTGGCTATACTCGTATTCTACATCCTTTTTCTGGTTGTGCTGCGCTGGCACCAGCGGCTTGATTTTAAACACCAGCAGCTCGTATTGCTACAGCAGTTTAACCTGCAGGAGGTAGACCGGCTGCATGGCCGCCTGCGGGGATTTGACGAGGGCAGCGAATTTGCGGATGCTCATCACCCGTATACTTCAGATCTGGATATTTTTGGCGCCAATTCGCTGTTTCAGCTGCTGAACCGTGCCGTTTCGAGCATTGGCAGGCAGCGGCTGGCAAGCTGGCTGCAGCAGGCCGCTACGCCGGCTACCATACAGCAGCGGCAAGAGGCCCTGCAGGAGCTTACGCAGCACATGGAGTGGACACAGGTCTTCCTGGTGTTGCCGCGTTATTACAAGCAAACAGCTGCGCCAGCCACTGAGTTTATTACCTGGATGCGGCAGCACACCGATTTTTACCTGCGCCACCCTTTTATGAAAGTGTTGGTCTGGGTATTGCCTGTGCTAACGCTGGCTGCCATCGTGGCCTGGGGGTATGGCGTGAGCGGCTATGTACCTTCTTTTTTCCTGCTGGTGCAGTACCTGTTAGGCTATAAGTATAACGCAGAGCGGGAGGCATATTATGAAAAGAGCATCGGCATGTATGAGGCTGTTCGGAGCTATTCGCGCCAGCTGCAGCACTTGGAGCAGCACACCTTTTCCTCGCCCTTGCTGCAACAGTTGCAGGCAGCGCTACTAACAGGAGATGGCAAAGCATCCGCGGCAGTAACCAGGCTTTCCTCCATCATCGACTATTTCTCTTGGCGTCTCAGCACGCTCATGAGCTTTTTCCTGAATACCATCTTCATGTGGGATTTTATCTGGATGTTTCGGCTGGAGCAGTGGCGGCAAAAGCACCTGGAGCAACTGGAAAAGGCGGTAGAAGTGCTTGCAGAAACGGAGGCGCTGGCAAGTATGGCCTGCTTCCGGCATGCTAATCCAGGCTTTGCTATGCCGCAGTTAAGTGAGCAGTCGTTTACGTTTAAGGCACAGGCGCTGGCACATCCGCTTATTTTCTCGGTAGCGCCTGTTACCAATAGTTTCGGGATGGCTGGCATGGGGCAGACGATTGTGATTACAGGCTCTAACATGTCCGGCAAAACTACGTTTTTGCGCACCATTGGCATTAACATGGTGCTGGCGCTGATGGGAGCACCTGCTTGTGCCGAAAAGCTTATACTTGCTCCGGCACAAGTATACACGGCGATGCGCACCGTAGACAACCTGGCCGAAAATACTTCGTCGTTTTATGCCGAACTGAAGCGACTGCGCGTACTGCTGGAACTAACGGAGCAGGGGCAACCGGTTTTTTACCTGCTCGACGAGATCTTGAAAGGCACCAACTCCCGCGATCGCCATCATGGGGCCATGGCGCTTATCCGGCAACTGCACAAACGCAATGCCGCCGGCCTTATCTCTACCCACGACCTGGAGCTTGGAGCCATGGAGCAGGAACTGCTGGGCAGCGTTCACAACTATAGCTTCAACAGCGACATTGTGGGTAATGAGATCAGGTTCGACTACAAACTACGGCGCGGCATCTGCCGTAGCTTTAATGCCAGTAAGCTCATGGAACTGATGGGCATCGACATGAACAATCAACCTGAAGATAACAAAACATATGAGAGTCGTAGCTGATATCCCCAACCCGAACATGAAAGTAACGCTGCTGGCCTGGAATGGCAAGTACCTGCTGAAGCTGGAAAAAGGCAGCTTTGAGCAAACCTATAAGATTAGTGAAATGGACGTGACAGGAGATGAAGGCGCTAAAGCCCTGTTGGACGAGGAATTCTTAGAAGCTGTTCAGAACCGATTTCAGGACATGCGCGATGCTTTTGTGAGTACCGTGAGACGGAATGGGTGAGACTTTTGCTGCTGTTTCCCGTCTGTTGGCATTTTCAGGTTACCAGTTCTATCATCTTAAGAAGTGGTTACATCAATAGACGCAGAACTTGTAAAGCTTGTGTTTTATCATTATCATTATGTTAATGAAAGTTAATATTTTTAGTAAATCTCTTTTGCCTTTCGCACGGAGCAGCAAACGAAATCAAGTTTACCGGTGTTGCCTCCTTGCCATGGCACCCTTATATTAAAGCTCACTGTACCTGTTTCTCTTAATCATTTCATACATATAAGTAAAAAAGATAATGAAGAAAATTAAAGTAGGTGTTGTAGGCACGGGCTTTATTGGCCCCGCTCATATTGAAGCCTTGCGAAGGCTCCCGAATGTAGAAGTAGCCGCGCTTTGCGAAGTAACTGAGCAAATGGCCAAAGAAAAGGCCGCTGGGCTTGGCATTGAGCGTTCCTATACGTTTGAGGATCTGTTGAAACAGGATGATATTACGAGTATTCACATCTGCACACCAAATTTTCTGCATTATTCCCAATCGAAGGCTGCTTTGCAGGCAGGCAAGCACGTGGTGTGCGAGAAACCCTTAGCCAAAAACCTGCAAGAGGCGGAAGAACTGGTACGTGTTGCCGCCGATACCGGCCTGGTAAATGCTGTCCACTTTAACTTGCGCTACTATCCGCTGGTGCGTCAGATGAAGACCATGCGCGAAAAAGGAGAACTGGGTGAAATTTATTCCTTTATCGGTTCTTATCTGCAGGACTGGTTATTCTATAATACGGATTACAACTGGCGCTTAGAACCCGATAAATCAGGCGATTCCCGGGCGATAGCGGATATTGGCTCTCACCTGATGGACGTGCTCGAATACATCACCGGCCTGAAAACCACTTCAGTGTTAGCTGATTTCAACACGATTCATAAAACACGCAAAAAACCGCTGAAGCCCATTGAAACTTATTCGGGTAAAATGCTGACACCAGAGGATTATACCGATGTGGAGATCAGCACAGAAGATCACGCCAACGTGCTGCTTCGCTTTGACAACGGGAACAGCGGCGTGATCACAGTGTCGCAGGTATCAGCTGGGCGTAAAAACCAGATGAAACTCGAAATTTCCGGATCAAAGCAGACCTTCGCCTGGAATTCGGAAGCTCCAAACGAAATGTGGATTGGCAACCGCGACGGTGCTAATCAACTGCTCATGCGCGATCCGTCGCTGGTGCACCCGGAAGTGCGCTCCCTGATTACGTTTCCTGGTGGCCACAACGA
>NZ_JBDIZJ010000012.1:0-159800 GCF_039748935.1 Pontibacter chitinilyticus
GCGGTGCTCTGCTCTTTTTTACCCCTAGTCCAAAAAACAACATAGTACTAGCACACTGGCCTGATCTGCAAGTATAAACTGTTCCGCTAAAAGATGATTGTTTTGTTATTATAAACAAATACCCGCTCATTCAGAACCAGCTTTAGGGATTTCGCTAAGACATTCTTTTCTACATCACGCCCTGCCTGCGCCATTTCCTTGGCACTATAAGTATGATCCACTGGTATTACATTCTGGGCGATTATAGGGCCTTGATCTAACTCCTGGCTGACAAAGTGAGCCGTGGCTCCAATAATCTTAACGCCGCGTTCGTAGGCCTGTGCATACGGGTTTGCACCAATAAATGCAGGGAGGAAGGAGTGATGGATATTAATGATACGGTTTGTAAAGTGCTGAATAAAGTGGTTCGATAAGATGCGCATATACTTTGCCAATACAAGAAGCTCAGGGTTGTATGGCGCTATTATTTCGAGTACAGCTGCTTCATGTTCCTCCCGGCTCAACCCTTCATGGCTGATATGATGGAAAGGAATGTCGAATTTACGGGTAAGATCTTCCAGTACATTATAGTTGCTAACCACGCAAAGTATGCAGGCATTTAGTTCATTGAATGCATGTCGGATAAGCAGCTCACTTAGGCAGTGGTGTTCTTTGGTTGCCAGCAAGATGATGTCCTTCTTTCTTCTATCTGTTAAAGTAATTGTTACATCATCTGGTAACGCCTCATACAGATCCTTTAAAAGAGACTTCCTGTCGAACTCACCGGAGAATTCCGTACGCATAAAAAAGTGCTGGTAATTCCTTTCTACAAATTCAGCGTTACTAATTACGTTTAAGCCATACTTGGTGTAAAGTATATGAGTTACTTTAAACACAAGTCCGCTTTGGTCCGGACAGTTGATCAGGAGTATATTTGAGTTCATGAGCTAGAAGTAATAGCGAGCTTTACTGAGGCAGAAGATAAATTTGATACCGAATTGGTAATTTTATTAATCTGGCATCAGGAAAGCTATACTTTTATTTAGGGAATAATGTTCGTGTTACTTCTGCTAGTAGTCTTAATACTGAAGGGATCTTTACTAGCCCATTTATAATAAAGTAGTACAGAGCGGGAATAGTGAAGGGGCTTATACTTAACAGGATTATAAAAGCAACAGCCGGTAGATGGAGTTCATCTACTGGCTGTTGCTTTTAGAGGATACCTACTTAGGCTTTTTTACCGGCTACAGCAACGTGCATGTCTTCAAAAGACAGATACTGCTGTGCCAATTGCTGAAGTTGCCTAGGTGTAATCGTTCGGATTGTAGTGACGTAGTTATTGAAATAATCTTGCGGAAGCTGGTACAAGACAGTATGCTTGTAGCGGTCTCCTTGTTCAAAGATAGTCGCAATATCGTTTAGGAACTTACCAAGCATATAGTTCTGAATGGTATGCAGTTCCTCTTCCTGTATTTCTTCCTGCTGCAGCAACTGAAGTTCTTTCTTGATCTCTTCTAAAGTAAGATCTGTTACAGCGAAGTTCACATCTGTGCCAATATAAAACAAGGTGTCATGCTCTTTTGGCGAAATAGCCGAATAGATGCCATACGTATAGCCTTTGTCTTCGCGGATATTGCGCATCAAACGGGAGCCAAAATAACCTCCCAACACTTCATTTAGCACCGTCAGTTGCAGGTAATCAGCGGCATGTATAGACGGGAACCGTCTGCCGACTCGTATAGATGACTGCAGGCTATCAGGCATTTCCACCAGGTGCTCTGTTTGTGCGGACGGCTGTATAGTAGGAGCAGGGGAAATAATCGTCTTGTTGGTAGGCTGCAGCCTGATTTTACCAATTTCTATTGCCAGATATTCCTGGAGTTCAGAATTGATGCTGCCAAAGGCAAATACTTCTAGTTCCTGGCTTACGAAATGATTTTTATAAAAGTCCTGCAGGTCCTGTAACTGAAGATGATCGAAAGCATCTGCCACAAAACCGAACACATAGGGATGTGCTTCGCCATAGATTGACTTTGTGAAACTGTTTGTTGCCAGGTAGCTGTTCTTCTTGCGCTGCAGTTTTACGTTCTGGATAGAACGCTGCTTTAACAACGTAAACTCCTCCTGCGGAAAAGAAGGGTTCTGTAGCACATCCAGCACCAAAGGCACCAACTGCTTGGCATATTTTTCTAAGCAGTACAGCGTGAACTCGGTGCGGTCGTAGCCATGATTGCTCTCAAACGAGGCACCGAAATAGGCTACGGATTCAGCTATCTGGCGTGCAGTGCGGTTAAGGGTGCCTTCCAGCAGCATTTTAGCTGCCAGGTCTGATACGCCATCGCGCGACTCAAACCACTTACCTGCCTTAAAAACAAAATCCAGCCGTACAACGGGCTGGGTTTCGCTTTTGATAACATGCATTCGCGCGCCGTTCTCGAGGTGATGTACCTCGGCCACTTGCAGCGTTATAGCATCTATTTTATATGTTTCAGGAGCTTGTGTTCTATTAAGCATTCTTAAAATATACTTCTATTTATCTAAATTAAGCGATACGCTCAGGCGGAGTGTTTGGGCAAGTGGGTTACCTTGTTCGCCCGGGATTAGGTAAGCTGCATCGATGCCAAACTTTTCGTAGCGGATACCCAAACCTAGCGATAAATACTGTCTTCCGCCTTTCTGTGGGTTTTCGTAAAAGTAACCTGCACGGGCTGCAAACAAATTGTTATACCAGTACTCCAGGCCACCGGACAGGTTTACTTCCTGCATTTCTTCGCCAAAGCCACCCTCGGCATCACCGAAGGACGAGAAAATGCCGCTTACCACGCTTTGGTCTGTTCCGGCACCAGGCGATGGCACCAGCAGTTTGTTCGCATCCAGCACAAATGTCAACGTATTGTAAGCATCCAGGTTATACTTTACAGCGGTACCTATTTTCAGGTTCGTCGGCAGAAAGTCTTTCTCATCCTGCGTAGTATAAGCTATCTTACCACCTATGTTCGACACGTTGGCACCTAACGCCAGGTTAATATTCTGGCTCACATCCTTGTTATAGTATACACCAATATCTACAGCTGCAGTATTGCCGGGCTTGGACTCAAATGTGGTAGAACCGCCGCTGACATTAACGTTGCCAGCCAGGTTGGAGTGGATGAAGCGGGCACCAATACCTAAGCTAAGATTCTCGCTCAGTGCTTGGCCATACGCTACTGAAATAGCATATTCTTTCGGGCTGTAATCCTGGATCGGGAGCCGGTTAGCATCAATGAACTGGATATCACCCAGGTCGAAGTATAAAAGGGACGCGGAAATAGCAGAAGTTTCACTTAGTTTTTTGTAGCCTGACAGGTAGCTGAGCGACATATCATCCACAATATTACGAAGCCATGGAGAATAAGAAAGACTCACACTCATGTCGTTTTGCACGAAGCCGAGCTTGGCAGGGTTCCAATGCGGTGTATTAGCGTCCGGGCTGATGGCAACGCCGGCATCGCCGAGCGCGGCAGAGCGTGCATCCGGGGCCACGGTAAGTATAGGCACTGCTGTTGTAACAGCCTTGATGTCATTGTCCTGACCGATGGTGGTCTGACCAAAAGCAACAGGTGCCGAGGTGATAGCCAGGAAAAATGCAGCTGCCTTAAAAAGTGTACTTCTTTTATACATATAGCGGGTATTGATAGCTAAATCAAATATAACAAGATTAGAGGATTATCTTAATTTAAAATAACAAGTTTCTCAAACTTTGAGGTGCTGGAGCCGTCCTGCTGCGAGCGTACATTTACTTTATACACATAAACGCCCCGGGCCAGCACATCATTATACTCATCGCGGCCGTTCCAGGTTAGGGCAGCTAAATGGGCTTGGCTAGCATACGAGGTAGTTTGTAGTGTTCTCACGAGTTTGCCGGAGATCGTAAAGATCTGAATTTGGATGTCCAGTGTTTCGCCAGCTCTGTTGTGGTCAAAATAGAATGTTGTTTTGGTAGAAAACGGGTTAGGATAATTCAGCACATGTTCTAACGCAAGTTTGGTATCATTTGATACAAAAAACTCTATATATTCTTCTGCGGCATTATTGTAGGTATCCCAGGCCTTTAAACGCAGCGAATGCAGGCCAGGTGCCAGGTCCTTTAAACTATAGGTGATACGGCCCTGCTGGTAACTGTCGGGCGCTGCCGTATAGAAATCGTTCAGGATAGTCGGGTCTTCCTTGTTCTCGTCCAGCACGACCGTAAGTTCGTGTCCTATCCCTATACCCGCTGTGTTGATGCCGTTGGTGTCGTACAGCTTGGCTAACAACACAGGACTGCTGCCGGTGGTACCACCGGGTATAAAGGATTCATCATCCAGAAACAGCTGAATAGTGGGCGGCGTGTTGTCAGTTTCCGAGTTAGAGGCCGTGCCACCGATTACGATGGACTGGTTGGCGCCCATGGCATCGTGTTTGTCGTTGCTGGCATACAGGGTCACTTTGCCATACCCATAGCTGTAGTTGATATCTTTAGGCACTACAAAGGCAGCTTCAAACTGGCCATTCCGCACAGTGGCTTTGCCGTCGTAAAGAACATTGTCGCGCACCTGCACGGGCACGGACTGGCTGCTTTCATCCCCAAGTGTGAGGCGTGTTACCGGCTTTTCATACACGGTCAGGTGCAGGGTACCGCTAAAGTCTGCGGCTATACTTCCATCAGCTGTACTTACCTGGCCGGCCAGCGTTACTTTGCTCAAAGCACCTAACGTATCGGCACTCGCCTGCTTGCCGTTTACCTGCGTGATCTGTACCTGCAGATCAGGGTAAGCTAGTTGCAGCGACGGATCACAGAGCAAGGTAAAGTTGCGGTTGTTAACGCCCTTTGCCCCATTCACATCGCCCGTAATGCTGTTGTTCTTGGTGCGCATCACTAAGTCGCCTAGGCGCGGCAGCTGCCCTTCTACGGGCGTGAAAGCAGCACGGAAAAAGTTACGGTTCAGTACGCGGTTGCCGGTCGCATATACCGGACGTGTGGTGGTGAGCAGGCCGATTGCCCCGGCATCCGGCTGCAACACCGCCAGTTCGGCAGCAGACGTACGGGCAGGATCATCGTAACGGCCAAATTCGCAGGTGGCAGTCAGCAGGAAGGTGAGCTTCTGGCTGTTTTTCCAGGCTTGCAACTGCGGTATGGTAAGGATCTGTTCTGCCGTCCAGCTTATTTCGTTGCCATGGCCGGTGTAGTTGGTGATCAGCGAGCCCTGCTCTACGGCTTTGGTCAGGGCCTCCGCCGCCGCTGGCGAACGCTGCCCGTTCGCGACGCCCTCTTGTGGGAAGAGGTCCAGGTATACTTTGTTGGGGGTATAGTTCGGGAAGTTCTCCTCCAGGTAGGCGGCCAGGTATTCGGCATCGTTCAGGTGTTCGTTGCTGTCGCCGTCATCTGCCACAAAGGTGATGCGGCTGCGCCATTTGCCGAACTGGGCAGGACTCTCATACGCCATGATCTTATCAACCATAGTTGCTGCTTCCTGGGCGTTTTTGGCTGGCAGGCGCCCGATGCCGATATCCAGCAGGTGATCTCCGGTCAGGGTTTCAGCCCATTCACCCTCCTCTTCATCCAGAAAACCATAGTAGTCTTCGGAAGAATAACTGCTGATCGGGTTCAGCGACTCCCGGGACTCATACACCGGCACCTGAAGTGTGTTTTTGCCCAGGTGGTTTTTATAATCGTACGTAGCGTCGCCAAATAACAGCAGGTACAGGGCATGTGCCCCACTATTAGAGCTGCGGCTATACACCAGGCGCATCATGTCGCGAATGGCTGTAATATCCGGTGCACCGGACGAGAACTCGTTGTATACCTGCTGGGTAGTCACGACTTCTACCTGCAGGCCGGTGTGTTCGCTCCGGTACGCTGCCAGCCGGTTTGCCTGAGCCAGGAGAGTGGGGTGTGTGACGATGACAAGATCGGTGGTGCCGTCCAGGTTCAGCGCGTGCAGGTTCTGGTTGACTACTTTACCGATTGGCACAGGCGCAAGGCCGCTGCCGTTTTGAAAGACTACAAACTCGCGCAGCACACTGGTCGGAGCACTAAACCGGAGGCCGGAGCCAGCACCTTCGGTCTGTTGCTGCACCGGTTGCAGCGGGTCTGTTACATCCCAGACCAAGGCCGAAGCGGACGCATTGGCTATATCAAACGTGCTAAAAGGAGCATTCATACTTGCCACCGACCGGAATGTAGTTTGCTCACCATACAGTTGCAGCTGCCGCTTGTAAGTTAGCTCCAGGTAGTTCAGGTAACCAAGCGAGGTGGAGCTACCCCCCGGATCAAACTGAAGGATAGCTTTCAGCTCCGTCGGGTTGCCTAAGGCCGGTTGCCCGACGGTATACGTTTGCACGCTGTTAACGCCTTCGGGGTGATAATTGTAGGTGCCGCGGTTCGGTATACTTTGGGAGCCCAGCAGTTGGTTGTTCAGCTTCAAGGTAAAGGAACAGTCGGCGGGGGAGTTGGCCATCAGGAAAGCCGTGAGTGTTACCTCGGTACCCGGTACCAGGTTTGCTACCGGAAAGCTGATCTCGCGGGTGGGGGTAAAAGAGCTGAATTCCTCTCCGTACCACTCGCGGCCGGAGTATACCATGTTTTTCTGTTCCAGCTCATGAAATAGGTGCTCGTCGTAGCTGCTGATCTGTTGCGCGGCCCCACTTGCCTGCCCGCGGGAGCTAATGCGCTTGCCGGCTGCGTAACCTATGCGCAGGAAATAATAAGCAGTATCGGAGTAGATGTTAAAGTGATGCGTAAATTGCTGTTGCGCCGCATCGTACGTCCAGGTATGTGGCCCTTGCGCATAAAACAAGACGTAATCGCCTGCATCAAACCTGCCATCTGCTTCGCCGGACACCAGAATGGTGTTCTCCTGCAGGTCATCGGGGCGGGGCGTGCTGTTGGGCTGGGGCAGCATACCACCGCCATTGCCGTAAAGCTGGATTGTTTTCGAATCAAGGTTCTGGGTATTGATGCCAAGTGCCTGCAGCGTACTGCCATCAATTTTATAGATGCCCGAGCCTGTTACAGCCAGTTTGTACCAGTCGCCGGAGCTAAGCACGGAGGTGGCTGCCGGGCTGCTGTGCAGGGCATTAGCGGCCTGCGTGCGGGCTGGTGGGGAAGAAGCCGCGTAAGCATAAGAAAAGTGGACAAGCTTCTCCAGTTGCTGCGTTTGGGGGTTGCGGCGCAGCGGCAGGATGGTAACCAAAGCTGCCGGCAGCTTGTTTTCGGTCGCGTTGGCTATACTGATGAGCGGCTCTGCACCGATAGCAGCATTTTTTAAAAGCTTCTGTTCTTCGCTGGTAAAAGGGGCATAGGTGGCATTTGCCAGGCGGAAGTTGCTGAGGTGCGTGCCGGGCAAGTGCAGGCGGTAGTAGGGCAGCCGCTGCGAATAATCCATCACAGCGCCTATAAAAGTCGGTATTTTGCCGGAACTTCCCTGGGTGGGTGGCACCTCCTCCAGCCCCTGCCAGGTCAGCACTACTTCCGGCAGCGCGGCAGGCTGTGCTTTAGCTCCGGTGCCGGCAGTGCAGCCCCAGAGCAGCACGCAAACCAGTAGCAGTCGGAGAAGCCTCTTCATCATACTTAAAAGAAAGGAGAATGATGCCCGCCGGCATCGCAGAAGCAGACAGGCATCATCTATAACTATAAACGGGGCTAAATTAGTATGGCCACGCGGCTATTACTGCTGTTTCAGCTCATACGCATACGACTCCATAATCAGGTTGGCTAGCAACTTGCTGCAGGCTTTTTCTACCTTCTCGCGGGCGATCGCCTCTGTTTCGGCCTCTAACTGCAGGGTAATATGTTTGCCAATGCGCACGTCGCCTACCTGGTCCAGGCCCAGGTGCTCCAGGCCCAGCAACACGGCTTTGCCTTGCGGGTCTAACAATTCGGGGCGGGGCATTACATCTATTTCAGCGGTAAATTTCATGTTGGGTATGAGGTTTTTTGATGATGGACAAAAGTATGTATAAGGCAATGATGAATGGTATGGCTGCGAAGTTAAGCAGTGCCAGTAAGATAACCGAAAGCCCCAGGAAAATAAAGCGTATGGAGTTATCCTGCCAGCGCAGGTTTTTGAACTTGAGGGCAAACAGCGGCAACTCGGCTACCAGCAGGAAACAGAGCAGCGCTGTTAAGGGCAGCAGCACCAGCGGGTTGAGGATGATTTCGTAATGGATAAGGTCGCCGTGTGCCAGTATAAGGGGCAACGAGGCGATAAGAATAGTGCAGGCCGGTGTGGGCAAACCGATAAACGACGAGGTCTGGCGCGTGTCGATGTTGAACTTGGCCAGCCGCAGCGCCGAAAATACTGTGATCAGGAAGCCTGCCAGCGCCATTATATGAGCGGGAACACCAAACATCGGCTCGCCTGTTTTTGTCAGCAGCATAAACATGAGCGTGCCCGGCACCACGCCAAACGACACCATATCAGCCAGCGAATCCAGTTGCTTGCCAATCTCGGAGTGCACGTTCAGCACGCGTGCCACCAGGCCATCCAGAAAATCAAAGCCGGCAGCAACACCCACCAGGTACGAGGTATACACCAGGTTATCCTGGAAAGCAAAGTATAAGGCCAGGCACCCGGAGAACAGGTTAAGGCAGGTAATAACGTTGGGAATGTGTTTTTTCATGCGTCAGAGAGCCGGCGGTTAATTTACCGCAAAAAGGGATTATGCTGCTTTTCATAGCCGATGGTGGTTTCCGGGCCGTGGCCGGGGTATACCGTTACCTCATCAGGCAAGGTGAAAAGCTTTGTTTTTATACTTTGGATGAGCGTATCGAAGTCGCCGCCGGGCAGGTCGGTGCGGCCGATGCTCTGGCGGAACAGCACGTCGCCGCCAATTATGATCTTCTCCGGCTCATTGTAAAACACCACATGCCCCGGCGCGTGCCCGGGTGTGAGCAGCACCTGCAATTGGGTATTGCCAAACTGCACCACATCGCCCTCCTGCAGGTACTTTTCGGGTAGCTGCTCGCTATACTGCGGAAAGCCGTAGGCGCCGGCGTACGTCGGCACGGCACGGAGTACCTGCTCGTCCTGCTGGTGAATTTCCAAGCCAATGTTATAGGTGCTGGCCACAAACTGATTACCCAGCACATGGTCTATATGGCAGTGCGTGTTCAGCAGGCGCACGACATTCAGGTTGTTGTCCTCCACATACTTTTTCAGCTGCTGGCGTTCTTCGGAAGTATAACAGCCGGGGTCTATCACTACACATTCGCGGGTATCGTCGTGCAGCAGGTAGGTATTTTCCTGAAAGGCATTAAAGGTAAGGCAGGTAACGTTCATTTGCATTTGTTAACAATCTGGAAGCACAGGTGCAAAAGTTCATACTTGCTGTCCGGTGAACTGGCCCAGTGCGCAGTGCCCGCAAGTATCTGAAGCTATTGTCCTTTGCCAAAACGGCAGGTGGCTTCTGTATAAAATCGGCTCCTAAAGTTACAAATTTCATGGGTACATCTCGTAACTTGGTCCGATGAAATATGATTTTATAGTTGTAGGGCATGGGCTGGCCGGGGCTATATTAGCGGAAACGCTGCGGCAGCGCGGGCAGCAGGTGCTGGTAATAGACGAGCCGAAAAGTAACTCTGCCTCCAATGTAGCAGCGGGGCTGGTGAACCCGGTAGCGGGCAAACGCTTCGCCAAGTCCTGGCTGGCCGATACGTTCATACCGGCTGCGGATGCGTTTTATGCTGATCTGGAGGCGCGTTGCGGGCAGGAGCTATACATCCATAAACCTATCTACAAAATCTTTTCCTCGATCGAGGAGCAGAATACCTGGATGGCGAAAAGTGCCGGCACGAACTGGAGTGCTTACATCCTGGCCACTTACACCCAAAGTATACACCAGCCCACTATCCAAGATCCGTATGGCGGTATTATGATCAGGCGGGGCGGGTACTTGCTGGTAGCAGAGCTGCTGCAACTGCTGGCAGCACAACGCCAGGCAGAGGGCCTGCTGCTGCCGGAGCGCTTCGACATGGCCCAACTACAGATAACGGAGCAGGGTGTAAAGTATAAAGACGTTGCGGCGGACCACCTGATTTTCTGCGAAGGCTACCAGGTAACGCAGAACCCCTATTTTAAATGGTTGCCGCTGCAGCCTACCAAAGGCGAGGTAGTAGAAGTGCAGACAGAGAATTTTAACCCGGAATGCATCTATAACAAAGCTGTTTACGTTGTTCCGGTAGGAGCGGGACGGTTTCGGATTGGTGCCACCTACGACTGGCGCCAACCCAACGAACAGCCCACGCCCGAGGGGCAGGAGGAGCTTACCAGCCGCTTCCGGCAGATTACCTCACAGCACTTTACACTGGTGCGTCACCAGGCTGGCATCCGGCCTGCTGTGCGTGACCGGCGACCGCTGGTGGGGCGGCATCCAGTGCATGCGCAGCTCAGTGTTTTTAATGGGATGGGATCCAAAGGAGTGCTGATGGCCCCTTACCTGGCGCAGCACTTTGCCGAGGCACTTACAGGCGGGGCAGAAGTGCTGCCGGAAGTAAATATTTCAAGATATTTTTCGTTATATTACAGCTAAGTAAAAATAAGGTAAACCAATAGCGGCTTCAGGCATTATGCTTATACCGTAAGTTGATTTGTGGCGATCTGTTGCGGTACCTTTTTGTTTGCTTGTACTACTAAAACCATCAATCCTAAGCGCATGCGTTTTTCTATAAGGTTATTGTTGCTGTTGGTGCTTTGCGTTGGGGCGGGCACAACCCTGCAGGCGCAACCTGGCCGCGATACATTTGGCAAGAGCCGTATCCAGTACAAAAATTTTGACTGGAAACTCTACAGCACCCAGAACTTCAACATCTACTTTTCGCAGGGAGGCCAGGAGATCGCCCAGAATGCGGCTGCCTATGCCGAGCGCGAGCTCAAGCGGGTCACCAGCCTGATCGGCTATTACCCATACTCCAAAGTTACGCTCATCCTCTACAACTCGCCCACCGATCTAAGGCAGAGCAATATTGGCATCGACAACGATCAGTTTCAGACAGGCGGCGAAACACTGTTTATGAAGAACAAGGTGGAGATTGCCTTTAACGGTACACAAACAGCGTTTAAGCGCGACCTGAGCTTTAAGCTAACGGAACTGCTGCTAAATGATATGATGTATGGCGGCAGCCTGAAAGAGGCGCTGCAGAGTAGTTATTTGCTGCGCCTGCCCGATTGGTTCGTAACCGGTGTAGCTGCTTATACTGCCGAGGGCTGGAGCCTGGAGATGGACAACTACATGCGCAACATGCTGCTAAAAGAGCCGAATCTGAAGCCCGAGAAGCTGATTGCTCTAAACCCGCAACTCGCTGGCCAGTCGATCTGGAACTACATTGCAGAACGCTACGGCTATACTTCTATCCAGAACATCCTGAACCTGACGCGCATTACGCGCGATGTGGAGATCGGTATTACGAGCAGCCTCAACATTCCGTACAAGCGCTTCCTGAACGACTGGTACAACTATTACCGGCAGATCAATACCCGTACTGATAACCCACTGGTGCAACTGCCGGAGAGCGCCAAGCTTTTTGCAAGAAATAAACAAGACCTGCGCTACACCGAACCCGTGCTAAACCCGGATGGCACCTTGCTGGCCTATGCCGAAAACGAGGATGGCCGCTACCGTATTATTGTGCAGGAGGTGCGCACCCGGCGCAACCATGTGGTGTGGCAGGGCGGCTACAAAACCCTGACCCAATCCATTGATTATGCTTTGCCGATACTGGCGTGGCGCAACAACAGCCAGCTGGGCTTTGTGGAGGCACAGCGTGGAGAAATGGTGCTGCGGCAGATAAGTGCCAAACGCCACCGGGCCCACATTCCTTTTCTGGATGACTTGCGCACACCGGCTGCCACGCTGGGCCAGTTTACGCAGGTACACGACATGAGCTACTCCGAAGACGGGCAGAGCCTGGTGATGAGCGCCGTACGCGATGGGCAATCGGATTTATACTTGCTACGGGCCAACGGGAAATCACAGCAGCAACTCACTAATGATATTTATGATGATATCCAGCCAGTTTTCCTGAAAGGCCGCGATGGTATTGCCTTTAGCTCCAACCGCTGGGTAGATACGACCGGGCAGGCGGCGGCACCTACCTTTAACTCGGTCGTAAGCAACTATGATATTTTCCTGCTGCCGCAACTAAATAAGCAGGTAGCGCCACAACAACTGACAAACTCTATTGCCAGCGAGTTTAGCCCCCGGGCGCAGAAAGATGGCGGCCTGGTATACCTGAGCGAAGAAAATGGCATCCGCAGCCTATACCGCTATGATTTTGCTGCTGGCACAAGTATGCCGCTCACTAACTTTGAGCAAAGTATAACACAATACGATTATAACAGCGCCAGCAACACCCTGGCTCTTGTAGCTTCCGAAGGGGCACGCGACTTTGTATACCTGCTGCCGGAGTTTACGCCTACGGCTCTGGCTAGTCTGCCCAAAACCTCGCGCCAGATCATACTGGAAACCCGTGCCCGTGTGCCGCAGCAGAATGCCGCAGCGCGTAAGCTGCTGGAAAACGAGGCCGCCAGCAAACCGAAGCGCCAGGGAGAGGTAAACATCGAGAACTATCAGTTTGAAAGCGATAGCCAAACGCAGCAGGAGAACAAGAAATCTCCTGGTGCTCCTGTTCGCCGCGCCGGTGCCATAAATAACAACTTGCAGTTGGTTGGTCCGCTGGACTATGACCTGCGCTTTAGTGTGCAGGAGATCGTCACTTCCGTTTACTCTGATCCGCAGCTGGGTTTTGGCATTGTGGCCGGCGTGAACATGAGCGATCTGTTTGAGAACCACCACATCCGGGGCAGTGCCTTTCTGCGCACCGACCTGGAAACAAGCCGTCTCTCAGCAGAATACATGAACCTGAAAAACCGGGTAGACCTGGGCATGCAGTTTCACCGGGATGTGATTGTAACACAAGAGAATGAAACAGGTGCCGTGCTTCGTTTCGGCCGCAATGAGTTTGCGCCGGTGCTGGTTTACCCGCTTAGCTACAGCACCAGCATCCATGCACGGCCCATGTTTGTAAATACCCGCTTTACGTTTGTCAACAGCTTCGCTACGCCAGATAGCGTTACTAACTTCGGGGGCGGCAACCTAGAATTTGTGTTTGATAATACCATCACCACTGGCGTTAACATGATGGTAGGCACGCGCATGAAAGCCGGTGTGCTTAGTCTAAAGAGCTTAGGCAGCTCAGAAGGGAGCTTCAATAAGTTTTATGTTGACCTGCGCCACTACCAGAAGTTGCACCGCCAGATTGTGCTGGCCACGCGCCTGAGCTATGGCTCTTTCTTTGGCAACTCGCCCAAACGCTTCCTGATCGGGGGAATGGACAACTGGCTTATCTCCAATGATGCTGACCCAAGCGATCAGAACAACATCACTATTGGCTCTCCGGCCGACCTGTTTTACCTGCAGTATGTAACGCCGCTCCGGGGCTTTAACTATAACACCCGTAATGGCAGCAAATACCTGCTGGCCAATGCTGAACTGCGCATCCCTATTGTGCAGTACCTCTACAACGGGCCTGTTTCGTCCGGCTTTTTCCGTAACCTGCAGTTCACCGCCTTTGCTGATGCCGGCTCTGCCTACAACGGCTCTAACCCGTTTACAGGTAAAAACTCGATTAACACCCGCATCATAGGCGGCAGAACCAGCCCAACGGAAAATGATCCTTTCGAGATTACGGTTGTTAACTTCCGGAACCCGTTCCTGCTGGGCTATGGTGTAGGCGCACGGACTACGTTGCTGGGCGTGTATGGTAAGTTGGATGTGGCCTGGGGGCAGGAGGATTATGAGCACAAGGGGCCTAAATTTTATTTAACTCTGGGCTACGACTTCTAAAACACTACATGACCCCAAAAAACAGACGCTATGGCTTTGGCGCGGCGCTGCTCCTGCTGGCAGGAGCAGCGGCGTGGATAGAGTGGGCAGATAAGAAGTATGTGTACAAAGCCATGTACCACAACTTCGCCAGCATCGACGACCACAAGATATTTAAGCAGCGCAAAATAAAGTCGCCCCGCAAAAAGCAGCCCTGGCCAAAAGCTGCGAAGTATAACCAGTTGCAAATGCCCGCTAGCCTGCAACGGGTACATCAGCGCCTGCAGTCGGTAGCGTTTCTCATTGTTCAAAACGACGCCATCCTCCACGAGCAGTACTGGCGCGGCTATAGCGAAGCTTCTAAAACCAGCTCCTTTTCCATGGCTAAAAGCATTGTGAGCATGCTGGTAGGCGTGGCCATTAAAGAAGGCAAAATCAAAAGTGTGGAGCAGCGGGTGGGGGATTTCCTGCCGGAGTTCAGGCACGGCGACAAAGCCCGGATCACCATCAAAGATTTGCTTTGGATGAGCTCCGGCCTAAACTGGGACGAATCTTACATCAATCCTTTCTCTAAAACGACCGAAGCCTACTATGGCGACAACCTGAAAAAAGTAGTTGATAGGCTGGAGACCGTGACACCGTCGGGGGAGGCCTTTAGCTATAAAAGCGGCGATACGCAGCTGCTGGGTTTTGTGCTGCGGGCCGCGACAGGTAAAAGCCTGAGCCAGTATGCGCAGGAGAAGCTATGGAAGCCGCTCGGCGCGGCCCACGATGCTGAGTGGAGTATAGACCGCATAGGTGGCATGGAAAAAGCCTACTGCTGTTTTTTCTCCAACGCCCGCGACTTTGCCCGGCTCGGTAAATTATACTTGCACAACGGCATCTGGAATGGCGAGACCATTGTGCCACCCGCCTACGTCAAAGGCTCACTAACACCCAGCGGCTTGCCTGCCGCCGACAATGGCGAAACAGTGAATTTCTACGGCTATCATTGGTGGCTGCTGCCCAACTACAAGGGCCAGGACATCTTTTACGCCCGCGGCATCCTTGGCCAGTACATCATCGTCATCCCCGAAAAGAACCTCATCATCGTACGCCTGGGCAAAAAACGGGGCAACTTCCTTAACCGCCATCCTTACGAAGTAATGACTATAATAGACGCGGTAAATGAGATGGTGCCGTAGGTGATGTGCTTCTTTATAGCATTTGTAATGCTGATCATGGATAGGTGAAACAATATGAGGTTTCATGCTTCCGCATATAAGGCAGATAACAGGATGTCCTCCTTATATACTATAGTTAGCCAAAAGATAAAACCATATGAATATTGAAATGCTGTTTAATCGCTTTCCTTCTTTAGAAAGCAAGAGATTATATCTAAGACAAGTTGTTCCAGAAGATGTAAAACAACTTTACCTGATGAATATGGACCCTGACATTATTAGAAATGTACATGAAGGTAGAAGGTATGATTTTGATGATACAATTGCGACAATTACGGATTTCTATCCAACTCTATTTAGAAATAAAGAATGTGTCACGTGGGGATTAGCTCTAAAAGAAAATAACAAGCTAATTGGGATAAGAATGTGTTTTGTAGATAGCATCCACGAACCTGTTACTATACAAGGTCAAGTGCTAAAAGAATGTAGAGGGAAAGGTTATACAACTGAAGCCTATATCGAGATAATTAAACTATTGAAAAAAGCAGGTGTTAACGGAATCAAGGCAAATGCTGACAAGAATAATACAGGAGCTATACAGTTGTTTAAAAAGTTAGGCTTTAAAGAGGTTTATACTGGAATTCGTTATAGTTTCTTGGACCCTAAACCAGATACCATATTATTCGAAAAAGACCTGAATGTAGAAACAAGTATTTTGGTTGCTAATGCTATGAAAGCACCTCAAGAAGGAATTAAATCAACAGTTTCTATCGGTAACAAGCAAAAATTTTCAGGTACTGATTTATTGGCAATGTTTGGTTTCAATTCGAAAAAAAGCTCACCAAATGAATCAGTTGAAGAAGCGATTGAAACATGTAAAAACCACCTAAAAAAAAGGAATCCTGCGTTGGCTTTAGAATGTATAAACAAAGCAATAGAAGATAACCCTAATAGTTCAGAAGCATACGTGCAAAAAGGAATTGTTACTCGAACTATGGAAGGAAACATTGCTGCACTACATACATTCTACAAAGCTCTGGAGTTAAATCCGAAAAATGCAAAGGCTTATACGGAAATTGGAATTTGCAATTATAATATTTCTTGCAGAACAGACGCACACGAAAATTGGGCAACCGCAGTTTCGCTTGGAGACTTAAGAGCTGCGGAGTTTATTGAAAAATACCCTAAATAGAAATTCTTTGGCTAACCTGGTGCAGCCGTAACCCTTGCTATGCTGCGGGCTTCGGCTGCACCAATACGTTGTGCGCTATTACTAAGTAAACTCCTGACGTAAAAAACCCATTTTTTGACGCTTTTATACCCTCTTTATTATGTAGTTAGAGACTACTTTTGAGAAAAAAACAAAACTATGGCACTTATCAATCCACACATCAACTTCAACGGCAATGCCGAAGAAGCATTCAATTTTTACAAATCAGTATTTGGCGGAGAGTTTGCACGGGTTATGCGTTTCAAAGACCTATCAAATGCTGAATTTCCAGTAGCAGAAAATGAAGCAAACAAGATCATGCACATTGCTTTGCCCATCGGTAAATCCGTTTTAATGGGAAACGATGTTCCGGAAATGATGGGGCGAACAAATGAAAATGAGAATAGGAGTAAAATTGTAATTAGTGCAGAAAGTAAAGAAGAAGCAGACAAATTATTTAACGGACTTTCAGCAGGAGGCCAAATTGAAATGCCTATAGCAGACAGTCCTTGGGGCTCTTATTTTGGAATGTTTAGAGACAAATATGGAATTGAATGGATGGTAGATTTTGACCCAGATTACAAAGGACAAATCTAATGAAAGAACAACGAACGCCTGCCTAACAGCACTTTGGCAAAAGGCGGGCTGACGTGCTTCGTTGTAGCATTTGTGCAAAGTTCAACATTAGTGCTAAAAATCCCGCCCTTAGCCAAGCCGTAAACCCGTTGATATTCAAAATGACGATCAGGCCTTTCAGAAAAGACGATACAGGCCAGCTGCTGGAGCTGTTACGGCTTAACACCCCGTTATACTTTGCGCCCTCAGAAGAGGCCGATCTGGCGGAGTACCTGGACAAGTATGCCGAAAGTTACTTCGTAGTGGAAGAGGGCGGGAAAGTTATTGGCGCTGGCGGCATCAACTACTTCCTTGCTAGTGGGGAAGCCAGGATTTCATGGGATATTCTGCACCCGGCTTACCAGGGCAAAGGCATCGGCAAACAACTGCTACACTATAGAATTGTGCTGATCAAAACAAATCCGGCCATCCGCCTGGTCATTGTGCGCACCTCTCAACTAGTGTATAAGTTTTACGAAAAGGCAGGCTTCAGACTGGAAAAGGTGCAGAAGGATTTCTGGGCAAAAGGTTATGACCTGTACCAGCTGCACCTACCCTTGGCAGTGCAGCAGCCTGCTGCAATATAAATGCTGTATGAAAAGCGGAAACTGCCGCATACTTTTTTTATTATTGCCTGAACTAAAAGGCTGACCAATGCACAAAGGACGACTGGAGGCATTTAGCGATGGTGTACTGGCCATAATCATCACCATTATGGTTTTGGAGATCAAGGTGCCCCACGGGCAGGATTTTGTGGTGCTGCGGCCGTTGCTCCCGGTGATAGTGAGTTATGTACTGAGCTTTATCTACCTGGCCATTTACTGGAACAACCATCACCATATGTTGTATACGGTTAAGTTTGTGACCGGCGACATCCTGTGGGCCAACCTGCACCTGCTCTTTTGGCTATCTTTGATCCCTTTTGTGACGGGCTGGATTGGCGAGAATGCATTTGCCCCTCTGCCCATGGCGCTGTACGGGGTGGTGCTACTCTTCTGTGCTGTGGCCTATTTTATACTTCAGAGCCGCATTATCAAAAGCCACGGCCCGGATTCTATACTTGCCAAAGCAATTGGTAAGGACATGAAAGGCAAAATGTCACCCATTCTATACTTTGTCGCCATTTGCGCTTCTTACTTCAGTTCTTGGGTTGCCGGAGGAATTTATGTGTTTGTTGCGTTTATGTGGCTGGTGCCGGATAAGCGTATTGAGGTAATCCTGCAACACAAGGAGGAGCAGGAAAAAGAAAAACAGGTATAAAGTGTGCTGGTAAAATACTTCTTTTCCGAGTTATCCCAGTTCATCTGTCACCACAGCATAGTGCGGGTCTTCCATAATGTTGATTTCTATCATGTCGCCGGCTTGGGCCAGCAGGCGGCGGCAGTCTTTGCTGAGGTGGCGCAGGTGCAGTTTTTTACCGGCATTCAGGTAGCGCTCCGTTAATTTGTTGACTGCCTCTATACCGGAATGATCTGCCACACGTGATTCGGCAAAATCCACGATCACCTCGTCCGGGTCGTTGGCCACATCAAACTTATCGAGGAAGGTGGTAGTGGAAGCAAAGAAAAGCGGCCCATAAATCTCATAATGCTTTACGCCCTGCGCATCAGTATACTTGCGGGCACGGATACGCACGGCACTCTTCCAGGCAAATACCAGGGCCGAAATCACTACGCCAATTGCCACTGCAATCGCCAAATCGAAAATCACGGTGAGCACCGACACGGCAACCAGCACAAAGGCATCGGACTTGGGGATGCGGCGCAAAATCCGGAAACTTGACCACTCAAATGTGCCAATCGCTACCATAAACATCAGGCCTACGAGCGCCGCCAGCGGCACCATCTCAATCAGGCTGGAGGCAAACAGAATAAACACTAGCAGCATTACACCTGCCGTAATGCCCGATAGGCGCGAGCGGCCACCAGAGGACACGTTGATCATACTTTGGCCGATCATGGCGCAGCCACCCATACTTCCGAAAAAGCCCGCAACAATGTTCGCCAGGCCCTGCGCGGCAGCTTCTTTGTTGCTGCGGCCTCGTGTTTCTGTGATTTCATCTACCAGTGTCAGCGTCAGCAGCGACTCCAGCAGGCCGATGCCGGCTAGTATAAGTGCATAAGGAAAGATGATTTGCAGCGTTTCCAGGGTAAGCGGCACCGCCGGAATGTGGAACTTCGGAAAGCCACCACCCACAGAGGCCATGTCACCCACGGTGCGGGTGTCGAGGTGAAAGCCGATCACAATAGCGGAGACTACTATAATGGCGGTAAGCGCAGCGGGAATGGCTTTGGTGAGTTTAGGCAGCAGAAAGATAATAGCCATTGTGAGCCCCACCAGCCCCAGCATGGTATAGAGCGGCACACCCGCAATCCAGCCGACGCCGGTATCATTCAGGCTTGGCACTTTAAATTGCCCGAACTGCGCCATAAAGATTACGATGGCCAGGCCGTTTACAAAGCCAAAGATCACCGGCTCGGGGATAAAGCGAATGAACTTTCCCAGCTTCAGGGAGCCAAAGAGCACCTGCAGTATACCCATCAGCACCACCGTGGCAAACAGGTACTCCACGCCATGCGCTTTTACCAGGCTCACCATCACCACGGCCAACGCGCCGGTTGCCCCGGAAATCATACCAGGCCGGCCACCGAAAATGGAGGTAATCAGGCACACCATAAAAGCAGCGTATAAGCCCACCAGCGGCTCTACACCAGCCACAAAGGCAAAGGCTACCGCCTCGGGCACCAGGGCCAGCGCGACGGTTAGGCCAGATAGAATCTCGTTTTTGTAATTGATCTCTTTAAAGTTGATCGGACTATAAAACATACAATATGAAGTATAGGAGCGCTAGAGGCAAGTATAAACCCGCCTAAGCGCACCAAAGTGAATACGATAAAATACTATTGGGAATATGAAACTCAGACCAGGCCAGAGAGGCCGGAAAGTGCAAGCGTCACGGTGGAGTAACGGTAAGAAAGAAGGTCGCTTTTCTCATAGAAGGTGCAAAAGTACGGCTTTTATACATTGCATCAAACTGACAGCCTATTCCTTAGCTGGGCTGCACTGCCGGTGCTGCAAAGAAAAGCCCCGCCTATACCTATAAGCGGGGCTTTTCTAATATTTTATAAAATGAATAGCTTGGTCTTAGTTAAGCACTCACCAGTTCCAGGATGGATTCAAAAATAGCGCGGCCGTCTGTGTTACCTAGTTCCGGGTCTACGGCACGCTCGGGGTGCGGCATCATGCCAAATACGTTCTTTTCGGCGTTGCTGACACCGGCAATGTTCAGCAAGCTGCCGTTTACGTTGTAAATATCATGGATTTCGGCGGCGTTGCTGCTATACTTAAACATGATTTGGTCGTTGTCATGCAGCTGCTTCAGCGTATCGGTGTCGGCGTGGTAACGGCCTTCGCCATGTGCCACCGGTATTTTGTAGGCTTTGCTCATATCCAGCAGGCGCGTAGGCAGCAGGTTAGTCGTAGCAGGCCGGATGTATACATTGTCGCAGATAAACTTCTGGTTCACGTTGCGCAGCAAGGCACCAGGCAGCAGCCCAGCTTCTGTCAGAATCTGGAAGCCGTTGCAAATGCCCATTACATAACCGCCACGGTTTGCGTGCTGCACCACCTCCTGCATGATAGGAGAAAAACGGGCAATGGCACCGGAGCGCAGGTAATCTCCATACGAAAAACCGCCGGGCAGTAGTATAAAATCACAACCCTGCAGGTCGTGGGACTTATGCCACAGCTTTACAACTTGTTGCTGCATGCCTATGCTTACAGCATCTACCAGGTCTTGGTCGCAGTTGGACCCCGGAAAAACGACTACACCAAATTTCATAGCGCAATTTACGTAAAAAACAGCGGCACCACCTAACACAAACGCAGGCTTTTGGCACCTTTCATGGCAGTGGCTGTACAAAAATGAATAATTATACTTACTTTGCCAAAGTATAATTTTATAAAGAGATATGTTGCAGTCCATGACAGGCTTTGGCAGTGCCCGCCTCGATGCCGATCAATATTCTATTTCCGTAGAGATCCGTTCATTAAATTCGAAGGGCATGGACCTGAGCGTGCGGCTTCCGCGTTTTCTGGCGGAGCGGGAGTATGAAGTACGAAACCTTATCACCAAGGCGCTGGTACGCGGCAAAGTGAGCGTTTGCATTGATTATACTAAAAACAAAGCACAGAAAGCCAAGAGCACCATCAATAAAGAACTATTACAGGCCTATTATAGTGAACTGAGCAACGCTGCAGATGGGGTAGGTGGCTCTAAAACAGACCTTTTTCGGCTAGCCCTGCACATGCCAGACGTGTTACAGCAGGATCTGCCGGAAGATGAAACCACCGGAGCGGAATGGGACAATGTGCAGCCCCTGTTGCAGGAAGCACTGGAAAATATTCAGACATTCCGCGAAGATGAAGGCAAAGCACTGACAGCCGAGATCATGTCTTACATTGATAAGATTCGCATTTTGCTGGCTGAGGTAGACAAGTATGATCCCAGCCGTATGGAGCATATCCGGCAGCGCATCAAAGGGCATATGCTGGAGCTGGCTGTTTCAGAGCACTTCGATAAGAACCGTTTTGAACAGGAGATGGTGTACTATATGGAGAAGCTGGATATTGCCGAGGAGAAAGTGCGCCTGGTTAACCACCTGCACTACTTTACCGAAACCGTATACCTGCCGGAGCCTACCGGCAAAAAACTGGGCTTTATTGCGCAGGAGATCGGCCGCGAAATCAACACCATCGGCTCCAAAGCCAACGATGCCACCATTCAGCACCACGTGGTTGATATGAAAGAGGAATTGGAGAAGATCAAAGAGCAGATCAACAATATCCTGTAGTTTATACTTAGCAAGTATAGCAAAGCGCCAGCTGCCGGATCTATCGGTAGCTGGCGCTTTTATTTATAGATGGCCAAAGACTCGCAGTGCCATCAGACGGTACTATGATGTTAAAGGCTTCTCTTCTGGCTTCTGCTGGTGCGAGCTTGTAGCTCGTACCAGCAGAAGCTATAAAACAAGAAAGTACGAGCTACAAGCTCGCACTAGCGAGAAGACCAAAGGCTTCTTTGGCGCAAGCATCCGCTTTGTCTTTGCCTGCAATTACCACATGGCACCAGCAGCTATAAAATCAGCTAAAGTTTCTCGCAAGAGCTACGCATACTGAGAGGTCAACTAAACATGGGAGCATTAGAAAGTATAAACAACCTACTCCTGTAGTGCTGCGGCAAAATCTGTGAGCAGCTGAAATACTTCCGGAAATTTGGTGAGAGGCAGCTGACTGGCATAATCCTGCACATTGTGGTAAGCCGCGGTGCCACCTAAGGTATAAAAGAAAAAAGCCGGCACACCTGCTTCGGAAAAATGGTAGTGGTCGGAGTTGGCAGCTTTGCCACGTGCTTTGATCTGTGGCAGGTAGTGGTGCTGCGCGTTGAGCTGTTGCAGCCGTTGAAACTGCGGTTCGTATACTTTGCCGTTCACAGCCATCAGGCCTTCGCTGCCGGTGCCCAGCAAATCCATATTGACCAGAAACTTGATGCTGCCGAGCGGAAAGAGCGGGTGCTGCACATAATAACTGGAACCAACTAATCCTGCTTCTTCGGCCGCAAAAGCCATAAACACCATACTATACTTTGGCTGATGCGCCGGCTGGGTGTAGTAGGCAGCCAGTTCCAACAGCATGGCCGTGCCGCTCGCGTTATCGTTTGCGCCGGGGAAGTATACGCCTTCGCCCTGGCCGCCCAAGTGGTCGTAATGAGCCGTGAAAACGAGGAAAGAATCGGGTGCTATACTTCCTTTCACCAGGCCGATCACATTCTGGGTCTGGTAGGCGGGCACCAGTTCGGCAACAATGCTATAGGTGATATTCTTCACGTTGGCGGGCCATTGCTGCTCCAGCACTTCCAGCACCGGCACGCTGCTTTGCTGCTGCGCGACCGTAGTGAGCAAGGTCTTCTGCAGTACCACGAATACCTGCGCCTGCTGTAGTTGCTGCTGGTACTGCTCCGGCAGGTGACGTAGCCGCTTTACATCTTGCTGATGGTATACCAGCGCATACTTGCGCAGATCCCGGGAGAAAAATTCTTGTGCTGCCGCGGCATCGGAAAAAATAAGTGTGTCAAGTGGTAGCACCCTGGCTTTGCCGGCACCAGGAGGAGAAGCAGCTTGCACGACAAACTCCTGCCCTGGCACTAACACCTGCTTGCCTACCTTCAGCAGCGGTGTTTTGGTGATACGGTTGACAGGCATAGTGAACCGCTGAAAGAAGCTGTCTTGCCCGGGCAAGGGCTGCAGTCCTGCTTCGGCAAACCGCTCACCAATGTAGTTGGCCGCTTTCGTGTCGCCGGCTAGTATGTAGCCACGGCCATGCATGTAAGCGGAGGTAAGGGTATCAATGGTTTGCCGTACGCGCGCCATGTCCTGCGCCCGGGCTACACTACTGCTGAGCAGCAGACAGAGCAAAATTGTATAAAAGCGCTTCATTAACTAAAGATAAGCAGCCGGGGCTTTATTCTCATTAAGTATAAATGTCCTGTATACTTCATGGATTACCAGACATACACCCACTTGAATAGTATGATGCCTGCCAAACAGCCGATCGCATCAGCCAGTACATCAATAATGTCGCCGTGGCGGCCAGGAATAAGGAAGTACTGCATCAGCTCGATGGCAATGCCAAACTGGGCGCTTGTGAGGAGCGAAGCGCGGATAGCGTAGTGGCGCAGCTTCAGGAAGGTGTACTGCTTCTTGAGCCCCACGATCATCAGAAAGGTGAGCACTGCAAAAAGAAAAGCGTGGGCAAAAGAATCAAACGAAAAGAGCTCCCAGATGGAGACAGGGGGCATAGAAGAGGAGGGCAGCAATGTCAGTAACAGGATCATTGCTGCCCAAAGTATGGTAAATAGGTTATAGCGTAAAATCAAAACCTATTATAGCAGCTTTACTGGCCTGTTACTTCGCGGTAGCCTTCTGCCGTCAGCAGACCCTCTATTTCTGCGGCATCAGCAACAGACAGGCGTATGATCCAGCCATCGCCGTAGGGGTCGGAGTTTACAAGTTCCGGGCTGTTCTCCAGTTTGTCGTTTACCTCCAGCACGGTGCCGGTTAACGGGCTGAAAAGGTCAGAAACCGTTTTTACAGCTTCTACAGTACCAAACACGTCATTCTGGCTTACCTGCTTATCTACTGTATCGATGTCTACATACACTATATCGCCCAGCTCGCTTTGCGCAAAATCTGTGATGCCAACAAAAGCTACATCTCCTTCAATACGCACCCACTCGTGGTCTTTGGTATACTTTAAGTTCTCTGGTAAATTCATTTCGTCTGTCTGTTTAATATTGCTTCAAAAATACGGCCTTTTTCGCAATGCCAAAATTTTATTGCAAACTAACCCGTAACTGCACACCGCCTTCTGTCACACTGTTTCGGAAGGAAGTGGAGATTTTCGGATCGGATACCGTGCGTAACACATAGAACTGCAGGTTCAGGCGCTGGCTCAGCACATAATCAATAGTCGGCCGCAGCTGCAACTGGCGTGCACCGTTCGTGATCTGGTTTTGGCTGCGCTCCTGCCCGCTGTCATCGCGGGTAATAGCGCGCTGCACCGTCTGGTTGTCCCGCACGGATAAGTCCAGGCGCATGGTCAGCTCATTCTCCAGTGTTTTACGTTCTCCGCCGATCTTGAATGGAATACGGAAGCGGGTGGTCGTATAGCCCAGGCCCACTACATAGTCTTTTACATGAGTTTCGGTGACCTGCGCATTGGTCAGGTTTAGCGACAAGTTACGCTCCACTTTATACTCAAGCCGACCGGTAAGGTTAGACTTAGTACGGAAGTCAATACCGATCAGCGGGGCCAGCCGTTCGGCCACCGTTAACTGGCTGACTACATAGTATGGCTCAATCCTGCCAAACTCGTTCAGCTGGTTCGGAAAGCCGACCGGCTCCTGGTTATACGCCAGCGAAGTAGTAAAGCTGGAGATGTTATAGCTGGCGCTGTAAGCATGTGTCAGGTTGATCTGGCTGAACCATTGCTGGAAGAACGGCAACTGCGAGAGCCCGTTATAGTCAATGCGCCAGTTCGGGATCGGCAGGCGCTTGAAGGGGCTCTCTACTTTTGCTTTATACCCGTTGATGTCTCGGCCTTGGTAGGCATACACAAAGGACTTGATCAGCACCTCCTGCGAGTTGAGAGTATACCCGGAGTCAGCTGCGGCCGGATTAGCGGCCAGCAGGCGTTCGCGCACCACATGGCGGTTGGAGATGAAGTTATCAAAGGCACCGGAGATGCCGCTGCTGGTAGATTCAAATAAGGTACCCAGCGCCAGGAAAGAGGTACTAAAGGCACCTGAATTGAAAGGGTTCTGGCGCTGATCGGTCTCGCCTACATGGCCAAAATCATCATACTCTTTGCGGTAAAACACCTCCTGTATCTTTGTTAGGTTCCGGCGCACATCCAGTTGCACGTTAAATGTGCGGAACGGCTCCAGGTTCGCCTGTGCTTTGAAATCGGTGGTTAAAATGCCGCTGAAAGGCGTGTTCAGGTACTGGCTGCTATCAGTGTACCAGCCATTGGTGTACGCCCGCTCGTAAAGCTCGCTTAGCGCATACTGCTTGCCAAGTATAAACGGCACACCCGGCGCATCAAACTCACTATCCAACCCGAACATGGTGGTGGTAGGCAGATAGCCCGGCATCAGGCTGCCCTGGTTCTGAAGGAAGGTGAAGTTAACAGAGCGCGTCATCATCAGCAACCGTGCCAGCGACTTCAGTACTTTTAAATCGGCCTTTGGTTTGGCGGCAGTAGTATCGTCAGGCGCAGCAATCGGCCTGGCTGCTGGCTGCGGAGTGTTCACACTCTTCAGAAACTTTACTTTGTTGTAGAGTTTCACCAAGTCAAATTTGCCGTTTACAGTAAACTCCGTACTGTTCTCGGCCGTGTTGCCCAATTGGAAGGTCGTATCCTGGTTTAGGGCTGTGGAACCGGCTGTCCAGATGTAGGTTGCAGCATAGCGGGCTTCCGCACCAATCCAATCGGTCAGCGGAAACTTATCCAGCGGCAGCTTATAGTTCAGGGCTATCACCTGGTTAAAGTTGGTATTGCGGCCGCCGTTCTTCAGGTTTTCCCAAATAACCTTGTTCTTGTAGCTGAGTGAGTCAATGTCTCGGTTAATGCGGGCGTCGGGCTCATCAACAATGGCTCTGTTTGTAGCCGTGTAGTCCAGCGAAAGACTTTTACTCAGGTCCCACTTCAGATCATAGAGGCGGTTAAAGTAAAAGTACTTCTGAAACGTCGGGTTGATGCCCCGTGTCGTGATCAGCCCTGTCTCCGAATCGCGGCGCTGCAGGAAGGTTTCGTTGTAGCGGCGGTCCAGGTCGGCCCGGAAAGCGAAGCGGCTTGGAAGCGGTGTAAAGTTCAGGTCCTTGATCAGGCGCAGGTACGGAGAGTTCAGAACTTTAACTTCGGCAAAAGGCGTATAGTTCCTTGGCGTATTATCGTAAGTATAGGCCAGGGCGCCGGTATACGTTTTGGTATAATCCCGGTTTGTCTCAATGTTGGTGAACAGGCGCTCGGCATAAGAGTAAGACAGCGAGAGGTTCTCAATGTCGTACGGCTTAATCTTGTCGTCAGGGTCGGTGCGCTCCTTGTGCACATTCAGTAAGCTAAAGCTCTTACGGATTTCGCGCGTCACCACCTGCTTTTTATAAGCCGCCCGCGCTTCCTCGTCTTCTCCGAACTTTTCAAGCGATTGCTCCAACGGCACGTCCTGGTCAAGTGGATCATACTGTGGTTCGCTGTTCAGGGTGCTGTACTGTACCGATAACGGGATCTTAATGCCTGATTTCTCCGGTAGAAACTTATCGGCTACTATGTTCGCATTCACATCAAAAAGCGCTGTGTTCTCGCGGGAGCGCTGCGCAATCTTCTGCTGCAGCCCACCAAAGCCTACAGTAGTATAAGCGCCGGTAGCCGTAATGTTGGCAAAGTCAGCCAGTTTGGTGTTAAGCCGGGCATTGGCTGCCCAGCCCGACTGGTTCTTGAAATCAGTTACACGTAATTCGTCCGCCCATATGCATACCGAGTGGGCGCGTCCATCATCATTAACTCTGTGCGGGTTGCGTATGCCAATCATCACCCCCTGCACCTCACTAAAGTCAGGGTTACCTACAACACGAATGGTCCTGCCGTTCACAGTTACTTCAAAGGGCTTGTTCCTGTCCCAACCGCCAGCAGTATTGTTACGCATTACTTTGGCATTCACAAACTCATCTAAAGCGACATCCACTTCGTTCTGCAGTGGCCAGACAGCCCGCTGATCTAAACTATTACGCGGCGTCATTTTCAACGGAACCACATACTCATAGTAGTTCTGAGTATAGTCTGTGCCGATGCGGATAAAGGCTTCCACCTCATCATCGTTGGTGTTCAGGTCCTGGGTTTCGGCATGCAGGAACATCTTCAGGTGCTTATAGGTAAGCATGTCCAGCGAGATGTTTTTGTACACTGCTTTGGAGAAGGAGTCCTTCAGATCTTCCACGCAGAGCTGCAGCGACTGCTCATTCTGCCGGCGATTGGTAGTAGAGGCATAGTCGCGCAAGCGCTCGATGCCGGGAGGGAGCACATACGGTGTAGTCGCATCCGTCGATTGCCCGTTTTCTTCAAAGTTTACGGTTGAGATCGTGAAGGTCTTTGCATCGTCCGTACAGGTCAGGCACGGGTTGCCGTCCGTAATAGGCTGCTGGTATTGGCGCCACTGGTTAGCTACAAACTGGAACTGCGAGAAGCGCAGCACCACTGGGTCGGCAAACTGCGTCAGGTACATGCGCATAAAGCGAATAGACTTGAAGCCGCTAATGTTACCCACGCTTCCTGTTGGCTGGCGCACCGGCACTCGGAACTGGTACCAGGTCACGCTGTCGCCGTTTATTTTCTGACCTACAGCATCTACAATAAAGTTTTGCCCTACGTTCAGCTGGCTTGGTTTCAGGTTGATCTTATACTCGTAATACTGCTCCAGATCGCTGATAACGTTATCTTTGTTTAGGTCTTCTTTGTCGGGGAAAGCATAATTAGAGTAACGGCTGTTTTCAGGGGAGTTGTTCTCCATGCCATTATACATTTTGTAGCGAGCCAGCACACCCGCTTTCTGCTGATCATAGTATTCGTCCAGCGGGTGGCGGAAGTCGTCAGCTGATGGGTCGTTGAGCACTGTCTGCGGTATCGTGCCCGGGATCAGGTTCAGGAAACTGCCCCTGAAGAAATTAGCTTCGTCTGCATCATTCAAGCCATCCAGACCAATATCCTGGAACTGGCGACCGCCCGCAACACCAGTAAAGGCATCAGTTAGGAACTGCTCCGTACTTACGCGGCCCCAGATCGTTTCATCTACATTCTGCAGGTTAGCGCCGGAAGTTGGCAGGCCATTCTCAAACTCATAGTAGTTGTCGTGCAGGATATCTTCAGACACGCTTCCCAAATTAAAGACAAGCTCCCCGCCTTCGTCGTTCTGAACCGGGTTGCCTTGCGCATCCTTCCGGCCATTTGGACCTTTGATAAACGGGTCCATCAACCAGAATTCAATGTACTCGATGTTGGCGTTATCAAAGTCAGTATCAAATCCGATCTCGCGGCTGATACCACCATAATTTTTGTGCGGATCTCCAGCCAGCAAGCCCTCCTGTGTCAGGTTTGGGTTATAGTTGTATTGCCCACGCTCACGTGGATAGTAGGCCAGGTCAAACGTATACTCGTAGGTGTTGGTTATCTCCGGGTCGCGGCCCGGAAATACTTCTTTGCGGTTGATGCCGCGGATATAATGGTTATTTAGTTCCTCCTTCGTGATGTTGGACGGCTTCAGCCCGTCCGCGTCGCGGTAAAAGATCTGGTCGATGGTATACCAGGCCAGTTTGGCGCGGTTGTACGAATAAGCCAGGCCGGCGCCGGGTATCAGTGGCTCCGGTGTGGCTGCCAGGCGCCAGCTGGAGTTGTTAAAGCCGCCCAGGCTGTAGGGGGTCTCGGCTCCTTCAAAGTCATCTATGTATGAGGTGCCGTCTTCGTTGGCCGGCGATTTGGTTTTAGAAGGAACCAGCTGCGCAAACTCGCCGCTAAACGTAACGGTGGAAGGCGCTTTGGTATTGATCAGCGGAATGGCATCTGTCAGCTTCGTCAGGAAGCGCGACTGCTTCTGCAGGTTTACATCAAAGCCGTAGATCGTGTTGTTGGTAGGTTCGTCGCCTATACTTACGCGGTTGATGTAAGCCTGCTCACTTAAATGTAGCACGGTTGCACCAATGTTCACGTCGTCACTCAGGTGGTAGTCGAAGCGGGCACCCAGCATGGTGCGGGGTTGTATGTTCAGCAAGTCCGCTTTTTCATAAGTCACCCGTAAATCGCTGGCTGACCTGATGTAGCTGGGATTCAGAATTTTGATGCGGCCCAGATCATAGAAAACCTGGTAGTCAGTGCCTTCTACCAGGCGTGTGCCACCAGAGTATACGGCCACAGAGCCCTCCGCCACGCGGAAGCCCGGCAGCACAATTTCGTCGGTAGAAGTAGATTGAAAACGGCCCTGCAGGTAGAACTTGGCTTTTACGTTGTTCTGCTGCGCGTCGGTCTGCGTCTGGTCATAGAGCTCCTGAAAAACGTAACGGTCGATCAGCTCGGGGCGGCCCTCCAGCTTCGCAGCCAGGTAACTGCCGAACGGTTCTACTTCGGGGAAGTAAATACGGCCTGTTTCATTATCTATTGTAATACCCGGCAGGTAGTCGAAGTTGCCATCGCTGGGCTTGTCGTTGTTTGTGTTTACGTTGTCGAGGTTCATCACCTCCACCAGCGGCACGTTCTGGATAGGGCTCGGCTCTTTTAAGCTGGTGATATCAACACCTGTTTCGTCGTCTTTGTAAACGATCTTCAGCTGAAAATCCTCACGGTTCACCTGGGTAGCATCCAGGCTATACACGTTTTTCATCATCAGGTCCCAGGTGGGGTAATCCAGCGACGGGTTGGTAGCCCGCAGCAACTTCATCTGAATCACCTGCTCGTCCTGCAGGTTCTGATAATCCTCCATCAATTCCCCTACCTGGTAGGTTTTGCCATTATAGGTATACTCAAACGCTACGCCCAGTACTTGGTCTGGCAGCAGGGTTGTGTTCAAGGAGATGTAGCCGAGCTGTGGGTTAAACTTATACTCGTTCGGGTCCATGCGGCGTGCACGTACGTGCTCGAAGTCAATGCCTTTCTGCAGGCCCTGACCGCGCAGGTATTCATCTACCTGGGTGTTGTTACGGGCCGTCGGATTGGTCAGTATACTATAGAGGGCGTTAGCATCATTGCTGGCGGGTGCTGTAGCCGGCTTTGTCTGGTACTTGTCGCGGTACGGGTCGGCCTCCCCCAGGTCCATGTAAGCCACCATGTTGCGCAGGTTCTCCGTAGCGCGGTTGCTGTTGGTCACATACAGCTCCAGGCGACGGATCACTATGCCGGAGTTTACCAGGGGCAGGTTCTTGAGCGCATTATCATAGCGCCCCCTAAAGAACTGCGACAGGTAGAAGTGGCGGTCCTTGTCATAGTTATCTACCCGTAGCTCAAAGGGTTTGTTCTGGGCACCGTTCTGCACTACCACTTCATCGGCGCTGCCACGCACACTAGATGCAACCGTCGTAACAGCTAAACGGCCGAATTGCAGCTGCGCCTTTATACCAAACAGGTTCTGGGCACCTGTGATCAGGGAGTTGTTGAGCGGCAGACTCACGTTACCAGCTTCTACCTTGCGGACAATCTCCTCGTCGTAGCCGGTATAATCCAGCTTCATGTTGTTCTCAAAGTCGAAGTTGGCGTTGTTATCCCAGTTAAAATTGAGCTTCATCTTCTCACCGATCTTGCCAACCAGATTTAGGGAGATGTTCTGGTCAAACTCAAAGTCGCCGGTGCGTTGCTGCCGAAGCGGGATAGTAGGGTTCTCGTTGCGGTTAAAGCGGGCACCAAACTTCAGCGACACGTTGCCATTCGGTTGAATATCCACAAAGTTGCCTCCAAAAATTCGGTCGAATACCGGGCTGATGTAGATCTTAGGTACCAGGCGGTTACTGCTCACCACACTTTCACCATCCAGCCCTGCCGATTTCTCGCGCCAGTAGCTCCGGATGGCTTCTTTTTGCTGCCATTCCGAATACTCCTGCAACGTCATAGACGACGGGGTGCGGTAATTTACATCTCCCAGGGTTTCGGTAATGTTATACTGCTGCAGGCTATCATCCAGCTCCACGTTCAGCTTCAGGTTGCTGGGTTGCCCCAGGAGCAGGGGAGAGGTACTGGGGTGAATACTGAAGGGGTTGCCACGCCGGTCGGATGGCACAAAGGTAGGCCGCCGGCTTGGAATATAAGGCTGTAGCTTGCTCGAGTCTACCTTGGTGGTATCCTGGAGAAGCAGCTTAGCAGGAATAACGAATTTGAACCTGCCTGGCGCGCGCATGCCTTCTGCCTGCGATAGCCAAGCTAGCATAGAAATAGCTGCAACCATAGCAAGTAGCAGGCTGTTTTTTTTACCTTTCCAGATCAAATGGCTACTGTTAAGAAGATTTCAACGCAAATTTTATCAACTCCTCTACGCTCAGAGTGCGGCCTTCGCGTTTGATAATGCTGTCGAGCGTTTTTTCCGCTACGTTCTTAGCAAAACCCAAGGTTACTAGAGCTGATAACGCTTCGGTTCGTACTGTATTGTGTGCTACTGGTGCTGCCGCCGTGGCATCTGCCGTCAGCACCTCTTTCTTCATCTTGTCTTTCAGCTCCAGGATAATACGTTGGGCCGTTTTTGCGCCGATGCCTTTTACCTGCTGTATGGTGCGCACGTCCTCGCGGGCAATAGCGTGCTGCACTTCCTCCACTGATAACGAGGAGAGAATCATCAGTCCGGTATTAGGACCCACGCCTGAAATAGAGATCAGATGCAGGAAAGCGTCCTTCTCCGCAGCTGTTGTAAAGCCATAGAGCGTGTGCGCATCTTCCTTGATGTGAAGGTACGTGTGCAACTTACAACGCTCACCAGCTGGCAGCGAGGAATAAGTGCTCAACGATATTTTGACCTGGTAACCGATGCCCTGCACATCCAGAATAACATAGGTCGGATCTTTATACGTGAGCTTGCCGTCTATATAAGCTATCATCTATATATGCTGGTTGTTATAATTCTGTGCGTCTACGACAGCAATGGTCACCATGTTTACAATATCGCGGATAGAGCTGCCCAGTTGCAGAATATGCACGGGTTTGCGCATACCCATCAGCACCGGCCCGATAGTTTCAGCGCCGCCAATTTCCTGCAGGATCTTGTAGGAAATGTTGCCGGAGGTCAGCGCCGGGAAGATCAGGGTGTTCGCTCCCTTCTCTGCTAATTCACTAAACGGATAGTTCTCGCGCAGCAGGTCACGGTTCAGTGCCGTGTTAGCCTGCATCTCGCCATCAATAAGTAAATTGGGGTAACGCTCCTTTGCTTTTCTCACCGCTTCAGCAGCCTTGTCCGGAATATCTCCCCGCACGGAGCCAAAGTTTGAGTATGACAACATCGCCACGCGGGGCTCGGTATCAAAAAACTTGACGGTGCGGGCAGTCAGGCCAATGATGTCAACTAATTCGTCTGCTGTTGGGTTCACGTTTACAGTAGTGTCGGCAAAAAAGTATGGCTCTTTTTTGTTGAGGATGATGTACATGCCGGCTACTTTGTTGATACCTTCTTCTACGCCGATTACCTGCAGGGCCGGAAGTATGGTTTTGGAGTAGTCGCGGGTAAGACCGGAGATCAGCGCATCGGCGGCACCAGTTTCTACCATCATACTTCCGTAGTAGTTGCGGTCGCGCATCAGGCGGCGCGCATCAAATAGCGTCAGGCCTTTGCGGCGGCGGCGGGTATACAGCATCTGGGCAAACTCCTCCCGTTTGGCTTCTTCCTCAAACGTATCAAGTATGGTGACGCCTTCCAGGTCCAGGTGATTCTCCTCAATGATAGCCGCAATACGGGCACGGTTACCCAGTAGTATAGGCCGTGCAATGTGCTGTTCATTTACTATTTGTGCTGCTTTCAGTATCTTGAAGTTGTCTGCCTCGGCAAACACCACGGTTTTCGGCTGTTTTTTCGCCTGATTTGTGATGCGCGTCATCAACTTCTGGTCAATGCCGATACGCTCCTGCAACTCCTGCTCGTAAGCTTCCCAATCCGTGATAGGTCGGCGGGCGACACCACTCTCCATCGCTGCTTTTGCCACTGCTGGCGACACGGTAGTAATGAGGCGGGGGTCCAGAGGCTTGGGTATAAGATAAAAGCGGCCGAAGTTGATCGTGTTATCGCCGTAGGCTTTCAGCACCAGGTCGGGCACAGGGTCTTTTGCCAGTTTGGCGAGTGCATGCACCGCAGCCAGTTTCATCGCCTCGTTGATCTCGGTGGCCCGTACATCCAGGGCTCCCCTGAAAATGTATGGGAACCCTAGTACATTATTTACCTGGTTAGGATGATCGGAGCGCCCAGTTGCCATGATCAGGTCTTCGCGCGTGGCCATCGCCACTTCGTAGGCTATTTCGGGGTCAGGATTAGCGAGGGCAAATATGATCGGGTCGGGTGCCATACGCTTTACCAGTTCCGGTGCCAGCACATTGGCAGCTGACAGGCCAATAAATACGTCGGCACCTTCCATCGCTTCGGCCAGCGTTGTAATGTTGCGGGTGGTTACAAACTGTGCCCGGTAGATATCCAGATCGTTGCGCTCCGGACGGATGATGCCGTCCTTGTCGAACATTACGATATTATCGAGCTTGGCCCCCAGCGAAACGTAGAGTTTGGTGCAGGCAATGGCTGCTGCGCCGGCGCCATTTATCACCAGTTTTACCTCATCGATTGTTCTGCCGGTTAGCTCCAGTGCATTTAAAAGTGCTGCCGACGAGATGATGGCCGTACCATGCTGGTCGTCGTGCATCAGCGGGATGTTCATCTGATCTTTGAGCGCCATCTCAATTTTAAAACTCTCCGGCGCTTTAATATCCTCCAGGTTGATGCCACCAAACGTTGGCTCCAGCGATTTTACAATGCGGATGAACTCCTCCGGATCAGTACAATCAATCTCGATATCAAAGACATCGATGCCGGCAAACTTCTTGAATAATACTCCTTTACCTTCCATTACAGGTTTGGAAGCCTCCGGGCCAATGTTGCCCAATCCCAGCACGGCGGTGCCGTTGGAAATAACGCCTACCAGGTTTCCTTTTGCTGTATACTTGTAAACATTGTCTTTGTCGGCTGCTATTTCTTTACATGGTTCTGCCACGCCCGGCGAGTAAGCCAATGCCAGATCGTGTTGTGTGCTGACCATTTTGGTTGGGATTACCTCAATTTTTCCTGGCCGGCCATCCATGTGGTAGTTCAGAGCGTCCTGCTTGTTTACTTTAATCATAATGCGTTGTTTGTATGATGCTTTTTCCGGTTTACCTAATAGCTTACTGCTTATCTGTTATCTGGCTAACTACCAATTTTATAAAGTTTTTCCTTACCCTTAAAACCGGACCTCAAAGATAAGCAGCGTAAGAGGGAATTGTAGCAGAAAGTATGATTTTTTAAGTGGAACAGTGAAAGAATGAAGTATAAAATCGGCGTGCATAAAAAAAGCACCCCGTAAAGGAGGTGCTTTCTGAAGGTATTACTTTTATACTTCTAGCTTATAATAAGTTTCTGACCCGGCTTTATTTCATTTGACTTAAGCCTGTTGAGTTTTTTGATCTGCTCGACCGAAATGCCTTCATACTTCTGTGAAATATTCCAGAGGGTATCGCCGGGCTGTACGTGGTAGATAAAGCGCTCTTTCTTTGGCCGTTCTACTGTAATCTTCTGGTTGCTGGCTGTCCTTGCCGCAGTTTCAGCTTTTTCTGTATTGCTGGCGAGTAACACGGTGCCGGTAGTGGCAGTCGCCTGCTGTATCACCAGTTTCTGGCTTGGCTGAATGCTGTTACTCTTCAGGTTATTCCATTCTTTAAGCTGTGCTACCGTTACATTATACTTGCTGGCAATCTGGACAAGGTTATCTCCTTTCTGTATGACGTATACTTTCTCCTCGGTAGTGGCTAATGCTGGTGCATCAGCTGCAGGGGCCGGAGTAGAAGCCGGTGCTGTCTTAGGTACTGCTTGCTTTTTCGGTTCAGCGGCAGCCAGCATTACGGGCGCTTTTTCCACTATATCTTCCTGAGCCGGAGCAGTAGCAGACGGAGAAGCAGCCAGCAAGATGCAGCTGCGGTCTTTGTCGAGTAAAGCCGTTCGCTGGGCCGGAATACGTAACGTATAGTTGCGCATACGCTCAGGCAGCACCGTTTTTTTGATTGCCGGGTTAAGTGCCAGCAGTTCCCCAGGTTCCATGTGCAGCTCTACAGCCAGCTTTTCCAGGTCTACGGCCTGGTTGATGCGCATGGTATCTACTTCCGTGGCGTACAGAATAGAATCGGAGAAGATATTGTGCTCCGGCGCATACTTCATACCATAGATAATGGCCGTCATAGACGGAATATAGCCGCGGGTTTCCTGGGGTAGGTATGGGAAGATCTCCCAGAATGTTTTCTTGCCGCCTCCAGCTTTGCGGATAGCACGGTTTACGTTGCCCGGGCCACAGTTGTAGGCAGCCATAGCCAGTTCCCAGTCGTCATACATGTTGTAAAGGCGGCGGAGGAACTTAAGGGCGGCCTCAGTGGCTTTCTCCGGGTCCATGCGCTCGTCTACATACTGGTTCTGATGCAGGCCATAATCACTACCAGTGCCGGGCATAAACTGCCACAAGCCTACCGCGCCTACATGCGATACCGCTTTTGGGTTAAGTGCCGACTCTACAATTGAGAGGTACTTGAGATCCTGCGGCATGTTATACTTCTTGAGGTACTTCTCAAACAACGGAAAGTATACATTCTCGCGCGTAATCATGGTGCGCATATACTTGCGGTTGCGAATGGTGAAGTAGTCGATGTAGCTCCTTACATAGTTGTTGAAAGTCAGGGGAATATCTGCTTCAATGCACCCCAGACGATCAGCGATTACCTCGTTAGGCTCATTGGGAATATACTCTACCAGCAGCGCCAGCTCTTCTGGCGACAGTTGGGTAGTATCTATTCTTGGTTTGAGAGAGTCTTCTGCTAACGACTTATCAAGCAAACGGCTATAGTTTGCAGCCTGGGCATTCAGCGCCCAGATGCTTGCAACTATAGCCGTAAGCACTGTAAAGAGTTTCGTATAGGTCATGGCAAACGTCTATGCTTCAACGGTGATCTTATCCAGGATATAATTCGAGAAAGCAAGCAGTTGCGGCTCCTCGAATGAGCGGGTCAGCAGTTGCAACCCTATGGAAAGGCCGTTAGCATCGCGTCCTACCGGAATGGAAATAGCCGGGACGCCTGCAAGCGAGGCCTGAACAGTAAAGATATCGGCCAAGTACATGGCCACCGGGTTCGTTGTGTTTTCTCCTATCTTAAAAGCAGTAGTAGGAGCTGTAGGCAAGATAAGGAAATCATAAGCCTGAAGCAACTCGTCCGTCTTCTCCTTTATCAGGCGGCGTACTTTTTGCGCTTTGGTATAATACGCATCATAATAGTCGGCGCTGAGCACAAAAGTACCCAGCATAATGCGCCGCTGTACTTCGTGGCCAAAGCCTTCTGACCGTGTCAGTTTATACATAGACGACAGGTCTGTCGCATTTTCGCTACGGAAGCCATAGCGTACCCCATCGTAGCGGCCCAGGTTTGAGCTGGCTTCTGCTGTGGTCAGGATGTAGTATGTGGGCACAATGTAGTCCAGGTATGGGAAATCTACTGCTTCCACGGTATGACCAGCGTCGCGCAGCATATCCTTTACACCTAGTATGCTGTTCTTAATTTCGGCATCCAGCCCTTCGCTTTCAAAGCAATCGCGGATGTAACCTACTTTATACTGCTTCTCAGTGGCGAGCAACTGGCTATAGGCAGGTACTTCCCGGTGGCTTACAGTGCTGTCATAAGCATCTGGTCCGGCCATTACCTCCAGCAGTAGGGCTGCATCAGGCACATTTTTAGAAATAATGCCGATCTGGTCGAACGAAGAAGCATAGGCAATAAGGCCGTAGCGCGAGATGCGCGAATAGGTAGGTTTCATACCTACAACGCCACAAAAAGAGGCCGGCTGACGCACAGAGCCGCCAGTATCGGAGCCGATGGAGGCCAGGCACAGGTCTGCCTGTACGGCTACGGCAGAGCCGCCCGAAGAACCACCTGGTACACGGCTGTTGTCATCAGCATTCAGCACAGGGCCAAAGGCTGAAGTCTCGTTTGAAGCACCCATGGCAAACTCGTCACAGTTCTGACGGCCAATAATAATGGCATCTTCTGCCAGCAGGCGCTGCACCGCCGTAGCCGTGTATAAAGATCTGAAACCGCTCAGGATATTGCTGGAAGATTGCAGCCGGTGCCCCTGGTAGGCCAGTACATCTTTTATACCGATTACCATACCTGCCAGCTTGCCGGCAGTGCCACTCGCCAATTTCTGATCAACTACTGCTGCCTGGGCGAGCGCTTCTGCATCAAATGTTTCCAGAAAAGCATTCAGGTTTGCTTTCTCTTTTATGTTCCGGAGGTAATGTTCTACCAGTTGTCTGCATGTAACCTGTCCATTTGTCAGGTCTGTGCGGATGTCATGTAGCGCGTTATACTGTTTCAAACTTTCGTCGTCTTGTCGTCGTCCTTTACAGAACGCTCTAGTTCGTGCTTGATTTCATTGGTAGCATCCTTAAACTCGCGTATGCCGCGGCCAAGGGAGCGGGCAATGCCCGGTATGCGGTCTGCGCCAAAAAGTAAAAGGAACGCAGTGAAGATGATAAGCATTTCTCCTCCTCCCAGATCCCCCAGGAAAAGTAAGATTGTACCTAATAACATATGCTGTAAAAAAGCTGGTTATAACTACTTAACGCGGTGATCGTCTTTGGCAGCGGCTTCAAACTCGTTTTTAACGTCTTTCGTCGCATCTTTAAACTCGCGGATGCCTTTACCCAGCCCTTTTGCCAGTTCCGGAATACGCTTAGCGCCAAACAGCAGCAATATTGCCAAGAGGATAAGCATTACTTCTGTGCCACCTAAGCCTCCAATAAATGCGAAAATGTTGGTGATACCCATAGTTTTAATGATTAAATGTGATACAAAATTAAAGGGATATTTTTAATAAACCCATAACACAGCAGATAAGTTTAGTATACAGCTATGCGGTACAACTACCTACGAAGTAGACGACGGCTTAGATTGTCAGCCTACTAATACCTGTCTTATACTTGCTGACAACATTATAGTGCTGTTGCCTGTGGCAGAATGCAAAGGGCAATAATTTCAGGGTTATTTCCCATTAGCCAGTGCTTTTTTCCCGCTATGGGACATTTTCGTGTAGGTACAATAAATTTTTATGCTACAGCTCAACTACTTGTGCTTTTTTGTATCTTTGGCCCATAGATTGCTATACAAGTATAGAAGCTGCCTAGATGGCCAGAGACGCTGGTTGCTGCTTAAGTATAGAAATGTACAGAAATCGTTTTTAAAAGACAAGTGCCTGTTGGAAACCCGGCGCGTCTTAAAACAATTTTAATTTTGATAATGAACAGCAATAAAGAACCAAAACATGCTGCTTGTTACTTTAAAATGTTTTAAATTTGCCAATAGTTGCATATCTAATAGTAAGCTGCTATATTAGAAGAAGGAATTGAAGCGGACGCCAGCGGAAACCCAACGGCAAATGCTCTAAAAATATTAAGTTTGTTTTCATAGCTTGGAAAGGCACCCTGCACTGTAGGGTGTTTTTTTATTTTAGGCCCCTCCTGTTGTAGCTCTCTTTTACAAATTGCATTCATACCCTTTTCAGAGCTGCGCCAAAGCTGTTTCGCTGACCTCCCAAAATAGGAAGAGCCGGTATAATATCCGGCTCTTCCTATTTTGGGAACTATATAGAGTGCTCTTTTATTACCTGCTTACTACCGTTGCAGCAGCCAGGTAGAAGGGTTAAGATTGGTGCTGTTTTTCCATATCTGAAACTGCAGTTCTGTCGTACCATCCTGGTCTGTATAAACAGTGCCGATCACATCTTTTAACTTAACAGTCTGTCCGGGTGATACGCTGACGGATTTCAGCTTTGCATACACCGTAAAGTATTCACCATGCTGCACCATCACAATGTTGTTCATGCCCGGAACGCTGGCTACGGTTAGTACCTTTCCTTCAAATATAGCGCGGGCAGCAGAGCCTTGAGTGGTTTGGATGTCAATGCCGCGGTTTTCAACAACCACACCTTTAAGTACTGGGTGGTTGTGACGGCCAAAGCCCTGCGAGATAAAGCCCCGCTCTACCGGCCAGGATAGGTGCCCTTTATTACCGGCAAAAGAAGATGAAATAAGTGCTGTTTCAGGAGTTAAGGTTACTTTGCCGGAGCTACTACTGGATGCTTTGCCAGCGGCACGGGCTTCGCGGGCGGCGCGGGCAATCTCCTCCCGCACAATGTCGGCAATGAGTTTGTCCAGCTTTTTAACCGATTGCTGGCGCTCTGCCACTTCCCGCTTCAGGCTCTCTTCCTGTTTACTGAGGCGGGAGATCACACTGTCCTGCTGTGTTTTGAGTGTTGTCAGGTTTTTGTTCTCCACCAGTTGCTTGCCCAGCAGGTTTTGTTTCTGTTGCTTTTTAGACTCTAGCAGGTCAAGCTGCCCTGTAAGCACCTTTTGGACTTTGTTGATCTGTGCTACCTGCTTTTTGCGGGCTTCGGAATACTGCTGCAGGTAGCGCAGCCGCATCACGAGCTGGTTAAAAGAGTCGGAGGCAAACAGGAACATGAGCTTGTTATAGCTGTTGGCCGTTTTAGATGCAGCGTAGACCATCGCTGCATACTCTTTCTTGAGTTGCTCCAGGTCGTTCTGCAGCGCATTCACCACGCCCTCCGTCTCCTGCACATCCGATTGTATGTAGTGTATCTCTTTAGAGATGTTCGTAATCACGCCTTTCTGCACAGTAATCTTCTCCTGGATAGCATTAAGCTGTCCAATAGAAGCCTGCTTCTGTGCCTTTGTCTGCTGCAGAACGCGATTCGCTTCTTTAATACGGTTAAGGTTCTCCTTCTTCTCTCGCTGTAATTGTGCCTTTGATTTATGTTTTTGCGCCAGGGTGGCCAGCGGCAAAGACAGTAGCGCCAGGAAGAAGGCAAATCTGTAAAGGGCCTTCATCAAACTATTGGGTTCTTCTACTCGTGGTGTACAAATATGGCAAAACTATAAGGGAAGAACCAACAGGCTCAGATATTTAATTCATCGCCAGGCGAGTATAGTTGTCCGGAATGCTGAAGGGGAAGGAAAGGACATCGTCTGTAACAGTTACTTTGCTGTGATTAAGCGTATAGGAAGAGGTTTTACCCTGCTGCAGCACCTGCGCCGCCAGTGCATAAGCGAAGGGTACATTGCCCAAATCCTGAAACCGATCATACTTCACGGTAATGGTGTTGCCGGTATGCTTATCCTGCACGTTCAGTTGTTGCAGTTTGCTGTTCTGCAGACCTATAAAATAGTCGAAAAGTAAATTCTCGCGCATCTGCTGCACATGCTGCAACCCTTCTGCATTGAGTACTTTTTCAGTGCCCTGGCTTTGGTAATTGCCCAAGAGCAGCGCCTGCAGTACATCAAAGCTCACATCTACCTGAAACTTGTTGCGCAGAAAAGTATAATCAGTGGCAACATACTCTTTTTTAAGACGGTTCATCAGGTATACGGAGTCCTGCGTCAGCATCAGGCGTGCCGCCTCAATACCCAGTCCCGGCTGCACTGATATCCAGATCACACTGTCTTTTTTCATGCGCAGCGTCAGGCCCGACGATAACTTTTCGCCGTTCCCATCCAGGCTGATCTGACTTTTGGCCGTCAAGTAATTAAAATCGAGGTTTTTAATGGATACCCGCCCGATGGTTTCAGTGGTAGCAGTGGCGGCGGTGGGCACAACTTCTTTTTTGCAGCCTGCCAGCAGAAGTATGGCAAGCAAGCAGGCCAAAAGGCGGTTACTCATACAGCTTTTTCTCTCTTATTTTTTTGTCGAGGTAGGCCGAGGTTTCGCCTTTCAGTTTGGCTTTCTGCCACTGGCTTACGGCTTCATCCTGCATCCCCAGTTTAAACAACACATCGCCGTAATGTTCTACCATGGTGGCCTCGTCCGAGATCGCCACTGCCTGCTCCAGGTATTTGCGGGCGCCGGTATAATCGCCCATTTTGTAGAGTACCCAGGCATAGGTGTCGAGGTATGTGGGGTTGTTTGGGAATTTTGCAATCAGGCGAGCAGCCATTTCCTTGGCTTTCGGCAGGTCCTCGTTGCGGAGCGACAGGAAGTAACTGTAGTTGTTAAGCACGTGCTCGTTGTTGGCATCCTGCGCCAGCACCGCATCATAGGCCTCGTTTGACTTTTTATACTCTTTTATAGCATTATAGCTGTCGCCAAGCTGCATATTAAACTGTGTAACCAGCTCCGGCTCATTGCTGGAAAGTAGTTTGCCGTGCTCCAGCGCCTTAATGGCCTTGTCGTAATTTTTCTCGATCAGCTGGCCGGTGCCGCTATAGAACCAGAATACTGCCTGGTTCGGGAACAGCTCCAGTGCTTGTTCGGAGTGTTGCACCAGCGCATCAGATTGTGACAACTCCGCATCGAGCAGCACGATCTGCTGCCAGATCTTAAAGTGAGAATTGTCCAGCTTTACGGCTTTCAGATAATTGTTGCGGGCTTCCTCTTTTTTGCCGACGATTGTTTGCAAGTCGCCAGCCACGGCATAGGCTTTGGCTTCTTCGGGATGCGTTTTGATGGTCAAGTCGGCTAATTCCAGCGAAATGCTTTCCAGTTCCGGGTTGGGCAGCTGGCGGATAAAATCTACCAAAATGCGCACTTTAGTATCAATATCCAGTTCAGGGCTGGCAAAGGCAATGCGTACCTCTTTCTCCGAGGCGGGCATGTTGCCTTTCTGGCGGTCCAGGTCGGAGAGCATCAGGTGTGCAAACGGATTGTTAGGCTCCAGGTGCAGCGCTTTGCTCAGCGTTTCTATCGCCTCATCCGTTCTTCGGGTAGCGTTGTATAGTTCGGCCTGGGCCAGGTAGTATCTAATCTCGGTGGGGTTGGCAGCAAGGAGTTTCTCGCCTTCGGCAATCGCCTTGTCTGTGTTCTTCTGGCGCAGGTAAATCTGCTGGCGGCTTACCAGCAACTGCTCCAACGGACCAAACTGCTTTTCAATACGGTCGTAGGTTTTCAGGGCTTCGTCGTAGCGGGACTGCGACAAGTATAAATCAGCCAGGTTGAAGAGGTATTCCTCCGAACCTGGTACGTTCCTGATCAGATCGTTATAAGCCTGGGCGGCCTCGTTATATTGTTTTTGCTCTGTATACGCTTGCGCCAGCACAAGGTAATAATAAGCGTTCTTGCTATCCTGTGCTACTGCCGCCTGGGCAAATGGCATTGCCGATTTGGGGTCCTTCAGCATCAGGTAGGTTTCCCCAATCTGATAGTTAAGGGCAGCATTGTTGGGCGTAACCGTATAGGCTTTTTGAAAAAGCTGGAGGGCTTGTTGGTAGTCCTCCAGCATATAATATTTCATACCATCCAAAAACAGGGCCTCACTTATCCGCAGATCTCGCTCCGACGGCTGCTGCAGAACAGGAGCGACAGCCTCATGGGCCGCTTTAGCTTTCTTTTTAGATGTCTGGGCAAAAGCGGGTGCTTCTGTCAGCACAGCCAAACAGCAGGAGGCAAGTAAGATGTTTCTGAATCTGATCATGTAATCTTAATCGATAATGGTGTTGTAGTCGCCGACGCTGAGATCAGACGGACGACCTTCCAACACAACAAAATTGCCGAGCATTGAGTTTGCCACGTTGCCATTTTTGAGCGTTGTGTTTTCCTGTATGATCGAGTTGCTTACCACAGAGTTTTCAATTGTGGTGTTGTTGCCTACCGAAACGTGCGGGCCTACTACCGAATTGTTTATCTGTACGTTCTCTCCAATATAGACAGGTGGTATGATTACCGCATTCTCTAGTTTTGCAGAGGCAGCTACCAAGCCGTCTTCATCTTTAATATACTCTAAATAGCGCTGGTTAGTATAAACCGTCGCGTTTTTATTTCCGCAGTCCAGCCACTCGGTAATTACGGCAGGTATAAAGGTGGTGCCTTTGTTCTTCATGTTCTCCAGCGCATTCGTTAGCTGGAACTCGCCCTTGTCTTTGATATTGTTATCAAGCAGGTACTGCAGTTCCTGGCGCAGGTATTCACCGTCGCGGAAATAATAGATGCCGATAATGGCCAGATCTGAGACAAACTCTACCGGTTTCTCCACAAAATCCGTGATCTCGTTCTTGTCGTTTAGCTTGATAACTCCGAACGGACGCGGATCTTCTACGCGCTGCACCCAGATCGTGCCGTCTGCATTGGTGTCGAGCTGGAAATCGGCTTTGAACAGCGTATCAGCAAAAGCTACGACAACCTTGCCCTCCAGCGAGTCTTGCGCGCAAAGTATGGCATGGGCGGTTCCTAAGGCTTCTTCCTGGTAATAAATGCTGCCTTTAGCACCTACCGACCCGGCGATTTTCTTCAGGTCCTGCTCTACTTTCTCACCAAAATGGCCGATGATGAATGCCACTTCCTCAATCGGCTCCTGGCATACTTTGGCAATATCCTCTACCAGGCGCTGTACAATAGGTTTGCCTACAATAGGAATCAGTGGTTTGGGAACAGTTAAAGTGTGTGGGCGCATACGCTTGCCCATTCCTGCCATCGGTATGATTATTCTCATCGTTTTTTATTTTGTTTTTGGATGATGCTGTCGCAGCCGTAGCCATTACAGCGGTTGATGAATATATTTTTATAGATAAAGTTGTTTTCGCTTACGGGAAAACAGCCTGTAAGATATATATAAGAGGATATATTTATTTTGTTCCGGTGCTGCCGTAGCCGCCAGTACCCCGCGCAGTCTCCGTCAGTACTTCTGTTTCGTGCCAGGCCACGCGTTCATATCTGGCTACAACCATTTGGGCAATGCGTTCCCCGTCTTCCACTACAAACTCCTGGTCGGAGAGGTTAACAAGCAGCACTTTTATTTCACCGCGGTAATCGGCATCAATCGTGCCCGGGCTGTTAACGATAGAAATGCCATACTTAAAAGCCAAGCCACTTCGGGGGCGAATCTGCGCCTCATAATTTTCCGGAAGCTCTATAAACAAGCCAGTTGCGATAAGTGCACGCTGTAATGGTTTTAACGTGATGGGCGCGTCGAGGTTGGCCCGCAGATCCATGCCGGCTGCATGCGGGGTCTGGTAGGAGGGAAGCGCATGCTTGGACTGGTTAATGATTTTAACTGAAAGTTCCATAGTATTTATCTTAAAAGGAGGGCTTAGAAGTGAAGGAAACGGGGGCGCTCACGCAGCCATACGACTGCTACGAACACCAGGCACAAACCCAGGTGGAAGGCATGCCGCAGCCAGAAATTGGCCATTGGCACCTCCAGGGCCAGCCATGCCAGTGCAATGGCAAACAGAATGTATCCTGTCATTGCTTTGGCCGGGTATGGAATAGGGTAGTGGCGGTTGCCAAGCAGGTAGCTGGCCAGCGCCATGCCAAAGTAGCAGACAAACGTAGCAATAGCCGAGCCCATATACCCCAGCACCGGGATCAGTAACAGGTTAAAAATAATAGTGATAGCTGCCCCGCCGAAGCTGATGTAAGTGCCAAAGTATGTTTTATCCGTCAGTTTAAACCACACCGACAAGTTGTAATATACGCCCAGGAACAGGTTGGCCAGCAGCAGCACGGGCACCACCATGATTCCCTCACGATAAGAGGCGCTGCGCAGCAGCAGGGCAAAGTCTTCGAGGTTAGCCGAAATAAAGAGGAAAATAAGCGTGCAGGCAATCACAAACCACTTCATCACAAAGGCGAAGGTCTGCGGCGAGTTCCGGTCTTCGGCTTGCGAGAAAAAGAACGGCTCAGCGGCATAGCGGAAGGCCTGAATGGTAAGTGACATAAAGATAGACAACTTGTAGCAGGCGCTGTATACCCCGACAGCCGCCATGTTGTCCATACCGGGGTAAAAGTCCTTTGGTAGCCAGCTTTGCAGTAGAATACGGTCTATTACTTCGTTCACCATACCTGCCAGGCCCATAAACAGCAGCGGGTACGAGTACGTGAGCATCGGGCGTGCCAGTTCTTTGCTCCACTCAAAACGGTAGCTGGCCAGTTCTTTCCAGAGCATCGGCACCTGCAGGGCATTCGCCACCAGGTTGATGAGGAAGATGTAACCGACGCCGAAAGCCGGACTGTATACTTTTTCCACCAGCGGCCGCAGCTCTGGCAGGTACTCGCCCCGGTATATATCGCGGCAAAGCACCAAGAAGAACATGTTAGCCCCTACTGTCAGGAAAATATTCACAAGCTTGATGGAAGCGAATTTCACGGCCTTGTTTTGAAGCCGTAACTTGGCAAACGGAATACTGACAATGGCATCAATGGCCAATACTACCGCCAGCCAAATAATATACTCCTGCTGGTCCGGGTAGCCGATAGAACTGGCAATAGCGCCGGAGGCAAGTATAAGTATAGCCGAGAACAGCAGGCTGCTGCATCCAACCATCGTAAGCACCTGGTTGTATAGCTGCTCTTTGTTGGCACCAGGTTTGGTGGCAAAGCGGAAATACGTGGTTTCCATACCGTAAGTATAGAGCACGTTGAAGAAGGCCACAAAGGCATAAAGGTACGATACTACCCCATATTGCTCCGGCAGGAAGACGGCCGTGTAGATTGGCACGAGCAGGTAATTGAGAGCTCTGCCGACAATGCTACTCAAGCCATAGGCAGCAGTCTGCCCGACCAGTTTCTTGGCTATACTCATACTTTTGTACTATGGGGCGGGTGTGGCAAAACTGGTTAAAGGCCTTTGAAAGCAGGCTTTCTTTTTTCGAGGAAGGCATTAGTTCCTTCTATGAAATCTTCAGAGGTGCAGCAGCGGGCAAAAGAGTTGGCCTCTGTCTGGAATCCGTCTTCGTCTTTGTTGAAGGCCGCATTCACGCATTCGATTACAAGCCCGATAGCCAGTGGCGCTTTGCTCATAATCTTTTGCAGCACTTCCACACATTTATCTCGGAGCTGTTCTGCCGGCACCACGTAGTTTACCAGTCCTAGTTTCAGCGCCTCGTCTGCCGTTACCATATCGGCCGTCATCATCAGTTCCATGGCTTTGCCTTTGCCAATCAGTTGGGTAAGGCGCTGGGTGCCGCCGTAGCCTGGTATCAGGCCCAGGTTTACTTCCGGCTGTCCGAAGCGGGCGCTTTCGCTGGCAATGCGCAGGTGGCAAGCCATGGCCAGTTCGCAGCCGCCGCCCAGTGCAAAACCGTTGACTGCTGCAATAACCGGTTTGTTGCAGCGCTCGATCATGCTAAAAACCTCCTGCCCGCGCTCGGCAAAACTGCGGGCGTTCACCTCGCTTACATCGGCTATTTCCGAAATATCAGCGCCAGCAACAAAAGCCTTTGCACCAGCTCCTGTAAATACAGCCCCTTTAACCGCAGGATCGTCGTACACGTGCTGCACGGCATTTTTTATCTCCTTAATTGTGTCTATATTCAGGGCATTAAGTTTATCCGCTCTGTTGATTGTAATGAACAGGATGCCATTTTGCAGGTCAAGTAGCAGGTTCTCGTATGTATCCATGGGTTGTTTACAGCTCTGGTTATAATCTGTTTTTCAGGCGCAAATATACTCATTTTGTTAACTCCTGTGCCAGCTAATCGTATGTATCCATGGGTTGTTTACAGCTCTGGTTATAATCTGTTTTTCAGGCGCAAATATACTCATTTTGTTAACTCCTGTGCCAGCTAATTAGCCGGACCTGCGCCAGGCAGTGCGAACCAGGGGAAGTACAAGGTGGTGGATAGCCAGTATTTTGTTCTGTCATATGACTTATTTTTTAACTACATACTTATGAGTTTTCTAGCTGAATTTAAAAAATTTGCTGTCAAAGGAAATGTAATTGACCTGGCAGTGGGTGTGGTGATCGGAGCTGCATTCGGCGCTATTACCAAATCATTAGTTGATGATATTATCATGCCGCCCCTGGGGTTGCTTATCAGCAACGTGGATTTCTCACGCCTGAAACTTGTGCTCCGGCAGGCTGTTATCGAAAATGGGGAGGTGGTAAATCCGGCTGTAAGTATAAATTATGGCACTTTTCTGCAGACGCTGGTCAACTTTCTGATCATTGCATTTGCTATTTTCCTGCTGGTGCGCACCATTAACCGGCTGCGGGAGCATGAGGCAGCCAAACCAGCTCCTGCCATCAACAAGCAGGAAACACTTCTGGCCGAAATCCGTGACCTACTGAAAGGCGATTCGGATGCACCGGTTGGTCCCCGAAATAAGATTGTTTAATTCTTTATCTGGTACATGTTTAAATCTTTACAAGTATTCATCCTCACATTTCTTTTCTTTTTTGTATACACCACATCGGCAACAGCCCAGACCACACCGCCGGCAGATACGCTTCATGTATGGGATTTTGGCGGCGCCGGCACGCTTAACTTTAGCCAGGTGAGCCTGAGTAACTGGGCAGCCGGCGGCCAGAACTCAATTGCTGTGCTGGGCATAGCCAACCTGTACGCCAACTACGCGCATGGGCCAAACAGCTGGAATAACTCGCTGGATGTAACGTATGGCACGATCAAGCTGGAGAACCAGCAGGTACGCAAGAGCGACGATAAACTGGAGCTGAACTTCAAGTATGGCTATAAAGCTTCGAAAAGGTGGTTCTATACGGCACAGCTTAACATCAAAACACAGCTCTCGCCCACGTATTCGGAGTCGCACGATGCCATGATCTCTGACTTTTTGTCGCCGGCCTATGTGCTGGCTTCGCTGGGTATCGACTATAAGCCCAATCCGATTCTGTCTGTCTTTATCTCGCCCTTAACCGGCAAACTGACAATCGTGAATAGCCAGATGCTGGCCGATCAGGGAGCTTTTGGTGTGCAGGGAGCACAAACGGATGCCTTAGGTATGCTGATTCCGGGTACGGGCAAGCACATCCGGCAGGAGTTTGGTGGCTTCGTGAACGTGCGGTATAAGAAAGAGGTGCTGCAGAACGTTACCTTATCATCAAAGCTTGACTTATTTACCAATTACCTCAATGATCCGCAGAATGTGGATGTGAACTGGGAGAACATGGTAAACTTTAAAGTAAATAAGTTTATCTCTGCAAGCCTGTTCGTTCATATGATCTATGATGATGACATCAACATTGCCGTTGACCAGGATCAGGATGGAACACTGGAAAGCAAAGGGCCGCGGCTGCAATTAAAAGAATCGCTGGGAATTGGACTTTCCTATAAGTTTGATTAACGAACTTTTGCCGGGCAACACCGTGTTATAAGTTGCATTAGCTATACACCAGGGCAAGTATGGGCACATGCCTGCCGAAAAATAATGATAGAGTATGAAGAAGATCTTTTTCTTAGTGTTTTTTACCGGCGCGCTGTTCGCCTTTTCTGCCGCTAACGCGCAGACAACTGCCGGCAGTACGTCTGCATCATCTAAAGATGAATTCTGGGGCAACAAAGTAAACGACAAAGCGGCATCTGCCGAGTCGGTAGGCAAGCGCACTGCCGGGATGGACATGCGGTACAATGCCTACGAAAATGGTAAGCGCTCCCGTTTTGCCAAAGAGAATATTGCCCATAGCAAGAAGATGAAAGCTATTCTGAAGGAGGAAAAGAAGATGCAGAAAAAGCACAAGCGTGATTTGCGCATGCTGAAGCGCAGCAAACGAAAACGGGGTAACTAAGCCGTAGTTTATACTTATACCAACAGGCACCTCCTTTAAAATAGCATATAAACAAAACGCCCCGGCTACATCATGCAGCCGGGGCGCTTTGTTTATACTATGGTTTGATTATTAGAGTGTACGCTTCACTTCTTTTTCGATGTATGCTTCGATCACGTCACCTTCCTGAATGTCGTTATACCCTTTCAGGCTGATACCACATTCGTAACCTTGTCTTACCTCGGCTACATCATCTTTGAAACGCTTCAGCGCCAGTACTTCGCCATCGTGTACCACAATGCCGTCGCGCACCAAGCGCACATGAGCATTTCGCTGTATCGTGCCATCTGTTACCATACAGCCGGCAATAGTACCCACTTTGGTGATGCGGAATACCTCACGCACTTCGGCGTTACCTGTTACTTCCTCTTTCAGCGTTGGTGCCAGCATACCTTCCATGGCGTCTTTCACCTCGTTAATCGCATCGTAGATGATAGAGTACAGGCGTACATCAATCTGCTCCTGCTCAGCCAAGCGGCGGGCATTGGCCGACGGACGAACCTGGAAGCCGATGATGATCGCATCCGAAGCCGAGGCTAACAATATATCGGATTCGGAGATGGCACCTACCCCTTTGTTAATGATGTTTACCTGCACCTCGTTGGTAGACAGCTTCAGTAAGGAATCTGACAGGGCTTCTACCGAACCGTCCACGTCGCCTTTCACGATCACGTTCAGTTCTTTAAAGGAGCCGATAGCCAAACGACGGCCGATCTCATCCAGCGTGATGTGCTTGCGGGTACGTAAGCTTTGCTCCCGCTGTACCTGCGAACGGTTGGAAGCAATTTCACGTGCCTCACGCTCCGACTCCATCACCAGGAACTTATCACCTGCCTGCGGCGCGCCGTCCAGACCGAGCAACTGTACTGGGGTAGACGGGCCTGCCTCTTTCATTTTCTTGCCAAGGTGGTTGGTCATGGCCTTTACTCTACCGTAGTGAGAGCCTGCCAGTACTACATCCCCAATCTTCAGGTTACCTGTTTGTACTAGCACCGTCGCCACATAGCCACGTCCTTTGTCCAGGGATGCCTCAATTACGGTACCAATAGCGGCACGATCTGGGTTAGCTTTCAGTTCCAGTAATTCCGCCTCCAGCAACACTTTTTCCAGCAGGTCCGGCACGCCTTGTCCTGTTTTCGCAGATACTTCCTGCGACTGGTACTTGCCACCCCATTCTTCTACCAGAATATTCATCTGTGCAAGTTCTTCACGAACTTTGTCCGGGTTAGCGCCTGGCTTGTCTACTTTGTTCAGGGCAATGATGATCGGTGAACCAGCCGCCTGCGCATGGTTGATAGCTTCTTTTGTCTGCGGCATCACCGAGTCGTCAGCGGCGATCACGATAATCACCACGTCCGTTACCTTGGCACCACGGGCACGCATCGCCGTAAAAGCCTCGTGTCCCGGTGTATCCAGGAAGGTGATAGTACGGCCGCTCTCGGTTTTTACTTTATAGGCACCGATGTGCTGCGTAATACCACCGGCCTCACCGGCAGTCACATTTGCGTTTCGTATGTAATCGAGGAGGGAGGTTTTACCATGGTCTACGTGGCCCATGATCGTTACGATCGGGGCACGATCTTCCATGTCTTCCTCATTCTCTTCAATGATGTCCTCCAGAGCCTGCTCGTCTTCGGAAGTGATAAAGTCCACATCATAACCAAACTCATCGGCGATGATGGTGATGGCTTCTGCATCGAGGCGCTGGTTGATGGACACGAACATGCCCAGTTGCATACATACCTTGATTACGTCGTTTACGCTCACATCCATCAGGGCAGACAGGTCGTTGGCCGACACGAACTCGGTCACACGCAGTGTCTTTGACTCTGCCTGCTCCGCCATGCGGCGTTCCTCTGTGGCATCAGCTATAGCCGAACGCTTTTCACGGCGGTATTTGGCGCGATTGCCGCTGCTTCCTTTACCACCACTCAGTTTTGCTAAAGTTGCCTTAATCTGCTCCTGAATCTGCTTATCCGTTACTTCCGCTTTATCTGCTCTGGCCGGAACAGTGTCGCGACGGCCTTTGCCACCTGGGCCAGGCTTGCCGCCACCTCTCTGTTCGCGTTGCACCATTGGGCGTATCGGGCGGTTATTGCCCTGTCCGGGTGCTGCTGCAGCGGCGGTCTGGCCTTGCTGCCCTTGCTGGCCACCTTCTGTGGCCACCATAATGCGCTTGCGCTTTTTCTTTCTGCCTTTCTTCTCGTCGGAAGATGCTACCGGCTTAGATCCTTTTCTACGGGACTCTGTGGGCAATTCTATCTTGCCCAGCACCGTAAGGCCTTTTAGCTGGTCGGCTTTTGCTGTAATTGTTTCTATTGGCTGGTTTTCTTTATCTGCAGGTCCATCGGCTGCCGGTTGCGCTGGTGCCGGGCTTGCAGGAGTTTGTGCCGGGGCAGGCTGCTGAGGCGCCTCTTCCGTTCGTTCAGCTGGCCGCTCAGCAGGGGCTGCCGGTTGCGACGGCGCTTCTGCTTGTGAGGCTGCTACTGGTTCTTCTCTTTTTGGAGCCGGTACTTCCGTCTCCGGTGCTGGTGCAGCAACCGGTGCCTGAGCTACGGGCTGTTCTGCCTTTGGGGCTGCTGCTGGCTGTGCGGGAGCCGGGTTGGCAGGCTCAGCCGCAACAGGTGCTGGCGCTTCTGCCTTAGCAGGCTCCGTCCTTTTGGGGATAGGCCGTCCTTTGGCATCCAGCTCTATCTTACCAAGTACTTTAATACCTGGCAATTTAGGCTCTTCCACCGCCGGCGCCTTTGGTGCTTCCGGCGCTTTAGGCTGCTCCGGAGCTGCTTTCGGCTGGTGAACCGTTTTGATCAGAATCTCCTGCTCAGGTTCAGCCGCTTTCTTCACCTCGTGCTGCTGTGCCTCCGACTCGATCACCTGGTTGCTTTGCGGTTTCTTGCCGATGTTCAGTTCTTCAGCCTCCTGCTTGTCCTGCATTGAGGATGCGAATTCTTTAGCCAGCATATTGTACTGATCTGCCGTGATTTTGGTCGTGGGTTTGTTCTCCACGTCAAAACCTTTAGCAGACAGGTAGTCCACAATGGTGGAAGTGCCAATGTTTAAAGTAGTCGCAACCTGTTTAAGCCTCCTTATTTTGTCTTCTGCCATGCTTTAAATATGCTGTCTTTTAATTCTAAATGTTACTATGTGTTATCTGCTCAGCAGCAGAACTGTGCGGCTGTTACTATTTATCTCAAAATTACAGCAACGGCGCGCAACTCACAACTATTGATTATCTTCTTCTAACTCTTCACGAAGAATAGAGAGCACATCGTCAATGGTTTCCTCTTCCAACTCGGTGCGGCGCAGCAGGTCATCCTTGCTTACGGCCAGCACGCTTTTAGCGGTATCGAGGCCAATGCGGCGCAACTCTTCAATTACCCATCCTTCAATTTCGTCGGAGAACTCGTCGAGGTTAATATCCTCTTCATACGTTTCAGACTCACGGAACACGTCAATCTCCAAGCCAACCAAACGGCTGGCCAGTTTGATGTTCTGTCCGCCTTTGCCGATGGCCAGCGATACCTGGTCCGGCTTCAGGAATACCGATACGCGACCGGCTTCCTCGTCTATCTTCATGCTGCTAATCTTAGCAGGGCTAAGGGCACGCTGAATATAAAGTTCTACGTTATCAGTATAGTTAATTACGTCGATGTTCTCGTTCTCAAGCTCGCGCACGATGCTGTGGATACGCGAACCTTTCATACCTACGCAGGCACCTACCGGGTCAATACGGTCGTCGAAAGACTCTACGGCTACTTTGGCGCGCTCGCCGGGTTCCCGCACGATCTTTTTGATAGCGATCAGGCCATCAAAGATTTCCGGTACTTCGTTTTCAAACAGGCGCTCCAGAAAAGCAGGAGAGGTACGGGAAAGTATGATCTTCGGGTTTCCGTTTACAATTTCTACCCGCTGCACCACGGCACGTACCTGATCGCCTTTGCGGTAGCGGTCTTTCGGGATCTGCTCACTTTTCGGTATCAGCAGTTCGTTCTCTTCCTGGTCCAGCAGCAATACTTCGCGGTTCCATACCTGGTATACTTCTCCGGAGATGATCTCGCCTACCTGGTCTTTATACTTCTGGAACAGCAATTCCTTTTCCATGTCTTTGATGCGCTGTATCAGGGTCTGGCGGGCTGTTAGTACGGCGCGGCGGCCAAAGTCTTCCAACTGGATTTCTTCTGATACTTCTTCGCCCACTTCAAAGTCAGGCTCAATTTTGCGTGCATCCGTAAGGCTGATCTTATCATGGTCCCAGATGTCCTCGGAGTTGTCGTCCACGATTTCGCGGTTACGCCAGATCTCCAGGTCACCTTTCTCCACGTTCAGGATGATGTCAAAGTTCTCGTCGGTACCCCACTTTTTGCGGATCATGGTGCGAAACACATCTTCCAGAATGCGCATCATGGTCGGGCGGTCAATGTTCTTGAATTTCGCGAATTCGGCGAACGACTCGATCAGGACTGAACTGTTCATTATTTTATCATTTAAAAGATATTACAACATTTGCTTTCACAATGTCCCCGAAGGGTATTTGCACAGGCTCATACGTTGCCTTTTTGCCTTTTTGTTTAATTTCCTCCAGCAGCCCGATGCCGCTGTCGGTTACCTCTTCCAGTTTACCGGTCTTCTCCGTGCCGTCCTGCAGCTTCAGCTTCAAGTTGCGGCCGGTGTGGCGCTGGTACTGTTTAGGCTGCGTCAGCGGAAAATCCACACCCGGCGAACTCACCTCCAGTACATAGCTGATCTCTTCGCCAAAAGCCTCTTCGATCCGTTTGTTGATGCGGCGGCTGAGGGTGGCACACTGGTCAATCGTAATGCCTTGCTCTCCATCAGCCAGCACCGTTATCTTAGGTCGTGCCGGCGAATCTGACACGGCCACATCCACAATAAACAGGTCTGCGGCCGGTAAGCTTGCTTCGGCCATTTCACGTATGGTGGTCGCAGTTAATGCCATAGGTAATCGTTAAGAAATAAAGAAGGGGACTCTTGTCCCCTCAACTCCTTGGAAATAATGCCACAAATTTACTATAAAAACATTATATATACAACAATGTTTGTTTAGGGTTTACATTAAATTGTGTTCCGGCATTATGCAGAGAGCGGCTGCAGCTAAAAGGCTCGCAAAAGATAACACGGCTTTTCATCGTAAAGTTCGCAAAGTAAAAGAATGCTTTTAACACCGCCCGCAATCCTGGTAAAGGGAATATATTCTGCCGGAGGGGTGGGGCAGATAGGCGCAATCTTTGTAAGTTTGCTACAATGGCAGAAACATTTAAGAAAATACGCAGGCGCTTCTGGCTCGTGCTGAACATCCTGGTGGTGTTTTGGCTGTTGCTGGGCGTGTTGTGCCTACAGGTGCCGCCTTACAAGTTCTGGCCTGCCGGTTTCATCGCGTTCTCACTGCCTGTTCCGCTAGTGCTTAATTTCCTGTTTCTGCTATACTGGGCTCTTCGGCGCTCCTGGGGAGTGGTGATACCGCTCATGGTGCTGCTGCTCGGCTGGAACTACTATGCCCGGCTGGTAGCGTTCAGGTTTGGAGAGACAGAGGTGCCGCCAGGCGCCAAAACACTGCAGGTGCTCAGTTATAACACCCGTATGTTCAATGCCTGGCAACGCCATGGCTCTAAAGAAGAAGCGGCTGCAGGCGACATGATCGAATGGATTGCCACACACCCGGCAGACGTATACTGCCTGCAGGAGTTTTATAGCAAGCGCCACTCTAATGTATATAATACTGTGAGTCGAATAGGCATACGGTATGACAAGTACAGGTTCTTCTCTGTGGCAAACATTGACCGCGAAAAGGGAGATATTGGGATAGCCATTTTCTCTAAATATCCGATTCTCAAAGAAGGTGTGATCAACTTCGAAAAGTCCAGCGCGAACCGCGTGATCTGGGCCAACCTGAATGTGCAAGGCGATACGATCCGCGTCTATGCGGCCCATCTGCAGTCAATGAGCATCAAGTCAGAAGACATTGAAAATACGTATTCCGCCATTGGCAATGAAGAGAACTTTAAAAAGGAGAGCCGGAATGTGGCCCGTCGCCTGCGGATGGGGTTTATAGTGCGGGGGCACCAGGTAGAAACACTACTAGCACATATAGAGGAGTCGCCTTATCCGGTTATTGTCTGTGGCGATTTTAACGATATACCCTTCAGCTACACGTATAACGAGCTTGCCAAAAGACTGCAGAATGCCTTTGTGCAGGCGGGCAGCGGAATAGGAGCCACCTATAATGGCATTGTGCCTTTTCTGCGCATCGACAACCAGTTTTACAGTGCTCCCCTGCAGGCCTACGACTTTGAGACGTATTACGAGATGGCTCTTTCGGACCATTTTCCTATCTCAGCCAAGTATGTGCTGGCGCCCCCCGATACAGCTGGCGTTAGGAGATAGGGAACAATATGTATAATTTTGAAACGAAAACAGCCGGATGCGTTTTGCCGGCTACCATAAAGTAACAAGCATACAAGTGTACTGCTGCCACGGCACCTGCACATACCCATACTATGCAACAGAAACTGAACCTTTACAATACCCTAACCCGTCGCAAAGAGGAGTTTGAACCACTGCACGCGCCTTTTGTAGGCATGTACGTCTGCGGACCAACTGTGTATGGCGAGCCGCACCTGGGCCATGCCCGTAGTGCTGTTACCTTTGATGTGCTGTACCGCTACCTCAAATACTTGGGTTATACAGTGCGCTATGTGCGCAATATTACGGATGTAGGCCACCTGGAGAACGATGCTGATGAAGGCGAAGACAAGATCCAGAAAAAGGCAAAGTTGGAGCACCTGGAGCCGATGGAAGTGGCACAGTCGTATACCAACATCTACCACGAGGAGATGGCGAAGCTGAACGTGCTGCGCCCGGATATCGAGCCCCGCGCCTCCGGCCATATCATCGAGCAGATCGAGATGATCAAAGAGATCATGGCTAATGGGATGGCGTATGAGGTAAACGGATCGGTATACTTTAATGTGCCCGCCTATGACCAGAGCCACAACTATGGCAAGCTCTCGGGGCGCAACATCGAAGACCTGATCAGCAATACCCGCGCTACGGAAGGACAGGAGGAGAAGCGGTCTCCACTGGATTTTGCGCTTTGGAAAAAAGCCTCTCCAACGCACATTATGCGTTGGCCCTCACCCTGGAGCGATGGCTTCCCGGGCTGGCACCTGGAGTGCTCGGCGATGAGCCGCAAGTACCTGGGGGCAAACTTCGACATACACGGCGGCGGCCTCGACCTGATGTTCCCGCACCACGAGTGCGAGATTGCGCAGAATCAGGCCAGTTGCGACCACAGCAATGGCGCCCGCTACTGGGTGCACAACAACATGATCACCGTGAATGGCCAAAAAATGGGCAAGTCGCTGGGCAACTTCATTAACTTGAGCGAGCTGTTCAGCGGCAACCACAAGATGCTGGAGGAGAAGTACTCGCCGATGACGATCCGCTTCTTTATCTTGCAGGCGCACTACCGCAGCACCCTCGACTTTAGCAACGAGGCGCTGCAGGCGGCGCGCAAAGGCTATACCAAGCTGATAAACGGCTTGCGTGTATTGTCGAAACTGGAGTACCCGGCAGAGGCAGCAGAACCGGATACCAAACTGAACGAAGACCTGCTGAAGCTGACAGAGGACTGCTACCGCGGCATGAACGATGACCTGAACACGGCCCGCACCATTGCATCGCTGTTCAACCTGCTCAAGAAGATCAACAGCCTTTACCTGGGGCAGCTTTCTATGGCTGCGCTTACCCGCGGCACTTTTGATACCATGCGCACTACGTATACCCGGCTGGTGCAGGAGGTACTCGGTTTGCAGGAAGAGGCCGGTACCGATATGGACGATATGCTGGACCTGGTGCTCGACTTCTACAAAGAGGCAAAAGAGGCCAAGGCTTATGATAAAGTGGACGTGATTCGGGCAGAGCTTAAAAAGCAAGGCATCGTGATCAAAGACATGAAGACCGGCGTAGATTGGGCCTATGAAGAATAAACTGCCTGTGTTGCGGCTGTCCGTTTTCCAGGCCGCTGTGGCTACAAATCAACGGTAGCCGCTGGTAGTATAAGGAAAGCAGTTAACTGCGGAGAAAAGAGATCCTGGTTTCAACGCCGCCTCGGCTGCAGCTTCATTGCCTTTTATCCTGTATTCATTTTGGCCCATAGTTTTATTCTGACCACATCATACCAGCGCCCATACTTCTCCGGAAGTATGGGCGCTGGTTTTATAGGTTCCCGTTGCCATAGCGCAGAATTTCAGGGAGCTACTTCGGAAGTGCCGTATTGGCACCTGTGTGCGGCGGCAACGTATACGGAAAGGAATAACTGATTTCATTTAACCTGACACGCTATTCTTTATCTCAAAAAACAAACGGATGACCTACGACAACATTGTTTCTATACTTGGTGCTGATGCGGAGCAACTGCTGCAGTATCAAAGCCACACCATAGCCAAAGAGCAACTGCACGTGCCGGGGCCGGACTTTGTAGACCGGATCTTTGTGCCCTCTAACCGTAACCCGCAGGTGCTGCGCAGCCTGCAGCACCTGTTTGGCCATGGACGCCTGGCGGGCACAGGCTACGTATCCATCCTACCCGTGGATCAGGGCATCGAGCATACAGCGGGTGCTTCATTCGCCTCTAACCCGATCTACTTTGATCCGGAGAACATTATCAAGCTGGCGATAGAAGGCGGCTGTAACGCTGTAGCCAGTACGTTTGGCAACTTAGCGATCACAGCCAGGAAGTATGCGCACAAAATCCCGTTCATCGTCAAGCTCAACCACAACGAGCTGCTGACCTATCCTACCAAGTATAACCAGATCATGTTCGGCTCCGTGGACGATGCCTGGAACCTGGGCGCTACGGCGGTAGGCGCTACTATTTACTTCGGTTCGGAAGAGTCTTCGCGGCAGATCGTAGAGGTGGCCGAGGCGTTTGAACGGGCGCATGAACTGGGCATGGCGACCATCCTGTGGTGCTACACCCGCAACAATGCCTTCAAGAAAGATGGCGTGGACTACCACACGGCGGCCGATATTACGGGGCAGGCCAACCACATTGGTGTTACCATTCAGGCTGACATTATCAAACAAAAGCTGCCCACGAACAACGGCGGCTTTACGGCCATTAACTTTTCAAAATCCGATAAACGCATGTATAGCCAGTTGAGTAGCGACAACCCGATTGACCTGTGCCGCTACCAGGTGGCCAATTGCTATATGGGCCGCGCCGGTCTTATCAATTCCGGCGGCGAGTCGCAGGGCGATTCTGACCTGGAGCAGTCGGTGCGCACGGCAGTGATTAACAAGCGTGCGGGCGGTATGGGGCTGATCCTGGGGAGGCGTGCTTTTCAACGGGATTTTGACAAAGGCGTGGAACTCCTGAATGCTGTTCAGGACGTTTACCTGGCGCCTGAGATTACACTCGCGTAAATTGTAGCACAACTGCTGATTATTACATACTTTTGTAGCCTGTCTTGCCTGTGCCTTTTGTGGAGCGGAAAGACAGGCTACCATTTTTATGTGTTGCCTGTGGCAAGGTATACTTACAAACTTTAATGTGCGGCGAGCACGCTTTTAACTATGATGCCTTGGTTTAAAAGAGTAGAAAAAGGAATCCATACACCGACCGAAGAGAAAAAAGAAACGCCAGACGGGTTGTGGTACAAGTGCCCTGACTGCAAAACAGTTACGAGCATGGCCGAGCACCGCAAGAATCTGTATACTTGCGTAAAGTGCGACTACCATGACCGTATCGGCTCCCGGGAATACTTCGCCATCCTGTTTGATGAAGACACTTTTACAGAGCTGGACGAGAACATGACCTCAGGCGACCCCTTGCACTTTGTAGACTCCAAGCCTTACCCGCAACGCATTGCCGCCACACAAAAAAATACTGGCCTGAAAGATGCCGTACGGACTGCCTACGGTAAAATGAACGGCCAGGACATCACCATTGCCTGTATGGACTTTGCCTTTATCGGAGGCTCCATGGGCTCGGTGGTAGGCGAAAAGATTGCCCGCGCTATAGACCATGCCCGTAAAACCCGCACGCCTTTTCTGATGATCTCCAAGTCTGGGGGCGCTCGCATGATGGAAGCAGGCTTTTCGCTGATGCAGATGGCGAAGACATCGGCCAAACTGGCGCTGCTCTCTGAAGAGAAACTGCCGTATGTGTCGCTGCTCACTGACCCGACCACCGGCGGCGTAACAGCGTCGTATGCCATGCTGGGCGATTTTAATATTGCAGAACCAGGAGCGCTGATCGGCTTTGCCGGCCCACGCGTGATCAAAGAAACAATTGGAAAGGAACTGCCCAAAGGTTTTCAAAGTGCCGAATTCGTATTAGAGCACGGCTTCCTCGATTTCATAGTAGACCGGAAGGAGCTCAAAGTTAAACTGAGCGACCTGTTTGCCATGCTGCGCCCAGAACCAATAGAAGCTCCTAAGCCCAAGAACGGGAAAACGGCAAAAGTGTCTTAGTTAAACGCACTGCGCAACATCCTGCTTAAAAAGCCCGCCGGTTCTGTCCGGCGGGCTTTTTAATTTCCGGCAGGCAGCAAGAGCAAGTATAGCATGTTACTTCTATTTAGCAGTACTAAAAATATAATGTTCAGATATAGTAGTTGATGGATATAAGTTTGGCATCAGTATTGCGTTAGCAGCTGTAACGTATGGCCGCAAGCCATTTTAATTTATCTGAAAATCATAAAGCATAATTTAAACCTTTACCAATTTAAACCCTATGAAATTAATCAGAATATCGCTTACTCCTTTACTGGCAATTACACTATTGTTTTCTTCCTGCCAGTCTACTAAACCAATGGCAGGAGCAGGAGATAATGATACAACTGCCCAGGCCAAGACCGCGGATAGCGGGCAGCCAGGTATGAAAAAGACCACGAAAGGCGGCCTTATCGGTGCCGGCGGTGGTGCTGTGCTAGGCGGCCTCATCGGTAACAGATTGGGGAATACGGCTGCCGGTGCTATTATAGGCGCTGCAGTGGGAGGTGCCACTGGTGCCGTGATCGGCCGCCGCATGGACAAACAAGCGGAAGAACTAGAGAAAAGTATGGAAGGCGCTAAAGTAGAGCGCGTAGGCGAGGCCATCCGCATCAACTTTGACTCCGGCATTTTGTTCAACACCAACTCTGCAGAACTGAGCGCTAAAGCCAAAGAAGACATCCAGAAGTTTGCGCAAACCTTGCAGAAGTATGAAGGCACTGATGTGATCATCGAAGGCCATACAGATAATACAGGCAGCCATGAGCTAAATCAGAAGTTGTCAGAGCGACGTGCCGAAGCGGTAGCTTCGTATGCCCGTAGTCTGGGTGTAGACGGATCCCGCCTGCAGGCCAAAGGCTACAGCTATGACCAGCCGATTGCTGACAACACGACTGCCGAAGGACGTGCACAGAACCGCCGCGTAGAGATTATTGTAGTAGCCAATGATCAGTTGAAGCAAGCCGCAGAGAGCGGAAATATAAAATAAGCATGTGGCCTGTTGTCAGCCAAAAGGTGCAGCAGGCCACATCTTGCAAATTGCACTTGTCAGCCAAAGAGTATAAACAATTTTGGGGCTAAAAACCCGCTGATTCTTTGACCGTTTAAGTATACATTATTAAATATATGGCGTGTCGAACGTCTGATACTGTGGCATACGCTTTAAAAAAGCATTTATAGGAGAAGGTAACATTTTGGAGCCGTCGGAGTATGATGCACAGTATCTGATGATACGTTAACACAGATTTAAAATGAAAATTATGAAGAACCTTAGAATTTATCTATCGATTTTTGCCATACTAGGTTTACTTTCCACCTCGTGTACCTCCACCAGAACAGGTACGGATAGCACAGGCAACAACTCAGGTATGAGCAAGACCACTAAAGGTGGTATCATTGGCGCCGGTTCCGGTGCCGTAGTAGGTGGTGTTATTGGCCGGGTAGCTGGCAACACAGCAGCTGGTGCCATTATAGGTGCAGCAGTAGGTGGTACAGCGGGTGCCGTAATCGGCCGCCGTATGGACAAGCAAGCTGATGAGCTGAAGCGTGACCTGGAAGGTGCTACTGTAGAGCGGGTAGGTGAAGGTATTAAAATCACTTTCGACTCTGGTATTCTGTTTCAGACCAACTCTGCGCAGTTGCAGCAGGCAGCTCAGACTGATATTGCGCAGCTTGCCGAAACCCTGAAAAAATATCCGGATACCAATATCCTGGTAGAAGGCCATACTGACAACACCGGCGGACGTGAATTAAACCAGCGTCTGTCAGAGCAACGTGCGCAGGCTGTAGCTGATTATGCCGCTTCTATGGGCGTAGACCGCAGCCGTATGACTACCAAAGGCTATGCCTTTGACCAGCCGGTAGCCGACAACTCTACGGAAGCAGGTCGTGCGCAAAACCGCCGCGTGGAAATTGCCATCTTTGCGAATGATAAAATGAAGAAAGCTGCCGAGAATGGCGAATTATAAAATTTAGTGACGAATGATTGGTGATTTTTTGCAGCCGTGCCGCCAGGTACGGCTGCTTTTTTGTGTACCCGTTGCACCGGCAGCAAGCCTGCAGCCACAGCAATGGGGCAGCATTGATCAAGCCCAGTTTATACTTACTGCTTTACCTCTTAGTGTGCTGCTTGCAGCTATACTTTATTTCTGCAGTGCAGCAGGTAAGCCGCTCCCATACTAAGGGAGGCACCCAGCAGCGCCAGGGCCATGTCTTTCTGCGCATCCCAGATGTCGCCCTGCATGCCCAGGTAATCCATTCCCTGTTGGTTTCCGCCGTAGATCAGGTCGGCCACCACCCACTCTACTAGTTCATAGATAGCTGCCAGTGCCAGCACTGTCTGCACCGGTAGCAGGTAGCTCCACGCGCGCTTTACTTTTAAGCCCCGGTACAACACCTCCTGCATCGGATACGCCAGCAGCAGCCCGAAGGAAAGATGTACCAGCCTATCGTAAGGGTTGCGCTGCAGGTGATAGTGGTGCTGCAGCCATTCGCCAAAAGGGTTGTCAGCATACTTGTACTGGCTGCCATACACGTGCAGCAGCAGAAACACGAAAATCAAAGTATAGCTGTTATCCGAAAAGCGAATAATATTGTAGAAGGCGACCAGCAGAATGAGGAGCGAGAGCGTCAGCGTATTTTCTGTCACCCAATTGAGCAGGTCGGGCGTTGTAAGCGCAGTATAAGCCCAGAACGCCATAAAAAGGATACAGTAAACCAGGTGCAGGGGCTTTTGCCGGAAAGGTAAATGCTTGTCTGGTTTGGCAGATGTCATTAGTTGCATAGTACTTGCCTCAGGTGTTTCGGTTTCGGAGCAACAACAGCCTGTTATCCTTCTTGTTTTCCGGAAGCATCCTTTACCTCCTTCAGATCAGCGGTACTAGGCCAGCAGGTCATGCTCGTAAAACACCAGGCGGATAGGGTTATCTGCCGGGCTTTGTGTTGGGTCGCAGTGGTATCCATAAATTTGCATGCCGTTCATGTAAGGCAGCAGCTTTTTATAGTATGTGTGGCTGGTGTTCTCGGCAGAGAAGGTAATATCGTGGAAAACGCAGGTTTTTTTCTCCGGCATCCGCTGCAGCCTGTCAAACAATGCCTCCGGCCGGGCAAGATCACCGGAGTAAGCTATGCGGTAATCGTTATCGAAAATGTAGGCGTAGGTTTGCAGCCCTTCGGAATGTTGCCCGTAGGTGTCTACAAAGTTAATCCCTTCAAACTGCTCCAGCGGCACAAAATCCGCATACAGGTCCGGGTCCTTTAACTGAATCTCCAGGAAGCGGTACAGCTGTTGTTTAAACTGTTCGGAGGGGTAAAGTATAACCGGCAGCGGGCTCTTCTCGATAATACGTTTGTAGAGCAGCAGGTTAGCCAAACTACCGCTGTGGTCGTTGTGCAGGTGCGTCAGGAGGATATGATCGACCTTGTGCACCAGGTTCTTTTTAACAAGCGTAGGAAAAACAGTGAAGCCGCAATCAATTAATAGCTGAATACCCCTGAACTCTAAAAGAGCTGCTGAGTTAAGGTAATCTGTGTCGAAAGCACCGCCTGTTCCTAAAAATTTAATCTGCATAAGTATAAACCATCAAGCGCTGTGGCAGAGCATCTATAGCCAAGTCAAGACGTATAGCGCGAAATGTTTTAAATGGTTGTGCGGAAAGTTATATTCATGGCTATTCAGCTTTAAATTATAGCGAAGCTGATGATTTTATGGAAACCCACATGCTGCCGTATACCATGCCGGTGCTAAAACGGTTCTGCAGGACATGCGTAAGGAAGTAAGCGATACTACAACACGAAACTGATGGATGCGCACGAACTATCTGCCGAAGAGAAAATACAGCTGACGCACGAGTTGCTGAACAAAGCCTATAAAAGGCTGACGCTGGAAACCCGGCGCAAACCCATGCACGAGCTGATCTCCACGATGCTCTCGCACCGCACCACCCACGCCGATGAGGAGAAGGCATATTACACCATGCTGGAGCGGTTCGGCGATTGGGAAGGCGTGATGCAGGCAGACTTTGACGCGTTAGCGGATGCGATCAAAACCACCCGTTATCCCGGCCAGAAAGTGCCTCAAATACAGCAGACGTTGCGCATGATCAAAGAAGAACGGGGTGAGATAAGTATAGATTTCCTGAATGACATGCCGGTGCAAGAGGCGCTGGACTGGCTGATGCACCTGCCGGGCGTTGGCCTGAAAACAGCGACGTTGGTTCTGCTCTTTAACTTTAAAAAGCCGGTGATGCCTGTCGATACGCATGTATTCCGGGTAAGCCAGCGGGTAGGCATCATAGGCGCTAACGTGACGGCCAACAAAGCGCACGATATCCTGTTGCACCTGTTGCCCCCTGAACCGGTAGAACTCTACAATTTTCACCTGCACCTGCTCTGGCATGGGCAGCGTATCTGTACTTTCCGGGCGCCCAAGTGTAGCAACTGTGTTCTCAACGGCTTCTGCAACTACTATGCAGATGTGCGGGAAAAGGGCATCGATAAGGCAGCTTAGCGGGAAGACTGCTATACTTTGCATTGGTCTTTTGCTGTTTCAAACAGCAGCAGACGTGTTCTATCTAGTATTTCCGGAGCAGGCTTTGTTTTGTAATTTCCATCAGGTACCAATTGCCGTCACTGCTTTTGGCTACTTTGCTTTCTACAAACAGGATTCCTTTACTGCCCACCAGTTCAAACTTCAACGTTGCCGGGTCATCCGTTTCGCCGGGAAAATCCTTTTTGTTGAACTTCAGCGTCTTAAACTCCCCGATCTTTTGTTGAATGTCCTTGTCGTTCTTCACCAGGGCTACCCCTGCTTTAAAGGAGGTAGGCTGCTCCGGTTCGATCAGGTAATTGGCTGCCGTGGTGGCGAGGAGTACCAGGAAGTACGCCGCCAGAAACCAGTGGAAGAATTTCTTTTGAATGCCCGGGTGCTTAATGAGCGGCTTAAAGACAAAATAAGCAAAACCACCCCCCACGGCAAGTATAATCAGATCGAGCATGGCGCATGTATACGTAAAGCACTGGTGCAGCTCCAGGAGAGTTGCACCAAGGCTATAAATGTACGAAAAACTTTGGCTCCGGAAATTCTTAAAGCGAGCCTGTTTCTCGCTATACCCTGCTTTTGTGCTGCTTTCTATGAGCTATGCTAACAGTAGCATAGCCGCTGCGGAATTGCCGGCCGGAAATTAGCAGTACGCCAGTTGCACGCCTGTTTCGCTAACGTCAAGCTGTGCCTGGCGGCCGCAAATCAGTGCCAGGTTCAGCGGCTCGTGACCTACGGGGAAGCCGTAGCTGACAGGATAGTCATACTTACCCGTATGCTCCAGAATGATCTCATAAGCTGTTTTGCCGAAAGGAATAGCGTTGTCGCGCATGTCGCTCATATCGCCGATGAGGAGGCCGGCCAGGTTCGCCAGCTTGCCGCTACGGTCCAGGTGCACCAGCATACGGTCTATGTGGTAGAGGTACTCGTCCAGATCTTCCAGGAACAGGATCTTGCCGGCCGTGTCGATGTCGGAGCGGGTGCCGGTGAGGTTATGCAGCATTGAAAGGTTGCCACCTACCAGTTGTCCTGTGGCGCTGCCGCTGCGGTTAAACGGATGCGGGGCTGCGGTATAGCGCAGTTCCTCGTCAAAAAGGGCGCGGCGCAGCGTCTCTATAGAAGCAGTAGTACCTTCTTTAGGAAAGAGTACCGGCATAATGGCATGTATACTTTCCAGCCCAAGCGTATGAATGTGGCTGTGCAGCGTAGTTACGTCGCTGAAGCCCACTAACCATTTCGGGCGCTGCAGAAACGTCGTAAAATCCACCTGATCAATAATACGGGTGGTGCCATAGCCGCCGCGGGCACACATAACAGCTTTTATACTTGCATCGTCGAGCATCTGCTGCAGGTCCTGCAGGCGCAGGGCATCATCGCCGGCAAACTGGTTGTAACTGGCCCCGATGGTTTGCCCCAGTACTACCTGCAGCCCCCAGCTTTCAAAGGTCCGGATAGCCAGTTCAATTTCAGGCGTGGTGATCTTACGGGCAGTGGAAAGGATGGCAATTTTATCGCCGGAGCGCAGGGAAGGAATCATCATAAATATGTTAGCTCAGAGAACGAAGGTATGATTTTTTGAGCGGAAGTGCCATAAAACGAAAGCGCTGGCCTCCCGATACCGGGAGCCAGCGCCACCTAAGCCGTTGAGTATACCTGCAGCTATTACTTGCCTAACAATTTTAAGCCCAGGCTTAGCATAATCTGCCCGTTATGTATGTCGAAGCTGTTTTGCTGTGCATCTGCCGCGTAATCACTTTTTACTGTCTGGTACCGCAGGTCGGCTACCAGATTGCCAATGTCCAGTCCTATGCCCGCCTGCCATCCCCATTCTGCATTGTTGAGGTACTGATCAATCTTATCCCCTTCAAACTTGCCGTTCAGCAGTACAGATGCCACTGGTCCGGCATTTACGTGCACTACATTAAACAACTTATAGCCAAGCAGCAGCGGAACATCCAGGCGTGTAAACTTAAATTTCTCTACGTGCAGGTCGGTTGTATTCGGGTCATCGCTATACTCTACCTTGCCGCCGGTGTACGTAAACAGGCCCTCTGGCTGTAGGAAAACCTTGCCCGCATTTAACCGCAGAAAGGCGCCGGCATGATAGCCCGTAATGTTATCACCTTCCTTAAACTGTGTCAGGTTGTTTTCGATGTTCTTAACATCTATGCTGGAGGAGCTTACGCCGGCTTTAATACCCAGAGTAAATACTTGTGCTTTCGCCACAAAAGCGGTGGTGAGCAGCAGGAACATAAATAAGATCGTCTTTTTCATGGGTTAGTTGTATGTCCTCTTTCAATACGTTTTCCTGGACATTAACTTATACTTTCGGACCGGAAAATTTTACCGTGCTGCATGCCAATGAACCGTTTTGGTCCATGTTAAGGTTAGCTGCTGCATCCATGCGCTGAAGTATAGGCAATCAGGTACAGGGGGCTATGTGCCGGTGATAGCAGATGCTTCAATCTCTACCAGCAGGTCGGGATGGATGAGCGCCTGTACCTGCACCAGGGTAGTAACCGGTTTTATGTGCCGGAAAACCTCTCCGTGCGCCCGCGCCACTTCCTGCCACCGGCTGATATCGGTTACGAAAATGCGTGTACGGATCACATCCTGCAACGAAGCGCCAGCCTGTTGCAAGGCATGCTCGATCTTCTGCAGCGCGTGCTTGGCTTGCGCATACAGGTCGCCGCGGCCAATAATTTCGTCGCCATCAGTAGCGGTGGTGCCGGCAACTTCTATGGTATGGCCGATGCGTACGGCGCGGCTGTAGCCCACTTCCTCTTCCCAGGCCGTGCCCGACGCGATGTTCATGCGTTTTGTCATATCGCTGCTTTTCAGTGTAAAGGAGGTAATTTTATAATGAAATGTACTCTGCTTCAGGGAGAACGTTCGCTTTATTTCGAGCATAATTCATACTTTTGGCTTTCGCCTTCCCAACTCATGCGCCTTAGAACCAAACCTGTGCTTTGCAATTATTACGTTACCTACCGCTGTAACGCCAGGTGCTCGTTCTGTGATATCTGGGAAAAGCCTTCGCCCTATATTACGCCGGACGATGTGGCGCAAAACCTCCGCGACCTGAAGCGGCTGGGCGTGCAGGTGATTGATTTTACCGGGGGCGAGCCGCTGCTGCACCGCCAGATCGATGTGTTGCTGGAGATGGCGCATAGTATGGGGTTTATCACCACCCTAACCACCAACGGCCTGTTATACCCAAAGTTGGCTACACGCCTGAAGGGCAAGGTTGATATGCTGCACTTCTCCCTCGACTCAGCAGATAAAGCGGAGCACGATGCCGGCCGCGGTGTTGCCTGCTACGACCTGGTGCTGGAGTCGATCAGGGTGGCGCGGGAACTTGGCGAGCGGCCTGATATCCTGTTCACCGTCTTCAAGCACAACCTGCAGCAGTTAGAAGAGGTGTACCAGCAACTGATACTGCCCAATAAGCTGCTGCTAATCCTCAACCCGGCATTTGAGTATAATACCGTGGAAACCGGCGGGCAGCTGACAGAAGATGAACTGGCATATCTCAGTGCTTTTGGCAAGCGGCGGCAGGTATACTTAAACGACGGCTTTATTCAACTACGCCGCGACGGTGGCAACCAGGTGGCCGCACCAGTTTGCAAAGCAGCCAGCACCACGCTGGTTATTTCACCGGAGAATGAACTGGTGCTGCCTTGTTATCATCTCGGCACCCAAAGCTTCCCCATCAACGGCAACCTGCATGATTTATACTTGAGCCAGGAAGTAGCGGCCCTGAAGCAGCAGGAGGGACGGTTACCTGCCTGCGAAGGCTGTACCATCAACTGCTACATGCAGCCCAGCTTTGCCGTAGAGGTAAACAAGTATTTCTGGAAAGCGCTGCCCAGCACGCTGAAGTATAACTTCCACAAAGGCACCTGGAAACGGCTGTTGGTGTAATAGCTAAATGGTTAAATTGTAGAATGGTTGAAGAAAATTTGGGGCAATGTGACAAAGTAGGAAATGTGATCTTGCAAAGCTAACTATAAGCAGTTTAGCCATTAATCAATTAACAACAGTGTGGGGCAAAGCATCAGAACTGCCGCACTGCAATTATTCAAAATTCAGTTATTCACTCATTCAAAACTAAACAAATGCCAGTTATACTTCCGGTAAAAAGTGTGATGCCGCAAATGGGCGACGGTTGCTTTGTCGCTGAAAATGCCACCATTGTGGGCGATGTGGTGCTGGGCGATGCGTGTTCGGTGTGGTTTAACGCTGTGATTCGCGGAGACGTTAATAGTATCCGAATCGGTAACAAAACTAACATTCAGGACGGCGCTGTGATCCATTGCACGTATGAGCGGGCTGCTACCACCATCGGCCATAATGTGTCGGTGGGGCACAATGCGATCGTACACGGCTGCACGATAGAAGATAATGTGCTGATTGGGATGGGCTCCATTGTGATGGACAACGCACGGGTACAGCAAAACTGCATGATCGCGGCAGGAGCGGTGGTGCTGGAGAACACATTATGCGAGTCGGGGTGGATTTATGCCGGTATACCGGCCCGAAAAGTAAAGCAGCTAAGCCCGGAGCAGGTAGCGGCGCTGCAAAAAACCGCCGACAACTATGCGTTGTACAGCAGCTGGTTTACAGGTCAGCAGTAAACGGATGACTTGGCTGCCCCGGAGCAGGTAGCGCCGCAACGGTTACGTTGCTCCGGGGCACCTGTGTTGGTACTATTCCTCTTCTTTGCTTTCGGAGGCAAGCACAGTGAGCAGCACCCACTCTACCCGTCGGTCAGAGCGCTCGAGCACCTTTACCTCATACTCATGGAACGTCGCTATTTCGTCAATATCTTCGGGTATCTGGCCGTAGAGCACATTTACCATACCGCCGACGGTTTCGTAATCTTCTCCTTCCGGCAGCGGAAAGGGCAGAAAGTCGTTGGCATCTGAGATAGCCGCAGAGCCGTTCACTTTAAATGCGTTCTCGGCCACCTTTTCCACAATAGGCGCTTCCTCATCATACTCGTCCTGTATCTCGCCCACCAGTTCTTCAATGATATCTTCGATGGTCACAATGCCGGATACGCCGCCAAACTCGTCGGTAGCCACGGCAATGTGCATGTGGCGCCGCTGAAACTGCTTCAGCAGTAAGTTGATCTTCTTCGTTTCAGGCACAAAGTAAGCCGGCCGCATCAGTTGCTCGATCATGATCGGCTGCCCCAGGCGCAGGATACTCAGAATATCTTTGACGTAAAGGATACCCACAATATTGTCGATGCTGCCATCATACACGGGCAGGCGCGAGTATCCTTCGTTGAACACCACCTCCATCAGTTCATGCTCCGAAATATGCACGTCAATGGCCACCATCTTGGTGCGGGGTACCTGTATCTGCTTCACCATGCGCTCATTAAACTGAAATACGTTTTCGATCAGTTCATGCTGCGAGTCCTGAATGGCGCCGCTCTCCACGCTTTGCTCAAAGAGCAGGCGCAGTTCTTCGGCACTATGTACTTCCGTGCCGTGGGCTGGTTCGATGCCCATCATTTTCACAACGCCATTGGCAAAGCCGTTCAGGATCCAGATAAATGGTATACACACCACATAAAACACGCGCAGCGGGAAAGCCACGGCCAGGGCAGTTGCCTCTGAGCGCTGTATGGCCAGCGACTTAGGCGACAACTCGCCGAATACAATATGCAGGATGGTGATAATGGCGAAAGAAATAGGAATAGCAATGCTGTGTGCCAGGGCTTCGCCACCGCTGTAACCAAAAAAATCCATGCTGTTGATTACCAGCCGTGCCACCACGCTCTCCCCGATCCAGCCAAGGCCCAGCGAGGCCAGCGTAATGCCTAATTGGGTCGCTGATAAGTAGGCGTCGAGGTGGCCGAGCATGTGCAGCGCCATTTTGGCCATGGCATTGCCCCCCTGCGCCCGCAGTTCTATCTGCGACGAGCGAACCTTTACGAGAGCAAACTCAGCTGCCACAAAAAAACCGTTGAGCAATACAAGAACTATTGTAAAAAAGATGTCTAAAACCATAGAGAGCCTCAGGGGTATAACCTGCCACGGTGTAAAGTTAATTAAAATACGTGCTTTTACAGTATGGGTATGGCGAAGCTTGCATTTGCTTACCTTTACGGGCCGGATGCCGTTGCCGCTGAAGCACTTCCGGGTTATACTTCTGCTGCACTTAACAGGTACTGGCTGGCGGTAAAAGGAAAAGGTGCCGGAAGGCACCTTTTGCAGTTCAGATACTTAAGCAGGAAAACAGATAGGATGGCAATGGTCTACCCCGTTAATAGGAGTTGAACAGCTCACGGAAATTATCTTGGGTGAGGTGCTGCATAAAAATGGCCATCGCCTCTTCTTTGGAGATCAACCGGTAAGTGTTGCCCGCGTACGTATCCTGGAAGGGATTACAGAACGAATAAATGTATTCATCTGAAAAAGTCCTGTACACCACATGAAAGTTGTGGCGCTCATCACGTATCAGTTGGATTGCCCTGAAAACATTGCCGAACTCCTTGCCGCATTCTGTTTTCAAAGTAAGCTGCTCATCATGTGTGTAAAGGTTTTCCATCAGAATGTATGTATGTTGTTTCCTGTTACTTCTTATACAGCGTGCCCGGAGGATAAATTCCTAAGGTTCAATACCTAAGCGCTTTCTTCCGTAAACAACCTTATTTTAAGGGTACAGCTGCTGCAAGCTTCCTTAAACGTTCTGCATCTTCTCTATTTAAGATGGTCCTGGTGCTTAACTAAGGTTTTATACGATTAATATTATATTAGGTATATGTTATTATATAATATTTTTTAAATATTTATTTTTAATTGTATTGTGCTTAGATGGTGTGTGGTATGGGTGGCTGAAGAGGTGCGAAATGTACAGCAGTAAAGCAGGTTTGCTGCTTTATCTTACAAGGTGCTAGTTGCACTTGTTCAGGATAAAATATGTTGTAGTATAAGTAAACTAAAGGCTGCTTTCTGTAGGAATAGGAGTGGTATGAAACAATCCGCAGGCGTTGTTTGTCTTGCAGGCAGGTATAGCTTTGGGCAGAGGCACCGGATCACATCAAAATTCTATACTTTTGTACAGGCTATGCCCATTGATCATGGCCGGCTGTGACATCTAAGCTCAGGCTGGTTTATAATAAACATAAAATACATGCATCCAATCAAAACCTTAAAGCCATGGCTGGCGCTACTGTTGCTCTGGCTGGTAGCGATCACTGCGCAGGCACAAATTCTGAAGCCGGCCGTGTGGAGCTACGATGTCTCTAAAAAACAGGTAGCAACAGGCGAGGAGGTCGAATTGATCTTTAACGTGCGCATCGATAAGAACTGGTACCTCTATTCTTCCGATTTCGATCCGGAACTCGGGCCAATGGTTACTGAATTTAAATTTGCCAAAGATCCTTCGTATGAGTTGGTGGGCAAGATCGTGCCGGTACACCCTAAAAAGAAGTATGACGACCTGTGGGGTGGCGAATACACGTATTTTACCGGCACAGCGCAGTTCCGGCAGAAGATACGAGTGCTGCAGCCCGACCTGCAGGTAAAAGGTACCTATTCGTACCAGGTATGTTCGGACGTAAGCGGCCAGTGCATTCCATTTGACGATGACTTCGCTTTCACCAATAAGCAAATTACGGTAACAGGTTCAGCCGTTTCGGCGACACCTGAAAGCGCTGCACCAGCGAAACAGGCAGAGCCGCAAAGCACGACAAAGCAGGAACCCTCGCAGCAGCCAACTGCGGCGACAAGTATAAACCAAAAGCCGGCGACTGCCCCAACAACAGATGCCTTTGCAACGACCCAGGACTCCGTAACGCCCGCTGTTGCCCCTCCCGCCACCGCTGCTGACACGACGCAAACAGCCGTTGCTACAGCCACTGCCGTTCCTATCCAAACAGGTGGCACAGGTACCGGCAGCCTATGGGCTTTTCTGCTGGTAGCCTTCGGCTCCGGGTTGGTGGCCCTGGTTACACCCTGCGTGTTCCCGATGGTGCCAATGACCGTTAGTTTTTTTACCGGCAGCAGCCGTACGCGGGCGCAGGGCATTATAAAAGCCTTGTTCTATGGCCTCTCCATCATTGCCATTTATACTATTATTGGCACGGTGGTGGCGCGGTTGTTCGGGGCGGATGGGGCCAACTTCATCAGCACGCACTGGCTGCCCAACCTGCTGTTTTTCTTTATCTTCGTGATTTTTGCAATGTCCTTTTTCGGCTTGTTTGAGATCACGCTGCCCAGTTCTTTCCTGACGAAAGTAGATGCGCAAGCTGACCGGGGTGGCTGGATTGGTATCTTCTTCATGGCTTTTACGCTGGCGCTCGTATCTTTCTCTTGCACCGGCCCAATTGTAGGAAGTATACTGGTTGCCTCTGCAGGGGGCGAAACGGTACGGCCCATTGTGGGCATGTTCGGCTTCTCGCTGGCCTTTGCCTTGCCTTTCACGCTCTTTGCCATTTTCCCGTCATGGCTCAGCGGGCTGCCCAAATCTGGCGGCTGGCTTAACTCCGTAAAAGTAGTTTTAGGCTTTATCGAGCTGGCGCTGGCGCTCAAGTTTTTAAGTATAGCCGACCAGGTGTATCACTGGCGCATCCTGGACCGTGAAGTATACCTGGCCTTGTGGATCGTGATCTTTACGCTGATGGGCTTTTACCTGCTGGGCAAACTCAAATTCTCGCACGATTCTGACCAGCCTTACCTCAGTGTACCGCGGCTGTTTTTTGCCATTGCTACTTTTTCTTTTGTCGTGTACCTGGTGCCGGGCATGTTTGGTGCGCCGCTCAAAGCACTTGCCGGTTATCTGCCGCCGCAGTCTACACATGATTTTGACCTGAGCCGAATGACGGAGCAGGGCGGTAGTGGTACACTGGTCAGCGCAGACGAACTGTGCGAGACACCCAAGTATGGCGACCTGTTTGAGCTGCCGCATGGCCTGAAAGGCTACTTTGATCTGGAGCAGGCTAAGAAGTGTGCCGCCGAGCAGGGCAAGCCCATTTTCATCGATTTTACCGGCCATGGCTGCGTAAACTGCCGCGAAATGGAAGCCAACGTATGGTCAGATCCGGCAGTGCTGCAGCGCCTGCGCGAAAACTACATCATTGCCGCCTTGTATGTAGACGACAAGACTGAATTGCCGCAAAGCGAGTGGTTTACCAGCACCTACGATCAGAAGCAGAAAACCACTATTGGCAAAAAGTATGCAGACTACCAAATCACGAAGTTCAATGTAAATGCCCAGCCATACTATGTGTTGATGGATGCCAGGGAAAACCTGCTGGTGACGCCCATTGCGTATGATTTGAATGTGAATAATTTCGTGCACTTTCTGGATGCCGGTGTAGACGCCTACAAAGCAACGCACCAGATAGCACAGAAGTAACCTTTCCACTACGCTCGTATAAATCCCTGCTATAGCTGCATGCTGTAGCAGGAATTTATACTTTCAGGCTACTGCTTTTTCCGGTCCATTTCCCGTAGCAGCTTTAAGGTCATGTAGCCGAGGCCCAGCGCTACGGCCGCAATGGCCGCCCAGATAAAAACAGTAGAAGTATGAACTTGTCCGGCGCCTGCTGCCTGCAGGGCCATGATGGGGCCGGTGAGCAGCACGGGGATGTTGCGGGGAATACTGTCCTGAAAAAATTGCAGGTCATACTTGGGCGCCTTGGCAGCAGGGTTGCCGAAGTACAGGGTGTACGGCTGCCCGGCCTGTAGTGCAGCAACTACGTAGCGGTTCAGTTGCTGCACCTGTAGTGCACCAAGATCCAGCGGCGGGTTATCCCCGTTATCGATCTCAATTGTAAGCTCCTGTACCTGTTCGCGCGGCAGTTCTACCACCGCCGGAGCATTGGAGCTAAGTATAAAATTAATGCGCGGCTGCTTTAACTGCACCTGCTTCCTTCTTCTGAATAGCCGCTGCTGCTCCCTGGGTCTGGTGCCCAGTGTTACGCTGCCGGCGCGGTAATATAGCTGAGGGGCTTGTATGTCAAACACCAGGCGCTCGGGGTAAACAGGGGCAGCAAAGTGCAGCCGCAAGTATGTTTTCTTCACGGCTGCACTATCGGTGCGGGTAACCTCCTGCGTCGGAATGCGGCTATACTTGCCTGTTTCTGCATGCATATCGTAGTAGCCGGCCTTCAGGATATGGAGCGGTGCGCTGGCAGAATCGTTGATCTGTAGGCGCAGAAAACGGTAGTTGTTGAGCGGGAAGTTCAGGAGTTTTACCTCTGCGGTGCGTTCAGTGTTGTTGCTGGCGTAGAGTACGTCCTGCGCTTTCAGCACATACCAGTCCTGCTGGTTATCGCTGCCGCTCAGCTGCACTTTTTTCTGCACGTCGGCATTGCTGATCAGCAGGCTAAGGTTATCCATCCGGCGCTGTTGCGGGTTGGCAATCAGCAATTCGGAGCAACAGCCAGCCCGGTGCGTGTAGCTGAGGATCTGGTAAGGCTTAAACAGTGTTTTGTATTGCACAGGCTGTTCAGCACGTAGCAGGTAAGGTACTTCTTTGCCATCGGCGGCATACAACCGCAAGTCCGAAAAATCACGTTTCAGTTTGCCCGCTACCTCCGGAGACAGCAGAATACGGTAATATGCATTGTCCGGCACCTCGGAAACGGGTGCCTGCCAGGTATACGCTTGCGCACCCACCCGGGAGCCGCAGAACAGCAGCAGCAGCGCAAGCAGGGGCAGGGTATTAAAGCACTTCATCAGGTATAGTTTTCGCGGTATCATCTTGCAGGATCAAGACTTTGAGTTTCTGGTACATAAACGATATTACAAGCAGGATCAGCCCCAGGCAAATAAAGGCTGCGATCTTGCCGCCCTCCGAAATGCCCCGGATATCGAACAGGAATAATTTTAGCAGCGTGATAAAGAACAGTGAGAGCGAGATGATACGGAGCGTCTTGAGCTTGTGCCGCATGCCGATAAGCATCAGCACAAACGAACTAAGCCCCCACAGAATAGGGAAGCTGATCTTGTGCACCTGCTGCAGCAGCGGGTAATAGGCCTCCTGTGTAGTATAAAAGCGCAGCAGCACCAGGTGCTCCAACTCGGCGCTGGCCATAAACACCACGGCAAAACTGCAAAACCACAGCGTGATCTTTCCAACCCTGGCAGTATAGCCGTACACCTGGTGCACCAGTTGTAGCAGGAGCAGCAGCAGAGCCAAGGTTATGAGCAGGGGCAGGTAGTGCAGCAGAAAGCTGCCGAGCGTCTCCTCGCCGGCGAGCAAGTATAAACTGCGGACGGTGAGGGTTTGCGGGTGCAGCAGCGCCAGGTACAGCATTATGCCCGCGGCGGCCAGCGCGGCCCCGGCCTGTTGCAACCGCACATTGCCGCTGCGGCGCGCCAGCAGCACCAGGCCCAGCAGGTACAGGTAGTTGTAAGTGGCCAGAATAAAATACTGTGTGCCGTAGCTATAGGCGGAGTGGGCCAGCTGGTAACGCAGCTCCAGCAGCAGCACCAGGTAAAGCGTCAGTCCCAGCGCAAAGGCCACAACGTGCCGGTACATCTGCGCCGGCAGGAACCGCACCAGCACCAGGACCTGCTCTTGACGCAGCAGCCACCGCGTGCCCGCCAGCGCCGCCACAGCCACCACTCCGGTTACAAACACTTTGTTGAACACGATGCGCAGCGGTTCCTCCGATGCGAGCGCATAGGTGTCCCAATCCAGGGTAAGGCTGAAGAACATGAGCGCGAGCACCACTACCGAGGCCACCCGTATGAGTGCAATACCCGAGCGCTGCGCGAGCCACAGCAGCAACACAGCCTCCAGCGCCCAGAACAGGGTAATGTAATTGCCATGCAGCTGCACCGGCGCTGTCAGGCTCAGGAAAGTGAGCACCAGACCAATCAGCAGGTATACCAGGTTTTTATCTGTTTTCTGATTCTGATAGAGCAAGTAGGCAAATACAAAGTTAAAAACAGCAATGGCCGCTGTAAATAGCCCTTGGTAAGCGCCTCCGGCCACATTTGCCAGGGCGTACATACCGGCCGAGTAGTAGAGGAATGTGTTACTGAGCAGTACCATAATTTCAGGAGCCGTAAAATGACGCTGCTCCTTTACGTTATGGATGATGTTCATCAGGAAGAATACAAGGTAAAACAGCGTGGCAAACACCAGTGCCCCGATATAAGGCGGATGGGGCGTGCCGATGACATGGGTAGAGAGCCAGCCGCCGTACAGGATGATGGTGAAGAGATAAGCTATGAGGTTAAGCAGCGGCCACTTTTTGAAGTAAGCCAGCACCAGGATACCCAGGTTCAGCAGGAGAATAAAGACGAACAGCACCACATAATTGCCGGCGCCGGTGCTCACCATAAACGGGCTGGCAAACCCGCCGATTAGCGCCAGCACTGCCAACTCTATCCGGTCGTAGGCTATTGCCAGCATAATGGTAAAGCCCGTAATGCCCACCATCAGGATAAAAGCGACTGTCTGGCTGAAAAGGCTGTACTCGTGAAACGCGATAGCAATGGTGAAGTATAAAACCGCCATGCCGCCGCCTACCAGCACCGAACTGAAGGCCTGGTACTGGCGCCGAAGCCAGTGCGCCACACCCAGCAATGCGCCACCCGCCAGCATGCCGATCGCCACACGGCCCACCTCGTTTATCCAGTCCTGGTCGATGGCGTACTTCACAAAAAAGCCGATACCGAGCACCAGAATAGCAATGCCCAGTTTGTTGATCAGGTTTTCGCCGATGAATTTCTCCCAATCCAGGTTGCGGCGGAAGTTGGCAAAAGCAGCAGGGCGGGGCGGCGGAGAAAAAGCAGCCACTGGCTCTTGCCTTGGTAACGGAACAGCGGCTGGTTGTGCGGGACTTTCCGGCTGGGGAACAGGTGGCACAGCAGGGGGTTGCAGCGACCGTTGTACTTCCTCAATGGTCTGTTTGGTTACAGCTGGCCGCGGAGGCGCTGCGGTATCGGTAGTTGGTGCCGGCTGCTTCTCCAGTTGCTTTCGCAGCAGATGCAGTTCATCCTGTATTTCCGCTAACTGTTGGCTGTTGTGGCTCAGTTTATTGCTTAGTTGCTGGGCAAACCAAAGCACAACCACAAGGAGCAGTAAAAGCAGCGCAATTTCCATCATTTGTTTTCAGGTTGAGGGATCTATATTACAAATATTCTCCTTCATTTTGAAGCCTCACCTGGGGCAAAGAAAAAGCCCTGCCAGTACTGGCAGGGCTTTCATAACAGCAGAGGGCATTTTCAGCCTCTGTCCGTTGGCTAAAAGTTATTTCTTTGCCTCGTTGTAGCGGCGGCTTACCTCATCCCAGTTCACCACGTTCCAGAAAGCGGAAATATAGTCAGGACGGCGATTTTGATAGTTCAGGTAGTAGGCGTGCTCCCATACGTCCAGGCCCAAGATCGGCTGGCCATCACAAGCCTGGTCTATGTCCATGATAGGAGAGTCCTGGTTGGCGGTAGAGCAAATACTCAGTTTGCCACCATTCTGTACGCACAGCCAGGCCCAGCCGGAGCCAAAGCGTGTAGCTGCTGCTTTGCCAAACTCTTCTTTAAAGGCATCGAACGAACCAAAAGCGCTGTTAATAGCATCTGCCAGTTCGCCGGAAGGCTGGCCACCGCCATTTGGCGACAAGACGGTCCAGAACAGGTTGTGGTTATAGTACCCACCACCATTGTTACGCACCGCTGCGTTGCCACCTACATTCTGCAGGATTTCTTCAATGGATTTGTTCTCCATGTCGGTACCCTTGATGGCATTGTTCAGGTTGTTGGTGTAAGCCTGGTGATGTTTGGTATGGTGAATCTCCATGGTGCGCGCATCGATGTGCGGCTCCAAGGCGTTGTAAGGATAAGGCAGGTTGGGAAGTTCAAAAGCCATAGTTTTATGTTTTTATGTTAGAAAAATAATGTTCGTACATGTACTAAAGATGTACGGCGTGGTATCAAAGTTAGTTAATTTCTTTTATTGGCAAAGAAGGTGGCCATCAGGTCGGCGCACTCCTGGGCCATAATGCCGCTCACCATCTCGGTTTTAGGGTGCAGCAGGTTGCCTACACGCCTATACCCGCGCTTGGGCTCTGCCGCTCCGAACACCACGCGCTTTAACTGGGCCCAGTAGCTGGCACCGGCGCACATCACACAGGGCTCCACGGTTACGAACAGAGTACAGTCGTGCAGGTACTTGTTGCCCAGGTACTCCGAGGCGGCCGTTAGTGCCAGCATCTCGGCATGGGCTGTCACGTCATTCAACTTCTCGGTCTGGTTGTAAGCACGGGCGATGATGCGGTTGTTGGCTACCACCACAGCGCCAATCGGAATCTCTCCTTCCTCCAGGGCATACTGCGCCTGTCGGTATGCCTGCTCCATAAAATGATCGTCGCTGTAAATAGATAAAAAGTCTGATGCCATCGTCTGTGTAGGTTTACGTAAAACGTGTTTTTGGCGAACTGCTGCTGTTGCCACTAAAGTATAAAAAAAGCCCCTCCAAACAAAGGAGCGGCTTTCCGGATGGTAAATGCAGCGCGTGTAAGCTATTGTACTCTCACGGAGTTCATGACCTCATGGGCAGTGTCTTGCCACTCACTTTTCATGCTGAAGGGCATCTGCAGCGTAAAGATCAGAAGTTTCTTGTCCTGGATAGTATATTGCACGATGTTATACTTCTGCACCGGGGCCAAGTTACTGCTCTGGCGCTCATCTGCAACGGTTGAGACAAACTCAAACACCACAAAGTCTTTCCCTTTTATCTGCGTTACCTCATCGCGTATAAAATCCACTTTCGTAAAGGCTTCCAGCAGGTTGGCCTTGTAGAATTCGCGCAGCATGTTCAGGTCCTGTGGCCGGAACTGCGAAGGCTTGGGCGTAACGCTGAAATCTATGCGGCCATTAGAACTGGTATAAACGGCCAGCGGCTTAAAAATGGCCGGGTATTTTTGTGCAATCTGATCATCAGTGAGAGGCGCAAAATCCTGAGGCAGTTGGGCGCTCACCTCTTTGCTGAGTTGTACTTTCTTTAATTTGACAGGCTGGGCAAAGGCTACACCTGCAATTAAAAGGATGGCTAAAAAGGCTATGTATCGCATATTCATGTATATCGGGGCAAAGCTATAAAATCCTGAGAAAAGGTTTAGGGATATTTTAGTGCAATTATGTTGCCAGACTTAAACACCTCTTTTCGTATTCTAATATAGCTCTTGGTATCTTAAGCTGCAGTTTGTCGTTATACTTTAGAGGAGGCTGTCATACGGATAGCCCATCAATAAAAGTAAAGCAGATATGTTAGAACAATTCATAGATAATATCAAAGGGCAGCTCACCGGTGAGCTGCAAGACAAGTTTCAGTTACAACCCGACACAGCCAATAAATCAGTAGAGTTGGCGCAGGACCACTTAAAGCAAGGGCTGAAGGACCAGGCGACCAGCGGCGACTTTGGCGGCATTATGGATATCCTGAAAGGAAATAAAGGCCCGATGGACCACGCCGGGGTGAACAGTATCATTAGCAATTATGTGGGTGACCTGACCACGAAGTTAGGAGTGCCGGAGAGTATTGCCAAGCAGGCAGGGCCGTTTGTGATCAGCTTCATCATGCGAAAGCTGAGTGGCAAGGTTAGTGGCGAAGGTATGGGCCAGTCTGACATCCTGGGCATGCTGGGCGGTAGTGCTCTGAAGGATAAACTACCCGGCGGTCTCGGCGACAAACTGGGTGGCCTGTTCAAATAAACCACGTCGCCTGTCAACCAAAGAAGCCATACTTAGCAAGTATGGCTTTTCTTGTGCAAAAGGTATAGAATGTATCAGAAACCTATGTCACCCAAATCTTTCCTGTGGCTCCTGCTGTTCAGCTGTTTGGGCTACGGCAGCGCAAGTGCGCAGGCAGCCGCAACACACCCGCCGGCGCTCGTGATCGGCCATGCCGGCTCGGGCTTTCTTACACCACTGAGCCCTTTTAACCCTTTGCCCCCCAATAGTATGGCATCCCTGAAAAAGGCTTTTGAGCATGGGGCCGATGGGGTAGAGGTAGACGTGCAGCTGAGCAGCGACGGCACCGCTATCCTGTACCACGACCCGACGCTAAACACGTTTACAGCGAAAGCAGGCCTGATCGATACGATGCGTGCCGAACAGGTGCTGGGCGTTCCGTACAAAGCCGGCTTTCTGTATGATCTGTTTCAGGATGAAAAGATCATTTCGCTGGAGCAGCTGCTGCAATACCTGGGGAGTATGCCCGAAAAACCTTACCTGCAACTGGACCTGCGCAACAGTACCCCGGAGCGCCGTGCTTGGTACGCCGCCACGCTTATGGAACTGCTCCGGAAGTATGCTTATCCGCTTCAGAAGCTGGCCTTTATCTCTCCGGATGAAGCGTTGCTGGAGGCGTTCAGGAAGGAGGAACCCCAGGCAACGTTGCTAGTGGATGCGGACGATGACTTTGATGGCGCTTTTCGCAAAGTGCTGCAACACCGCTTTCAGGGTATTGTGGCGCCCTCTCACTATGTAAAACAGGAACAAGTACGCCGGGCTCAAAAGCAGGGGCTGCAGGTGATTCTGTTTGGTGGCAAGTCCAGGTCGGGTATTGCCAGTATCCTGAAGAAAGAGCCCGATGCTGTGGAAGTGAATAATGTAAGCCGGATGCGGAAGCTGTTGGAATAATTGCCACCGAGCTATTTATTTTATTAATTTTGCCTCATAAATTTATTGATTATTAGAAACTGAACTATGCTTCGAACTCATACTTGCGGCGAACTACGGATCTACAACGTAGGCGAGGAAGTGATACTTACCGGATGGGTGCAGCGCCTGCGCGACAAAGGCGGCATGCTCTGGATTGACCTGCGCGATCGTTATGGCATCACGCAGCTTTCTTTGGAAGAAGGGCTGACGCCCCCGGCTTTGTTTGACCAGGCACGCAGCCTGGGCCGTGAGTATGTGATCCGGGCGACCGGCAAGGTGGTGGAGCGCTACTCGAAGAATGATAAAATACCGACCGGCGCCATTGAGGTGCAGGTAAAGAAGCTGGAAATACTGAATCCTTCGAAGTTACCTCCTTTCCTGATAGAAGATGAGACCGACGGTGGCGACGACCTGCGGATGCGCTACCGCTACCTGGACCTGCGCCGGTCGCCGGTGCGCCATAACTTAGAGCTGCGCCACCGCATGATGCGCGAGGTGCGCCATTACCTGGACAGCCACTTCTTTATTGAGGTAGAGACGCCGGTGCTGATCAAATCGACGCCGGAAGGTGCACGCGACTTTGTGGTGCCGAGCCGTATGAACCCCGGCGAGTTTTATGCCCTGCCGCAGTCGCCACAAACGTTTAAGCAGCTGCTGATGGTGGCCGGCTTCGACAAATACTACCAGATTGTAAAGTGCTTCCGCGACGAGGACTTGCGTGCGGATCGCCAGCCCGAGTTTACGCAGATAGATTGTGAGCTGTCGTTTGTGACGCAGGAAGACATCCTCAACCGCTTCGAAGGCCTCATCCGCCACCTGTTTGAGCAGGTAAAAGGCATCCACATAGACCGCTTGCCCCGCATGACGTACGACGATGCCATGCGTTACTACGGCTCCGATAAGCCAGACACACGCTTCGACATGCGTTTTGTAGAGCTCAACGACCTGGCCCGGCACAAAGGCTTTAAGGTATTTGATGACGCCGAACTGGTGGTTGGGATCAATGCCCGTGGTGCAGCCAACTATACCCGCAAGCAGCTCGACGAGCTGACAGACTTTGTAAAGCGCCCGCAGGTTGGGGCCACAGGCTTGGTATACGCCCGCATCAATGAGGACGGAAGTATAAAATCATCGGTTGATAAATTTTTTACCGCAGAAGACCTGCAGGCATGGGCCTGGGCGTTTGAAGCCAAGCCAGGCGACCTGCTGCTGATCCTGGCCGGTCCGAAAGACAAGACGCGCAAGGCACTTAATGAGCTGCGCCTGGAGATGGGCACCCAGATGGGGCTGCGCGACAAGAACGTATTCTCACCGCTGTGGGTGGTTGATTTCCCGCTGCTGGAGTGGGATGAGCAGACGCAGCGGTACCACGCCATGCACCATCCGTTCACTTCACCAAAGCCTGATGACATTGAACTGATCGACGACCGCCCGGGTGATATCCGCGCGAACGCCTACGACATGGTGATCAATGGGGTGGAAGTAGGCGGCGGCTCTATCCGTATTCACGACCGCCGGTTGCAGGAGCGCATGTTCCACCTGCTGGGTTTCTCCAGAGACGAGGCCAAGGCGCAGTTCGGCTTCCTGATGGAGGCATTTGAGTATGGGGCACCCCCGCACGGCGGCATCGCCTTTGGTTTCGACCGGCTTTGCTCCCTGTTTGGCGGCTCTGACTCCATTCGCGACTATATCGCTTTCCCAAAAAACAACTCGGGCCGCGATGTAATGATTGATGCGCCGGCCCCTATTTCGCAGGACCAACTAGACGAATTACACATCCGCATGAAGCACTAGCCTATGAGGGCTAGGCGTTTGCTCTTCCGTTTTTGATGAAGGTAAAAGAACAACGACATACGTTAAAAACGGGAGAGCAAATTTTGCTTCGCGAAGGAAGTATAGCCGACTCCGAAGCGTTGCTGGAAACGGTGCGGGAGTATGTGCTCACCAGCAAATATTTGATCGTGTCGCCGGAGGATCTGGCATACACCGTAGCCGACGAAGCCAGGTGGATCAAGAGCCTGCGTGACAGCCCGAACAGCTTGTTGCTACTGGCACTGCACCAGGACCGTGTTATCGGCAACATAGATTTGACCGGCAGCGATGAGCCGGGCGAGAATCCTACCGGCCTGATAAGTATGGGCATGCTGAAGGCATACCAGAACAAAGGACTGGGCTCGCTGCTACTCAATGCCGTAGTGGGCTGGGCCAGGGAAAACCACCAGCTGCAGGTGCTGTGCCTGCAGGTAGTAGAGGCCAACACAGGCGCCATGAAGCTCTATGAGAACCTGGGCTTTGAGATTGCCAATCTCCAGACCAACGGCTTTAGCGACGGGAATGGCAACACAAGCGATAAGGTCGTCATGATCCTGAACCTATAGCTATGTAAAGCCGGAACATTCAGCATTGTTTATATTTAAATTATATTTAGATCTTCAAAGAAAAGCCTGCCGCGTAAAGTGGCAGGCTTTTCTTTTTACTACCGGAGATGTCTCTGTCACTTCTGCTCTATTCGCCGCTGCAAGTATGGGGTATTGGCAGGGGTATGCTCCAGGAGACTCACTTCGAGCTAAGGCTTTAACAGTAATGTAGGCCGGGTGCGGAGAGCAGGAATTGCCCTGCCGAAAGCTTGATATTAGTGTTGCACCATCCATTTTAAGCAAACAGGTGCGCAAGCCCTTACTTTGTTTGATGAAAATTGCATGAAAGCGTTGCACTTGCCATTGTAAATGTGTAACATAGTAGTGACAAGCAGCGGGTTTGCTCTCAAGGGGCGCATTTTATCCGCCGCCTGAGCTACCCGAATGTCAGGATTTTGCCTGTTCTTTCAACTCTTCATCCGCAGACGCTTTATGGCAGATTTTCAAGTTAAGAAACAACCTAAGAAATACGACGCTGTGATCGTGGGCTCCGGCGCCGGCGGCGGCATGGCTGCTTATGTATTAGCAAACGCCGGTTTAAAAGTATGCCTCATCGAGGCAGGCCCTATGTTTGATCCTGCCACGGATTCAGCACAGTTAAAAAACCCATGGGAGTCTCCGCGCAGAGGTGCCAGTACCAAGTTCAGGCCGTTCGGCGACTTTGACGGCTGTTACTGGGGCTGGGAGATAGATGGCGAGCCATACACGCAGGCTGAAGGAACCCAGTGGGACTGGTGGCGCGCGCGCATGCTGGGCGGCAGAACCAACCACTGGGGCCGCATATCCCTGCGCTTCGGCCCGAAAGACTTTAAAGGCAAAAGCATTGATGGCTTGGGTGAAGACTGGCCCATTGGGTATGACGATATCAAGCCATACTATGACAAAGTAGACAAACTGATCGGCGTGTTTGGCACCAATGAGGGCTTGGAGAATGAGCCGGACGGTATTTTTCTGCCACCACCCTTGCCGCGCCTGCACGAGCTGATGCTCAAGAAAGCGGCTGGCGGCATTGGTATTCCGGTTATACCTTCCCGCTTGTCCATCCTCACGCAAAAAATTAACGACGAGCGCGGCCAATGCTTCTACTGCTCACAATGCGGCCGCAGCTGCAAAATATACGCTGACTTCTCCTCCTCGTCCTGCCTGGTGAAGCCCGCTGTAGCCACTGGAAACGTGGACGTGATTCCGAATGCCATGGCCCGCGAAGTGGTGACCAATTCCGAGGGTTTGGCTACGGGGGTGTCTTTCGTTAACAAAGACGACATGAAGGATTACCAGGTAAACGGCCGCGTCGTCATTCTGGCAGCCAGCGCCTGCGAAAGTGCCCGCCTGCTGCTTAATTCCGTATCGCGACGCCACCCAAATGGCCTGGCCAATTCCAGCGACGTAGTAGGCCGGTACCTGCACGACTCCACAGGTGCTTCTGTAAGTGGGGTGCTGCCGCAACTCATGGGCCGCAAGCGCTACAACGAAGATGGCGTGGGCGGCATGCACGTGTACACGCCCTGGTGGCTAGATAATAAGAAGCTGGACTTTCCGCGGGGCTACCACATCGAATACTGGGGTGGCATGCAGCAGCCGGCTTACGGCTTTGGCTGGGGAATTGAAAACCTGAACGGAAAGCTGCAGGTAAATGGCAGAACCAAAGAGGCCGGTGGCTATGGCAAGTCGCTGAAAGACGATTACCGCTTTATGTATGGGGCGGGTGTAGGCATGGCCGGCCGCGGAGAAGCAATCGCTTTTGCGCATAATTATTGTGAGATCGACCCGAACGTTGTGGATGTATATGGCATTCCGGTGTTGCGCTTCAATGTGAAGTACTCGGACTATGAGATAAACCAGGCCAAACACATGAATCAAACGTTTAAGGAAATACTGCACGAAATGGGCGCTGTGATCACCTCGGGCGATGATGCGGGGCCGCACAACAACTGGGGCCTGCAGAACCCCGGCAAGATTATACATGAGGCCGGCACCGTGCGCATGGGCAACGATCCTAAAAAGTCGGCGCTGAACAAGTGGAGCCAGGCCCACGACGCCAAGAACGTATTTTGCGTAGATGGCGGGCAGTTTGTGTCGCAAGGTGACAAGAACATCACCTGGACCATTCTCGCTTTATCGATGCGGGCTTCAGAGTATATTGTGGATCAAATGAAAAAGCAGAACATTTAAGCACCAGCCGTTAAGCTAAAGCATACTTATATGGACAGAAGAGAATCCCTGAAAGCCATTGTGGTGGGCACTGTTTCCTCCGCCTTCATTCTGGAATCCTGTGGCGAGCAGAAGGACAAGCAGACCGTAGCAGAGGTCATGGAAGCGCCTGAATCCTCTCCCGTTAGTTCCGGGCGCATGGCAGAGGAGGTGGAGCGTTTAAAGAACATCAAATCCAAAGATTTCTTTACCGACGAAGAGATGGCCACTATTACGGTGCTGGCCGATATCATCATTCCGAAAGATGAGGTGAGTGGCAGTGCGTCGGATGCCGGTGTGCCGGATTTTATTGAGTTCATCGTAAAAGATAAGCCCGAGAACCAGACGCCTATGCGCAGTGGTCTCAGGTGGCTGGACATACAAAGCATGAACAAGTATGAAAAGCCCTTTCGCGACCTGCCTGAAAAGCAGCAATTAGCTATTGTAGACGAGATTGCCTACCCCGAGCGGGCAAAACCGGAAATGAAGAAGGGTGTAGCCTTTTTTAACCTCATGCGCAACTTAACGGCCACCGGGTTCTTTACCTCTGAAATGGGTGTAAAGGATATCGGCTACATGGGCAACCGCCCTAACCAATGGAAAGGTGTACCGGTCGAGGTGCTGAAAGAGCATAACCTGGCTTACACTGAGAAGGAGCTGCGCGAGTGTGTGAAGTTTGAGGATAATGCCTGATTGACTGAAAGTATCCGCCAGGTATAGGCAAAAGTTTATCGAGGTAGTTCACGTAATCCGTAAAAATAAACACAAGTATAACCGGGTGCTGGCAGGCTGAAAGTAGCTTGGTAGCGGGGCGTGTATGGCCTGGTGATCCCCACAAATATGATAGGTTGCTCAGGACATTCTTATTCTGTCTAAGTGGCTCCTGACATGCATTTCAATCTATGGAAAGACGATCATTTGTAAGAGCATCTCTGTTAAGCGCTACTTTAGCGACAGGCTTGGTACCAGCAGCCAGTGCGGCTTCGCGGGTGTTGACAACAGCAGAACGCGTAGACGGGGAGTTCTATGAGCTTCGGGTTTATACTTTAAAAAACGAAGCGCAGCAGCGGTTGGTAGAGGATTATTTGCAACATGCCGCCATCCCTGCCTTAAACAAGTTGGGGAGTAAACCTGTAGGTGTATTCCGGGACCTCGAGCCCGAAGGAATGACCAAGATCTATGTGCTTATTCCATATAAGTCTTTGGCAGATTTCGGCAGGGTGCAGGAGGAACTGAGCCAGAATGCTGCTTACAATAAAGCCGGCGCTGCTTACTTGACCGCTCCCGCCACAGACCCCGCCTACGAGCGCATCGAGAGCTCGCTCTTAAAAGCCTTTGCACAGATGCCGCAAATAGCTATTCCAGCCCAGAAGCCGCGCCTGTTTGAGCTGCGGCGCTACGAGAGCGCCAGCGAGAGTGCCGGTAAAAAGAAGATCGAGATGTTCAACAAAGGAGAGATCGATATCTTTAAGCGGACCGGCCTCACGCCTGTATTCTTCGGGGAAACCATTATCGGTGCCTTACGCCCGAACCTGACCTATATGATCACGTTTGATGACATGGCCGAGCACGATAAGAACTGGAAAGCCTTTGGCAGCGATCCGGAATGGAAAAAGATCAGCGGCATGCCGGAGTATGCCGATGCGAAAATTGTCTCACACATCACCTCCACCTTCCTCACGCCAACTTCTTTCTCTCAAATCTGACAAAGATATAAGCTACCAATACAACGAACAGCTGCCTGCCGGAGCAGACAGTGCCCAGATGGGTGATGTAGTGTGGCTACCTGGGCATAAGTTCTATAGCGTCATATCATGGTAGGTAGTCGTGTCTGGGTCTTGTGTGATGGAAGTATCGGTTTCAATATTGTTGCCTTGGCTGTTATCTACAGCATCTGTTTCGCCCTCGATTGTATTGTGCTCCTGGTCGCCGCAGGCGGTGAAGGCCATGAGCATACCTGCTATTAAAGTCAGCTTTGCTATATCTTTCATATCGTGCTTGTACGTATCCGTTTATACTTGTGACTTCCTTTTACGAATTTAAACGCGTATGGAAACAATTGGAATGTAGAGATAAGTATAAAAATGAAAAGCGGCTGCTCTGAAAAGGGCAGCCGCTTTTCATTATAAGCACTATACGTTAGATCAGATCGCTTACCAGCGCTGGCACGATGCCCAGCAGGATGGTGAATACCGTGATAAAGATCAGCACAAAGGAAGCGAAACTGCCCACGCGAATCTTTTCCACATTGCCGGCAGGGTGCATATACATGGCGATCACCACTCTAAAGTAGTAGTAGATACCTACAGTAGCCATTAGTACTGCAATCACCACCAGCCACATTAGGTTAGCATTTTGCACTACGGCTGCGAAGATGAAGAACTTACCAAAGAAACCGGCTGTCAGCGGAATACCGGCCAGGGAGCACATCGATACCGTCATGGCAAAGGCCAGCAGCGGGTTTGTCTTGCCCAGGCCATTAAAAGCTTCATAACGTTCATCACCATTGCGCTGTGCCGACACATACTTCAGCACGCCGAAAGCAGCTACCGTAGCCAGCGCGTAAGACAGTGAGTAGAACATGATAGAAGCATCAGAGCGCTCGTTAAAAGCAATCAGCCCCATCAGCAGGTAACCCGCATGCGACACGCTGGAGTAAGCCAGCATACGCTTAAAGCTTGTCTGCACCACTGCGCCGATATTACCCACCACCAGCGTGAGCACGGTGATGGCAATCAGCGTTGGGAACCAGGCCGCGTAAGAGGCGGCAAAAGCAGTAGCCATCAGTTTATAGAACGCGGCCACACCAGCAATCTTCACCACCGTCGACATGAAGGAGGTAAAGAGGGTAGGAGCGCCTTCGTACACGTCGGGTGCCCAGAAGTGGAAAGGCGCAGCAGATATTTTAAAAGAGATGCCGATGATGAGCAGCAGCAGGCCCAGCATGAACATGCCATTTACAGTGCCATCGGTGGCAGCCGCCGTTGCAGCAATATCCGTCAGGTAAAAAGAGCCGGTAGCGCCATAGATCAGCACAATACCAAACAGCAGGATACCGGTAAAGAAAGCACCCATCAGGAAATACTTCAGGGCGGCTTCGTTGGAACGGATACGCTTTTTATCGCTGCCAGCCAGCACATACATGGCAATGGAAAGAATCTCAATACCAATGAAGAGCATCAGCAGGTTCTCGTAGCTCACCATCATTACAGCACCAACCAGCGAGAAGAGCAGCAAAGAGTAAAACTCAGCCAGGTTCTCGTTCTGCTCCTCTACATACCGTTGCGAAAAGGGGATGAGCAGCAGGGTGGTGAGCACCATAATAGCGGTAAAGGCCACCGCATAGTTGTCGATGGTGAGCATGTGGTTGAAGTAGCTCTGCGCTTCGTTCCAGCTCAGCAGGTTTACCACAAACACCACCGCCAGAAACAGCAGCGCCAGGGGCAGCAATACCCGCTTAGACTTCAAGAAACCTATAAAGAGGTTGATGACGCCGAAAACGGATAAAAGTATGATTGAAGTCATGTCGTCTATTTCCTGTTAAACTCTTTATTCTAATTAGCGCTTGATCACGTTGAGCAGCACATGCACCGCCGGCTCCGAAATGCTCAGGAAGGTGTTGGGGAACAAACCGATCCAGAACACCATCACCACCAGCGGGATGAGCACGGCTTTCTCGTTGAAGGTCAGGTCGGCAAAGTTCTCCGTAACCTCTGACTTGGTACCAAACATTACCCCTTGGAACATCCGCAGCATGTACACTGCTCCTAGGATGATGGTTAAGCCTGCTGCAGCGCCCATCCAGCCGTTGTACTGGTACACGCCTGAGAGCAGCAGGAACTCGCCCACAAAACCACTGGTAAGCGGCAGGGCAACAGAGCCCAGCAGCAGCACCATGAACATGATCGACAGCGCTGGCGTGTTTTGGGTGATACCGCCCAGGCTGGTGATCTCGCGTGTTTGCGTGCGGCTGTAAATGATGTCGATGATAAAGAACAAGCCCGTTACTACCACGCCGTGGCTCAGCATCTGGATTACACCACCCTGCATGCCTTGCTCGTTCAGCGTGAAAATACCGGCAGCGATCAGGCCCACGTGCGCGATAGACGAATAAGCGATCAGGCGTTTGAGGTCGCGCTGGCGAATGGCGATGATGGAAGCGTACACAATGCCGATGATTGACAGCACCAGCACTACCTCATCCCACTGGCTCACCCCGTACGGTACCACTGGCAGCAACCAGCGAATGACGCCATAGATACCCATCTTGAGCATGATGCCTGAGAGCAGCATGGTGCCCTGCGTAGGCGATTCAGTATAGGTATCGGGCTGCCAGGTATGGAAGGGGAACACCGGCATTTTGATCGCAAAAGCGATGAACAGGAACCAGAATATCCAGCCTTGCGCACTGCTGCTCAGCGCCAGGTCATAGAAGGCCAGCAGGCTGGAGGAGTGTGGCGAGGTAGCTGTTGCACCTGTCTGGAAGTATAAGTACACAAAAGCGGCCAGCATAAACAGCGAGCCGAAGATGGTATAGATAAAGAACTTAAAGGTTACCGGCACCCGGCGGGCACCACCCCAGATGGCGGAGATAAAGTAAATTGGGATCAGGGCTACCTCCCAGAAGAAGTAGAACAGGAACGCATCCAGCGACACGAACACGCCCAGCAAACCGGTTTGCATGAACAGGATGAGCGCGTAAAACACGTTCGGGTTTTTATACGCGTGCTTAAACGACGAGAGAATGATGAGCGGCACCAGGAAGGTGGTCAGCAGTACCATCAGGAGACTGATGCCATCCATACCGATAGCAAAGCTGATACCGGCACTGGCGACCCATGGAATGTTAACTGCAGCTTGTATGCTGCCACTCTCGCTGTTAAAGGCCGAGGTAGCGAAGAGCGCCAGAGCAAATTCTACGAGCGCCGCAACAAAAGCCACTCTCTTGGCACCTTGCCCTTTAAGCAACAACACCAGCAGGGCAGCAAGGGCAGGCCAGAAAAGTAATAGAGCTGTAATCATCTTCTAAGAGCCTTATCCGATAAAGAAGTTTAAAAATAGAATCAGGGCGATGCTGCATACCATTACGAGCAGGTAAAAACCGATAGCCCCGCTCTGGGCATAGCGCAACGTGCGGCCGCTGCCCAGCACAAACTTACCCACGCCGTTCACAATACCATCCACAATCACCACGTCCACAAAGCGGTACACGGCATTGGAGAGCCACATTACCGGGCGCACGATGAGTGTATTATAGAGTTCGTCGATGTAGTATTTGTGATAAAGCAGGTTGTGCACCGGGGCCAGGCGCTCGCCTTCTTCGGCGGGTACCTCCTCTTTCCTCACGTACATGACATACGCAATGATAATGGCCAGCACGGCTACGCCCACGGATACCGCCATGAGGGTGAATTCCAAGCTATGCGACACAGCTGCGGCCTCGAAAGCAGCAGGATTTACCCTGCGGGCCAAGGTATAAAGGGGTGCCAGGTACTCGCCCAGCACGTGGTCGGCGCCAAAGATCTCCGGAATGCCCAGAAAACCACCGATGGTAGAAAGTATGGCCAGCACGATGAGCGGAATCGTCATCACGGCAGGCGACTCGTGCAAGTGGTGCTTCTGCGCTTCTGTGCCTCTAAACGTACCAAAGAAAGTCAGGAACAGGGCACGGAACATGTAGAAGGCAGTCATAAACGAGGCCAGCACGCCAATACCCCAGAGAATCTTGTTATGCTCGAATACGTGGGCCAGCAACTCATCTTTAGAGAAGAAGCCGGCAAACGGCGGGATACCTGAAATGGCCAGCGTACCGATCAGGAAGGTGATAAAGGTAATCGGCAAAGCTTTGCGCAGGCCGCCCATACGGCGCATGTCCTGCTCGTTGCTCATGGCGTGAATCACAGAACCGGCTCCCAGGAAGAGCAGCGCCTTGAAGAAGGCGTGCATCAGCACGTGGAACATAGAAGAGGAGAAAGCCATCACACCCAGCGCCAGAAACATATACCCCAACTGCGACACAGTAGAGTAAGCGAGCACCTTCTTGATATCGTTCTGCACCAGGCCAATGGTGGCGGCCAGCAGCGCCGTAGCGGCACCAACAATGGCGATCACTTCCAGCGTTGTAGGAGCCAGTACAAACAGTACATTGGAGCGCACTACCATGTAAATACCAGCCGTTACCATGGTCGCAGCGTGGATCAGGGCCGAAACCGGTGTTGGACCCGCCATCGCATCCGGCAGCCAGGTAAACAGCGGGATCTGCGCGCTCTTGCCCATGGCACCGATGAACAGGAACATGGTAATGGCGATCATCATCGGCGTATCCAGGCCTGTCATTTTGCTGGCCTCCAGGAACACCATCGGGTAGCTCACGCTGCCAAAGGTGATGAAGATGAGGAAAATGCCCAGCAGAAAGCCCAAATCACCGATGCGGTTCATGATGAAAGCTTTCTTGGCGGCATTGTTATAGTTGGTGTTCTTGTTCCAGAAGCCGATGAGCAGGTAAGAGCAAAGGCCCACACCTTCCCAGCCCACGAACATCATCACGTAGTTGGAGCCCATCACCAGCAGCAGCATCGAGAACATAAACAGGTTCAGGAAGGAGAAGAACTTGCCAAAGCCCTCGTCGTGGCTCATATAGCCGGCCGAGTAGAGGTGAATAAAGAAGCCAATGCCGGTCACCATCAGCAACATCAGCAGCGTGAGCTGGTCGACCAGAAACGAAAAGCCAATGTGCAGGGTGCCCGCCGAGATCCAATCGTAAAAATTGACCATGTACGGATGGCTGCCGTTGGCTTTAAAGTCGAGGAACAGGTAGATCGAAATCAGGAACGACACCAGCACGGTGGCGCAACCAATAAAGCCGACCAGGCCTTTGGCGATTTTGCGGTTGCCCAGCCCGTTGATGATAAAGCCAAGCAGCGGCAGCAACGGAATAAGCAAACAGAGCCATGCCATGTCCTGGTTTATACTGGGCATTACTATCTCTTGCATCTATGTTTGTAGTTTAAAAAGCTGTTCAGGGAGAAAAATAGGGCAACTACCACTTCAGGTCGTTGAGCATCTGCACGTCAGTGGAGCGGGTGTTGCGGTAGGTCATCACAATGATGGCAAGGCCCACGCATACTTCGGCTGCGGCTACCGCCATGATGAAGAACACGAAAACCTGGGCACTGGCATCGGCGCGGTAAGAGGCCATGGCGGTGAGCAGCAGGTTTACCGCGTTCAGCATGAGCTCTACGCACATGAAGATCACAATGGCGTTGCGCCGGGTGAGTACCCCGATTACTCCAATAACAAAAAGAGCAGTGCTAAAGTACAGGTAATAATTAAGCGGGACAGTTCTGATGATATCAGGTATCTGGTTCATTTTTAGTAGGCCTGAACGTATCGTAGGTTTCTTACAATCCAAAAATCAAGTCGCAAAGTTATCCCCATTTTTTAAAATTCCATAACATATTTCCTATTCTTCTTAGCGCTTGGCGGTTATACACCTGCAGTGGAAGAGGGCATACCTCCTGTTTTATTAAAGGTGATGCCGGCAGTTGCGAAAGCAGGTGGCATATACTCGTGCGGTTACCCCTATAGTATATCTGGCTGATTGGTGTAGAGGTCATAGAATAGAAAAGTACCATGTAGTGTTGAGGATAGAGATAGCACTTGCCCAAACGGTTGAGAACAAGTATAATTGGTGAAGAACTCATCATGCGTGAAATTCCTGCAAGCCTCCGGCCCAGTTATGTTAGTGGGTAACTGCACTGTAATTATTCGGCCTCTCTAACTTTACGTACAGGAGGTAAAGCAACTAAAACACTTATGCAATCAAAATTATTCATGGCCATACTTTTTTCTTCTGTTTCCCTTGCTGGCTGTCAGCAAAAGTCCACTCCCACCTCCTCGCTTTCAGTTGAGGACATGGAGGCCGTCGTTCAGCAAAAAGTATTTTACCAGGATCTGCCTTCGGGTTCCGGTATGGAGGCTGCGGGTATGGGCTATTATGTAGTGGGAGATGATTCGCCATACTTATACTTGCTGGATGCCACTTATAAATTGGTGGAGAAAACTACCCTATTTGATACCACCAGCTTTGACAGCGGCCGCATACCAAAGTTAGAGAAGGCCGATCTAGAGAGTATGACACATTTCAGGTATAAAGACGCCGATTACCTGTTGTTACTTGGCTCGGGCTCAACAACAGCCCGCAACAAAGCTTTTGTCGTAAATCAGGCCGATCCCAAGCAAACACAGGCAGTGGACATCAGCGCATTTTACATGTTTCTGCAAAAAATACTTGCGCGCCAAAGTGGCAATGAAACCCTCAACATTGAAGGGCTTGCTTCCGACCAGGATCATTTTTACCTGTTGCAACGCCGCCTAGCAGCTGGTCCGAATACTATTTTCCGATTCAAAAAGGACGAATTCCTAAATTATCTGATGGAAGGAGGAGAACTTCCCAATGCATCGCCTTTTTACTTGCGGCTGCCGCAGTTGGGGCCTTATGAAGCTGGCTTCTCTGGCGCGCACATTTTCGACGATAAGCTTTTTTTCTCTGCCTCGATCGAGAATGCCCCCAATGCCGTGGACGATGGCGAAGTGCTGGGCAGCTTTATAGGTTTTATTCCGCTTTATACGTTGGGACGTGCCGGGGATGCAGCCAACCCGCTGCAAGTGTCGGCGGTGCAGTTGAAGAACAAGAATGGCAGCGTATATACCGGTAAAGCAGAATCAGTTGTGGTAAAGGAAAAAAACGAAAGTGGCGGATATAAAGCTATCCTGGTTTCGGATGATGACCAGGGCCACACGGAACTGCTGGAAGTAATGCTAAAGCCTAGAGTAAAAGTGAAGGAATAAGGTATGAGTTTACCCCTTTCCTTGTCATCCTGAAAGGACCGTGTGGGCAAGTTGCAGAGGCTTATCTATACTTCTTCTGTAAGTTTTATAACCAGCTTTTCGCCTTGCCGGCTGGGCCTTACTTTTCTCCTTGATGAGAAAAAGAGAGGGCTCCTACCTCGTAAGCAAAAGAATCAAGACCCTCTAAATCGAGGGCCCCTACCCCCACTCGCTGAACGCTCGAACAGTGGAGTGTCACAAAGTGCACCTGGCAAGGGCTTTAGCTTTGTAGCACTTCTGGGATATGATTCCCCTCCTTGGAAAGGTTAGGGGTGGGTTTGATTTGCACAAGTACTAGAGACGCTACAGCAAAAAAGCCAGCGCATTTGCACTGGCTTTATACTTATATTTTAATAAAGTCTTTTCTCTTAGAAATGCTGCTCTCCAACTTCCCGTTTACCCAACATCACAGCGCCTACCATGGCGACCAGGAACAGTACGGAGGCCAGTTCAAAGGGCAGCAGGTACTGCGTAAAGAGCACAGCCCCGAGGTTCTCCACCATACCAGTTTGTGAGGTAAAGGTATCGGCATTGTAGCCTGCCACGGCCGTATCTTTCAGAGCTGCGATCATAATCACAAAAAGCAGGCCTCCGGCAATTGTTCCGGCAAATTTGCTCAGCGTGGAGGTTTTTACACGATTCTCCGAATCCTTGTTCATGTTCAGGAACATAATCACAAACAGGAAAAGCACCATGATAGCGCCGGCATACACAATGATGTTCACGGCCGCCAGGAACTGCGCATTCAGCAAAATGTAATGGCCGGAGATGGTAAAGAACGTGATGATCAGGAACAGCACGCTATGCACCGGGTTTTTGGAGATCACCACCATCAGGGCGCACAGCAGCGTGAGGGAGGCAAGAAAATAGAACAGACTTTCAGTCATCGGTTTATTTTGTTTCAGTGGTTTTCAGTGGCTCCACCAGGCGGTCTTTGCCATAAATAAATTCGTCGCGCTCGTAGCGGGCAGGGGCAATCTTGTCGTCCTGCAGGAAGATGGCCGCTTTGGGACAGGCTTCCTCGCAGAGGCCGCAGAAGATGCAGCGCAGCATGTTCACCTCGTAGGTCACGGCATACTTCTCTTCGCGGTACAGGTGCTCCTCGCCCTTCACGCGCTCGCCAGCCGTCATGGTAATGGCTTCGGCAGGGCAGGCTACGGCGCAAAGGCCGCAGGCGGTGCAGCGCTCGGCACCGTTTTCATCACGCTTCAGCACGTGTAGGCCGCGCCACACTGAACTGCGCTCGCGGGTTTGCTCCGGGTACTGTATCGTTGCTTTTTTCTTAAAGAAGTGCTTTAACGTGATGCCCAGGCCCTGCGCAATGGCCGGCAGGTATGCCCGCTCGGCGAACGTCATGGGCAGCTTCTCAACGTTTTTTCTTCTATTGGATAGTGGTTCCATTTATGTCAGCTTATGATTGTTGTCCTTTGTCTCCTGCTTTAACACGGAGAGAGGGGGCAACATTCAAGTTTAGTTAAAATAAATATTGTTTCAGCAGCACACCGCCACCTGTCAGGATAATGTTCAGGATGGCCAGCGGGATGAGGATCTGCCAGCCCAGCTTCATCAGTTGGTCGTAGCGGAAGCGTGGCAGCGTCCAGCGAACCCACATAAAAAAGAAGATGAACAGGAATATCTTTGCAAACATGGCCACAACTCCTACCAGCGTCACCACGTTGTTGGCCGTTACCGGATCGCTGATGGCTTCGCGCAGGTTGTCCATAAATGGAAAGTTGTAGGCGCCAAAGTAGAGCGTAGACATGACCGCCGAAGCCACAAAGATGTTGATATACTCAGCAAACAGGTACATACCCAACTTCATGGAGCCATACTCGGTATGGTATCCGCCGATCAGTTCGGCCTCAGATTCCGGCAAGTCGAACGGGGTACGGTTGGTCTCGGCAAAGGCGCACACCAGGAAAATGATAAAGCCCAGGGGCTGGTACCAGATGTTCCAGTTAAAACCGTGTTGCTGTTCCGCAATTTCGCGCAGCGAGAGCGAGCCGCTCAGCATCAGCACCGCAATCAGCGAAAGTCCCATGGCCAGTTCGTAGCTGATGTTCTGCGAGGCCGCCCGAATAGCACCCAGTAGCGAGAACTTGTTATTCGACGCCCAGCCACCGATCATCAGGCCATATACGCCCAGCGACACCACTCCAAAGACATATAGCACCCCGATGTTTACCTCTATCGCCTGTAAAAAGATCGCATGGCCGTTTACCAGCAGCATATCGCCAAACGGAATCACCGCGCTCGACATGGTAGCTACCAGCATGGCAATACCTGGCCCAATGATGAACAGGGCTTTGCTCGCCCTGGCAGGAATAAAGTCTTCTTTAAAAAAGAGCTTTCCTGCATCAGCCAGCGGCTGCATCAGACCAGCAGGGCCGGCACGGTTTGGTCCCACACGGTCTTGGATAAAGGCGGCTATTTTACGCTCAAAGTAGGTAGAGTAGGTCGCTATCAGCAGTGTGATACCGAAAATTACCAGAATGTATATCCCTTTGTATAGTAGGTCTACTGACTCCATAGTTATGCCTGTGGCAGGTTTTTCTTGGTAGATACGGGTAGGTTTGGTACGATCGGCACGTTGATCACGGGCAGTTCGTAGTGGTTTGCCGAAATAACAGAATGACTGTCGATGTGGCGCGGGCCTTCAATGGTCCAGTCGCTTACTTCTTTCTTATCGAAACGGCAGGTATTACAAATAAACTCCTCCACTTCGTTGTATTGGTCTTTGCGGGCCGTAACACGCAAAACAGCGTCGCCGCGCGTCCAGAGCGTTACTTTACCACAGCAGGTCGGGCAGTCACGGTGCGCATCCAACGGTTTGGTAAACCACACACGGTTTTTAAAGCGCCAGGTCTTATCCGTTAAAGCACCAACAGGGCACACATCGATCACGTTGCCGGAGAAATCATTATCAATCACATTCTCGATGTATGTTCCGATCTCCGCAGCATCACCACGACCCAGTACACCATGCACACGCTCCGGTGTGATCTGGTCGGCAGTATACACACAACGGTAGCACAGGATGCAGCGCGTCATGTGCAGCTGGATGTATGGGCCCAGGTCCACTTTGTTGAAGGTGCGGCGCTCCTCTTCGTAGCGGGTGGCGCTCACGCCATGCTCGTACGAGAGGTCCTGCAGGCTGCACTCCCCAGCCTGATCGCAAATAGGGCAATCCAGGGGGTGGTTGATGAGCAACATCTCTACAATGCCTTTGCGCGCGTTCAGCACTTCTTCGTTCGTAGTGTTTTCCACCACCATGCCGTCCTGCACCTGCGTAATGCACGAGGCGACCAGCTTGGGCATAGGGCGGGTATCTTTGGCGGAGCCCTGCGTTACTTTTACCAGGCACACGCGGCATTTGCCGCCGCTGCCCTTCAGTGGTCCGTAATAACACATGGCGGGCGGCACCACTTTGCCACCTATTTTTCTAGCGGCTTGCAAGATGGTAGTTCCGTCTTCTACCTCTATCTCAATGCCGTCAATTGTTACTTTAGCCATTTTATTATCGTTGTTCGTTGTCGTTGCTCATCTCCCGCAAGAGAGCTGACCAACACAAACTTCTATGCTATACTGTTACTATTCTACTATCCCCTTTTTATCATCCAGTAAGGATCTGGAAGGAGGTTTTGCCTTAATGACTTACCACCGTTGTTTTCAGAGTGACAGGAAGAAAGACGTTTTATCTTACATTATTCCTAAATCAAAACAAACCAACATGACCTCTGAAAGTCTTATGTCTAACGTCTTGATACTTGTGTCTAAAACTAAGCTGTTATCGCATCCAATTGTCCTCTGTATACCGCGCCAGGGGCTGTTGCCTCTTTCGGATACTTGATGTGCCACTCGAACTCGTCACGGAAGTGGCGGATCGCAGCGGCCACTGGCCATGCTGCCGCATCTCCCAACGGACAAATCGTATTGCCTTCTATCTGCTTGGCAACACTTACCAACAGATCGATGTCCTGCTGATGGCCGTGGCCATACTCAATGCGGTGCAGTACTTTCTCCATCCAACCGGTACCTTCACGGCATGGGCTGCACTGGCCGCACGACTCGTGGTGGTAGAAGCGGGCATAGTTCCACGTGTTACGCACAATGCACTGTTCTTCATCAAACACAATGAACGCGCCCGAACCCAACATAGAGCCCGTTACAAAGCCACCATCCGATAAAGACTCATAGCTCATCAGGCGGTCTTCACCGGCTGCTGTTTTAAGTATAAGATTCTTTGGCAGGATCGGCACAGACGAACCACCCGGCACAACGGCCTTCAGTTCACGGCCTTTCCAGATGCCACCGCAGTATTCATCGGAGTAGATAAATTCTTCTACCGGCACGCCCAGTTCAATCTCGTACACGCCTGGCTTGTTGATGTTGCCGCTGGCTGAGATCAGTTTCGTGCCCGTGCTGCGGCCAATACCGATTTTGGCATACTCGGCGCCCGTGTTGTTCACGATCCAAGGCACAGCGCAAATGGTTTCCACATTGTTTACTACTGTCGGGCTCTGAAACAGGCCTTTTACCGCCGGGAATGGTGGCTTGTTGCGCGGGTTGCCGCGCTTGCCTTCCAACGATTCCAGCAAGGCAGTTTCCTCACCGCAAATGTAGGCACCACCACCGGGCGCTACGTGCAGGTCCAAACTATAGCCGGAGCCCAGGATGTTCTTGCCCAGCAAACCGGCAGCGTATGCTTCCGCAATCGCTTTCTCCAGTATGCGCAGCACAAACATCAGCTCACCGCGGATGTAGATGTAAGAAGTATTAGCCCCCAGCGCGTAGCTCGAGGTAATCATGCCTTCGATCAGCGCGTGCGGGTTGTGCTCCATAAACCAGCGGTCCTTAAAGGTGCCCGGCTCCGACTCGTCGGCGTTGCAAACGAGGTAACGCGGCACACCTTCCGGCTTGGCCAAAAAGCTCCACTTCATACCCGTCGGGAAGCCGGCACCCCCACGACCACGCAAGCCGGAAGTTTTTACCTCTTCCACCACCTCTTCCGGAGTCATCGTTTTCACAGCTTTCTCTACAGACTTGTAGCCGCCGTGCTTCCGGTATACTTCCAGCGTTTCGATGCCGGGTACGTTGATATGTTCAGTTAATATTTTAAGTCCCATTGTAACAGGATGTATAGGTGGCCGCTACTGTTGCTGCTAGCGAGCCATTGTTTATCTTTTATATGGACAAAGGACTTGGTGACAAAGGACAAGAGGTCATGTGATGATAATGTCTTTTGTCAAACTGTCTTTTGTCACAAGGTCAAAATTACTTCGCCCAGGTTGGGGTTTCGTGCTCTTTGTGGCGCATCATTTCCAGGAACTCATCTACCCGCTCTTCGCTATCGAGGTTCTCGTAGAACACCTCCCGCACCTGCAGCATCGGACCTGTTCCGCAGGAGGCCAGGCACTCCACCGGCTTCAGCGTGAACATGCCGTCGGCACTTGTTTCGCCTTCTTCGATGTTGAGCTTTTGCTTCAGCGTTTCGATGAGTTGGTCGGCACCACGGAGGCAGCAAGGGCCCGTGCGGCATACTTCCAGCACGTGCTTGCCCACCGGCTTCAGGTTGAACATGGTATAGAAAGTAGCCACTTCGTATACTTCGATTGGCTGTATGTTCAGGATCTCAGCAATGGTATCCATCGCTTCCGGACTTACCCAGCCGCCCAGCTCGGCCTGCGCAATGTGCAGGATCGGCAACAGGGCTGACTTCTGGCGTCCTTCGGGGTAGTGGCTGATGTAGCGCTGCATTTCGGCCAGGGCTGCATCAGAAAAGGTCACTTTATTTAGTGTCTCTGCCATTTTTTTAATTGTCATCGATCATTTATCATTGATCAATGTTAAATGATAAATGTTTATGCGTCTAGCTCTCCGGCAATTACATTCAGGCTACTCAAGGTCAGGATGGCATCAGCTAACTGGCCGCCTTTGATCATCTCGGTATAAGCCTGGTAGTAGATAAAGCAAGGTCTGCGGAAGTGCAATCTATAAGGTGTGCGGCCGCCGTCGCTAATCAGGTAGAAGCCTAGCTCGCCGTTGCCGCCCTCTACGCTGTGGTATACTTCGCCGACCGGAATGTCGGCCTCACCCATCACAATTTTAAAGTGGTAGATCAGGGCCTCCATGTTGCGGTATACTTCCTGCTTGGGGGGCAGGTAATAATGCGGCGCATCGGCGTGGTAGGAGCCTTCGGGCAGGTTTTTGTAGGCCTGTTCAATGATCTTTAAGCTCTGCCATACTTCTTCGTTGCGCACCAGGAAGCGGTCATACGTGTCGCCTTTGGTACCCACCGGAATGTCAAATTCGAAGTCCTCGTAAGACGAGTAGGGATTCATTACGCGCACGTCATAATCCACACCTGCGGCACGCAGGTTCGGGCCGGTAAAGCCATAGTTCAGCGCCCGTTCTGCCGAGATAGCCCCTACATCGGTGGTACGGTCGATGAAGATGCGGTTGCGGGTAAACATCTTCTCAAACTCCGCCCATACTTTGGGGAAGCGCTTCAGAAACTCGCCGATCAGGTGCAGGGCTTTCGGCGTGAGGTCACGCTCCATACCCCCGATGCGGCCCATGTTCGTGGTGAGGCGGGCACCGCATACTTCTTCATAAATGTCGTAAATATGCTCCCGCTCCTGCATCACGTACAGGAAGCCGGTAAAGGCACCGGAGTCCACTCCCAGGATCGAGTTACAGATCAGGTGGTCGGAGATACGGGCCAGCTCCATCATGATCACGCGGATGTACTGCGCACGCTTCGGGATGGTAATGCCGAGCAGCTTTTCTACCGTCATGTGGTAGCCCATGTTGTTGATGGGCGCCGAGCAGTAGTTCATGCGGTCGGTGAGCGGCGTGATCTGGTAGAACGGCCGGCGCTCTGCTATTTTCTCGAAGGCACGGTGAATGTAGCCGATCGTTGGCACGGCGTCTACAATCTTCTCGCCATCCATCTGCAGGATGTTCTGGAAAATACCATGCGTGGCCGGGTGTGTTGGGCCCAGGTTGAGCGTGGTAAGGGGCTGTTCGTCTTTCAGGGCAAGTCCGTGCTTGAGGCGGAATTGCTCCATTTCGGTCAGTTCAGCGGTTTTATTTTCAGTAGCCATAGCTATATGTCCTTTGTTATTTGCTGCGCGCTGCTCCGGAACTCCGGCCAGCAACAGCTTATAGGCTTATCGCCCGAAAAACGTATCTACCTTGTCGTGCCGCGTCTGGTCTTCCAGCGGGTACTGCTTCAGCATCGGGTGGTACTCCATTTCCTCGATGTTGAGGATGCGGATCAGGTTCGGGTGCCCTGTAAACTTAATGCCATAGAAGTCAAAAGTCTCGCGTTCCAACCAGTTCGCCGCTGAGTAAACAGTGGTCAGCGTTGGGATAACCGGATCTGCGCTAGGCAGGAACACCTTGATGCGCACCCGGAAGTTGTGGCGCAGGCTGTGCAACTGGTACATCACGCACAGTTCCTTGTCCTTCTGGTCCGGGTAATGGATGCCGCACATAGTGGTCAGAAAGCTGATCTGCAGTTCCTCGTCGTCGTGCAGGTATTGGATCAGGTCGATGATGGTTTCGCGGTTGGTCTGGAAGGTCATGATACCGTCCGGGTTCACGGCGTCCCAGATGTTATCGATCCCAAACTGCCCGATGATCTTGCCGAGTACGTTTTCGTTCGTAAGCTCCATTGCTTATTTAATGTTGTAAGAGGCCAAAAGCGCCTGATATTCCGGTGAGTTGCGGCGGCGCAGCGATTCATTTTCTGCCAGGTCCTGTACCCGCATCAGGCCGTCGAGGATCTGCTCGGGGCGGGGTGGACAACCCGGTACGTACACGTCCACCGGCACCACGCGGTCGATGCCCTGCAGCACAGAGTAAGTGTCAAAAATACCGCCCGAAGAAGCGCAGGCACCTACAGCGATCACCCAGCGGGGCTCGGCCATCTGCTCGTACACCTGCTTTACCACCGGGCCCATTTTCTTGGCAATGGTCCCCATCACCATCAGGATGTCGGCCTGGCGGGGCGAGAAGCTCGGGCGCTCCGAACCGAAGCGGGAAATATCATAGTTCGAGCCCATGGTGGCCATGTACTCTATACCGCAGCAAGAGGTGGCAAACGGCAAAGGCCACAGCGAGTGCTTGCGCGCCAGGCCGATTACTTTCTCGAAAGAGGTGGCAAAAAAGCCGGCACCAGAGATCCCGTCGGGTGCATCTACTAATTTGATATCGTTATTTGAATCGCTCATTTTAAGGATTTTTGATTTCACAAATGCACATACCGGTGCCTAGTCTGAACACCAGTGGCCTTGTAAAAGTTTAATGTCCTATTCCCACTTCAGGATGCCCTTTTTGATCACGTAGAAGAAACCAGCCAGCAGGAGGCCCATAAACACGAGCATCTGCAAAAAACCGTCCAAACCGAAGCTGCGGAAGTTCACAGCCCACGGATAGAGGAAGATGATCTCCACATCAAACAGTACAAAAAGGATGGCCGTCATAAAGTACTTGTAGGAGATCGGCGTGCGAGCATCCCCCACTGACTCGATACCACTTTCCCAGGCGGCACCTTTCACGTCACTCTTGCGCTTGGGTCCCAGCAGGTGGGTAAGCGTGAGGGCAAAGATCACAAAGCCCAGCGCGGCCATGAACTGAATCAGAATAGGCAGGTAGTCGGATGGTACATACTGCTGATTTACAGCTGGTTCCATAATGGTTTTATCCTTTGGTAAATTAGGGAGCAAAATTAGGGATAAATCACCAACAATCAAAAGTATAAATTGGATGCAAAAAGGAGAAAAACACAGCGGCCATACTTGCTGGAAGTATGGCCGCTGTTAAAAGTATATCAGAGGATTGCTTTACTTGTCCTCACCCAGGAACGGGTAACGGTAGTCTTTTACTGGTACAAACGTTTCTTTGATTGAGCGAGGCGATACCCAACGCAGCAGATTTAGCATCGAACCCGCTTTGTCGTTGGTGCCGGAAGCACGGGCGCCGCCGAATGGCTGCTGACCTACCACCGCTCCGGTTGGCTTGTCGTTGATGTAGAAGTTACCGGCCGCATCAGTCAATGTTTTGGTAGCATACTCGATGGCGTAGCGGTCCTGGCTGAAGATCGCACCGGTCAGGGCGTACGGCGATGTGGCGTTTACCAACTGGATCGTCTCCTCGAAGTTATTTTCGTCATACACATAGATCGTGATCACTGGTCCGAAGATCTCCTCGCACATGGTCACGTACGTCGGGTTGTGCGCCAGCAATACGGTTGGCTCCACAAAGTAGCCTTTCGACTTATCGTAATTGCCACCAGCAATAATCTCTACTTCGTTGCTGTTCTTGGCATTATCGATGTACTGGGCGATCTTATCAAATGATTTCTCGCTTATCACAGCGTTGACGAAGTTCGAAAATTCTTCTGGCGCCCCCATTTTAAAGGTCTTCAGGTCTTCCTGCACGTAGCTCTTTACTTCATCCCAGAGGTTGCTAGGGATGTAGGCACGGGAGGCAGCAGAGCACTTCTGGCCCTGGTACTCAAAAGCGCCGCGTGAGATAGCCGTAGCCAGCGCCTTCGCATCGGCAGATGGGTGGGCCAGGATGAAGTCTTTGCCACCAGTTTCGCCTACAATGCGCGGGTAGCCTTTATACTTGTGGATGTTGGTGCCGATGGTCTTCCAGATGTGCTGGAACACGCCGGTACTGCCGGTAAAATGAATGCCGGCAAAGTCGGCGTGGTTGAAGATTACATCTCCTGCGGTAGGGCCATCCACATATACTAAGTTGATCACGCCTTCCGGCAGACCGGCTTCGCGCAGAACTTCCATGATCATGTGGGCGGCATATACTTGCGTGTCGGCAGGCTTCCATACCACTACGTTGCCCATCATGGCCGCCGAAGTAGGCAGGTTGCCGGCAATAGCCGTGAAGTTAAACGGCGTGAGGGCGAATACGAAACCTTCCAGCGGACGGTGCTCCATGCGGTTCCAAACGCCCGGCGATGACTCCGGCTGCATGCTGTAGATCTCCGTCATGAAGTAAGCATTGAAGCGCAGGAAGTCGATCAGCTCGCAGGCAGAGTCGATCTCAGCCTGGTAAGCGTTTTTAGACTGGCCCAGCATGGTGGCCGCGTTCAGACGGGCTCTCCAGGGGCCGGCGATCAGTTCGGCGGCTTTCAGGAAAATGCTGGCGCGCTGCTCCCAGGCCATGTTGGCCCATAGCTCGCGGGCAGCCAGGGCCGCGTTAATGGCTTGTTCCACGTGGGTGGCATCGCCCTCATTAAAGTGGCCCAGCAGGTGCTGGTGGTCGTGGGGCTGCCGCATAGGCTGCTTGGTGTCGGTGTATACTTTCTCGCCGCCAATGTACATCGGCACGTCCAGCTCTTGCGACTTTAATTCTTTATACGTGCGCAGCAGCTCTTCTCTTTCAGGAGAGCCGGGAGCGTAAGATTTTACGGGTTCGTTAACAGGAGTTGGTACTTTAAAAAATCCGGTTGCCATGCGTTTATAATTTGATTTATAAGTATGAGTAAGGTATGCGGAGGCGGCTACAAGTATAGCGGTGGCCTCAAACGCAAAGGTACGCCGATTTCCGCTAAATGCCGCATCCGGCCCAGCGTTCAGCGAAGGAGTTGCGGCTGTTCCAGCAGGTATACTATAGGCAGCACATACATAGCACTTTTACTGGGCGGCGCTCTGCTGCTGTTTTACCCGGTCAATTACATCCAGCAGGCCTTCCTGCCTGTTGTCGCCTGAAAACTCCCAGAACATAATGCCGCCGAGGTGATACTGCAGCGCATAAGCTGTTTTTTTAGCAATAGAAAGCGAATCGTCATAGGTAGCGAAAAGCTGCTTTTCAGGGTTGTAACTGTAGGATGCCTGTGCGGTAGAGTCCCAGTAGGTAGTATAGCCGGGATTTTCGCCGAAGTACCTGTTTAGCTCGTTATAAGCGACAGCCTCCTTAAACCGGCCACTTTGGTAAAGGCCATGCTGCTGATCTTGCACGCCTTCCCAAACGCGGGCGTAAAAAGCAGCGCCCACCACAATCTTGCCAGCCGGCACACCTACGGAGTCCAGGTACCGAACAGCATTGTCGATCGATTCTACCTGGGCCGGAGTCGAATACAAAGGGGTATGGTTCCCGGTTACGGTGCTGTTGCCATTTACCAGGTCGTAGCTCATCAGGTTCACATAATCAACCAGGGGCATCACTTTATCCCAGGCCACCGACTGCTCCAGGTATTTGTTAAAGCCACCGGCGGCAAAGGTAATGATGTAGTTTTTGCCGAGCGTTTTGCGGAGTTCCTGCACCAGCAGCGTGAAGTTGGCTTTGTCTTCGGGCGTAAACCGGTGGTTCGGAAAACCTTCTATGGCCGGGTATTCCCAGTCCAGATCGATGCCATCCAGGTGATACTGGCGGGAGAATGCCTTTACCGACTTGGCAAAGGCCTCGCGGCCTTCGGCAGTTGCAAAAACAGGAGAGCAGTACTCACAGCCACCCCAGCCGCCCAGCGAAAACATAACCTTCAAGTCGGGGTGCGTTTGCTTTAAGGAAGTCAGGTAGGTGAGAGAGGCGCTGTCCTGCCGTGTTGGTTTGTTAAGCGTGTTGCCTTCCAAATGAAAAAAGCTGTAGATGATGTGCGTGAGCTGCCCCACAGACTGTTCATCCAGGGTTGCAGGCTCGCCGGTATAGTAAGCCATCACGGCAAAATCTCTCTTTCCTGCCTTGATGCTGTCTTTTTCACTGGCTCTTTCAGAAGAAGTACTGCAGCCAAAAACCAGCAGCGCCAGCACTATCATCGTAATTTTTCGGGAAAGCGGATGCACGATATTCATGTATAAAAGCCTTTGATGGATGAACACTATAATATTTGCTTTAACTGGCTCAGGCAATGGATCTCAAACGTTGGCCTGGGATGAATCTTTGCCTTGATCTTGTCGGGGTTAAAGTATACCTGGTCGATGCCGCTGATACGTGCGCCTTCAATATCGCACTCCACGTTATCGCCAATCATCAGGCATTCTTCTGCCCGGCTGCCAATCCGCTCCAGCACATGGTCGAAGATGCGTTTGTCAGGTTTCTTGTAGCCGCAGCACTCCGACGTAACAATTTCCTGAAAGTAGTTCGTGAGTTTAGAGCCGCTCATCTTCACATGCTGCATGTCTTTAAACCCGTTGGTAACAATGTGCAGGCTATACTTGGACTGCAGGTATTCCAGCACCTCGTGCGTGAACGGAAAAACGGCTGTTTTGGTGGGGCACAGGTCGGTATAAGCTTTGCTGATCTCCTTCGGCACCTGGTGGTGCTGCAGGCCCAGGCCCATCAGCGTTTTCACAAACCGGGCGTCGCGCAGCTGTTTCTGGTCTATTTTGCCTTTGCGGTACAGGTCCCAGAGGCGGTTGTTTACAAACTTATACTTCTTATAAAAGGATTCGCTGGTAAAGCTGCCGAAGCGGGCCAGGTCAAACTGGTCGTATAAAGTATAAAGTGTTTCTTCAGAATTTTTCTCAAAGTCCCAGAGTGTGTGGTCCAGGTCAAAAAGAATATGGGTATACGTTTTCATGTAAAGCTAATAGAAAGCCGGCTTTTGCTGCTCTAGGGCAATAAATTCCGGCGTGAATAGTTATTAAACGATCATGCTTTTTTTTCGGCTAAGAAGCCGTCCAGCGGCCGGCGTGTAGTTTATTCACAGCCAGTTCGCGGTTCGAGTACAGGATCCGGTACGTTTCCGCATCCTTCTGTAGTTGGGCGTCACGCTCCAGGTAGCCAAAAACCTGCGACACCAGATCAGCGGTTTCTTCCTTGATCGTATAATGGACCCACTGGTCCTGCTTGCGCGAGGTTACCAGCCCGGCGTTGCGCAGGTAAGCCAGGTGGCGTGATGTTTTGGTTTGAGTGAAGTCCAGCACCTGCTCCAGGTCTGAAGTACACATCTCTTTGTTGCGCAGGATCAGGTGCAGGATGCGGATGCGGGACTCATCGGCCAGGGCTTTAAAAACCTGTTCTCCAAAAGAAAGACTAAAGTGTTTGAGCCTCATAAATTAGGTTGGCAGCGTAAACAAAATTAGGCAAAAGCTGCTATTATAAAAGAATATATCCTATTATTGTACTGCATGAACCTACTTCCGCAAACTTATACTTCGCTGTTCAGCCCATCGCGGTGGCTTTTTCTACCTCTTCTGGCCGCATTACTGATGGTACTGGCTATACCGCAACAAGGTATGGCGCAGCAGCGGAACCACGCAGTGCAATTGTCAGGCTTTGTGGCCGTTGGCGATAGCCTGTATGGCGTGGCGGGGGTAAGCGTGTATGTGCCCAACACCATTCGCGGTACGCAAACAAACCAGTACGGCTTCTTTTCAGTGCCGGTGGTAACAGGCGATAGTGTGATCTTCAGTGCGTTGGGTTATAAAAAGCAGTACCTCATCATTCCTAAGAATTACAGCAGCCAGAGCTACTCCATCATCATGCAAATGCAGGAAGACCCGACGGAGCTACCAACCGTAGATGTTTTTCCGTGGCCAACGGAGCGTGACCTGCGCGAAGCTATTGCTAAAGTAAAGCTACCGGACGAGGGACGTGCTATTGCCATGCGCAACCTGGACCCGAAAAGGCTAGAAGAGCTCTTTAAAAGTACGCCGATGGGTGGCGAAGGCAACTTCCGGTACTTTAACCAGCAGCAGCAGATACAGCAGCAAAACCGCTACATGTACCCGACTATCAGCCCCTTTGCCATTCCGGCGCTTATCAAATCACTCATCAACGGCGATTTTAAACAGGATAAGTAATAGTTTAATATCCTCACTTATACTTGCCTGCAAAACGTACAGGTAAAGTTAAAAATCTTGCCGCCCTATTGGTGCTAGCTTATACGTTGAAGCGCCTGTTCTACTTCAGGTGAAAGGTTACGGCTATACTTTAGCTATCCAATGATCTGGGGTGGCATCACGCTTTCGCCTCTTTTCCCCCTCAGAATTCGCCAGTAACTCCGAAGCAGGAAACTAACAATTAGCTGTTGCGTTATTCGCAAGTATAGCTAAGTGCGTATGATAATGCGTACCTACAGACATAAAAGCCAGGCAGAAGTCCTTTCTGCCGAATTAACAGCTTAAAGATATACACCTATGCTTGAACCAGATAAGCTCTCTCTCAATATTCCGGATACTACCAAACCGCGCGTGGTGATTATTGGCGGCGGATTTGGCGGCATTAACCTGGGTAAAAAACTCAAATGCGAAGATTTTCAGGTGGTGCTGTTCGACAGACAAAATTACCATGGTTTCTGGCCGCTGCTGTACCAGGTAGCCACTGCCGGTCTGGAGCCGGATTCTATTGCAGAGCCGTTGCGCAAGATGTTTGGCGGCGATGAGTTTGAGGACTTTCACTTCCGGCTTGTGCGCGTGACAAGCGTTAACCCGGAGACGAAAACCGTTTCAACGCTCATTGGCGACCTGCCTTATGATTACCTGGTGATCGCGACAGGCACCAAGCCGAACTATTTTGGCAACGAGCAGGTGAAAAAGTACGCTTTCCCGCTGAAGCAGATACCGGACGCGCTGAATTTGCGCAGCCAGATGCTGCAGGCTTTTGAGCAGGCCAACATGACCGCCGACCCGGAAACGCGCCAGAGCCTGATGAACTTCGTGATTGTCGGGGGCGGGCCAACAGGCGTGGAGCTGGCTGGTGCGCTGGCAGAGATGCGCAAGCACGTGCTGCCGAACGATTACCCGGGTGTCGATTTTGATAAAATGAACATCTTTTTGGTTGAGGGAATGGACCGGGTGTTGCCGCCTATGTCTACGGAAGCTAGCCAGAAAACCTTTAAGTACCTCACCGAAAAGGGAGTAATCATTAAACTGAATACCCTGGTAGAATCGTATGACGGTGTGACGGCGGTGCTGAAAGGGGGCGAGCAAATCCAGACGAATACGCTGATCTGGGCGGCAGGTGTAGCCGGTGCTTTAGTAGACGGGCTCCCGGCCACATCGGTGGAGCGGGGCCGCATTTTGGTAAACGAGTATAACCAGGTGCTTGGCTTTCAAGACATTTTTGCCATCGGGGATATTGCCTTCATGAAAACCGAGGAATATCCGAAAGGACATCCGGGTGTGGCGCAGCCAGCCATCCAGCAGGGCAAGCTGCTGGCCAAAAACCTGCGCAAGCTTATTCATAATCAGCCATTGGAGCGGTTCAAGTACTTTGACAAAGGCTCTTTGGCAATTATCGGGCGCAACGAGGCCGTGGCCGACTTGCCGAAAAATATTCACCTGAGCGGTTTCTTTGCCTGGGTTACCTGGTTGTTTGTGCACATCATGTACCTCATCGGCTTCCGTAACAAACTGGTGGTGCTCAGCAACTGGATCTATAAATTCTTCACTTATGAAAACGGTACGCGCCTGATCATCCGGCCTTTTGTACGAAAAGGCGATCGCACCACGCGGCAGTTCATTAACAAGTATAACACGGATGATTAGATTGCTGAATGGCTGTGCATTCTTTCGATTGAACAAGTCATGACCGATCCAATGGTTCCGAATCAGTCTGTTTGGCTTCGACCTGAGCCTATAAATAAAAAAGCGCCTTCGGACCAAGATCCGAAGGCGCTTTTTTATACTTGGTTTTTATACTTGTACAAGTAGGACGCTACTTGATAGAGCTGCTGCCAGCTTCGCCGGTGCTGTTGCTGCGGCTGGTGGCACGCTGCTGCTGCATCGGGTTTTGCTGCTGCTTCTGGTTTTCCTTGAAAAGCTCGAAGCGGGAAGGAGCCATGCGGCGCGGAAAGCTGTTGTTCGACAAATCGGTGTCTGCTGTCTGTAAGTATGGATCCAGTACGAAGCTGGCTACCGGCTTCTCAGTTACGAACACTTTGGTGATCTCTTCGTTGTTATGGCGCCAGATCTCTGCCGGAATGTTTACTACTTCCTCAGAGCCATCTTCATACTGCATGCGCACGATTAACGGCATTACCAGGCCTCCGAGGTTTTTAAAGCCTACCTCGTAGAAGTTCAGGCCGGAAGCCAGCATTTTTTTCTGCTCCGGCGTCATGCCTTTCAGGAAGGTCTGGTAGGTAGCTTTGTCAGAAGCGGTGGTTGCCAGCGGGTCGTAGTTGTTGTAAAAGTCTTTCAGCTCCGGCTTCTGTTCTACCAGCGTTTTGGAGATATCCTGCAAGTTGCGCTGCTGCGAGAGCGTTTGCGGCGCTTTGTTCTGCTGCTCCCGCTTCTGGGCGTTCACAAACTCCGGGTCCTGTGCATCAATGGTATACCACTTCACATTTTCGATGGCAAGGTCAGTGTGATCGGTGGTGTAAAACCAGCCTCTCCAGAACCAGTCCAGGTCCACACCGGAAGCATCTTCCATGGTGCGGAAGAAATCAGCCGGCATCGGGTGTTTGAAAGCCCAGCGCTGCGCATACGTTTTGAAGGCGTAGTCGAACAGCTCACGGCCCATGATGGATTCGCGCAGGATGTTCAGGCCGGTGGCCGGCTTGCCATAGGCGTTGTTGCCAAACTGCAGGATCGATTCGGAGTTGGTCATGATCGGCACCATCGTATTTTTAGCGCCGCTCATATAATCCACGATATCTTTCGGCTCGCCTCGTCTGGAAGGATAGTTGCGCTCCCACTCCTGTTCGGCCAGGTATTGCATAAAGGTATTCAGGCCTTCGTCCATCCACGTCCACTGGCGCTCATCGGAGTTCACGATCATCGGGAAGAAGTTGTGCCCTACCTCGTGAATGACCACCGAAATCAGGCCATACTTGATGCGGTCAGAATATGTGCCGTCCGCTTCGGGGCGATAGCCGTTAAAGCAGATCATGGGGTATTCCATGCCGCCCACAGGTCCGTGCACCGAGATCGCCACCGGGTACGGATAATCGATGGTGTGTTTGGAGTAGGTGCGGAGGGTATGGCCTACCACCTGCGTAGAATACTGGCCCCACAGCGGGTTCGCTTCTTTCGGGTAGTACGACATCGCTAACACGTGCTTGCCGCCCACGTTCACGTTCATAGCATCCCAGATAAACTTACGGGAGCTGGCCCAGGCAAAATCGCGCACGTTCTTGGCTGCAAACGTCCAGGTTTTCTTGTCTTTGGCGTGGTTCTTCTCGGCTTTGGTAGCTTCTTCCTGCGTCACTACCACCAGCGGCTTGTCGCTTTTGGCGGCATCGGCCAGGCGCTTCTGCTGCGTGGACGAGAGCACCTGGCTGGCATTCTGCAGCTCGCCAGTACCGGCTACCACATGGTCGGCCGGTACGGTTAAGCTCACTTTGAAGTCGCCGAAGGGCAGCGCAAACTCACCGTTGCCCAGGAACTGCTTGTGCTGCCAGCCGTTCACATCGTCATACACAGCCATGCGCGGGTACCATTGTGCTATTTCGTAGAGGTAATTGCCATCTTCCGGAAAATATTCGTAGCCGGAGCGGCCGCCCAGGGTTTTTTGGTTGTTGATGTTATAGTGCCAGTTTACATCAAACGAATAGCTCTGCCCGTGTTTCAGCGGCGCCGGCAGATCGATGCGCATCATGGTGTTGTTGATGGTATACTTGAGCGCTTTGCCGTTGCGGTCTTTTACCTGCTCTATCTTAAAGCCACCGTCAAACTTCTCCCGCGTCATGTACTCCACGGCACTAAGGCTCATCTTGTCCTTCAACTCGCCTGTTTTGGTCAGGTTCGTCATAGAGTTCGGCTCAAAGATGTTCTGATCCAGCTGCACCCATAGATAGGAAAGCGGATCGGGGGAATTGTTGGTATAGGTGATGGTTTCAGCGCCTTTGATGGACTGGTTGTCATCGTTCAGCTCCGCTTTGATGTTGTAGTCGGCGCGCTGCTGCCAGTATTCGTGGCCGGGAGCACCGGAGGCGGTGCGGTAGTTATTAGGTGTTGGCAGCTCTTGCCCCAGCTGGGCAAACTTGGTGTCTTGTGCCTGGACCATCAGCGGTCCGGCAACAAGCCCTGCAAGTGCCATACCTGCGAAAAGGTGTTTCATTTGGTTCGGTAAGATGATTCGTTTAGTTTGATAAGCAGAAAGTTACAAAAGAAAGTTTGAACGCTAAAAGATATTGGTTTCCAGCATCAAAATCAAGGAGATGCCTGCAGCGGCGCTGGAGACAACCATGATCCAGTCGCGCTTTTTGGCACGTAACAGGTTCATTATCAGGAAACCAAGTATAAGTAGAAGCAACACAATCAGCATCTGCCCAAGTTCAATTCCGATGTTGAAGGCCAGCAACTGCAGCCACGTATCTGTGCCGCGGCCCAGCAAGGCCTTTAGGTAATTAGAGAAACCCATGCCATGGATCAGCCCGAAAAGGACAGCCATCAGGTTGTGCAGCGACCAGATGGTCGGTTGTTTGGCAGCCGCTCCTTTCAGCTTAAAGAAGTTGGTAACGCAGGTGACGAAAATGGTAACTGGAATCAGAAACTCGATTAGGGCCGTATCGAAGCGGATGAGGTTAAACGTAGACAGCGCCAGTGTAATGGAATGGCCAATGGTGAAACTCGTCACCAGGGCAATGACTTTGCGCCAGTCGCTTAAAGTATAAATAGCACTTAATGCCAGCAGGAACAGCATATGATCATAGGCGCCGAAGTTAAAGATATGGTGAAACCCTAGTTGTAAATAAGTATAAAAGGTCGAAGACACGGAGAACAGCTGATGAGGAAGAGTGAGCAAAGAGGCAAATTAGAACGAAATGTGCAGACATGCAAAAGCTATGTGCGCATCGAACCGGCAAATGCATCCTGCATCGTTTTAAACTATTAGACAGGTGCTGTTACCCGGCAGCTAAAGCAAGCCAAATGCTATAAATTGATTGCTTCGGAGAACGATAAATATGCGTGCAGGTAGGCCGGCATAGTATAAGCCAAGGTGCCGTGTTGCATTTTTCAGCTTATAGCTTAGGCTAAGCTGGCATTATTGTTTATTTTGAGCTTTTCTACAGCCGCTTTAATTGGTGGCATTTGTTTCAGTGCAGTTAAACCATAAACAGCTCATATGAAGTATAACCATCATCGCCGGGTTGCACGTGTGGCAGCACTTGGCCTCACTGGCTTATCGCTTGCTTTTACAGCCTGTAATTCTTCCGGCACCAAAGAAGCCACGACAGATAAGGCGACCAGCGAAATTAAAACTGATACTATGGAAACATCCATGATTTACGTGGGCACCTATGCCGAGCCCGACAGCGAAAGCATCTTTCTCTATAAGCTGAATCCAGGCACGGGCGAGCTCACCCGCGCGGGTGGCTTTAAAGCCGGGGAGAATCCCTCGTTCCTGACGCTGGATGAGCAGCGAAACCAGTTGTATGCCGTCAACGAGACGACAGAATACGAGGGGCAAAAAAGCGGAGCTGTGAGTGCGTTTACGGTTGATCCGCAATCCGGCAGCCTGACTTTTATCAACAAAGTGCCCTCAGAAGGTGGTGCGCCCTGCTATATCTCGCTTGACGGCAAAACGGTGCTGGTGGCCAATTATGTGGGCGGAAATGTGGCCTCCTTTCCGGTACAGGAGAATGGCGGCTTGGGCAAAGCGGCTTCTGTAAAACAGCACGAAGGTACCGGCCCGAACAAAGACCGGCAAGAAGCACCGCATGCACATTACATTGCACCGGGGCCGGACGGTAAAAATATTTTTGCAGTGGACTTAGGCAACGACAAAGTGCTGGGTTACCACCTGGACGGCAACAAACTGGTGGCAAACGATGCGGCTGTTGCTTTTGCGTCTAAACCCGCTTCCGGGCCGCGCCACCTGGCTTTTCACCCCAATGGCAAGTATGCGTACCTGATCCATGAGCTCAACTCTACCATGACGGCGCTTGCCTATGATGCCGATAAAGGCACCTTCACCGAGCTGCAGACCTTATCGACCATTCCCGCAGATTACAAGGAAAATAACAACCCGGCAGAGGTGAAAGTATCGCCGGATGGCAAGTTCCTCTATGGCTCCAATCGCGGGCAGAACAGCATTGTGGTATATGCCATCGACGAAAGTACCGGCAAGATGACGCAGGTGCAGAACATAAGCACCGGCGGCGACTGGCCCCGCGACTTCAACATCGACCGCTCCGGTAACATCCTGATGGTAGCCAATGAGCGCTCCAACAGCATCACCACCTTTAAGATCGATAAAGCGACTGGTAAATTAACAGCTACCGGCTATGACGCGCAGGTGCACAAGCCCGTATGCGTGCAGGTAGTACCTGCCATTTAAATTTGAAGTTTCACATTCTAAGATCCTCTTAATATGTTTGTACACCACGTTTTCTTTTGGCTAAAGAATACTGATTCGACGGAAGAAAGAACGAAGCTGCTGGAAGGTATAAAGCAGTTAAAAGCGGTAGAAAGTATTCACACCGTACATATTGGCGTACCCGCCAGCACCGACCGGCCGGTGATTGAAAAAGGATACGACTTCTCGCTGCTGCTTGTGTTTAACGACATGGAAGCGCACGACAACTACCAGGTGCATCCCGTGCACAAGAAGTTCGTGGAAGAGTGCGCGCACCTTTGGTCGAAGGTGCTGATCTATGACGCAGTAGATGCCTGAAACGGATAGCGGAGTAGCAGCCTCGGCGCAAACAGGCGTAAGTGTATACTACAGGTCCCATCCATGGGCATGTGCTATAGATAAGCCATTATAGGTAGAGCGGGGTTGCTACTCTTATTGAGCATGTTGCGTGATCAATGGAGGAGCCGTAAAGCAGCAAGTATAATGCTGACAGTTTATGGCCGGAATCAGATCATACCGGTGCAAAATTTATCCCAGTAATCTACCAGCAGCTTATTGGCATCCGGTGTAAAGCCCTTGCCGCGGCTTGGTGTGGGGGTAAACTCCCCGAAAACGGCGCCTTTATCCGTTGCATAAAAGTCTATACGCACAAAAATTTCATAGGCTTTGCTTAGCTTTCTGGCACAAGCGAGCATGTCCTGCAGGCAGGCAGGTGGCTCCTGTAGCGGCGCCGGCTGGTAAAAACCGGCCAGGTTTGGCACGCGGTTCCAGTGCTCGTCGTAACAGCTGGAAAAGCCGGTTTTGGGGCTGGTGCGGTTAATCACATCAATTACGGCAATCTCTCCGTTGAAAGCGGCTATTTTATAGTCGTCCGGAATACGGTGCACTCCTTTCTCATCCCGGACAAATTCCTCGATCAGGAATTCGAGGTATTTATTCCGGGCAATTGCCTTAGACAGGTTCTTCCGTAGCGCATCCGGTGTATAAATGTGCTTGTCCATCAGGTTGACTGATTTGTTCATCAGGTATACCCTTTCGCTGGAGTGCCCGATGGTGGGCCGGATGACATACTGCTCCGGAAGCTTCTCAAAGTCTATTTCCTTTACGTTTCTGCCCCGCCAGTAAAGTGCAGGAACGCGGCAGCCATGCATGCGTGCAAATTCGCGGGCGTTATACTTGTTGCTGAGTTTCCGTTGCCAGTGCGCTACATTTTTCCACTTCTGAATAGGTTCATCTGCACCCATGGGCATGTTCCGGATCATCTCTGCATCCGGATGGTTCCAAAAGGTATCGTGTCGCAGCAGTATGCGTTTTTCAAATTCATTTTTTTCTGCTTCAAAGGCACTAAAAAATGCTTTAAGAGTCGACTGAATTCCTCTTTTAAAAAGTTGAATCATGGGGTAAAGGCGTGTCTTATAATTTTCTGAATTTTAGAGTATTCTTACAGGCGCTCTGGAAAACGGAGACGTGCTAGTTTTTGTTTAAATAATTTTATTTCCTTTTTATTTGAATGGCAGGAGCACAACAAAACTGTCTCATTTTGTGTGGGTGGTGTAAGGAGCATATCCGGAGAATCTCTGGCACCAAAGGGAAACAGCTGTCTTATGCCGCTGTCCCTTCTGCAGCCACCGGAAGCTGCTATAGCTAAGCATAAATTTCTGGATAACGCTAACTAAAATTCAGGCAAAGAGTAAATTATTCCGGAGATGTTTTCCATATAGGTAGGCGCAGGTTCATTTGTGCGGGGTGCTGCCGGATAGCTACAGAGGATCTTGCAGGAGTTAGCGTAATAGAAAAGGTTAAGCGATGGTCTTTAAAGATGCCTATTCGGGCAAGCTGCAGCAGCCGCTAAAAGTAGCTTTGGCAGGCTTAAGCCATGATCATGTACAAGGGGCGCTGGACCGCCTGGCAAAGGAGGATGTGCTGCTGCTGGGTATTGCCGAAGAGAATGAGGAGCTTGTGCAACGCTACCGGCGGAGCTACCAATTGCCGGCATCGCTGTTTTACAAAGATCTGCCTACCCTCCTGGAGTATGGAAAGCCGGACGCTGTGCTCGCCTACAATGCCACAGCAGAACATGTTGGGGTGGTAGAAGCCTGTGCACCACTAGGCGTGCACGTAATGATGGAAAAGCCACTGGCTACTACCCTGCAAGATGCGGAACACATGGCGGCACTTGCCCGCCGGCACCAGATACACCTGCTCACAAACTATGAAACCACCTGGTACCCCAGCAACCAGGAACTATACATCATGGTGAGTCATCGGATAGCGGTAGGGGAGATCCGAAAGATGGTGGTGCATGCCGGCAATATCGGCCCGAAGGAACTCGGCTGCTCTAAAGAGTTCCTGCGCTGGCTCACAGACCCGGTAAAGAATGGCGGCGGCGCGATCATGGACTTGGGCTGTTATGGCGCCAACCTGATGACATGGCTGATGCAGGGGCAGGCGCCGCTGGCGGTCACCGCTGTAACCCGCCAACTGAAGCCGCAGGTATATCCTAAAGCAGACGATGAGGCAACGCTTATCCTGGAGTACCCCCAGGCGACAGGCATCATCGAATCTTCCTGGAACTGGCCCTACAACATCAAAGACCTCGAAGTATTTGGCCAGACGGCTTACCTGCAGGCGGCTAACCAGAACACCCTACGGGCAAAAAAAGCAACAGACGACGATTTTACCATCGAACAGGTAGAGCCCCTGGCTGCTCCCTACCAGGATGCCATCTCCTACCTCGCTGCTGTGGTGAAAGGCACCATTACACCGGAGCAAGACTTATCATCGCTGGAAAACAATCTCACGGTAGCTAAAATACTGGAAGCTGCCAGAGAGTCGGCGCGCAAAGGTAAAAGAGTAACTATAGGTAAGTAGGCTCCAAAGATAAGTATAAACCGGAAGATGTATACTTGTTCATCTAATAGATAAAGTATGATAATGGTATTACCTGAAACGCAGGATAACCTGCTGGCCGTGCAGGTGAGCGGACAGTTAACCATTCAGGACTTTGACCTGTACCGCAACCTGCTCCGCGACCTGATGGGCAAGTATAAAGAGGTGCGCTCATACTATGAAATGGTGGACCTGGGGACCTGACGCAGCTAAGCCCTATCGCAGCCATCGAAAACGGCCTGTTTGACGTGGTGCATGGCCTCGATTATGGCCGCGTAGCCATGGTGGGCGAGAAGCAGTGGCAGGAGTGGGCAGCCAACCTGATCAGCCCGGTAAAGAAAAAAGGCATAGAGTATTTTGACCTGGCAGAGAAAGAGCAGGCGATGACTTGGGTTCAGAAATGGGAATAAGCGGAGCATAACGTATAGCCGTACTCCAAAAAAACAGCAATGTTAGATAAAGTCCGGACAGTATTTGTTCCAATAGTCTGACAGCATTTGGTCTGCCTTAGCCGTAAAACCATTTCCCCGCCCGGGTGTGGGGGTAAACTCCCCGAACACGGCGCCTTTATCCGTGGCATAAAAGTCTATTCTGATAAATATTTCATAAGCTTTGCTAAGCTTTTTCGCGAAGCTGATCATTTCCGGAAGGCATGCTGGCGGCTCCTGGTAAGGAGCGTGTTGGTAGAGCTGACAAATATCTTCTAGCATGTTCCAGTTCTCGTCATAACTGCTCGACAGCCCCGCTTTTGGGCTCATTCGGTTGATTACGTTGATCACAGCCAGCTCCCCATTAAAAAGAGAGAGTTTATAATCGACAGGTATTTTATACTCGCCTTGCTCACTTCTGACGAACTCTTCGATCAGAAACGTCTGGTAAGGGTTTTGCTTCAGGGCTGCGGCCATAATTTTTTTAAGATCCGCTTCAGAGTAAAAGCGCTTATCCATATGGTTCATGTGCTTGTCCATCAGAAAAACCAGATTACAGGAGTGGCCGATGGTCGGCCTGATCACATACTGATCCGGCAGGCTGCTGAAGTCCAGCTGACTCAGATCTCTGCCTCTCCAATAAAGTGCTGCTACACGGCAGCCGTGCATCTGAGCAAATAAGCGAGCATTATACTTGTTACTCAGCTTCCGTTGCCAATGGTCTACCGATTGCCATTCTTCCAGCGAGGCGCTCGGATGCATTGCGGAGTTCCTGACTAGTTCAGCATCAGGGGCATTCCAAAATGTCTGGTGCCTGTACAGGATGCGTCTGGCAAATTCTCCATTGTTTGTACTGATTTTACCTGTAAAGGCGTTCATTGTAGAATGCAGCCTTTCCTTTAGCATTTGAAGCATAGTTAGTAGAAGTATAACATATTTAATATTTAGATAAAGAGATACGTTAGTTCTTAAGATGGGTTGATTTACAGGAAATTAAACTACTTGTAGCGCGTATTTAGGCACAAAGTTCTTTAGCAGCCTGACCTAAGCAGCTCCTGTTAGGAGCAACTACTTAGGATAGTTGACGGCGGGAATAAAACAAAAAGCCCTGCCAAGGGCAGGGCTTTTGCGCAACTAAACTTTAAATTTATACTTCTTATTCGCCTGTAGGGATCTCTACGTCCACGTTCACGAAGCGGATGCGGCCGTCTTCCAGCACCGCTTCCACCACAGAATCCTTGCTGATTTTGCCCGAAAGAATATCTTTAGACAGCTCGTTTAGGATCTGGCGCTGCAGCACACGCTTCAGCGGACGGGCACCAAACTGCGGATCGAAGCCTTGCTCGCCCAGGTAATCCAGCACCTCGTCGGTGGCGATCAGCTGAATGCCGGTCTCCTCCAGACGATCCTGGATGTGGCGGAACTGGATATCCACGATCTTGCGGATGTCGCCACGGCTCAGCGGACGGAACATCACCAGCTCGTCGATGCGGTTCAGGAACTCCGGCCTCACCGACTTTTTCAGCAGGTCGAACACTTCCTCCTTGGTGCGCTCGATCACCTCGTCGTGGTTATACTCGTTCATCGTCTCAAAATTGCTCTGGATGATATGCGAGCCAATGTTGGAGGTCATGATGATGATGGTGTTCTTAAAGTTCACCACACGGCCTTTGCTGTCTGTCAGGCGGCCATCGTCGAGCACCTGCAGCAGGATGTTGAACACGTCGGGGTGCGCTTTCTCGATCTCGTCGAGCAGCACCACGGAGTACGGCTTGCGGCGGATCGCCTCTGTTAACTGGCCCCCTTCGTCGTAACCCACATATCCCGGAGGCGCACCGATCAGCCTACTTACCGCATGGCGCTCCTGGTACTCACTCATGTCGATGCGCACCATCGCATTGTCGTCGTTGAAGAGGTACTCGGCCAGGGCCTTGGCCAGCTCGGTTTTACCTACACCGGTGGTGCCCAGGAAGATGAACGAACCAATCGGGCGGCGTGGGTCCTGCATACCGGCACGGCTGCGGCGCACGGCATCGGCGATCACCTCAATGGCTTCTTCCTGTCCCGCGACGCGCTTGCCTAGTTCCTGCTCCAGGTGCAACAGCTTTTCGCGGTCGCTCTGCAGCATTTTACTTACCGGAATGCCGGTCCATTTGGCTACCACCTCGGCGATGTCCTCGGCGTTTACCTCCTCCTTCAGCATGGGGTTTTCGCCCTGCATCTGGCGTACCTGCTCCTGCAGTTGCTTCAGCTTGGCCTCGGCTTCCTGTATCTTGCCGTAACGCAGCTCGGCTACACGACCGTAATCACCGGCACGCTCAGCCTGCTCCGCCTCCAGCTTATACTGCTCAATATTTTCTTTCTCGTGCTGCAGCCCTTCGATAATCTGCTTTTCGTTTTGCCATTTAGCTTTCAGATCATCGCGCTTGCCGCTCAGGTCGGCTATCTCTTTGGAAAGCACCGTTTCCTTGTCTTTATCGTTTTCACGGCGGATGGCCTCGCGCTCAATTTCCAGCTGCATGATGCGGCGCTGGATCTCGTCGAGCTCCACGGGCAGCGAGTCGATCTCGATGCGCAGCTTGGCCGCGGCCTCGTCCATCAGGTCAATGGCCTTGTCGGGCAAAAAGCGGTCGGTGATGTAGCGGTTCGACAGCTCCACCGAGGCAATGATCGCATCGTCCTTGATGCGCACGCCGTGGTGCAGCTCATACTTGTCTTTGATACCGCGCAGGATCGAGATGGCATCCGGCACGCTTGGCTCGTCCACCATCACGGCCTGGAAACGTCGTTCCAAAGCTTTGTCTTTCTCAATATACTTCTGGTACTCTTTCAGCGTCGTGGCACCGATGGCATGCAACTCGCCTCGTGCCAGCGCTGGCTTGAGCAGGTTGGCCGCGTCCATGGCGCTCTCGCCACCTGCACCGGCACCGATCAGGGTATGGATCTCGTCGATGAAGAGAATGATCTCTCCTTCGGCATCGATCACTTCTTTGATCACGGCTTTCAGACGCTCCTCAAACTCCCCTTTATACTTGGCACCTGCTACCAGCAGACCCATGTCGAGGCTCATCAGCGTTTTCGATTTCAGGTTCTCCGGTACGTCGCCGGCCACAATACGCTGTGCCAGGCCTTCCACAATCGCGGTTTTACCCACGCCCGGTTCACCCAGCAGCACCGGGTTGTTTTTGGTGCGGCGACTCAGGATCTGCAGCACACGACGAATCTCTTCGTCGCGGCCAATCACCGGGTCAATCTTGCCGGAGCGTGCCAGCTCGTTCAGGTCCTTGGCGTAGCGCTTGAGCGAGTTATACTTGGCCTCGGCGTTTTGGTCGGTTACCTTGGTGCCGCCGCGTAGTTCCTTGATGGCTTTTTTGAGGTCTTTCTCGTTGAAGCCCACGTCCTTCATCAGCCCGGCCACTTTATCACGACCTGCCAGCAGCCCCAGCAGCATGTGTTCAATGGCCACGTACTCATCGCCAAACTCCTTTAAATAAGTAGTTGCTTTCTGTAAGGCCGCATTCGCGTCGTTCGCTAAATAAGGACCTCCGCCTCCGGTTACTTTGGGATAACCGGCTACAATTTCATCTAGCTTGCTGTTGAGAATATGGCCGTTGATGTTCAGCTTCTGCAACAGAAAGTTGGTCACGTTCTCGTCGGTCTGTAAAATCCCTTTGAGCACGTGCCCGGTTTCGATCGCCTGCTGCTGGTTGCCGCCGGCGATCTCAGTGGCCTTTTGGATGGCCTCCTGTGCTTTGATGGTATAGTTATTAAAATTCATGTCTTTGTCTGTTTTCCAGTAGTTTTACTCCTGCTCCTATACTAGCAAGTTACGCACCAATGGGATTTTGGATGGTTTAACTGTAATTATGTCAGGTATAAGATTTGATTTCTATAAAGTTTAGGTCAAAATGGCAGCTGTTAAAAAGAAGCCCCGCCAGCTCTTCAACTGTGGGGTTTTCAGCAGGGGCGGGCAGGTAGCTCAGGCTAACTGCACCAGAATTTCCCACATCACGTGGTATACTTCCTGGAGATCAGTTAGCTCACCAATGGCTTCATCTTTTCGAAAACGGAGTATAGCTGCATTAGGAGTGTCGTCTTCCACGTCCAGTTTTAAGCTGGCTGAAGAATGCTTTCGTAAAATGCGCCGGGTCTCTTCGTTCGCAAAAATCTTCTTGAGTGTTTCGGGCTGATTGGTCTGTACGATGAAAGCATCGTCGAATTCGGGGTAGCCCAGCTTCACATCTTCCATCCCTAGCACTTTGCCAATCTCGTGCAGCAGGTCCTGCTCGTATAAGTGAAACCGTAAAGGAATTTGTGCCGGCACGGCGGCTTTAAAAGTGGTGGTGGAGATGCCGCTTTCAAAGCCGCCGCCCAAATCAATATCCAGATCGAAGAGCATCTGCCGGCCCTGTTGAGTAAGCATGGCCGTATAGCGGAGGACACCTTTCTGTGCTGCCATATCGGCGGCCACTTGTTGCCAGACTTCCGCTTCTGTGTTCCCTGTAAATTCTTTCATGGGGTTCTTTTATAGGATGGTTTTCTCTACTGCTTTGGCCGTATAGAGTTGTAAGGTTTTACTTTTGCTGTGCGTAATTGGCTGCCCTAATGCAGCAAATGCTGCTCACTCTGCTGCAGGAACTGCACCATAGAATTTACTTCACTTCACTTTTAAACACCGCTGCATAATGATCCGCTAATCGCGTAGGTTCAGGCAGTTTATACTTAATAGCACATGCCATTGCCACTTCCGTAGCTGTCTCCAAATCCATCAGGTGCCCGGGCGATACGAATACCGGCTTTACCTTGTCTCTGGTGCGCAGCACATTGGCAATCACCTCATTTCTATATATTAATGGAGACACCGCGCCTTTGGTTGGAGCAGGCTCAGCATACTTGCCTACCAGTACCTTTTTGGCTACCCCCATGGTTGGTTTGTTCAGGTGCAGGCCCAGGTGCGTAGCAATTCCAAGACGGCGTGGGTGCGAAATGCCGTGTCCGTCTACCATGATCAGGTTGGGCTTTTGCTGCAGCTTTTCATAGGCTTTGAGCAGGTTAGGCGCTTCGCGGAAAGCCAAAAAGCCCGGAATGTAGGGCAATTCTACCGGCCCGTGATGCCATACTTTCTCCACTACTTCCAGCTCCGGGTAGGAGAGTAGCACAAAGGCCGACAGAATGGTGTCCTCGCCGATAAAAGAAGAGTCGCAGCCGGCAATCAACTTGAGCTCAAAGTCTGGCTTTTGTAAGATGATGCGTTGCTGCATCGCGTTCTGCTGTGCTGTCAGCCGTTTCAGTATATCCGGATCGGGTGGGGGTGCATCAAAGTTTTTATAGTAGGCCATAGTTTAATGTTGAATGACTGAATTTTGAATCAGCGAATGTCAATGCGTGCTACAGCGGCCTGGTTTTATACTTTAACCCGCTCCGCTTTAGCGTTATACCTCTATATTTTCCATTCAGTTATTCAGTATTCAATTATTCAACATTCTCATCACGCGCTGCAAGGTACGCGCAGGTCCGCGAAAAGCAGCCGCCACCGGTTGCCATCGTAACCAAAGTGGAAGCGGAAGGAACTGCGGGTATGCAGCACCGATCGCTGCACCCGTTGCTGTAAGGCCTGCACCTGTGCTTCCTGCTGCGGGCCTAGGCTGGCATACTTCCACATGTCATTTCCCTGGAAGGCACTGCCGTTGGTATAAAAGCAACCATCTTCAGCATAGCCGGAGCCGCCGTTATCCATCAGGGCACAATCGAAAGCAGGGAAACTGTCGCGCTGCTGCAACCGGCAGCTATCCAGTTGTGCAGCAACAGACCAGAAAGGCAATTGCTGGTAATGGCGTTTCACCTGTTCTACCGATGCGTAATGCGTGTAGGCCGGCACCGCACCCGGCTGCTCTATGAGCCAGAAACCTGCCTGCGGATCAATAAAGGTATTTACGGCCGCCGTGTCGCGGGCCTGCAGCGCCACCAGGAATTGGGCGAAGGCAGCCTCGAAACGAACAGTATCAGTGCCGGGTGTTTGCTGCAAATCAGCTTCTGGAGCGGAGGGGATACTTTTGCTCTGATGCGACTGGTCCGATTGCGGCTGGCAACTACTCAGCAAAAGAAGGCATCCGGACAGATAGATAAAGTAGCGCATGCAGGTGTAATTAGTACCTGCTGTACGCAAACAGGGTTGGGGTAAGTTGCGGCAGGTTAACCTTGGCCGTGGCAGGTCGTAACTTACTATACACGCATACTTACACTTTTATCAAGCTATGATAAACTACACTTTCAATGAAAGCGTCCGCATTAACATGGAAAACGTGTCACTTGTGGGAGATTTGGCCATTCCGGAAGACGCCCAAGGGCTGGTAATTTTCTCCTACGCCAGTGGCAACGGCCGCCTCAACGAGCAGAACCGCTTGGTAGCGGAACACCTACAGCGCTCCGGTTTTGCTACTTTGCTATTCGACCTGATCACAGAAGAAGAGAACAAGGACGTCAAAAACAGCAGAGACATACCGCTGTTAACGCAGCGCCTCATCCAGACTACCTATTGGGTGGAGAAAGACCCGCGCACGGCACAACTCAACATCGGCTATATGGGCGCTGATACCGGAGCTGCTGCTGCCATTGGAGCCGCTGCTGCCGAAGGTTCCGAGATTGCCCTCGCTGTGGTGAGCTATGGCGGTCGCCCTGACCTGGCGGATACGGTGCTGCCCGACCTGCAGGTGCCGACCTTGCTCATTGTAGGCGGTAAAGATGAGGCGGTGCTGGAGATGAACATACAGGCACAAAACCAGATGCAGTGCATCAGGGATGTCGAGATTGTGCCGGACGCCACCCACCGGTTCGAGGAACCGGGTGCCCTGTTGATGGCAGCACAACTGGCTACCGACTGGTTCAGAAAGTATGTGGAGCCGGAGAAGCAGCAGCCCCTGCGCCAGAACAGACCTTAGTGAATTTTGAATGGCTGAATGACTGACCTTAGCATAGCCGAATAATCGACCAGGTGCCGCTGAAAGCGAGAAGATCTTTAAGGGTTACATTTTCTATTCAGCCATTCAAATGTAAGTTATTCTAAATTAAAGAACATGGAGATGTTGCAAAACCGGCAAGAGGCCGCTGAACTGCTGGCAGAGCGGCTGGCAAAGTATAGCGGGCAGAAAGGCGTGGTGCTGGCTATCCCGCGCGGTGGCGTACCTGTCGCGGCGCCCATTGCCAAAGCCCTGCATATGCCGCTGGATATCGCCCTCTCCAAAAAGATCGGACACCCGGCGAACAAAGAATTTGCCATTGGTGCCGTGAGCTTGGAAACAGTGACGCTGGATGAGCAGGTAAATGTGCCTCCCGAGTACCTGGAAGCGGAAATAAAGCGTGTACGGGAAGGCCTGCAACAGAAATATAAGCTCTTTATGGGCGACCGGCAGCACCTGGAGCTGAAAGACCAGGTGGTGATTGTGGTAGACGATGGCATTGCCACGGGCAAAACGCTGATGGCCACCATCGAACTGGTAAAAAAGCAGCTACCGCGCAAAGTGGTGGTGGCCGTGCCCGTTTCGCCGTTTGCAGTAATTGACACCCTGCTGGGTATGGTGGATGAGGTGGTCTGCCTGCTTATTCCACCCTTTTTTCAGTCGGTGGGGCAGTTTTACCGGGAGTTTGGGCAGGTAAGCGACGAGAAAGTAATGCAACTGCTGCAGGAGTACAATAAGGGAAAGGCGACCGAATAGCTGTCTAGAGCAGTGATGGGTTATTCTCTGCCCGTGTACAAGACATGCATCGCCAGGTAGAGCGCAAGCCAGCTGTAGCGGATGATCTTAGCGGCAGGGCTGTCTTTATAAAACGTGGAAAGCCGCTCTATATAAATAAGACGAGGAGGTATTGTCAGGCAAACACGTACTCCTATGCAAAGCCTGTATTCTGCCTAGCCAATAATAAAAAGAACCTTATATTTGCTATTTAAACCTGCTGTTGCAAAACAGGAGCTTACAGCTGATCCCGAAGCAGGCAGCACAACATGAGAGTTAGTGATTCACCGTAACGAAACAGAATAACATGACGACAAAATCAAACAAGATTATTTATACCATCACCGACGAAGCGCCTGCCCTGGCAACGCGCTCTTTTTTACCTATTGTAGAGACCTTTACCAACGCCGCCGGCATCGACGTGGAGACGCGCGACATCTCCCTTGCTGGCCGTATACTTGCCGCCTTCCCCGAAAAGCTGACAGCTGAGCAGAAGCAAAGCGACGACCTGAGCGAGCTGGGCGAACTGGCGAAGACACCGGAGGCCAACATCATCAAGCTGCCCAATATCAGTGCTTCGGTGCCGCAGCTAAACGCCGCCATCAAAGAGCTGCAGGAGCAAGGATACAACATCCCGGATTATCCGGCAGAGCCGAAGAACGACGAAGAGAAAGAAGTAAAAGCGCGTTATGCCAAAATTTTGGGTAGCGCCGTGAACCCGGTGCTGCGCGAGGGCAACTCCGACCGCCGTGTGGCCGATGCAGTGAAGCAGTACGCCAAAAAGAACCCACACTCGATGGGCGCCTGGAGCGCCGACTCTAAAACCAAAGTAGCCCACATGGAAGGCGGCGACTTCTACGGCAGCGAGAAATCCACAGTAGTGGAGAAAGCCGGCGACGTGAAGATCGAGTTTGTTGCCGCCGACGGCACCACCAAGACGCTGAAAGAGAAAACCAGCCTGACCGAAGGCGAAGTGATCGATGCGGCCGTAATGAGCAAAAAGGCGCTGCGCTCGTTCCTGGAGAACGCCATCGAAGAGGCTAAAAAAGAAGACGTGCTCCTGTCGCTGCACCTGAAGGCGACGATGATGAAAGTGTCGGACCCGATCATGTTCGGCCATGCGGTGACCGTCTTCTTCAAAGACGTGTTCGATAAGTATGGCGACACCTTTAAAGAGATCGGCGTGAACCCGAACAACGGTTTAGGCGATGTATACGCCAAGATCAAAAGCCTGCCGCAAGACAAGCAGAATGAAATTGAGCAAGCTATCAAAGCTGAGTATGAGAAGCGCCCGGAACTGGCGATGGTGAACTCCGACAAAGGCATCACCAACTTGCACGTGCCCAGCGACGTGATCATCGACGCTTCCATGCCGGCGGCCATTCGCTCGTCAGGTAAAATGTGGGGTACCGACGGCAAACTGCACGATACCCTTGCCATTATCCCGGACCGAAGTTATGCCGGTATTTACCAGGAGGTGATTAAATTCCACAAAGAGAACGGTGCGTTTGACCCCACCACCATGGGCACGGTGCCAAACATTGGCCTGATGGCACAGAAAGCGGAGGAGTATGGCTCGCACGACAAGACCTTCGAGATGACCGGCAGCGGTACCGTGCGTGTGGTGGATGCCTCGGGCAACGTGCTGCTGGAGCAGAAAGTAGAGGAGGGCGACATCTTTAGGATGACGCAGACCAAAGACCTGCCGATTCAGGACTGGGTGAAGCTGGCGGTAACCAGAGCGAGAATCACCAATACACCGACTATTTTCTGGCTCGACCCGAGCCGGGCGCACGACGCCAACCTCATCAAAAAAGTAGAAAAGTACCTGAAAAACCATGACACCGACGGGCTGGATATCCGCATTATGTCGCCGGTAGAGGCGATGCGCTTCTCGCTGGAGCGCGCCAAAGCGGGCAAAGACACTATCTCGGTAACCGGCAACGTACTCCGCGACTACCTCACCGACCTGTTCCCAATCATTGAGTTGGGCACCAGCGCCAAAATGCTGTCTATCGTGCCGTTGCTGGATGGCGGCGGGCTGTTTGAGACGGGCGCCGGCGGCTCTGCGCCAAAGCACGTGCAGCAGTTTGAGGAAGAGAACTACCTGCGCTGGGATTCGCTGGGCGAGTTCCTGGCCCTGGCCGTATCGCTGGAGGACCTGGCGCAGAAGACCGGTAACCAGAAAGCCGAAGTGCTGGCCGAGGCCCTGAACAAAGCCAACGCTGAGTTCCTGGAGAAAGACAAGTCGCCGTCGCGCAAAGTGGGCGGCATCGACAACCGCGGCAGCCATTTCTACCTGGCCCTGTACTGGGCGCAGGCGCTGGCCGAGCAATCCAAAGACCAGGAACTGAAGGAGCGTTTCTCCAAACTGGCCAAGGACCTGACCGACAACGAGCAGAAAATCGTGGACGAGCAAATCGCCGCGCAAGGCAAACCCGTAGACCTGGGTGGCTACTACCACACCGATGCCGTGAAAGCCAGCAAAGCCATGCAACCCAGCCAAACGCTGAACAAGATTCTAGCGGAGTTTTAAGCGAGAAGTATAAGTATAGAAGGAAAGGCTGCCTGAGAAATTGGGCAGCCTTTTGATTTGGATGATATGGCCCGTAGCACTACCATAACTTCACCAAATCGCACACGTTCTTATCTTGTAGCAGGGTTTCGACGTAATAGAGGAAAGTTTTACCCTACAGGTATCAACAAATGGAGCCTTCCGGATGTGCACCTGTAGAACACACGTACAAAACTCTGACATGGATACAAAAGAATCAAAACAACAATCCTACTTCAACCCAGAAGATGCAGATAACTGGACTAACGAACGGGCGAAGGAAGTGAATGCAAGTATAAGTGAGAAAATAAGCGATACAGATTACCCTTGTGTAGGCGCCAAAGCAGCTTTCAATTCCAGCCAGTACCGCCTGGGCATCTATGGCCGTATGGCCGAAGACGCCACCACGCAGCAGCTAGCCGAAGACCTGAAAAAATATAGCGCCGAAACCATGGCTGCCGAAAGCGAATACATGACGCTGATTGCTGTGTTTACCGATGAGGCAACTACGGAGCTGGAGTTCGAAAAGAAACTATGGCAACAGTTGCAGCAATTGCACAACAGCGAGCAGGGTGGTAAGCCCTGGGACCCGGCCGTGAGCAGTAATCCCGAAGATGACAACTTCAGCTTCAGCTTTAACAGCACCGCCTTTTTTATTGTGGGCCTGCACCCCAATGCCAGTCGCAAAGCCAGGAGAATGAGCTACACGGCTATGGCCTTTAACCTGCACCGCCAGTTTGAGCAGTTGCGCGAAAAAGGAGTGTATGAAAACATGAAAAAGGTGATCCGGGAGCGGGAGATCGCTTATGACGGCGCTATCAACCCCATGCTAAACGATTTTGGTGATGGCCCGGAAGCGCCGCAATACAGTGGTCGCAAAGTAGAAGAAAACTGGAAATGCCCCTTTCATGCAGGTTTAACGCACCAAAACAAAAAAGACAATAATGGTTAATACGATAGCGAAGCAAACAGGCGCTGCCTTTAAACTCCGGAAGGGAGATAAACTGAAAGTGACTGACCCGCAGGGGGAGCAGGTAAGCGACATGGTGCTGTTTAATGCCGACGATTTACGCGAGAAAATATCATCAGGCAAAACACTCGATTTCGAGAATACGATCCTCATCACCAAAGGGCACCACCTGTGGAGCAACCGCAGCCGGAAGATGATGGAGATCCTGGAAGATACCAATGGCCGCAACGACTTTCTGCTGGCCCCCTGCAGCCCCGAGACGTTCCAGATCCTCTACAACAATCCTGATTACCACCCCAGCTGTTTCGAGAACCTGTACACTAACCTGGACAAGTATGGCATCACCCCCGACGACATTCCCACGGCTTTTAATATATTCATGAACGTGCAGTTTGCGCCAGACGGAACCCTGTCGGTAGATCCGCCGCAAAGCAAGGCTGGTGACTTCGTGCTGTTGGAAGCTAAAATGGACCTGATCGTTGGCCTGACAGCCTGTTCTGCGGAGCAGTCAAATAACTACGCCTTTAAACCAATACAGTACGAAGTTATTTCTGAAGGGTAGGTCTGATTAAGGAGGGAGGAAATGACAAGTAACCAACGAAAAATGTGAAGGAGCAAATAGCCGCGCAAGGCAAACAGGGTTGATATGGGCGGCTGCAGAAAAAGCCAAAACAGCCTTATAAACAAAAGCCTAAATTTAAGATTAGTGATGTTAGTTCACTTATGCCACCAGCCGTTGTACTAAACTTGCGGCAGGAGCAGAATATTCTTATAGATAAAACAAAAGCGGCAGCCTAAGTATGGCTGCCGCTTTTGTTTTATCTAATGTCTAACTATTAGCTTCTAAAATCTACCTTAATACCCAAACAGCTGCTTCAAACTCAGCTGCTTTACGTTGCCATACTTGGCCAGGGCTTTGAAGTCCAGTTTATCTTTGGCGCCGATCACGAGGATGGCCTGCGGCTGGCCTTTGATGTATTTTTGCTGGAACTCCTGCATCTGGTCGAAGGTCATAGCGTTGGCGCTCTGGTACACGTCTTGGCGGATATCGTGGGTGAGGCCCAGCTTTTTGGCGCGCTCGTAGTCGAACAGGATGCCGGCCTTGGTGATACGCTCCGTGGAGATGCTGTTGCGCAAAGAGGCGCGGGCATTCTGGAAGTTGGCATCGGCCAGCGGCATATCCGTCAGCAGGTTCTGCATGCCCGCCATGGCTTCTGACAACTTATCGGCCTGTGCCCCGATGTAGGAGAGCAGGTAGTTGGCACGGCCTTTTTTGGAGGCAGGGCTGTAGAAAGAATAGGTGGAGTAGGCCAGCGCCTTGGACTCCCGCAGGTCCTGGAACACGATGCCGCCCATGTACTCGTTGTAGAGCCGCACGACAGGTATAATATCGGCGTTGTAAGGCACCGACTTGCTCAAAAACAGCAGCTCGGCCTGCACCATGTTATAGTCGGTCCAGTACACGGTAGGCTGCTTGAAGTCGATCTCGGTGTATACTTTCTCAGCGGGCACGGGCTTGAGCGTGGCGGGCACCAAATGCTCCTGGTTCAGCACCGTCACCAGGTTGTCTGTTTCACGTGGACCATAGTAGAGCACGCGGTGCTCGTAGGTGGGGATGCTCTTGATGATGCTCACCAGTTCCTGCGGTTTCACGGCCTTCAGCTGCTTCTCCGTCAGCACGGTGTTAAAGGGGTTTTTCGGGCCGTATTTGGCGTAGCTCACCATCGCCTGCTGCAGGATCACGCCTTTGTTTTTCTTGGCGTCCTGGCGGGCTTTCAGCGTGCCGGCCACCATGTCGTTCAGCGCCTGCTGGTCGGGCTGCGGGTTGGCAAGCACGCTCTCGAACAGGCTCAGGCCCTGTTCAAAGTTCTCGTCCAGCCCCGTCAGGCTCACGTACACCTGGTCGCCGGAGGTGAACACGTCAAACGAGGTGCCCAGTTGGAAAAACTGCTTCTGCAGCTCCTCGGCGCTATACTTGTCGGTGCCCAGGTACTTGAGGTAGTTCACGGCCATGCCCAGCTTCTGGTCGTTGTTGGTGCCCATGTCCAGGATGTAGTACAGCTGGAACAGGCCGTTGTCCTTGTTGTGCGTGTAGAGCAGCGGGATGTCCTGCTTCAGCTTGGTCTCGGTGAGGTCTTTTTTATAATCCACAAACACCGGCTGCAGTGGCGGCACACTGTCTTCCTTAGCCATAAAGGACTTGTAATAATCCGACTGCGCGTCGCGGTTCACGGCCACCGGCGTAATGGCGGGCTTGTCTACTTTCTGGGCGTTCGGGTCCTGGCCGGTGCGCTTGTACACCACCACGTAACCATCGTTAAAGTACTTGTTGGCCACGTCCATCACTTCCTCTTTGGTGATGGCGGCAAACTCGTCGCGGCGGTTCACAAATTTCTGCCACGGCATGTCATAAATAAAAGCGGTCACGAAGGCGTCGGCGCGGTCGCTGTTGTCCTCGTAGGCCTTCATGGTGCTGATCTTGTCGTTGTTCACCACCGCTGTCATCAGGCTTTCGTCAAACTGGCCTTTCTTGATCTTGTCGAGTTGCTGCAGCAGTAGGTCACGCACCTGGTCCAGCGACTGTCCCTGGCGCGGCATGCCCGACATCTGGAAAGTGCCGTAGTCGTGCATCGGCGTGTCGTAGGCGTACGACTGCAGCACTTTCTGCTGCTGGTTCAGGTTCAGGTCGATCAGGCCGGCAGAGCCGTTGTATAGCAGGTTGCTGATCATCTGCACCACCAGCGCCTCATGGCTGTTGATGCCGGGCGTGCGCCAGGCCAGCGACACGTTCTCTGCATCCGGCCCCAACACCTCCTTCACGATCGGCTGCTGAATGGGCTGTTCCTGCGCCACCTGGAACTCGGGCACAGGTTTTTTGGGAATGCCGCCCCAGTACTTGTCAATCAGGCGGATGGTCTTGTCGAAGTCCAGGTCGCCGGACATGGCGATGGCCATGTTGTTGGGCACATAGTAGGTGTCAAAAAACTTGCGGATGGCGACGATGGAGGGGTTTTTCAAATCCTCAATAGTGCCGATGGTGGTCTGGGTGCCGTACTGGTGGGTCGGGAAAAGCGCCTTGTTGATCACCTCGGCCACTTTACGACCGTCGCTGTCGAGGGTACGGTTCTTTTCTTCGTATACCGCCTCCAGTTCCGTGTGGAACAGGCGCGGCACCATCTCCTGGAAGCGCACGGCCTCCTCCTGCACCCACGGCACCAACTGGTTACTCGGAATGTCGTTTACGTACACCGTCTGGTCCACCCAGGTATAGGCGTTAGTGCCCTTAGCGCCCATGGCGGTGGTAATCTTGTCGTACTCGTTGGCGATGGCGTACGTGGCAGCCACACCGGACACGCTGTCGATCTGGTGGTAGATCTGCTTGCGCATGGCGGCATCCGTGGTCTGGCGGTATTTTTCGTACAGTGCCTCGATTTTGTCCAGCTCCTGTTTTTCTTTCGGCCAGTCGGCAGTGCCCAGTTTGGTGGTGCCTTTAAACATGATGTGCTCCAGGTAGTGGGCCAGGCCGGTCGCGTCCGCCGGGTCGTTTTTGCTGCCGGCATGCACCGCCACATACGTCTGGATGCGCGGCGCCTCCTCGTAATCCGTCAGGTATACTTTCAGGCCGTTGTCCAGGGTATAGATGCGGGCGTTCAGCGGGTCGCCGGGCACCGTTTCATACTTGTACTCCTTTTCTTTCGGAGCCGGCGCCACGGTCGTCGTAGTATCCATGGACTTGGTTTGGTACGCCTCCTGCTTGCACTGCGTGAACGTGATGCCCAGCGCCAGCAACAACAGTGATAATCCTCTTTTTATAGTCATAGTTTTGGATGGTAAAGTATGACTATAAATATAGTGAAAAATGTAGAAAGGGTGGTGTTGCGGATTGCTGAAGTAAGAGCGTTGAATTTATTATATGAAGAATCTCTTTGGCTTTTGATGCTTTGCCAGTGTTTCGCCTCGCCGGCGGGGCCTTACTTTTCTCCTTGATGAGAAAAGTAAGCAAAAGAATCAAGACGATTTTGAACTCGCTGAACGCTCAAACAAAAAATCGTCAAATGACGCACATGGCTGAAGCTATACTTTCAAACCCAAGTATATTAACTTACTGGCGCAAATCTTCAGATTCGTGACTTGCGCGCCAGTGAAGTCAGAGACTTCACTGGCGCGCAAGGCCAAAACAGGACCACCATGCGAAGCCGCAACTATAAAACAAGAACCTTTCTCTCCCTCAACAGCCAACTCCCCTCCTCGGAGGGGCTAGGGGTGGGTTAAGTTCTAACACGACGCTTGACAAGATCGCTCTACTTCAAGTGGAGTAAATATAAAGCAGCGGCACCAGACGCTCGCAGTGACTTCAGGACCCGGGAGCGTCTGGTGCCGAAAGCTATTGTTACTTCTGACAATTTATACTTTTCAATCCCGCTAAAAATCCGTGTCCAGCCCGATTCGTTGTTTCAAATCGATTAGCAGGGGGTATTTCTCAGCCAAGTACTGGAACTTGTCCTGCGAGGTGTAGAGCTTGTTTTCCTGCTGCACTTCCATCACCTCGGCCCGCAGCTTTATACTTCGGTTGTTCAGTTCCTTTTTCAGCTCCCGCAGAATATCGGGGCGGAGGGCGGTGAACTGGTCCATCATCACGTGGTTCTCCAGGTGCAGCACGATCTCATTCTCCGGCCCCAGGTGGTACTGGCGGTTCAGGAGCGTGAACTCCATCATGTTCTCGGCCTTTTTGCGTCGCAGGATGACATGCCATACCGTTTTAAGCCGGGCCTCGTCTACCGGAACAACAGCGCCATAATTGGTGTCTTCCTCTTCTTCGGCCACGGCTACATCGGCCCCGGCAGTTTGTGGGCTCTGCAGGTCTTTGAGGCTGGGCAGCTTACTCAGCTTTTTAGGCGGCGGCAGCTGCACCCCGGCGCGGGGCGTATGGGCGCTGGGAATAGGGCTGGCGCCCGGAGGCGTCTGCGGGTTGGCCGGCGCAACGTGTGCGTCTGGTGTTACGTGCTGCGGCTTGGGCGGCTGTTGCAGTTCCTCACTCGGCACATGTGTAGCCCTGTGTGCTGGCTGCAGCTTCTCAGACGGTACATTGCCTGGCGTCGGCTGTTGCAACTCCTCCGACGGTACGTGGTTTGGCTGGTGCGCCGGCTGCATCTTTTCTGATGGCGTGGCACCTGTACTTGTACCGGTAGCGGCTGGTGCCGGGGCTGCTACCTTAGCTTTTTTTGCGGCTGCTCCATCCTGCGCAAAGCTCAGCGCGGCGTTGAGGTGCGCCAGCTTCATCAGGCACAGCTCCACGTGCAGGCGCTGGTTTTTGCTGCTCTTGTAGTTGGTGTCGCAGGCGCTCACCAGGTTTAGGCCCGAAAGTAGGAACGACACGCTGGACTTGCCAGACTGCTCGGCATACTTGGCCTTGATGTTGTCCGATACTTCCAGCAGTTGCACCGTTGCCTGGTCTTTGCAAACCAAGAGGCTGCGGAAGTGCTCCCCAATGCCGATGAGGAAGTTGTGGGCGTCGAAACCGTTCTTCAGGATCTCATCAAACAGCAGCAGCGAACCCGACAGGTTCTGCATCAGCAGGTGGTCCGTCAGGCGGAAATAGTAGTCATAGTCCAGGATGTGGAGGTTTTCCACCGTCGCCTTATAGGTTACCTGGCTGCCCGAGAACGTCACCATCTGGTCGAAAATCGACAGGGCATCGCGCAGCGCGCCGTCCGCCTTCTGCGAAATCAGGTGCAGTGCGTCCGGCTCGGCGGCTATACTTTCCTTCGTGGCGATGCTGCCCAGGTGGCGCACCATGTCCTCGATGCGGATGCGGTTGAAGTCGAAAATCTGGCAGCGCGACAGGATGGTGGGGATAATCTTGTGGCGCTCTGTGGTGGCAAGTATGAAAATGGCGTACGACGGCGGCTCCTCCAGCGTCTTCAGAAATGCGTTGAAGGCCTGGTTCGAGAGCATGTGCACCTCGTCTATAATATAGATTTTATACTTGCCCGTCTGCGGGGCATAGCGCACCTGCTCCACCAGGTTACGGATGTCCTCCACCGAGTTGTTGGAGGCGGCATCGAGCTCGTGGATGTTGAAGGAGCTGTTGGAGTTAAAGCTGCGGCACGACTCGCACTCGTTGCAGGCCTCCACCTCCGGGGTAATGTTCTGGCAGTTGATGGTCTTGGCCAGGATGCGGGCACAGGTGGTTTTGCCCACGCCGCGCGGACCGCAGAACAGGAACGCTTGCGCCAGGTGCTGGCTGCTGATGGCATTCTTCAGGGTGTTGGTGATATGGTGTTGCCCCACCACGCTGTCGAACGTGGTTGGGCGGTATTTGCGCGCTGATACTACGAAATTTTCCATTAGTACAAAGATAATCAATCCGAAGCTGAGATGGGAGTGCTTTTTATCCAGCCGTTATCCATAGAGTTATCCACGAAGCCGGACGTTGTTTGTAGTAACAAATGTTTAGTGGAAATGGTGGCAGGAGGAGGCGTAAAAGTATGCGCAACACAAGTATCAGGAGAGCTTTTCCCATTTCAGCCAGCGGTTCCTGTGCAGGAAGTAGCGCACTGATACGTTTAAAACGCCAAAGCCATACTTCACGCTTCTGAAAAAGCCGATGGAGGAGCTGTCGTGGTTGTAGCGGGTGGGGCAGGTGACCTCCGCAATCTCATACCCGTTGGCAAAAATCTGGGCTACAATTTCATTGTCGAAGATAAAGTCGTCGGAGTTGGCGTGGTACGGCACCGCCTCCAGCAACTGCCTAGAGTAGGCCCGGTAGCCGGTGTGGTACTCCGAAAGCTTCTGGCCCATCAGCAGGTTCTGCACAAAGGTCAGCGCCCGGTTCGCGATGTACTTGTACAGAGGCATGCCGCCCTTTAAAGCGCCTTTCCCTAAAATGCGGGAGGCAAACACGGCATGGTACAAGCCGCCGCCGACGAGCGTGACCATTGTCGGAATCAGCCGCGGAGTATACTGATAATCCGGGTGAAGCATGATAATGATATCGGCTCCTAAGCCAAGCGCTTTGTCGTAGCAGGTTTTTTGGTTGCCGCCGTAGCCTTTGTTACTGTCGTGGGTGATGAGGTGCCGGATGTTTAAAGCCGCTGCCACTTTGGCGGTGTGGTCGGTGCTGTGGTCGTCCACCAGTATCAGCTCGTCGATGATGGAAAAGTCCAGCTCGCGGTACGTGCGCTCCAGCGTTTTGGCCGCATTATAGGCAGGCATCACCACTACAACTTTCTTTCCCTTATACATCGTCTTGATTCGGCCGCTACGTCTTAGCTTCTCGGAAGCAGCTCAACTGTTTTTACAGCACTATTTAATCATGATATTTGTGCTACTTTAGGCGATCGCACGGCACGTTCCGCCAATGCGTCTAAACTGCGTCTGCCTGCCGGATGGTAGCAATCCTATAGTTCATCACTCAAGCTTTTTAGCACTTGAAGCCAGCTTTAACCTATTTCCAGAGCCTTGTGCACAGGCGTACAAAGATGCACATTTTATTTGCTTTAACGGTGGTCTTTCTGCTGGTGCAAGCTGTTCTGTACCACAGGTTCGGCACAAAAATCATGTATGACACCAGGCGATACATTGCGTTTGCAGAGGAACTGCGCGCCGGCGTCTGGCCCACAGGGTACGTGAACTGGTATGCCGGCTACTGCCTCGTTCTTTTTCTGGCGGATGTGCTGCACACGGGCTATACTTCCGTGGTGTTGCTGCAGATGGGCGTGGCGCTGGTGGCGTTGGGGAGCCTGTTTTACCTGGTGCTGCAGGTAAGCGGCAGCCGGTGGAAGGCTCTCCTCATTGCCTTACTTTTTGCCACCAGCTTCCAGGTGCAGGTATGGAACGTGTACCTGCTCACCGAGTCGCTTTTCTCCAGCGGCATCCTCATCAGCGCACACTTGCTGCATCAAAGCCGGTATAAAGCCAGCCTGGCGCTCCTTGTGCCGTGCGTGCTGCTGACCATGCTGATGCGGCCGAACGGCTTCATCCTGCTTGCCTCGCTGCTGCTGTACGTCATTGTGGCGGGGTGGCGGCGGCAAAAGGTGCTGTCGCGGACGTTGCTGGTGCTGTGCCTGCTGGCCATCGTGCCAGGCCTGCTGTTCCTGAACGCGCACATGGCAGCTTTTGCTACGTTCTTCAAGATGTCATACCTCAACGGGGAAGTTATCAGCGGCTACCGCGGTGTGGTGCTTCACCCAACAGCTAAACTGGTTTATGACAGTAACGACCTGTCGCTGGCGCTGGTGTATGACTTGGTTCGCTCGGATGTGCTGTATTTTGTGAAGTTAGCCTTGGCCAAGCTGTTCTTCCTGTTTGCCGATGTCAGGCCCTACTATACATGGGGGCACAACCTGTACCTCATCGCTTTTCTGGGTGTAGTTTATACTTTGGTTTTCAAGAACAGCTATGCATTTGCTAAAGCGCAGCCAGCCTTGTTTGTGTTTCTCGTCAGCTTTATCGTGCTTAATGCCGGCCTGGTGATGATAACGTATGCCGACTGGGACGGCCGGTTTCTGGCGCCGCTCCTTGGCCCTATGCTCATCATCGGGGGAGGGACGGAAAACAGGCTTTTTAACGTTAGAAACTAGGTTGAAGACCTGCTGGTAAAAGAAGCACATGCGCATACCTGAAGTACAAATAGTTGTTCTGTAGGTTGGTGTTTGCCTTGAACGGGGGTAGAAGGAAATGAGCTGAAGAGAGAAAAGCGCAACCGTTCCGGCCAGGCGCTCGCAGCGTGCGTGCCTGCCCCGAAACGCTTCGGGGCAGGCACGCACGCTGCGAGGTCTGCGACACTTCTAAAACACCAGCTTAAACACCGTTCCCACCCCTTCCTGGCTTTCGACCTGTATACTTCCTTTATGCAGCAGCATGATGTGCTTGACCAGGCTGAGGCCGATGCCGGAGCCGTCTTTGTGGGAGGTGAAGAAGGGGATGAAGATGCTCTCCAGCAGCTCCTCCGGAATGCCGGTGCCGTTGTCCTGCACTTCTATCAACACTTTGCCGTTGTCGAGCTGTTGGGCGGTGAGGGTGACCTGCGGGTGGGGCCGGCCCAGCACGGCGCGTTTGGCGTTGAGGATGAGGTTGATGAGCACCTGCTCCAGCAAGTTCACGTCGCCGTAGAGCGTGAGGTCGGAGGGAGTGACGTGGCACTCCAGCGCGATGCCCTGCGCCTCCAGTTGCGGGCGCATCAGGCCGTTTATACTTTTAAACAGCTCCTGCACATACACGGTGGTCAGCATCAGCTCCTGCTGTTTGTTGAGGTTGCGGTAAAACTGCGCGAAGCGGAGTAGGCCCTCGCTGCGCTTCTTGATGATGCCCACACCTTCCTCGGTGTCCTGCAGCAGCTCCGGGTCCGGCCTGGCGTCAGGCTCCTCTTCTAGCTTCTCGCGTTCCAGGTGCAGGTGGCGCTCCAGGCTGTCGGCCAGCGAGGCGATGGGTGCCACGGAGTTCATGATCTCGTGCGTCATCACGCGCAGCAGCTTTTGCCAGGCCTCGGTTTCGGTGGCGTCCACGGTGGCGCTCACGTTTTTGAGGGCGATAAGCTGCAGGTGGCGGTGCTGCAGGGTGAAAGGCGTTTCCGAGAGCAGCAACTGCGAGGTGCCCTCCGGCAGCTTCAGCTTCAGCAAATTACTGGTGTTGGGTTTCAGAACACGAATGGCCTCGTACAGCGCCGGGTAGCGCGGCTCCAGGCTTTTCAGACTCTTGAGGTAGGGCAGGTGCAGGATGTTCTTGAACGCGTCGTTCACCCACTCCACTTCGCCCGTCTCCTCGTCCAGCGCCATAATGCCCGTGTCGATCATCTGCAGAATCGTTTGCATGTACTGGAACTGCGCCTCCCGCTCGATGTGCAGCTGCTTAAAGCTGTCGTTGATGAGGTTGAAGGTGGTATGCAGCTGCCGCAGCGAACTGTTGGTGGTGTGCTCGTTGAAGCGCTGCGAGAAGTCGCGCTGCCGCACAGCCTGCAGGAACTTGGCCAGCTCGTTGTTGCTACGGGTGATGTAGCTGGCCAGCTCCCATACCTGCGCCAGCATCACCAGAATGCCCGACGAAATCTGCAGCCAGGTATACTGCACCAGGTAGTGCAGCGTCAGGAACATCATCCCGAAGATAAGGAGCAGCCGGACGAAGAGCCCGAACTCGAGGCGCTTAAATATCATGCTTGTTCAGGCGACGGTATAGGGCGGTGCGGGTCAGGCCAAGCTCTTTGGCCGATTTGGAGATGTTGCCTTTGTTCTTCTCAATCACGCGGATAATCGTCTCGCGCTCAATCTCGCTCAGCGGCAATGTGATGTCGGGCGCAAAGGCCACGGCGGGCTGGGCGGCGGCAGGCGCTTCCATGGCCGAGAAGCTGAAGTCCTCGGGTTGCAGCACGTTGCCTTCGGCCATGATGATGGCTCGCTCCACGGCATGCTGCAGCTCCCGGATGTTGCCGGGCCAGGAGTGGTTGTTGAGCTTGCGCAAGGCCGCATCCGAGAACTCGGGCACAGGCTTGTGGTTTTTGGTAGCGTAATACTGCGCAAAGTGGCGGGCCAGCAGCTCCACATCACCGTGGCGCTCGCGCAGGGGCGGCAGCGTGATCTCTACGGTGTTGATGCGGTAGATGAGGTCTTTGCGGAACTGGTTTTTGGCGGCCAGCTCGTAAATCGGCTCGTTGGTGGCCGACACCAGCCGGATATCCACGGGCACGGGCGTGTTGGAGCCGAGCGGGATGACCTGGCGGTTTTGCAGTACCGTGAGCAGCTTGGCCTGCATGGCCGGCGAGATGTTGCCGATCTCGTCGAGGAACAGGGTGCCGCCGTTGGCTGCTTCAAAGCGACCGGCGCGGTCTTCCTTGGCATCGGTAAAGGCGCCTTTCTTGTAGCCGAACAGCTCGCTCTCGAACAGCGTCTCGGTGAGCGCGGCGATGTCCACACTCACAAAGGGCTTGTTGGCGCGGAACGACTTTTGGTGCAGCGCCCGCGCCACCAGTTCCTTGCCCGTGCCGTTCTCGCCAAGTATGAGCACGTTGGCCTCAGTGGGCGCGATCTTCTCGATCTTGCGCAGCACTTCCTGCAAGGCTTCCGACTGCCCCAATATGGCGTTCGCGTCCGCGGCTTTGGGCGCGCTGCTGGGGGCCTGCACACCGCGCTTCTTCTGCTGCCGCGACTCCAGGGCATTGTGCAGCGTCTCCAGCAACTTCTCGTTGTGCCAGGGCTTGATGATGAAGTCGAAGGCCCCGATCTTCAGCGACTTCACAGCCAGCTCCACGTCGCCATAGGCGGTGATGAGGATGACGGTGGCGTCCTTGTCCTTCTCCAGGATCTGGCTGAGCCAGAACAGGCCCTCGTTGCCGGTGTTCAGGGCGCTCTTGAAGTTCATGTCCAGGAAAATGACGTCGAAGGGCTCCCGCGCCAGCAGGGCCAGCAGGTTGTCCGGGTTTTTCTCCGTCACCACCTCCTTCACCTCCGGTTTCAGGAGCATCTTAAAGGCAAACAGCACGTCGGTCTCGTCGTCCACCACCAGCACCCGCGCATTTTTTAACTGGGCCATACTTGTTCTGAGCTGATTTATAGGTCGAAGATAACAATTCCTTTGATAATGTCTGAATCAGTATTTGTCAGATGTTAGGATGAAGTAAATGAATATGTAGATGGGTAGAGTAGAGGGTGAAGCTTACAAGCCGAAGACCTCGTGGCGTCCTTGGACCCGCGAGCGTCTGGTGCTACATAGCAAAACCACTGGCGCTAGAAGATTAACCTTTTAACTCTTTAACTTTCTAATTCCCCAGACGCTCGCAGGAGCTGCGCACGCTGCGAGGTCTTGGCGCACAAAAGCTGTATCGCAGGCGCACAGGTGTATCAAAGGAAAGTGTATCGAAAGCGTACAGGTGTGGCGGGTGATTGCTTTGTAATTTGCTTAAAAACAGTTATTTGTGAAAATGGCATGCAAATTTCTTGTGGCTGTGTAGCGCCATCCCTTAACAGGCGCTTATACTTTGATCAGCTAACGAATTTCCGATACCTCCTAACACACAAAACTATGTTCAAGAACTATCTCAAAATGGCCTACCGCAACCTGATGCGCCACAAGGTCTTCTCCCTGATTAACGTGCTGGGACTGGCGCTGGGCATGACCTGCAGCATCCTAATCCTGCTGTGGGTGCAGGACGAAGTGAGCTACGACCGCTTCCATGCCGACATCAACAACCTGTACCGCGTGATGGAAGTGCAGCATTACCCCGGCGGTGACAACTTCACGGTGGATGCCACGCCCGGTCCACTGGCGGAGGCGCTGGAGGCCGAATTGCCGGAGGTGAAGCATGCCGTGCGCAGCACCACCTGGGAGTGGAAGCAGCTCTTTACCCTCAACGACAAAGCGCTGAAGGTGAGCGGCCGCTACGCCGACCCTGAGTTTTTTGAGATTTTCACCTTCCCGCTGCTCTACGGCGACCCCAAGCAGGCGCTGCAGCAACCCAATTCCGTGGTGATCTCCGAGACCATCGCCCGCGAGTTCTTCGACTCGCCGGCTGACGCCATGGGCAAGGTGTTCAAGATCAACAACGACAAGAGCTACAAAGTGACTGGCGTGGCGAAAGACGTGCCGAAGAACTCTACCCAGCAGTTCGATTACGTGATGCCGGTGCAGGACTGGATCAACAGCCCCGGCAGCGAGTGGCTGAAGGAGTGGGGCAGCAACGCCCTGCGCACCTTTGTGCAACTGCAGCCCGGCACTGACCTGGAGGCCTTCAACGCCAAAATAAAGGGCGTGCACAAAAGTCATGTAAAGGAGTCGAACACCGAGCTGTTTGTGCAGCCCATGAAAGACATGTACCTGTACTCCGACTTTAACGGCGGCGGCGGCCAGATCGACACGGTGCGGCTGTTTGTGATTGTGGCGGTGTTTATCCTGGTGATTGCCTGCATCAACTTCATGAACCTGGCCACCGCGCGGTCGGCCAAGCGGGCCAAAGAGGTGGGCGTGCGCAAGGCCATCGGGGCCAGCAAGCCGGCGCTTGTCCGCCAATTCATGGTGGAGTCAGTATTGGTGGCTTTCCTGGCGCTGTTTATCGCTGTAAATTTGGTGGGCATCCTGCTGCCGCACTTCAACGACCTGACCGGCAAGTTCATTGAGCTGAACCTGGCCGATCCGAAGCTGCTCCTGCTGCTGCTGGGCGTAGCCATCCTTACCGGCGTGCTGTCGGGCAGCTACCCGGCCTTCTTCCTCTCCTCCTTTAACCCGGCGGTGGTGCTGAAGGGAACGGTGAAGCTGAACCGCAAAGTAACCGTGTTCCGCAAGGGCCTGGTGGTGTTCCAGTTCATCCTGTCTGGCCTGCTCATCATTAGCACGCTGGTGGTATACCTGCAGCTGCACTACATCCGCACCAAAAACATTGGCTTGCACCGCGAGAACCTGGTATACGTGCCGATCGAAGGAGAGATGAACAACCGGTATGACGTGATCAAGCGGGAGCTGCAGAACACGCCCGGCGTGCTGGCCGTCACATCGGCTAACCAGAACCCGCTGATGGTAGGCAACTCCACCGGCGACATCGGCTGGAAAGGCAAAGACCCCAACGCCGACATCCTGTTCAGCGTGATGACCGTGGACTATGACTTCCTCAAAACGATGGGCATCAGCCTGAAGGAGGGCCGCGATTTCTCTAAAGACTATGGCACCGACACGGCGGCCTTCATTGTGAACGAGGAGGCTGTGCGCCTGATGCAGCTGCAAGACCCGGTGGGCGAGTGGCTGCGCTGGGGCAACGAGGGCCACATCATTGGCGTGGTCAAGAACTTCTCTTCCACCTCCATCCACTACCCGGTGCAGCCACTCATCATGCGCCTGCAGCCCAAAGACGAGAACACGCTGTTTGTGCGTGTAGCCCCGGGCCAGACCACAGAGACCCTGGCCTCGCTGGAAGGCCTGCTGAAGCGCCAGAACCCGGCCTTCCCCTTCGAGTACCACTTCATGGACGACGACTACGAGCGCATGTATAAGAGCGAAGCCATCATTGGGGAGCTGACCAAGTACTTCGCCGGCATCGCCATCTTTATCTCCTGCATGGGCTTGTTTGGCCTGGCCCTGTTCACCGCCGAGCAGCGCACTAAGGAGATCGGCATCCGCAAGGTGCTGGGCGCCTCGGTGGCGAGCATCGTGCTGATGCTGAGCAAGGACTTCCTGAAGCTGGTGCTCATCGCCAATGCCATTGCGCTGCCGCTGGGCTGGTACTTCATGAGCAGCTGGCTCAACGACTACGCCGACCGTACGGAGCTGAGCTGGTGGATCTTTGCCACCGCCTTTGTCACCACCCTGGTCATCGCCATGCTCACGCTTAGCTTCCACGCCATCAAAACAGCGGTGGCCACGCCGGTTACCTCGCTGCGCACAGAATAGAACTTTATTTCAACCTACTATACAAAACAAAACAATGAAAAAAACACTCGCAGTACTGGCCGCCGCGCTGGTTACCCTTTCGCCCGCCTTTGCCCAGAAAACCTACAAAGGCCTGCCCGTCATCGAGGCGCACGGCCGCGTGGCCGACTACCGCATCGGCAACGAATGGGTGAGAGGAAACTGGAACGTTTCGCCGCAGCTCTCGCCGGACGTGCTGAAAGTGCCGGTGCACGGCAAAAAAGTGCAGGTGGCGTTCTACACGGATTCTGATTCCATCCGCTTCGACGTGAAGCCGGGTAAACCGAACCAGTTTTATGTGCTGCTGAACGGCAAAGACTATGCGCTGACCGAGCTGCAGGGCTACAGCTTTCAGGCACTGGCTTTCGACAAAAGCAAAAAAGCGCCGGCGTATACCTTGCAGTATGAGCAGAACGCAGACAATGCCTACCTGCAGGAGCTGCGCACCAGGTATAACCTGGACGCTGTTGTGGCAGGCGCCGCCAACGACACCGAGAAAGCACTCAGAATGGTGCACTGGGTGCACCAGCAGTGGCAACACAATGGCATGAACGAGCCAAGCAACCCGGACGCGCTCACGATCCTCTCCGAGGCGAAGGAAGGCAAGCAGTTCCGCTGCGTAGAGTATGGCATTGTGGCCACGACCTGCCTGAACGCTATGGGCTTGCCCGCCCGCGTGCTGGGGCTCAAGATGAAAGACGCAGAGACCATCGAATCCGGTGCCGGCCATGTGCTGCTGGAAGTATACCTGCCGGACCTGAAGAAATGGACGCTGCTGGACGGCCAGTTCGACGTGATGCCGGTGCTGAACAACGTGCCGCTGAATGCAGTGGAGTTTCAGCAGGCCATCGCCAAACACTACGACAAGCTGGAGATCAGGAGCCTTTCCGGCACGAGCAAAGCCGGGTACGTGAAATGGGTATACCCTTACCTATACTACTTTGACGTGAAGTTTGACAACCGCGAAGGCGTGGCTTTTGAAAGAGTAACAGTAGGGGGTAAGAGCTCGCTGATGCTGGTGCCGGTGGGAGCAAAGCAGCCAACGGTGTTCCAGAAAATCCGACCCATCGATTACTGCCAGTACACCAATGCTGTCGCAGACTTTTACGCAGCCCCAGGTGTGGCTGGTAGCACAGCAGCGGCTAGCCCTGCCACCTCCAGCCGAACCAACTAGAACCCTTCATCCAAACCATGAAACCGAAAGCGGGCGTTGCCGGTTTCGGCGGCGCCCGCTTTCGGTTTATACTTGCCGATGAAACCTTAGGGTAGAAAAAGGTGTTATACCTGTACAGAAACCGAAGGAAGTATGCGGTAAAATGCTTACCTTTGTTTTATACTTCTTGAAGTATAAAACGAGTACTCGTTCTTTATTTACTGGGGTAGACTGGAATTGACAGCTTGTGCAGATTGCGTGTAAGCATGTCGGGTGATGAACGTACCACCTGTAAAAAATCCGTTCGAACAATAACTGGCGAATCTAATTACGCCATGGCTGCCTAGTCTAGGTACTAAGCAATTGCCATAGTCTCGTGCAGGCTCCGTGAAACTGCTTGCACATCAGAGGCTTCGACTCGTTTCTCTAGTCTGTGTAAAGGTGTGGTGCACAGGCGAAACAAAGCATCTAAGGAGGGCGCATAAGTTTGGTTTATACTTGCAAACTCCCGACAATCCGAATGAACCTAAACATGTAGAAAGCCCGTTGATTTCCTTGTCTGGACCAGGGTTCGAATCCCTGCTACTCCACAGTTATGTCAGCGCCACCTCGTATTACACGGGGTGGCGCTTTGCTTTTCAGGCTTTTGCATGGCTTTTTCGCTATCTTATACCAATCTCTGCCCGCATATTTACCTCCTCTATTTATTCTATTCGAATCATGCGGCCTGCGGATCTGCTCCTGCAAGCTATAGGAGCATGAGTTGGCATGATATAAGGGAAGTATAAAAGGAGAATAGCTGTAAAGTGAGTGAAGGCCACAAGTATAAGGCCGCATCCAGGTATACTTTGTCACGTTGGTAGAGCAGATCGGCCCAGCGCAGATTTAAGACCGGGAAATACAAGTCTCTTAAACTAAAAAGGCCAGCCGCAGTACTGCGGCTGGCCTTTTTAGTTTAAGAGACTTTATGCGTGTTAATAATTATTAATTACCTGTACAGTAAGCCCGTTTGTGTTGCCAGCTGGCGGAGTGGCAAAGCCGCGAATGAGCAAAGAGTAAGTCTTGCCTTCTGTTAATTGCACGTCTGTTGCAGTTAACAGCACGTCGTTGGTGCCTGCTGCTTTTATCTGCAGGGTATACCTGCCTGATGCTAACTCCTGAAACTGGGTGGCACCTTTAAAGTTTACGGCTGAAGCAAGGGATGTAGCAGTTGCTCCGGAAGTACTCACATCTACAGCAGGGGCATCAGGCGATAGATTAACAATCCGAAGGGCTGCTTTACCCGATGCTGGTGTGATAATGCTATCCTGCAGTACCAGCAGCTCCATGTTCTGCTGACGGTTAACAGTAAATAAAGAGTATGCTTTGTCTTCTTTGAAAGTCAATGTGGAATCCACAAATGCATTTGCTCCACTCACAGGAGTATACTTGATTTGATGCTCGCCAGGCGATAAGGTCAGATACCCGGAATAGCCGGCGTATTTAAAGCCGCTGTTGTTGATTACTTTATTATCCAGCTGGATATCCAGATCAGGTGCATCGGGAGAGCCCTGGTAAAAGGAAACATACGTAACCGGCACTGGCTCAGGAGCCACATAGTCATCGTCTTTGCAGCTGGTTAAAGAAATAGCTGCTACGCTAAATAAAAGCAGGGTAAACTTGTTTAGCAATGCTCTGCTGAAAATGTTTTGCATGGTACTAATGATAAAAGTTTTAGAGTGTGGGTTTATTCCTTGTACAACGACAATAAGCCGCTTATCAGTACATCTGTAGGAGAGACCCACAAATAACGTTATTGGTTGCATAGCGCACCAGTACAAACAGATTTTTAGTTAATCCGCTAGTTCCGTTTCGAATGATGTGCTGCTTTGTGCAACTCGTTCCGTTCATAATGTTACTTTAGCTGTTTACTTCCTGTCTTGGGCTTGCGCTTTTCTGCTGTCTTACGCTCTCTTTAAATGTCTTTTGGTAAAAATCAGCCCATTACATTAACATATGCTTGGTTTTTACACCAACATGTATTACTTTCCGGTATGCTTATTTATGCAGGTTTAAAGTAAATAATTGCAAAAACGTTAGGTAAATAGCAAACAAGTATCTTATTTTGGCTTATGATTTAGTGAGTAAGCACTTAACGCGCTTGTTTATGCCGCTTGTTCAGAGTTGTTGCACTTTGTTTGCATGTTGATGCAATAGCTTTCAATAGCTTTAGGTTGCCCTAATTACAGCAAGTATAGCTGGTGTAGAAGGAGCTTTTTTGAAATAAAAGGCAGCAAGCAGCGCTATTGCGCGTTTATTAATTTCCTTGTCGCATGAAATTTCTGTTCAGCATTTTAAAGCAAGTAACGTTTTCCCTGCTGTTATGGGGTATTTGCCACCTGCAAGTACATGCACAAGAAGCTATTCTTAACACAGGGAAGGCTGGAGCGGCTTCCAAGAACCAGGGGATTGTTACGGGAGCAGATCAGGTGAGCGAATACCTGTCTTACCTGCAAGGGAAGAGAATAGGGATGGTCGTAAATCCTACGTCTGTTATTGGTAAAAGCACGAGTGTAGACAGCTTACAAGCGTTAGGTGTAAACATCGTGCGGATCTTTGGTCCTGAGCATGGTTTCCGTGGCGATGCAAGCGCCGGCGCGAAAGTGGAGGATAGCGTAGATCCCAAAAGCGGTATCCCGGTTGTTTCGCTGTACGGTAAAAATCAAAAGCCCACGAAAGAAAACCTCTCCGACATCGATCTGATGGTGTTTGATATTCAGGATGTAGGGGCAAGGTTTTATACTTATATCGGTACCATGCACCGGGTGATGGAGGCATGTGCTGAGAATGGAATAGAACTGCTGATTTTAGATCGGCCAAACCCGAATGGCTACCTGGTAGATGGCCCTGTGCTGGACATGCGCCTGAAATCCGGCATTGGCATGCATCCGGTGCCGATCGCGCATGGCATGACGGTGGGAGAGTATGCGCAGATGATTAACGGGGAAGGATGGCTGGCTAATGGTATCAAATGCAGGATAAAGATCATCAAAGTAAAGAACTACGCGCATGATATGCCTTATACCTTACCTGTAAGCCCATCTCCTAACCTGAATACCCCCCAATCCATCTTACTTTATCCTTCCCTCTGCCTGTTCGAAGGAACCGTTATCAGCCAGGGCCGGGGTACTTACTTTCCTTTTACCGTACTAGGCAGTCCGGCTTTGAAAGGTAAGTATACTTTCTCCTTTACACCTGTCAGCATTAAAGGTATGAGCGAAACCCCGCTGCACCAGGATCAGAAGTGCTATGGGCTGGACTTGCGAAAAGCAGATATAGAAAAGCTGCGTGCCACGAAGCATCTCAACCTGACCTGGCTGATGGAGCTATATCAGGGTTATCCTTCCAAAGAAAAATTCTTTGACTCTAAGCAGAGCAACCAGATCGGCAATTTTGATAAACTGGCCGGCACCACCCTTTTGAAGCAGCAGATCATAGCCGGCGCAACAGAAGCAGAGATCTGCAGGAGCTGGGAGCCTGGCCTGAGCCAGTTTAAAGTGATGCGCCAGAAATACCTCCTTTATCCCTGATTTGTATTTTTTACGCTTATAGCAGCCATACAATGACCAGTATTCTTTATCCTGTAAAATTTTAAATCTTCACTAACCAGTTAATTATGAGAATATTATTACGGTTCACGATGTTGGCCTTGTGCTTACTTATAGCGCAGGCCGGTTTTGCTCAAAGCAAGACAGTTACGGGCAGGATAACTTCTGCCGAGGATGGGACTGCGCTGCCAGGGGTAAGCGTTGTAGTAAAAGGTACTACCAATGGTACCTCTGCAGATGCTGAAGGCCGCTATAGTATCCAGGCCGCTCCCGGAAGTGTATTGGTGTTTAGATTTATTGGGATGCTGCCGCAAGAAAAGACGGTAGGAGAATCTAACACCATTGATGTTAAGTTGGGGCCTGATGCCAAAGCGCTTCAGGAGGTAGTAGTCGTAGGCTATGGCACGCAGAAAAGAGCTAATCTTACAGGTGCCGTGTCAACGGTTGATACAAAGGTGCTGGAGTCAAGACCTATAACAGACGTAGCCCGTGGCTTACAGGGCACAACTCCTGGTCTCACCATCACGACTTCCAGTGGTGCGCTAGGGCAGAACCCGATTATCAAGCTAAGAGGTGCAACAGGAACGTTAAGCAACTCAGGCGGTGGCCAGCCGCTGATATTGGTTGACAATGTGGAAATTGAAAGCCTTCAAATGATCAATCCGGAAGACATTGAGTCGATATCGGTTTTGAAAGATGCTGCTTCGGCTTCTATTTATGGTTCCAGAGCTGCCTGGGGCGTAATATTAGTGACTACAAAGACGGGAAAGAAAGGTTCACCGCCACGTGTTACGTACTCCAACAACTTCTCCTGGGCTACACCCACTACTACCCCGGAGATTGCTCCTGCTGCCGAAGGGGCCGAGATGGCTTTTGAAGCATTAAGAAGAACAAATCCTTCCACCAACGTTTTTGGTGTGGTAGGGATGTACATTGATGAGACTTCTATCGCGAAAATGCGCGAGTGGGAGCAGCAGTATGGTGGACAGAACTTAGGTAGTGAGATGGTGCTCGGCCGTGATTTTGACATAAGAGATGGCCGCTTATTCTTCTATCGCCCCTGGAATCCCGGCGAAATGTTTATGAAAGACTGGACCCCTCAGCAGAAACACGACGTTTCTCTCTCAGGAGGTAGTGAGAAAACCAGTTATCATCTGGGTTTGGGTTATCTGAATCAGGATGGTGTTTTGAAAGTGAACCCAGATAAGTTTAGCCGCTATAACCTGACACTGGGAATTAACTCAAGCGTTACAGACTGGCTGGATATCCGCTCTAAAGTTCTATACTCCAACACACTCACTACACGTCCGTTCTACTACTCCAGCGAAACGTATGACCCATGGTACTACCTTTATAGGTGGCCAGCCGTGTATCCTTACGGCACTTACGAAGGGCATCCTTTCCGAAGCGCTATCACGGAAGTGGAGCAGGCTAAAATGAACGAGAGCACAACCGGTATGACCCGTGTAAATGTGGGAGGTACCTTTAAATTAGTAAAGGGCCTTACCATTGATGCTGATTATACTTATACCGGCTATAACACCAACGAACACCAGACAGGGGGCTCTGTATCCGCTTATAATTTCTGGTCAACAGGTCCGGATTTAGCCTTTGCGCCATATACCAGCGTGTCCTACAACCGGGTGCAGTATAACTCCTGGTGGAATAAAAGAAATACAGGAAAAGCCTTTGCCACCTATGTGAAAGATCTTGGCAACCACTCCTTTAAAGTGATTGCTGGTAGTGATGTAGAAGCATATGAAAACTGGTTCCAGTCTGCACAAAGACGTGAACTGATGGATCCCGACAAGGGTGAGATTGACCTGGCAACAGGAGACCAGTTCGTAAGCGGAGCCCATAACAAGTTTACAAACCTTGGCTTCTTTGGCCGTATTAACTATTCCTTTCTGGATAAGTACTTGTTAGAGTTCAACGGGCGATATGATGGCTCCTCCCGCTTGTCACCAAGTAAAAAGTGGGGCTTTTTTCCTTCCATGTCTGCTGGTTATGTTATTACCAAAGAGCCTTTCATGCAGTTTGCCGAGCCAGTACTCTCGTTCCTGAAGTTCAGGGGTTCCTGGGGTGAGATCGGCAATGAAAATGCAGACATAAACAACATTTACAGAACCATGACCCCGGTTAATTCAGGTTGGGTAGTTGGCGGTAAAAACATGCCTACTGTTACCACGCCGGGTTATATTTCGGATGCGCTTACGTGGGAGTCGGTTGCCACACTGGACTTTGGATTTGATTCCAGGTTCTTTAACAACAACTTTGGGGTTACTTATGACTGGTACAGAAGAACGACTAAAGATATGCAAACGAATGGGGAAACCCTTCCAAGTTCCTTTGGTACATCTCCGCCAAAGAGAAACTATGGAGAGCTGCAAACAACTGGATGGGAGCTTGCATTGGACTGGAACCATACATTTGGCAACGGAATTAACTTCAATGTAACAGGTACGCTGTCAGATTTCCAGGAGAAGATTACCAAATATGCCAATACTACTATGGGCATCAACTCCTATTACGAAAGCAAAATGTTGGGAGAAATTTGGGGATATGAAACAGACCGCTTCTTTACCAACAACGATTTTCAGCAAGATGCGGACGGCAACCTGCTGTTGCAGAATGGGAAGTATGTGTTGAAAGACGGAGTGCCTTCTCAATCTATATTTGAAAGTGGCTGGTTCTTTTATGGACCGGGCGACGTGAAGTATAAAGACCTTAATGGCGATGGGGTGATTGATCGTGGCTCCCAAACGGTAGATGACCATGGCGATATGAAAGTGATCGGAAACTCTACGCCCCGCTACCAGTATGGCCTGCGCCTTGGTGCCGATTGGAAAGGTTTTGATGTGAGTTTCTTTGTACAAGGAGTTGGTAAGCGCGATCTGTGGGCAAATGGCCCGCTGGTTATACCAGGATACAGACCAGGAGAAGCCTGGTATACCCATCAGTTAGACTACTGGACACCTGAAAACCCAGATGCCTTCTATCCACGCCCTACAGATGCAGGACAGTCAAACAATGGCCGGAACTTCCTGCCACAGACAAAATACCTGCTGGACCTCTCCTACATGCGCATGAAGAATGTGACCATCGGTTATACGCTTCCGAAGCGCCTGACCGAAAGAGTGAAGATGGATAGGCTTCGTGTTTATTTCAGCGGCGAAAACCTGTTTGAGTTTGACAACCTGGATATTCCAATTGACCCGGAAGTTGATTACACGCAGGCTGGTTTGAACGACTCAAACACCTACGGCAGAGTTTATCCTTACAGAAGAACGCTTTCTTTCGGACTGCAAGCAACCTTTTAATGTTTAAATCGAGAAAAATGAAGACTAAAATATTTGCGATCCTCTTTCTTTCGCTTGCTTTAGGTAGCTGTGAGAAAGAGTTTTTAGAAACACCACCGCTAGACCAACTGACAGATGAATCCTTCTGGACCAGTGAGAAAAACGTAAGCACGTTCGCATACGGATTTTATCCTGCATACTTTACAGGGTATGGCTCGGGCTATACTTGGGGAGACTACTTTTCGGGCCAAAGCTTAAATGATGATTTTGCCCCTACCAGCCCCCCGCAGTTTACACAGAACGTGCCAGCTTCCGGTGGCGGATGGTCCTTTGCCTGGGTGCGAAAAGCCAACTTGTTTATCAACAGGGTACAGACAGCGCCTATGAGTGACGAGGCTAAAGCACATTGGACTGGTATAGGGCGGTTCTTCCGGGCAATGGAGTATGCGGACCTGGTTAATAGTTTCGGAGACGTTCCGTGGTACGAAGATGAACTGGAAAGCACAGATGCCGAGCAACTGTATAAGTCCCGTGATCCGCGTACTTTTGTGATGGATAAAGTACTTGCTGATTTCCGGTACGCAGCTGAAAATGTACGATTGACAGATGGTGCAAAAGGACTAACCGTGAACAAAGACGTGGTGCTTGCTTTTATGTCGCGCGTATTTTTGTTTGAAGGAACCTGGCAGAAGTATCAGGAGAACAATGCCGCCAAAGCAGCAGAATACCTGGAAGCGTCAAAGTGGGCCTCAGAGCAGTTAATAAACTCCGGTAGATACTCCTTAGGAGACTATAGAACGGTATTCAACTCCCTTAGCCTGGCTGGTAACCCGGAAGTTATACTTTACCGCGAGTATGAACCAGGTGTATTAACCCATGCTTTGAACAGCTACAATAACAAGGAACCGCAAACCGGTCCTTCTAAAGATGCAATTGAGGCTTACCTGGCTGAAGACGGATTACCAATAGCGCTTTCTCCGTTATATCAGGGCGATCATGGCATTGAAAATGTAATGGCGAACAGAGATCCGCGTATTGCAGAGACTTTTGTGTCTGATGAACTGCGCCTGAATGGTATTGATGCCAATTACTCTACTTCCGGTTATGCCACGCATAAATTCCTGAATGAGGCCATTGCAAATACGCCGGAAGGAAGCTCTAACTTAAACCCAACAGATGCGCCGGTAATTCGCTATGGAGAGGTACTGATCAACTATGCAGAAGCCGCTGCTGAACTAGCAACCGTGGGTGGGCCTGCACTGACCAATGAGGATCTGGATAAATCGATCAACAAACTTCGCTCCAGGCCAGGAATTAACATACCTGCGCTCCAAGTGGCAGGTGATCAGCCTGTAGTTAACGGTGTGGCATACGATGATCCGGCAAGAGACCCTTCTGTATCACCTATACTTTGGGAGATACGCAGAGAACGCCGGGTAGAATTAATGATGGAAGGTTTCCGGCTGGATGACCTGAGGAGATGGAAAAAGCTGGAATATACAGATACAGAAACAAACACCGACATTAACCGTGGTGCCTGGATCAGAAAAGCAGATTATCCAAAGCTTCAGTCTAGCGTAGTGTTGGACAATGGGGAGGAAGGGTATATTATTCCGGCGACCAAAGCAGCCTCACAGCGCAGATTCACTGATGTGAAAGTTTACCTGAATCCCTTGCCGATAGATCAGATTAAATTATACAAAGATCAGGGGGTAGAGCTCAAGCAAAACCCAGGCTGGTAGTAAATATCACTTTTCAAAAGCCCTCCGTTGCACCAGCAGCCGGAGGGCTTTTTTAAACCTTTCCCACCCGCAAAATGATTAGAATTTATACGCTGCTTCTTGCCTTTTTTTTCAGTGCCAATACTCTCTACGCCCAACAGCGCCAAGCACCACCCAAACGGGAGTTCAGGGGCGTGTGGGTGGCAACGGTCGAAAACATTGACTGGCCTTCCAGGCCGGATCCGAAAACAAACTCACAACAACAGCAGCAGGAGCTTATCCAGTTACTGGATGCGCATCAGAAAACAGGAATAAACGCCATTTTGCTGCAGGTGCGGCCTGCTACCGACGCCTTTTATGCCAAAGGACGGGAGGAGTGGAGCCGCTTCCTGACAGGCAAACAGGGGCAGGCACCTGAGCCTTTTTACGATCCGCTGGCGTTTGCCATACAGGAAGCGCACAAGCGCGGCATGGAACTGCATGCCTGGTTTAACCCCTACCGTGCCACCACCGATCTGGATGATACCCACACCAGTGCCACTCACATTACCCGCACCCATCCGGAGTGGTTCTTTACCTATGGCGGCAAAAAATACTTCAACCCCGGGCTGCCGGAGGTGCGGGCTTACATTGTGCAGGTGATCATGGATGTGGTGCGCAACTATGACATCGACGGCGTGCACTTCGATGATTACTTTTACCCATACCCGGAAAAAGCTGCTTTGCCGGATTCAGCTACTTACCTGCAGTATGGCAGCCGCTTTTCTGACATTGGTGACTGGCGCAGGAACAACGTAGACACGCTAATTTATACTTTGTCGGACAGCATTCATGCTGCTAAAAGCTTCGTTAAGTTCGGGGTCAGCCCTTTTGGTATCTGGCGTAACAAAGCGCAGGACCCGCGCGGATCTGAGAGCAATGGCTTTTCCGGTTATACTTCGTTGTATGCCGATGCTCGGAAATGGGCGAAGGAGGGCTGGGTAGATTATGTGAACCCGCAGTTATACTTCCCTTTTTATTATCCCGCTGCGCCTTACGAGAAACTGCTGGATTGGTGGAGCGCGAACAGCGGCGGCAAACACCTGTACATTGGGCAGGGCGTCTATCGTGCGATGGAGGACCGTGAGGGCTGGCGCGATAAGCAGCAACTTCCGAACCAGGTGCGTTACCTGCGGCAGAACGATGCCGTGCAGGGCAGCGTCTACTTCAGCTCCAAATCACTGACCAACAACCTGGCTGGCTTTCGGGATTCGCTGCAGCAGGAGTTTTACAAGTATCCGGCGCTCCAGCCCGTGATGCCGTGGCTGGATGAAAAGGAGCCGGCTGCGCCAATCAATCTGCATGAAAAGAAGTTCCTGTTTTTCACCTCGCGCAAAAAGGCAAAGTTGCAATGGGAGATGCCTGCGGGCAGCAGCGACGTGTATGGCTATGTGGTATACCGCTTCAAAGACGACGAGCCCCTGGACCTGAGCAACCCGCAAAATGTCGTAAAAGTTAGCTTCGACCATACATTAACCTCTTTCATCGACGAAGGAATGGTGCCGGGGCATACATACCGCTACATCGTAACGGCCATTGACAGGTTGAAGAATGAAAGTACCACAGCAAGTGCGCTTGTTAAGAAGATCAAATGATCGGAGAGGCAGGAAGCGAGGGAAGGCGGATTAGCTGGTCTCCTTTTGTGATGGAACTACAGCGATAATAGCGCCTATAGCTTATAGGAGTTGATATTGCCTCCATTACTTAGAAGGCATCAGGGAAAAAGATAATCGAAGGTGATAGTTTCAGGGATGGTATTTATCTGTCTTAATATCAACTGATGGCTATCCACCGCTAGATTCAATGTGTGATAGTTTGCGTATTTGTGCGGGTTTTAATTAAAATAGTTGTTCAGTAGCACGTCTTTTAAGCTAAAATTCGTATTTTTAAGCTTCTAAGTAGAGGAATTGTTTTTAATTGCTGCGCTTTCGTGCGTGTTTTATCAAAATTCTCTAGCTAGTCAAATTGGCCGGTACAACACTCCTGAACAAGGTCAATAGTTTTTGAGAGTATACTTTTGTAGAAGAAGATTAAGCCTATGACTAAGATTAGACATACTTTCCTGCTCCTGGCAGTTATACTTCTTCCGGTGATGGGGTATGCGCAGCAGTTCAGCTTTGCCTTTGTAACAGATACGCACATCGGCGGCAACACGGCCGAAGAAGACCTGCGGCGGACTGTAGCAGACATCAACGCCAATGACTCCTTGAAATTTGTTGTCATTACCGGCGATATAACCGAGTTTGGCGCAGATAACGAGCTAAAGCTGGCGAAGCAAATTCTGGATGGACTGAATAAGCCATGGCACATCATTGCAGGTAACCACGATGCAAATTGGTCGGAGAGCGGCAGCAACACCTTCCGAAAAGTATTTGGTGCCGAAACTTTTGCTTTTACTTACAACGGCTACCTGTTTGCAGGTACCAGCTCCGGCCCGAACATGCGCATGGGACCGGGACAAGTGCCACGCGAGAACATCGTATGGCTCGACTCGGTGATAACGAACATGAAAGATCCGGCAATGCCGGTCATTTACCTCAATCACTATCCGCAGGACTCAGCACAGAACAACTGGTACGAAGCCCTTGACCGGTTAAAGCAACGCAATGTGCAGCTGATTTTATGTGGCCACGGCCATCAGAACCACAAGTATAGCTTTGAAGGAATACCCGGCGTAATGGGCCGTTCTAACCTGCGGGCAAAAGACAGTGTGGGCGGGTATAACATTGTTACGGTTGCCAACGACACGGCCAGCTTCGCTGTACGAAAACCATTGCTGGAATCCATGCCGGTCTGGCAAAAGGTGGCCTTGAGCAATCACCATTTTAACCAGGACAAAATAACGTATGCGCGTCCGTCCTATGGGGTTAATCAGAAGTATGATCAGGTAAAAACACTTTGGGAATACCAGGACGACAGCGATGTGGGAGCCGGAACTGCTACTTATAAGAATCTGGTCATCGCCACCAATACCAAAGGAGAAGTATATGCCCTGAACAGCAAAACCGGCAAGCGGGAGTGGGTATTTAAAACTGAAGGGAAAATTTATTCGACGCCGGCTGTGGGCCATGGCTATGTTGTGGTAGGCTCCTCTGATAACAACATTTATGGGTTGAAAGCTGCCTCCGGAAAGCTGGCCTGGAAAACAGTTACATCAAAACCTGTACTTGGGTCTCCAGTTATACACGATAAAACTGCCTATGTCGGCGGCTCCGATGGCCACTTCAGAGCATTAGACCTGCGCACAGGAAATGTAAAGTGGGACTTTGACCAGGTGAAAGGCTTTGTGGTGACCAAGCCATTGCTTTATGAAGGCAACGTATACTTTGGCTGCTGGAACAATGACTTTTATGCCTTAGACCAAAAGACAGGAGAACTGGCCTGGAAGTGGAACAATGGAGCGACGAATCGCATGTTTTCACCGGCTGCCTGCTACCCTGTTGCGGCGAACGGCAACGTGTTCATCGTTGCGCCGGACAGGTACATGACTGCTTTAGACGCCGGCACCGGACAGGTACAGTGGCGCGAAAAAAGAGACAGTGTGCGGGTGCGCGAGTCCATGGGCTTATCGGCCGATGGAAAGCTGGTGTACGTGAAAACAATGGACGGGCAACTGTACGGCGTTTCTACGACAGCAGACTCCATGCAACTTGCCTGGAAATCGGGACTGCAACTGCCTTATGAACTGGCTCCTTCGGCCATCGTAGAAAGCAGGGGGATCGTGTATGTGCCATCACATTCGGGTATGGCCAGTGCCGTAGACAGGCAAACAGGCAAGGTGCTGTGGAAGCATAAAATTTCCAACAGCCTGATGAACCCGGTGATGCCCCTTGGTAAAAACCAGGTGGTAGTGAGCACCATGGATGGAAAGATCAGTTGCCTGCAATTTAAACCTGACAATAAGTAGAGCCCATCCATATGGATAGGCTTAATCGAACCAGTATAGCGTTTATCATAGAGAAATGAATAGAGTTACAGAGAGCGAATCACACTACGACAACCTGGAGCAGATGACCATCCGGGAGATGCTGGAGCATATCAACAACGAAGATAAAACAGTGCCAGCAGCCGTAGAACGGGCACTTCCGCAGATAGAGCAACTAGCTACGGTGGCGGCAGAAAAAATGCAGGCAGGGGGCCGTATGTTTTACATTGGTGCCGGTACCAGCGGGCGCCTGGGCGTGCTGGATGCTTCTGAGTGTCCTCCTACCTTTGGCGTGCCCTTCGACTGGGTCGTAGGCCTGATTGCAGGGGGCGACGGGGCTATTCGGAAGGCAGTAGAATTTGCCGAAGACGACATGGAGCAGGCCTGGAAAGACCTGCAGGCGTTCAACATCGATGCGGATGACATGGTGATCGGGCTGGCTGCCTCCGGTACCACACCCTACGTGATCGGCGGATTGAAAACAGCCAACCAGCAGGGGATAGCCACCGGCTGCATTGTGTGCAATGCCGGCAGCCCGGTAGCTGCTGAGGCCGCGTATCCGGTAGAGGTCGTGGTTGGGCCTGAGTTCCTGACCGGCTCCACGCGCATGAAAGCTGGCACGGCGCAAAAGCTGGTGCTGAACATGTTGAGCACCAGCGTTATGATTCAGCTGGGCCGTGTGAAAGGCAATAAAATGATAGACATGCAGTTGAGCAACCATAAACTCTATCACCGGGGCGTCCGGATGGTGATGGATGAAACCGGAAAGGACAAACAAACGGCCGCAGCCCTGCTCGACAAGTATGGCAGTGTGCGAAAAGCCATCGAAAGCGCGATTGTGCTGCCCTCCTGAAGCCGCGGTCCTGTCTTTTTATAAAGACACACTGCATTTGTCGTTTTAGAGTTCGCTATATTGGGATGCCTAAATCCTGCTATACTTAAAAGCTCTTTAAATACCCGAAGCCTATGCCTCCCATTGTTCTTTTGTCGTTTTTGCTGGGTTATTTTGCCGTTCTGATTGGTATTTCTTACCTCACCTCGCAAGGCGCCTCTGATAATTCCAGTTTCTTTATCGCCAACCGCAATTCCAAGTGGTACTTTGTAGCCTTTGGCATGATCGGTACAGCGCTCTCAGGGGTTACCTTTATCTCGGTGCCGGGGGCGGTAAGCAACAGTAGCTTCGGCTATTTTCAGTTCGTACTGGGCAATGCCGTCGGTTTTGTGCTGATCGCTACCGTGCTGCTGCCCTTATACTACCGCTTAAACCTGGTCTCGATTTATACTTACCTGGAGCGGCGAATGGGATTCTGGAGCTATAAATCCGGCGCCACGATCTTCCTGATTTCCCGCGTTATTGGCTCAGCTTTCCGTTTATACCTGGTGGCTATTGTGCTGCAGAAGTTTATTTTTGATGCCTGGAATGTGCCTTTCGGCGTAACGGTGGCTATCTGCCTCGTCCTGATCTGGTCCTATACTTTCAAAGGTGGCCTTAAAACCATCATTATCACCGATACGCTGCAGACGGTTTTCCTGCTCTCGTCGGTGCTGCTCTCGATCTGGTTTATAGCCCGCAGCCTGCACCTGGACCTGATGGGCACGTTTGAGGCTGTGAAGCAAAGCTCCTATTCTAAAATATTTTTCTGGGATGATTTTTTAGGGAGCAGGAACAACTTTTTTAAGCAGTTTCTGGGTGGCATTTTTGTAACCGTTGCCATGACCGGCCTGGATCAGGACCTGATGCAGAAGAACCTGAGCTGCAAAAACATCGGGGAGGCGCAGAAAAACATGCTCACTTTTACCGTCGTGTTTGCTGCCATCAACATCTTTTTTCTGAGCGTAGGAGCTTTGCTTTACCAGTACGCCGCCGCCAATAACATCGATGTGGCCGCGCTCCGGACGCCTGATCACCTCTTTCCCGAGATCGCCCTTCACCACCTGAATATCATTCCGGCCATTGTGTTTATGCTGGGATTAACAGCCGCTACCTTTGCCACTACCGACTCAGCACTGACTGCGCTCACCACCTCCTTTTGTGTCGATTTTCTGAACTTTGATAAAAAGGAGGATAGCAACGATCGCCGGCTCATCCGGATGCGGCACATCGTACATGTGGTCTTTTCTGTGATCATGCTGCTGGTGATTCTGGTATTTCGGGTGATAAACGACGACTCAGTGGTAAATGCCATCTTCCGGGCAGCGGGCTATACGTATGGGCCTTTGCTTGGCTTGTTTGTCTTTGGCATGACCTCCCGGCGCACCGTAGCAGACAAGCTGGTGCCGTTCATTTGCCTGTTGTCGCCGCTGCTCACTTATGTGCTCGATAGTCATTCCATGGCGTGGATCGGCTATTCGATGGGCTTTGAACTGATCATTATCAATGGTCTGATCACTTACCTCTGCCTGCTCCTGACCAGCCGGACAGCTACCGGAGAAGAAGAAGCGCTGCATGCTACTACCAGGCGGGTGGCCGCATCCAAGTAAATTCTATAGCACGTTGTTGCGCCGTCAGCAAGTATAAACCGGCGGATTTACCGGATCAAGGCATCTGCTTTACAGAACTACAAAGGCAAGAGAAATGCCTTTGGCAGGCGTTGTGCGTACTATAAGTATGGCAGGGTGTTAGGGCTTACTGTAACAGGCGTATAGTGTTGGGGCAAGGAATTAGTAGCTATACTTATCGTGGTTTTGCACCAAAAGGGATTGGGACCCCTGTGCGCTTTTCTCCCGGTAAGGCCTTGTTCCTTTATTCGCTTACATGTAAACGCTTGCTATCTGAGGCACAGGCTGGCACTTTGGTGGACGTGGAAGTATAAACGCGCTTGATCTTCTCTCCACTGCTAACGCATGCCTTTTGCCCGGGTGCAATGCTATCAAAGTCACTAGTGAGCCCAGAAATGGGAGTATAAAATTGAAACTTCTTAATTTTTGCTATTATGTCGCGATTAAATTTACTGGAAGAGACGCGTTACGAGAAGCTGCCGGTGCGGGTGTTTGCCGATGCAGAGCAGG
>NZ_JBDIZJ010000013.1:0-153298 GCF_039748935.1 Pontibacter chitinilyticus
GGTAAATGTGGGCAATCCTTCTGAGATCACCATCAGAGAGTTTGCCGAAGAGATATGTAAGCTGACAGGTGTAGAGTTGAAAATTGAATACCAGCCGCTGCCGAAAGATGATCCGCAGAAGCGCCAGCCGGATATCTCAAAAGCCAATGAACTTCTGGGGTGGGAACCCAAAGTAGACCGAGCCGAAGGCCTACAAAGGACGCTGGAATATTTTAAAGAGAAAGTACAAACGCCTGCTAAAAAGCAAGCATAGTTTGCAACTATAAAACAAGGAGGCTGCTGTAAATGCTACAGCAGCCTCCTTGTTTTATAGTTCATCCCTTAACAAAACATCACGAAGTCGTTCGCCGCTCTTCCCATCAAATTTATACATCCACTCTTCTGTAAACTTCGCTTTATTCGGCAGTTGTTGCTGGTGCAATTGTTCAATGTTAGGCAGAATATGGTGGAGTTCCTCTAAGTCATAGATTGGATGTGCTACACCGGCATCGACAAAGGATTTGGAAACATCAAGTCTCCCCGCAGGATGATTTTCTAAGGTGATAACCGTTGTGTGCTTAAAGGAGGTAAATGGCATTAAGTATGTAGAGTAGAAACCCAATAGAATAGGTATTTCTGGAGTTAAATCATATAATTGTTTATCATCGATGAGGCAGCACAGTTGTAACTGCTCTGCCCGTTGCCATACTTTTAAATCTTGCTTTGGATGTGGCTTAATGTATAGTTTATAGTTGTGTTGTTTAAAAATCTTTGTAATGGTATCAACAAAAGTAGCTTTGTAAGCTTTATCCCATTGAAGCAGGCCATGCTCAGCAAGGGGTTGATCAATAAGCAGCACTGCTCTGGATAGTTGGGAGGCAGGCTTAAGAGTTGCTAAATGATCGAAGTATGGAATGCCGGTAAAGTACACTTTCAAATCTGGAGGGAGGGTTTCATTTCTTTGGTGAACTTCAAACACTTTCGGACTAAAAGAAATGTGTGCTCCTGCTTGTCTTTTAGCAGAATTTATTTTCCTTACTGTGGTAGCAAAAGAGTAGGCTCGCCTTATTTTTATAAAGAGTTTAGCAAAGGCAGCATCTTCAGGAGATAATTTTTTTATACTGTTTAAAAGGAAAAGCCTGGTCTGAATTCTGCTTTTTAGACTCACCACATTATTAAATAGTTCGTGAAACTTTTTCCCATAGCTACTATCTGGAGAGGGACTAATTGCTGGATCGGAACCTAACACGTAATCAGCCCTTAAGCCATGTTCTACCTGAAATGTCGGAATCTTTCTTGCCTTGCAGGCGAGATTTAGTACAATATGATTGTAAGAGTCGAGGTATTGAAAAGTAAGTTTATCGGGCTGTATTGTATCCAGCAGAGCATCAACATCTTTATAATCCTTCCAGAAAATAGCTGTTCCATACTTTAGGTAAGAATGATTGTAGATTGATGTTCTGGAGGTGTGTTCCAGAAAGAATATTTCAAAGTACGGGCAACAATCTTTGTATAAATGGACAAAGTCATGGCGATTATAGTCACAAATAAGAAGGAGCCTTTGCTTTCTTAATCTATCAGTATCTGGCATCTTAATTATAATAAATGAATAGGGTGCTGTAAGTACAAAGCTTAATTCTGCTATCTTGTAAAATGGAAAAAAAGAGTTATGGAGAAGCTTCTTGCAGGATTGCAGTTGTAATACCAGCTATTATGCGGGATGGCATCTCGAAACAAGTCTTATGCCAGATAAAGGGCTTGATGGAGGCTCGCATTAAAGTTAAGTTGATCGTAATATCAGATTGTAATCACGAGGTGCTTGCAGAGCTTTGTCCAGGTTTTAGCACAGAAGATATGCTTCTGTTAAACCAGCCTGTATCATACTTGTCTAGGCGTGCATTGCTTACTTCGCTTTCTGTAGTACTCACGGTTTCTAAGTTCCTTAAAAGATACAATATTACTACGGTGCTTGCACATGCACCGTACGCGCATTTTATAATGCGTATGGTAAAACTAGAGGCAGTATCCTTGTCTTCTTTTAATTTCAAGCTTATTCAATATTTTCATATTACACAATATAAAGAATACCCACTGAATTCTTTGCAAAGAGTAGCTATAAACACGATAAATCAAGTACTGGCAAAAAGGTATGATGATGCGCATGTTTCTGTATCGAATGCCGTCATGAATGATATAGAATTGAACTTGATCAGGCATAAAAATCATAGAGTTATATATAATGCCTTACCTGCTGCTAATTGTGAGCAGCCAGCAAAGACGAATGAAGCAGGAAGCAGAAGCAGTTTCAATATTTTGTTACCAGGCAGGCTAGAGGTGACCAAAGGCCATTTTCTTTTTCTTGAGGCCCTTAAAATCTTAGTGCAGCAGCAGCATATCGCTACGGAAAGTCTGCACCTGAATATAGTAGGGGAAGGAAGTGAAAAGATTAATATCTTACGGCAGATAACTGACAGTAACCTGCATAGCTATGTAACAGTTTCAGATGCGGTAGCTAACTTAGCTTTAATGCGGTATATGGGCGAAGCGGACTTAGTTGTTGTCCCATCCCTACATGAAGGGCTACCGCTAGTAATACTTGAGGCACTTCAAATGGGCAGCTTAATATTAGCATCTGATATTGATCCTATAAAGGAAGTAATAACAGATATGGAAACAGGCATACTGTTTAGGGCAGGCAATGTGGAAGATTGTTTGCAGAAGTTATTATACTTATATCAGAATAGAGCCTCTGTAGCCGTCAATCGGGCTAAAGTAGATAATCGCTTGCTGGTAAAATTCTCGTTTCAGCAACATATAAAGCAGTTGCTTCAAATTATCCGGGAGTTCTCAGGGCATACTTGCGTCATCGAAGCCCAATTGAATCCAAATGATTGTGAGGCTGATTAATATGAGAGAAAAAAGTATCCTTTTTATTTGTTACTGGGGAATAAATGATCCACTGACCCGCTCAGTCGTATTACCACACATAAAAATTTTATTACAAATAAAAAGTATAGCTAAAGTTGTTCTGGTTACGATTGAAAGAGATCAGCACAGAGGCAGGCTGCCACAGAACCTTATTCAGGAACAAAACCTATTACATCACCCCGTATATAGCTACAACTTATCTCATTCTTTTTTCAATAAAATATTAGATTTCATCCTATTTCCTAAAGAGATCAAGAGGCTCATAAAGCAGGAGAAAATTGATTATCTAGTGGCAAGTGGGGCAATGGCGGGCGCTTTAGCTAATAAGGTGGCCAAATCACTGCACATCCCCTTTTATATTGTTTTTGAACCACACGCACAAAACATGCTGGAGGCAGGAGAATGGAGCAAGTATGGCATAAAGTACATAATCCAGCGAAAATGGGAGAAAGAGCAACATGAAAAGGCTGCAGGATTAATCTTGGTGTCAAAAGCATTTAAAAATGAAATAGCTTCGCTCAGACCTAAAATAGCTGTTCAACATTTTGGTAATTTTGTTAGCCTTGCTAAATTTCAATTTTCGTTACAGCACCGGGATCATATAAGAGAGCAGCTAAATGGCAGAGGTGCTACAATTGGCATTTACGTTGGCAAATATGGTGGCTTATACTATACGGAAGAGGCTTTTGCCATTTACAAAAGATGCTTCAGCCTTATACCTGATTTCAGGCTGATCATACTTTCTCCGCAAGAGCAGAGAAAGATACAGCAGCAATTACAACGGCAGCAAATCGACACATCAAAGGTGTTTGTTGCTGCCGTGCCTCATGAAGAAGTGCCGCAATACCTTTCTGCTGCTGACTTTGGTTTCGCTACCTATAAGCCGGGGCCTTCCAAAAAGTATTTGTCCCCCGTTAAAATAGGGGAGTACTGGGCTAATGGCTTGCCGGTGCTGCTGACGGAAGGGGTGGGTGACGACAGTGATATCATTCAGAATGAAGGTGGAGGAGCTACGTTTAACTTGCAGCAGGAGGGAAGTGTAGATAAGGCAATTGGTAAAATACTGCAGATCATACAAAATCCAAACCACAGGCAGGAGATTCCCGAACTGGCAAAGAAGTACAGATCGCCGGAGCGGGTGCGGGAAGCATATGAGTATTTTTTCGGGCAGCAGGGGGAGGACAAAGGGTGAAGGTGCTTTTTGTAGTGCCTTATCCGGAGGGGCAGGCCGCCTCACAGCGGTTCCGGGTAGAGCAGTGGCTGCCGGAGCTTGAAAAGCAGGGAATCACCTACAAACTGGCACCTTTCTGGAGCCAGCGTGCCTGGGCTATCCTTTACCAGCGCGGCCATACCTGGCAAAAAGCCGCCGGACTAGCTGTTGGTTTTCTGAAGCGCCTTGGGCTATTATACCAGCTACCTTTCTACGATTTTGTATTCCTCCACCGCGAAGCAACACCTTTAGGGCCGCCGTGGTTTGAATGGTTCGCAATACACATCTTTCGCAAGCGGATTATCTTTGATTTTGATGATGCCATTTGGCTGCCCAACACCACTGATGATAACAAGGCCGTAGCGAAGTATAAACTTCCACAGAAAACAGCAGCTATTTGCAGTTGGAGCTATAAAGTAAGTTGCGGCAACCATTTTCTGCAGGATTTCGCCAGTAAGTATAACACGGCTGCCGTATACCTGCCTACCTGCCTCAACACGCAAGCCCTTTCTCTCAAACCAAAACAACGAACAGCACGGCTAACAATTGGTTGGACAGGTTCGCACTCTACCTTGCCCTACTTAAAATTGATTGAACCTGTGCTGCAGCAATTGGAGCAGCACTACGACTTTGACTTCTTAGTGATAGCGGATAAAGAGCCGGCTCTCCAGTTGCGCTCATTAGAGTTTATATCCTGGCGCAAGCAAACTGAACTGGAAGATCTGCAGCGGATAAACATCGGAGTGATGCCTTTACCAGATACAGAGTGGGCGAAGGGTAAATGTGCGTTTAAAGCACTGCAGTACATGGCTTTGGGTATCCCGGCGGTTGTATCGGCGGTAGGCGCTAACTTGGCAGCAGTGCCCGACGGCAAAGCCGGCTATACTTGCACAACATCGGAGGAGTGGTACGCCCGGTTAGAACAGCTACTACAGCAGCCTGCATTACGGCAGCAGTTCGGGCGGCAGGGACAGCTACAGGTAGAGAAGCATTATTCAGTGCAGGCACAGCTACACTCGTTTCTGCAGCTGTTTACTTAACTTTTTTATTTTCTTTCAGAAAGGTGCGTGCTTCTTTAAAAGTAGCAGATTTTTTGTCCTTTGCGCTGGCGTTAATCACGATCGTGTAATACCGCTTGGCCAGCGACAAGTCGTTCTGCTGTTTGGCAATACGCGCCAGGTTCAGGTAGGAGTTGATGAAATAGCCGGAATCACGCTCATTCGTCATCTCGGCATACATAATAGAATTTTGGTAGTACTGCTTGGCCTTGTTCAGGTCGCTATACTTGTTTTGGTTAATGTAAGCCAGAATATAAGACGCATAACGCCCGCTGATCGCTTCATAACCCGGCATGTTCTGCTCCAGTTTGCTAAGGATATCCAGCGATACACGCTCGGCCGCCGTAAAATGGCCTTGAACAAACAATAACCGGGCATAAAACCGCTCGAAATAAGCATTGTCAGGATACTTCAGCGCCAGCGACTGCGACACTTTAAGCGCCTCCTCCGTGTTACTTTCTTCGTTGGCATAAATCTTCATCAGAAAGAACTTGGCCTCTGTACCCGTATAAAAGCCGCTGTTAGCTACATACCGCAGTTGCTTCAGGCCCAGCCGCTTGTCGCCGTCGGGAAAAAAGAGAAGTACCGGCCGCAGCATCGGATAGTTCTCATGTATCCAGATAGAATAGTAGTTGAAGAGAGCTTCACCAAACAGGAATTCAGGGCTCAGGCCATTGCCGGCTTTGGCTTTTTCCATAAAGTCCAGCGCATGTTTGCTGGCCACAGTTGCTTTGCGCCAGTTGCTGCGCTCCGAGTGCAGGCGTCCTTCAAAGCCATAAGCTGCGGCCAGAAAGAAAGCTGCTTCTACGTTATGCTCGTTTGCATCGTACATCTTCTCAGCCTTCTGAATGGTGGTGTCCATGTAAGCAAAGAACAGATCGTCATACTTCAGCGTCTGGATGTTAGTCGGTATGATCTTCCACCACTGGCTGAGGCCCATCAGAAAGTAAGGCAGCGGATGATCAGGGTAACGGCGGCGCAACGATTTGAACTGCTTTTCGGCACGCTCATACTTAAAGTTGTACATATTGTCCACGGCGCCTTCCAACTCATACTGGATGTCCTTGTTGAGCAGCAGCATGCCCCTGATCTTCGCCGCTTCCGGCACCACCTCAATCGACTCCATGGTGATGTTGCGCATGGCTGTGGTGTCGGATTGTTGCGCCACGGCCAGGGCAGGTAGTACAAAGGAGAAGATGATGAATAATAACTTCTTCATGCAAAATAAGACTATTCGGTGCTTTCAGGTGCTGCAGACGTTGCCTCGTCCGGAAGTACTAAAAGTACAACAATATTATTAATTTTGAATTCCCTAAAAAAGAAATACCTATGAACCTTCTTAAGAAACTTTGCCGGATACACGCCCCTTCAGGCAACGAAAAAAGCCTTTCAGATTTCCTGCTAAACTATATTCAGGAGCAGAAAGTTCATTGGAAAACCGAGCCGAAGGTGCTAAGCGGAGAACAATTTCAGGACTGTATCCTGCTGGTGTTCGGTAAGCCAAGAAGTGCAATTTTTGCCCACATGGATTCCATTGGTTTTACGGTGCGTTATGGCAACGAACTGGTGAAGATCGGCGGGCCTGACCTGGAGACAGGCTATACCTTGGTAGGGCAGGATGCGCAGGGCGAGATCGAATGCACCTTAGATTACAACGAAGCAGCCCATGCACTAACGTACCAGTATGAACGTGAGATTGCACGCGGCACGGAGCTGGTTTTTAAGTGCGATTTCCGGGAGACGGAAACGACAGTGCAGTCCTGCTACCTGGATAACCGGCTGGGTGTTTGGAGTGCCCTGCAGGTAGCCGAAACCCTGGAGCATGGCATTATTGCTTTTAGCTGCTGGGAAGAACATGGCGGTGGCTCTGTCGCTTACCTGGCCCGCTACATCTATGAAAACTATGGCGTAAAGCAGGGGCTAATCTCAGACATTACGTGGGTTACGGAAGGCGTGCAACCAGGGCATGGGGTGGTGATCTCGCTGAGGGATAGCCTGATACCGCGCCGCGCTTATGTGCAGCGCATCATTGCTATAGCAGCAGGGGCAGGCATTCCGTTCCAACTGGAGGTGGAAGGGTCGGGTGGCAGCGATGCCAAGGAATTACAGCATAGTGCCTACCCCTGGGACTGGTGCTTTGTAGGAGCGCCCGAAGATAATGTACATACGCCAAACGAGATCGTGCACAAAAAAGACATAGAGAGCATGGTGGCCCTGTACCGGGTGCTGATGGAGAAATTGTAACGGAGCTACAAGAAGATTGGAAATAGCAGATTATTAGTACAGGCAGGGCCGGATTTGTAGCAGTATAGCGGACCTATACTTGCAGTGCCCGGAATAGCGGTTTACTAAGTATAAAGTATACTAGAGCAGCAGCGGCTGGCCGAAAGGCCGGCCGCTTTGGCTTTGTAGCACAGCGTTTTCAGGGAAGCTGACAGCTAGCTAGATTATCAATGTTGTAACTTTGTAAAAGCATTTCTTTTACGGCATCAGGTGTGGATAAGCTTTGGCGGCTTGCTCTTGCAAAAGTCAATAGAATACTCTTTCTTTAATAACTATATACTTGTGTGTTTAACCCTTAAACTGACTGAATGGAACCTATCCTTTACGCTATCCCGGCCTTTGGCGTGGCAGCCCTGCTTTATACCTGGGTTCGCGCTGCCTGGGTAAGAAAGCAGCCCGCCGGCAATGAGCTGATGAGTAGTATTGCCCAATACATTGCAGATGGTGCGATGGCTTTCCTCAAAGCCGAGTACAAAGTACTGGCCATCTATGCTGCTATTGCGTCGTTGTTTTTATTTTATCTGGGCTATACCGGCGAAAAATCAAGCCCTGTTATTGTTGTTGCGTTTTTAATAGGTGCCTTCTTCTCTGTGCTGGCAGGCTTTATTGGTATGCGCATCGCCACCAAGGCGAACGTCCGCACTGCTGAGGCTGCCCGCACCAGCCTTGCCCGTGCGCTAAAAGTGTCTTTTGCGGGTGGGTCCGTAATGGGGATGGGCGTGGCTGGTCTGGCAGTGCTGGGGCTGGGGTCGCTGTTCATCGTGTTCTACTACTATTTTGTGCAGCGCACAGGAGCTGATGTGAACGGGGTAGAGATGGAGCGCGCATTGGAAGTACTCACCGGATTCTCGCTGGGAGCTGAAAGTATAGCTCTTTTTGCACGTGTAGGCGGTGGTATTTATACCAAAGCAGCGGATGTTGGCGCTGACCTGGTTGGTAAAGTAGAGGCTGGCATTCCGGAAGATGACCCCCGCAACCCTGCCACCATTGCCGACAATGTAGGCGACAACGTAGGCGACGTAGCCGGCATGGGTGCTGACCTCTTTGGCTCTTATGTGGCAACGATCCTGGCAACCATGGTATTGGGTCGCGAAGTGATAGTGCAAGATAATTATGGCGGTATTTCACCGGTTATACTTCCGATGATGATCGCGGGCCTGGGCATTATCTTTTCATTGATCGGGATGTTGTTTGTGCGCGTGAGTGAAGGAGGAAACGTGCAGGCTGCCCTCAACCGTGGCAACTGGATCTCGGTTATTCTCACCGCTGTTGCCGCTTACTTTGTTATTCACTGGCTGCTGCCAGATAACCTGACCCTGCGCAACTTTGACTTTACAGCCAATGGCGTTTTCCTGGCAGTGCTGGTAGGGCTTGTCGTAGGTGCGCTGATGAGTATCATTACAGAGTACTACACGGCCATGGGTAAGGGACCTGTCAACTCCATTGTGCAGCAGTCCTCTACAGGGCATGCGACGAACATTATTGCCGGTCTGGCGGTGGGCATGCATTCTACTGTGCTGCCTATTATTGTGCTGGCAGCAGGTATCGTACTTTCGTACGCCTCCGCAGGTCTTTACGGGGTGGCTATCGCCGCTGCCGGTATGATGGCCACCACAGCCATGCAGCTGGCCATTGACGCGTTCGGCCCGATTGCGGACAATGCCGGTGGTATTGCCGAAATGAGCGAGCTGCCTAAAGAAGTACGGGAGCGTACCGATGTTCTGGATGCTGTAGGAAACACGACTGCCGCTACGGGCAAAGGCTTTGCCATTGCTTCTGCCGCACTAACGTCACTGGCTCTCTTCGCAGCATTCGTCGGTATTGCCGGCATTCCAAGTATAGATTTATACAAAGCGCCCGTACTGGCTGGTCTGTTTATCGGAGCCATGATTCCGTTCATCTTCTCGGCGCTGGCGATTGCCGCAGTTGGCCGGGCAGCCATGGCCATGGTACACGAAGTGCGCCGCCAGTTCCGCGAAATTCCAGGTATAATGGAGGGAACAGGCAAGCCGGAGTATGAGAAATGCGTGGCCATCTCCACTAAAGCGGCAATCCGCGAAATGCTGCTGCCAGGCGCTATTGCGCTTATCGTGCCGCTCATCATCGGTTTCGGTCTCAAAGGCGTGTTCCCGGATACTTCTTCTGCCGAGGTGCTGGGCGGTACACTGGCCGGCGTAACGGTGTCTGGCGTGCTGATGGCAATGTTCCAGTCCAACGCTGGCGGTGCCTGGGATAACGCGAAGAAGTCGTTTGAGAAAGGAGTGCTGATTAATGGCGTGATGGAGTATAAAGGCTCTGAACCGCACAAAGCCTCCGTAACCGGTGATACTGTAGGTGATCCTTTCAAAGATACCTCAGGCCCAAGTATGAACATCCTCATTAAGCTCATGTCCATTGTGTCGCTGGTGATTGCGCCGCATATCGCGCTCAACCGTGAACCGGCCATTCCGGAAGCACCGATCAAGATCAACAGAGAGCTGAAAGAAATTAACCTGGATGCTACGAAAGGAGCTCCCGGCACAGCCAAAGCGGCGGTAACGCCTCAGAATACTGTCGCTGTAGCTGCTGCTACAGCAGGTAAATAACTTTTTATACCGTATACTTTGATAAGCCCAGCCATTGCGTTGGGCTTATTTTTTAATTTATACTTACCTTTGTCTAGGTACCAACAAGCAACTTATGGATCCCCGTACGATTACACTACACGACTGCAGCTTTAGCACTTATATCAGCGAAGAAGAGATTATAGCACGCGTTGTGATGCTGGCCGAACAGTTAGATAAAGATTATGCTGAGAAAAAGCCGCTTTTTCTAGCCGTGCTCAATGGCTCCTTTATGTTCGCAGCCGACCTGCTGAAACGTGTTTCCATCCCTTGCGAGGTATCCTTTATCCGCCTGTCTTCTTACCAGGACATGCAGAGCACAGGCAAAGTGAAAGAAATTCTGGGCCTGAGCGAAGACGTAAAAGGGCGGCATGTGGTGGTGTTGGAAGATATCGTAGATACCGGCCATACTGTGCATGGCCTGCTGAAACAACTACAGGAACGTGGGCCGGCCTCGGTAGAGGTAGCCACCCTGTTGCTTAAACCCGAGTGCCTGCAGCACCCGCTGGATGTGAAGTATGTGGCCAAAACCATTCCGAATGACTTTGTGGTAGGCTATGGCCTGGACTACAACAACCTGGGCCGTAACCTGCGCGATATTTACAAAATCGTGTCGTAACCAGATTAGTACACACGCGTTAGCAGGTCTTTGGGCAGCCGCATTGCGGCAAGCGCCTGAAATGCAGAAAGCACATTGAATTTATACATACATTTGCCTTTTATTTAGCTATTAGATATGCTTAACATCGTTTTGTTCGGCCCTCCAGGAGCCGGTAAAGGAACTCAGAGCCAAAAGCTGATCGACAAGTACAACCTCATCCACCTGTCTACTGGCGATTTGCTTCGCTCCGAGATTGCGGCTGGCACCAGACTGGGCCTGGAAGCGAAAAAACTTATGGACAGCGGCCTGCTGGTACCCGACGAAGTGGTGATCGGTATGATCGAAAACAAAGTAAAGGAGCATCCGGAGGCAGCAGGCTTTATTTTCGACGGCTTTCCGCGCACCGTACCGCAGGCGCAGGGCCTCGATAAACTGTTGCAGGAGCATGGCACCGAAATATCCTGTATGATTGCGCTGGGGGTAGATGATGAAGAACTGACGAAGCGCCTGCTGCTGCGTGGCCAGACTTCCGGCCGCCCTGACGATCAGAACGAAACGCTTATCCGCAAGCGCGTGCTGGAGTATAATACCAAAACTGCCCCTGTGGCTGACTATTATGCCGGGCAGGGAAAATTCTGCGCGGTAGATGGCATCGGCGAGATAGAGGGTATATTCAAACAACTTTGCCAGCAGATCGACTCCCTGAAAGAAAAGCAGGCAGGGAAATAGCTATACAAGCACCTAAGAACCACATAATTTGGCTTCATCCAACTTCATTGATTACGTAAAAATTTGCTCCCGCTCCGGCCACGGAGGCGCTGGCTCAGCGCACCTGCACCGCGACAAACTTACAGCCAAAGGCGGTCCTGATGGCGGCGATGGCGGCCGTGGCGGCCACATCATACTGCGTGGCAACTCCCAACTGTGGACGCTGCTGCACCTGCAGTACCGCAAGCACGTAATTGCCGAGAACGGCCACAACGGTGGCCCTAACCATTCATTCGGAGCACAGGGAAAAGACGATGTGCTGGAAGTGCCCCTTGGCACCATTGCCCGAAATGCCGACACCGGCGAGGTAATGTGTGAAGTGGTAGAAGATGGTCAGGAGATTATTCTGACGCCAGGTGGCCGTGGCGGTCTAGGAAATGCCCATTTTAAATCGCCTACCAACCAAACACCGCGCCATGCGCAGCCCGGCGAACCCGGAATAGAGGAATGGGTGATTTTGGAGTTGAAGTTGCTGGCCGATGTAGGCCTGGTAGGCTTCCCGAACGCCGGTAAATCTACATTGCTTTCAGTGGTATCGGCGGCAAAGCCCAAGATTGCCAACTACGCGTTTACCACCCTGGCACCAAACCTGGGCGTGGTAGCTTACCGTGATTATAAGTCATTTGTGATGGCCGATATTCCCGGCATTATCGAAGGCGCATCGGAGGGCAAAGGTCTGGGCTTACGCTTTCTGCGGCATATTGAGCGGAACTCCATGCTGCTGTTTATGGTTTCCTGTGAGAGTGCCGACATTGCCGAAGAGTACAAGGTGCTGTTGAACGAGCTGCAGACCTTTAACCCGGAACTGCTGGATAAAAAACGCATCCTGGCCATCACCAAATCTGATATGCTGGACGAGGAACTGGAAGAGGAAATGCGAAGAACGCTGCCCGACGGATTGCCTGCTATTTTTATATCCAGCATGACTGGCAAAAATATTACGCCGCTGAAAGATATGATCTGGAACGCGCTTAACAGCTAAACATGATTTTGCAAGTATAAAAGTACCGATCGGTAGAAGCTGCAAAGTTGTCTACCGATTTTTTTATACGGCTTGGCAGCCATATAAAAGTATAAGTGGCTAGGATTGGGAATACAGGTGAGTTTCCACAAGTATAAATACAAGTATAAAATAGCTGCGGAGTGCTCTTAAAACGCCTGCGCGAGGGGGCGGTTTCGGAAGCAGGGGTTAGGATTGACAGGCGGCACAATGATCATTGATTGCTGCTCTTTCTAAAACTAAACGAGTGTCAGAATGTCACGAAGGCAGGTTTGGCAAGTTAATTGACAAAACAACGTAGACTTATAAATCTAAAAATTTAGGGCATTATGTCAGATAAAGATATTCAGAAAGAACAGGAGCAGGCTGAGCAGCAAAGCAATGCTGCCAATATGGAAGCGAACAGCGACGGACAGGAAGAAAACCAGGAGGAAGAAGCGGGAGCAACCAAACAGGACGGTGCTGAACTCGCAGAGATGAAGGACAAGTATATCCGCCTGATGGCTGAATTTGAGAACTTCCGCCGCCGAACTGCCAAGGAGCGTATCGATCTGTCTAAAACGGCTACGCAGGACCTGATGGGGAGCCTGTTGCCAGTGCTGGATGACATGGAGCGCGCGCGCCAGTCCATTGAAACAGCGAAAGACTCTACAGCGGTGCTGGAGGGGCTGGAGCTGGTGTTCCACAAACTGAAAAATGTAACGCAGCAAAAAGGCCTGAAGCCGATCGAGATTAACGTGGGCGACGACTTCGACAGCGACCTGCATGAGGCAGTGACACAAGTGCCTGCCCCATCTGAGGAGCTGAAAGGCAAAATTATAGATGTAATTGAGAAAGGCTATACCTTGAACGACAAGGTTATCCGTTTCGCAAAAGTTATTATAGGAGCGTAAGCAATGGCTAAAAGAGATTATTACGAGGTGTTGGGGGTAAGCAAGAGCGCCTCGCAAGAGGAGATCAAAAAGTCTTACCGCAAAATAGCCATTAAATTTCACCCGGATAAAAATCCGGACGACCCGACTGCGGAGGATAAGTTTAAAGAAGCGGCTGAAGCGTACGAAGTGTTGAGCGACGAGCAAAAGCGCCAGCGCTACGACCAGTTTGGTCATCAGGGATTGAACGGCGGCTTTGGCGGCGGTGGCGGCATGAACATGGAAGATATCTTCTCCCAGTTCGGCGATATTTTTGGTGGTGGCGGCGGAAGTCCGTTCGAAAGCTTCTTTGGTGGTGCCCGTTCCGGTGGTGGACGCCGGACGCGCAAAGGCAGTAACCTGCGCATCAAGCTGAAGCTGAACCTGGAAGAAGTAGCCAACGGCGTAGAAAAAAAGATCAAGGTAAAACGCTATGTAGCTTGCGCCGCCTGCGGTGGCAATGGTGCTAAAAACGGTACCGACATGCAGACCTGTAACACTTGCCAGGGTTCAGGCCAGGTACGCCAGGTGGTAAACACCATGCTGGGCCAGATGGTCTCTACTACTACCTGCCCTACCTGTAACGGCGAAGGCCGTATTGTAACGCATAACTGCGAAGTGTGCCACGGCACCGGCCGCGAGCAGCAGGAAGAAGTAATTTCTATCAATGTGCCGGCTGGCGTAATGGATGGCATGCAGCTGTCGATGGGGGGCAAAGGTAATGTGCCAGAGCGCGGCGGCGTACCCGGCGACCTGCTGATCCAGATTGAAGAGGAGCCACATCCAACCCTTAAACGCGACGGCAACAACGTTATCTTCGACCAGTATATCAGTTTTGTAGATGCTGCTTTGGGCGCAGATATTGAAGTACCAACCATTTCAGGCAAGGTGAAGATCACTATAAAGCCCGGTACGCAAAGCGGCGAGATTTTCCGGCTGCGTGGCAAAGGCATCAAAGACCTGAACGGGTATGGCAAAGGCGATCAGCTGATCCACATCAATGTATGGACGCCGAAGACGCTGAACAACGAAGAGCGGTCGCTGCTGGAAGGATTGCGGGAGTCTGACAACTTTGCACCGCACCCCGGCAAAAGCGATAAAGGCTTCTTTGAGAAAGTAAAAGACTACTTTCAGTAAAGCTAACCCGTTTACATAAGTATAAAAGCCGGCCTTTTCACGCGAAGAGGCCGGCTTTTATACTTGGGTGGGCAGATGATGTGCGCACGCGCTGTGAAGTATGGCTTTGAGACAAACATTCTTAACAGAATATATTTGCCGGATGAAAGGATAAAGCTATTTTTGATTAAACTTTAATAGGACCGGCATTGAGCATTCTAAAAATTGAGAACGTAAGCAAGCATTACGCTAACCACATGGCGCTCGACGACGTGAGCTTTGATATACCGGCAGGTTGTATCTTTGGCTTGCTGGGGCCGAACGGCGCTGGCAAAACATCGCTTATCCGCATTGTTACCCAGATTACGGGAGCCGATACCGGCAACATATACTTCAAAGGCGAGCGCCTGCGGCCATCGCATATCAAAGACATGGGCTACCTGCCCGAGGAGCGCGGTCTCTACAAAAAGATGCGGGTAGGCGAGCAACTGCTTTACCTGGCGCAGCTCAAAGGGCTCAGCAGAAGTGAAGCAACTGCACGCATCAAGGCATGGGTAGAGCGCTTTGAAATTCGGGAGTGGCTGAACAAAAACATTGAGGACCTCTCGAAAGGTATGCAGCAAAAGGTGCAGTTTATTGCCACCGTGCTGCACGAGCCCTCCCTCATCATCCTCGACGAGCCTTTCTCCGGCTTCGATCCTATCAATGCCAACCTGATCAAAGACGAGATACTGCGCCTGCGGGAGCGGGGCGCTACCATCATCTTCTCTACCCACCGCATGGAATCGGTAGAGGAATTATGCGATAACATTGCCTTGATCAACCATGCGCACAAAGTGCTGGACGGACCGGTGAAGGAGATCCGGAATGCCTATAAGACCAACACCTTTCAAGTAATTGGCAACGGACAGCTACTGGTGCTGTCGCCGGACTTTGAAGTGCTGGAGCAGCACGAGAATCACGGCATTTTCAGGACGAACATTAAGCTGCTGAATGGCTCCAGCCCCAACGACCTGCTGCGTTACCTCATCAGCCGGGTAGAAGTGCATTCGTTTGTGGAACTGGTGCCAAGTATAAATGATATCTTTATCCGGAAAGTAAAAGAAACACACCATGCATAAGATCTGGTTAATCGTGCAGCGCGAGTATATCACACGTGTGCGCAAAAAGAGCTTCATCGTGATGACGCTTGTCACGCCGCTGCTGCTGGCGGTGTTTATGGTGCTGCCCGGCCTGCTGATCGCCATGTCGGGCGACAGCTCCGAAACCATTATGCTGCTGGATGAAAGTGGCTTGTTTGCCAATAAACTGGAGAGCAAGAACGACCTGAAGATCGTGCCGATCACCGGCACGCTGGAGCAGGCCAAGCAGATCTATAAAGAGACCGACAACACCGCGCTGCTGTACATCCCGAACATCACGCTGGACAACCCAACCGGCATCAGGATCTTCTCGAAGAAAAACACCAACCTGCAGACGAAAGTACGGCTGGAGAATATGCTGGAGAAAGAGGTGGAAAACCAACGGCTGATTGCCTCGGGGCTAAACCGGGAACTTCTTAAAAATATAAAAGCCAACATCAGCGTAGCCTCTGTAAACCTGGGCGATGAAGGCGAGAAAGACAACAATGCCTTTGTAACCTCCGGAGCAGGCGTGGCGGGTGCATTTGTGATATACTTCTTCATCTTTTTATACGGCGTGCAGATCATGCGCGGCATTATTGAAGAGAAGACCAGCCGCATTGTGGAGGTGATCATCTCGTCGGTAAAGCCTTTTCAGTTGATGATGGGCAAGATCTTAGGGATAGCTGCTGTTGGCCTTACGCAGTTCTTGCTATGGGTGGTGCTCTCGTTGATCGTTGTCACGGGGGTGAAGTCAGCGTTTGACATTGCGCCTGCACCGACACCAATGGAGCAACTGGCAGCCGGACAGGCCGCTGCTGCGGGCGAAGCACCTGATCAGGAGGAAGTGGCTGCACAGAAAGACGGCGCCTCGGCAATGGTGGCCGATACCCTGACAGCTATCAACAACCTGAACCTGCCGCTGATTTTGGGGTGCTTTCTGTTTTACTTTCTTGGGGGGTACCTGCTGTATGGCTCGCTTTTTGGGGCAATCGGGTCGGCTGTAGACAATGAAACAGACACCCAGCAGTTCATGTTTCCTATCACTATTCCGCTGATCCTGTCGTTCATCCTGTCGTATTCGCTGGTGCTTAAAAACCCCGACGGACCTGTATCCTTCTGGCTCTCCATCATTCCGTTCACTTCTCCTATTGTGATGATGGTGCGTGTGCCGTTTGGCGTGCCGGCCTGGCAATTGGTGCTGTCGATGAGCTTGCTGGTGCTGGGCTTTATCTTTACCACCTGGCTGGCATCCCGCATTTACCGCGTGGGCATTCTGATGTATGGTAAAAAAATAAGCTACAAAGAATTGTCTAAATGGTTGTTTTATAGGATATAAAACAACCATTTAGAAGTAGGTTTCAGGCCTTGTGGCACAGCAGTTTTCTGTGTAACAAGGCAGAAGGGGCACCCTTTCCCCAAGGTGCCACGTAGGCGTAATGGGAGCATCATAAAAATGTCCATTAACACTATTCTGCATTTCTTCCAGTTTACTCTCTCAGCGCAGTTAAAAGTGACACTGCGCCTCTACTACGTATTGTCTGATTTATAATAAACGTGTACATGAATAAGTATAAAATTGTGTTGTCTTTGCTCTTGCTGTTTGGCGCTTTTCATACCGAAGCCCAGCAGCAAACGTCGCAAAGCACTACTGCTGCCTATGACCAGCACGAGGTGTTTAACCCTTTGTTCTACCCAGCTACTACCGATGTGTACCGGTCTTCGGGCGGACAGCCCGGCCCGAAATACTGGCAAAACCGCGCCGATTACAAGCTGAATGTTGTCCTGGATACGGCACAGCACCGGGTAAGCGGTACCTCACTGATCACTTACACCAACAACAGCCCCGATGCGCTGCCTTTCCTATGGCTGCAGGTAGACCAGAATATTTACAAAGAAGACTCCCGGGCAGAAGCAGCCAGTGAGGTAACCGGTGGGCGATGGGCCAATAAGTCCTTCACCCAAGGAGAAGAGATAAAATCAGTATCCGTCATGCACAAGCGCAAATCAGAAAGCGCGACTTACCTGATCACGGATACGCGCATGCAGGTAAAATTGAAGGAGCCGCTGGAACCCGGTAAAAAGATCACGCTGAAAGTAGAGTTTGCCTTTACGGTGCCTGAATACGGCACCGACCGCATGGGGCGGCTAAACACAAAGAACGGGTGGATTTATGAAATCGCTCAGTGGTACCCGCGCATGGAAGTATACGATGATGTGTCGGGATGGAATACGCTGCCATACCTGGGAGCCGGTGAGTTTTACCTGGAGTATGGCGACTTTGATTATACTGTTACAGCTCCTGCCGGGCTGGTAGTAGTTGGTTCCGGCGAACTGGTAAACCCCAAAGAGGTGCTAACACCTGCCGCCTTCAACCAGTTAGAGAAGGCCAGACAGAGTGACAAAACAGTTATTATCAGAGATGCTGTAAGTGCGAACACAACGGCTAATGGAAAGAATGGCCTGCTAACGTGGCATTTTAAATGCCAAAACTCGCGCGACGTAGCTTGGGCTGCCTCCAAAGCTTTTCTGTGGGATGCTGCCCGTATTAACCTGCCTGGTGGCAAAACAGCACTGGCACAGTCCGTTTACCCGGTTGAAAGTGCTGGCGACAGTGCCTGGGGGCGTTCTACAGAGTATGTAAAGCATGCCATCGAACTCTACTCAGATAAGTGGTATGTATACACGTACCCTGTTGCAACTAATGTGGCAGGTATTGTAGGTGGTATGGAGTATCCGGGTATTGTGTTCTGTGGCTATAAAAGCCGTGGCAGCAGCCTCTGGAACGTAACCAACCATGAGTTCGGGCACAACTGGTTCCCGATGATCGTGGGCTCGAACGAGCGCAAGTATGCCTGGATGGACGAAGGCTTTAACACGTTCATCAACGATGTGGATACCAAGGTATTTAACAACGGCGAGTACTACAAAAAGGAGGATGTGCAAATGGGGGCTCCCAGGATGTTTAGCCCGGATGCCGACGCTATCATGAATATACCGGATGTGATTCAACCCAGCTATTTGGGTTACGCCGCTTACAACAAACCAGCGCTGGGACTTCAGATCCTGCGGGAGCAGATATTAGGTGAAGCACGGTTCGATTATGCTTTCCGTAACTACATCGACAACTGGGCATTTAAGCACCCGACGCCCTGGGACTTTTTTCATGCGATGGACAACGCCGCCGGAGAAGATCTGAGCTGGTTCTGGAACGAGTGGTTTATGACAACCTGGAAACTGGACCAGGCCGTGCAGAGCATCCAGTATGTGGCGAACGACCCTGCCAAAGGCTCCTTGATTACTCTGGAGAACAAAGGCCGAATGGCGCTACCGGTTACTGCCCTGGTGCAGGAGGAGAACGGGAAAGCAGATACCGTGCGGCTGCCGGTAGAAATATGGCAAAAAGGTAGCACCTGGACGTTCCCATATAAATCGACTTCTAAAATCACAGCCGTAACGCTTGATCCGGACCACCGCCTCCCCGACATAAACCCTGAAAATAATGCGTTAAGTGCAATTCCTGTTAAGAAAGGCATCACAGCGCAGACTGTCATCCAAACCTACCTGAATGCTATTGGCGGTGCTGATAAGCTAAAGGCCGTACACGACTTAAGTATGAGCGCGACGGGCCAGGTGCAGGGAGCAGAATTGCTGATGCAGACCAAGTACATACTTCCGGATAAGTTTTATGCAGAAATGTCTATTCCGGACTACAACATGTCGTTGATGCATCTGGTTGTGAATGGAGACAGCGTGAAGGTGCAGGAAAGGAACAACCGCATGGCGCTGGATGGTGCTGCCCGAAAACAAATGAAGGTAGCCTACCAGCTTTTCCCCGAGTTGGACTATACTAAAAAAGGATACCAGATGCAGTTAGATCCGGTGCTTCAGGTGGTGAAAGGGCAGCTGGCTTTTCTGGTTACGGTAACGACTCCGGAAGGCATAAAGCTGCAGAGCTACTACGATGCCGAAACCGGCTTGAAAGTAAAGCAGGTGATAGGGGAGCCCGGCAGCGCAATTACTACGTTGTGGAGTGATTACAAGCCTGTAGAAGGCGGCATCAAGCTTCCGTTTACCGAAATCACCTCCGGAATACCGTTTGAAGTACAGGATGTGAAGATAAACAGTGGCTTGTCGCAGGCAGCCTTTAAATAAAGTAACTGGTTTTCTGAAACGAGTGGGTAGCACAAGCCCGGCCATACGTTGGCCGGGCTTGTGTATGTATAAGCAGGCAGTAGCTGTCTCGCCAGCATGGCTCAGAACGGCGGTCTGCCTGGAGAGTACCTGCAGGCTGGCCTAATCAAAAACAGGCAGCTGTCCATCGCGTTTTATACTTCAAGCTACTTATTGGGAAGCTTCTGATCCAGCATGACGCTGCAGGCATATAGCGCGTGCAGAACGGCCTGAAAGCAGTAACGCCCGGCACAGGTGCCGGGCGTTACTTATCTAAAGAGAAAGAAGGATCCTATACTTAGGAGGAGAAAGAACTGCCGCAGCCACAGGTGCTGGTTGCCTGCGGGTTGTTAAACGTAAAGCCACGGGCATTCAGGCCATCTTGGAAATCAACCTGCATGCCTAGTACGTACATGGCGTGCTTTTTATCCATGATCAGGTCTACGCCCTCCAGGTGAAAAATTTCATCTGAATCTTTTGGCTTATCAAAGCCCAGCAGGTACGACATGCCAGAGCAGCCACCACCCTGCACGCCTACGCGCAGGCCGTATTCTGCCGGTACATTTTTTTCCTGCATTATATTTTTAACCTCAACCAAGGCTTTATCTGTCAGTGTAATAGGAGCAGTTTTTGTTTCTGTTGCCATTATGTATGCTGTTCGTTATTTGTAGGCACAAACTTACACAATTCTGCCGAATTAAGTGTGCTGGTCTGCGTTTGTACTACTTAAACAGCCTGCACCCGTAAATGATTCATGTATCCAAAATTAATTTTTTGCGATATTTATACTTTCTAACTTCGCTTGCATGGAACAATTCCTCATTTTTATCATAGACCTTCTGAAAATTGCTTTACCCGCTCTGATCGTGGCTGTCGCCATGTATTACCTGGTAAAGAAACATTACGAGCGCGACTACAAAGTACGGTTGCTGGAACTACGTCAGAAAAATGCGGAGGTGGTGCTGCCGATACGGCTGCAGGCTTATGAGCGCGTGGTGCTGCTGCTCGAACGGATAACGCCCAGCAACCTGCTGCTGCGCGTAAGTGGTGGCGGCCACACCGCAGCCGAGTTTCACCGTTTGCTGCTCGCCGAGATACGCAATGAATTCAACCATAACCTTTCGCAGCAGGTGTACATGACAGAGCAAGCCTGGCAGCAGGTAAAGCATGGCCGCGAAGAGGTGGTGAGCCTTATCAACAAAACCTACCATGAGTTGCCCGAGGGCGCGCGCGGCACTGATCTGGCCAAACGCATCCTGGAGACTGTGCTTGTCTCAGAGCAGGACCCAACCGCCCGCGCCCTCAGCTACATAAAGCAAGAGATAGGACAAGCTTTTTGAGTTGGGGAGTTAAAGAGTTTAGGAGTTAGAAAGTTAAAGGGTTAGAAAGTCACTCATTCTATTTCAATCTTTCACTCTCTAACTTTCAAACTCCCAAACTCAAAACAGCTCTTCTAGCTTTGCTACTAACTGTTGCATCTGTGCCACGGAATGGGCCGGGAAGTTCGCGATGCGGATTTGCTTTTCTTTATAGTCGCCGTAGCCGCTGCCTACCTGCATGTCATACTTGGCCAACTGCTTGTTTACTTCGGAGGCAGGTACGGTGGTGTTAGCTACGATCGTAGTTTTAGACTGGTGCGCCGGATTTTCCACAGCAGGAGAGAAGGCTTTGCTGCTACCCAGGAAAGTATAAATTAGATCGGCTTTTTGCTGCGTTTCTTCCCGGATGGTCTCAATCCCTTTTTGCAGCATATCGTCCAGCACCTGGCCCAGCAGGTAAATGTCGAGCACGTTGGGCGTTTCGACGGTTTGGCTGGTTTTAGCTTTGCTCAGTGCCGCCGGAATGCTGTGGTAGGAACCCAGCGAAATACCTTTGGCCTGCATCGCTTCCGCTTTGGCAATGCAGCGCTCGTTGAGCAGCCACACGCCCAGTCCGGCCGGTAGCCCGAAGCATTTCTGCACCGAGAAGTAGACCGAATCTATTTTGCTGTAATCGAAAGCCGGAATAGGCAAAGATGAAACGGCATCCACAAAAATGAGGGCATCCGCACTGACTTTCTCCCGGAACCTGTTAATCGCTGCGACAGGCAGCCAGGCACCGGAGCTGGTCTCATTCTGGATCAGCCCCACCAGTTCGGCAGAAGCCGGTACAGTTATACCATCCACCTCAAAGCCCTGGCAGAAGGGCGCCTCATACTTGGTTGCTTTGCGGCCCAGTTCCACGGCCACCTGGAAGAAGCGCTTGGAGAAGGAACCGTTCACCAGATGGAAGCTTTCCTGCTCCACTGTGTTCTGAATGGCGCGCTCCCAGATCTCATTCGCCGAAGACATGAACAGCACCTCGTAATTATCCGGAAGCTGCAGCAGCTGTTTCAGCCCTGCTTCTGCTTTGGCATAAATGTCTTTGAACTGCTGGCTGCGGTGCGAAATACTGCCGATCTTTTCCTGCAGGGCCGTATGCATGTGCTGCGGCACCGTCGGGTATAACTCTGAAGGGCCGGGTGTAAAGTATACTTTATTGTTCATGATGGTGGTACGCACTACGCGTTAGTAAAGTATGCGGAACTTGGTAGTATGGGGTACCTGTCGCATGTCATTGATCACCTGCTTATCATACGCCTTGTCGATGTCGGTGATCACGTAGCCGATCCCTTCGTTCGTTTTCAGATACTGGCCCAGAATGTTAACGTGGTTATTTGCCAGCACCTGGTTGATTTTAGCCAGCACGCCCGGCACGTTAGCATGAATATGGATAAGGCGGTGTGCATTTTTAAGTTCCGGCAGCTGGATGTTCGGGAAGTTAACGCTTTGGTAGGTGTTGCCCGAGTTGATATAATCCATGATGCGGTTCGGTACAAAGTTGGCGATGTTCACCTGCGCCTCCGATGTGCTGCCTCCAATATGCGGTGTTAAAATTACATTAGGTAAGCCCCGCAACTCACTCACGAAAGGCTCGCTGTTGGTCGCTGGCTCTTCCGGAAATACATCCACGGCAGCGCCACGAAGTTTACCGGATTTTAGGCTTTCTACCAGTGCTGCAATATCCACTACGTGGCCCCTGCTCAAGTTCAGGAATAAGGCGCCGTCTTTCATGGCGGCAAATTCTGCGGCTCCGAATATATTCTTGTTCTCCGGGCGGCCGTCCACGTGCAGCGTCACAAAGTCAACCTTCTCCAGCAACTCATGCAGCGTATCGCACTTGCGGGCATTTCCCAGTTGCAGCTTCTCCACCACATCGTAGTAGTATACTTCCATGCCCATGGCCTCTGCCAGCACCGACAGCTGCGCCCCAATGTTGCCATAGCCGACGATGCCCAGCTTCTTATCGCGCACCTCGTAACTGCCGGCTGCTGATTTATCCCAGATGCCCTCATGCATTTTACTGCTCTTGTCAGGTATGCCGCGGCTTAGCATAATGATCTCACCTATGGCCATTTCTACCACACTGCGCGTGTTGCTATAAGGCGCGTTGAATACTGTGATACCGGCTTCAAGGCAGGCATCCAGGTCAATCTGGTTGGTGCCGATACAAAAAGCCCCTACGCTCATCAGGCGGTTGGCATGCTCCAGCACCCGGCGGGTAACGTGCGTTTTGCTACGGATACCAAGTATAGACACGCCCTGTATGCGCTCGCACAGTTCATCTTCACTTAGCGCGCCGGGTATCGTTGTTACCTGGTAGCCTTCGCGGCGAAACAGCTCCACCGCCTGCGGATGGATGTTTTCGAGCAGCAATACACTAATACGGTTTTTAGGGTAGGAGATAGCCATCGGTAATTTGTTCTGGTATAAGAATTCATCCAGGCTGGGAGCAATGTGCTCTGCTTTTTCCACCACCTTGTCGCGGGTAATGTTTTCTGTAAAAGCGTAGAACTTGTTTGCCAGCCCGGCTTCTTTGATCTCGTAGTCTGTGTAGCCGTCACCCAGCACATACACATCGCCTGCCAGGGCCAGTTGCTCCAGCAGTTTGATCTTGCCTTTGTCCAGGCTAAGTACGTTCTGCTCGTCAAAGCCAACAAGGTTTCCCTGCTCATCGGTTTTGAAGGTGTTGGCATAAATATTTTCCTGCTTTATACCATATTCGGTCACGATAGGCGTGATGAACTCCTTGAAACCACTGGAAACAATAAAAATATGATCGGCAAACTGTGTCAGAAATTCTTTATTGCGGCGCACCGACTCCGATACTTTGTCTTTTAACCGGGAGATGAGCAGCGGCAGGTGTTTTTGGTTGGCTTGCAGCAGGGCCAGTCGTTTTTCTAATCCTTCTGCAAAAGAACTCTGGCCATTCATGGCGCTATCGGTTAGCTCTTTTACCTGCTGCAGTATGTCCTCTTTATTGTCGTCGCTTTGTAAGGTGATCTCGCCCAACTCGTCGAGGGCTTCCACCTTGGTAAAGGTGCTGTCAAAATCAATTATAAAGTACTTTTCCTTGCTCATGGAAACTGCTTTTAAAGTTTTGGGAAGATGCCCGGCGGGCATACCGTGCATGCCTACGAGGGAATTGTGAAAATTTCTGAAAATTTACACAAAAATTACGGAGACTTAGGTAGAAGTGGTGTTTTTTGTATGATAATATTAAATTATACTACAAAACAGCCATTTGCTCGTTAATGGTTTTGGTGTAAAGCGCTTCGTAGCGTGGCACGATCTTGTCGACGTCAAACTCCCGCGCCCGCGCGAGCGCGTTGGCTTTGAAGGTTGGTAAATGCGCATCGTCCAGCACATACAAAGCATGCTGCACCATCTCATCCACAGCTCCTACCGGGCTCACAAAACCGGTCACCCCATCTATGTTGAGCTCCGGAATACCGCCGGCATTAGTCGAGATAACAGGCACCTCACAGGCCATCGCTTCCAAGGCTGACAGACCAAAGCTCTCTTTCTCCGATGGCATCAGGAACAGGTCCGCAATCGACAGCACCTCCTCTACGGCCTCTAGCTTGCCCAGAAAGCGGGTGTCTTGACAAATTTCCAGTTCGCGGCAGAGTTTCTCCATCTTGGGCCGTTCGGGACCATCGCCTACCAGCAGCAGCTTGCTCGGGATATGCTCACGCACTTTAGCGAAAATGCGGATGACGTCCTGCACACGTTTTACCGTACGGAAGTTGGACGTATGAACCAGCAGTTTTTCGGAGTTCGGGCTGATAGCCATCCGGAAATGATCCTTTTTCTGGCGCTTGAATTTATCCAGGTTGATAAAGTTGGGGATCACTTCGATATTTTTCTCTATCTGGAAGTATTCGTACGTTTCCTGCCGCAGGCTCTCCGACACGGCCGTAACGCCATCCGACTGGTTAATGCTGAAGGTAACCACGGGCTCAAAAGAAGCATCTTTGCCCACCAGCGTAATGTCGGTGCCGTGCAGGGTGGTGATGATCGGGATGTTGATGCCTTTGGTGCGCAGGATCTGCTTGGCCATGTAAGCCGCCGAGGCATGAGGAATGGCATAGTGCACGTGCAGCACATCCAACTTTTCAAATCGAACGATATCGACCATTTTGCTGGCCAGCGCCAATTCATAAGGCGGGTACTGGAATAGCGGGTAAGAGGGGATGTATACTTCGTGGTAAAAGAGATTTTCGTTGAAGAAATCGAGGCGTGCCGGCTGGCTATAGGTAATAAAATGGATCTTATGACCTTTCAGCGCCAGAGCTTTTCCCAGCTCTGTGGCTACTACGCCGCTCCCCCCGAAAGTAGGGTAACAAACTATTCCGATTCTCATTTTCTGTTTCTGTGTAAACGACAAGTGCAGCCTACGAGGGTGGCTGCACCTGCTAAACTACCAATTATCTTTTATGTTTTAGGTATGAGGGCTTTATAAACTACGTCGTGTATGCGTGTGCGGATATTGTACTTGACGAGTTTATTATTGCCTGCATCCGGGTACACTCTGTTAGACAGGAAGATATAGATCAGCTGGTTGTCAGGGTCTACCCAGGCGCCGGTACCGGTAAAGCCGGTATGGCCAAAGGTACTCGGGGGCGCCAGGGCAGAGGTAGGGCCTCCGCCCTCGGGCTCTGGTTTGTCCCAACCCAGGCCGCGGCGGCTATCCTGAAACTGCTTCTTCGAGAACTCCGTCACCACGTTGGTGTTAAAGTAGTCGTGGCCGCCATACTTGCCATTGTTCAGGTCCATCTGTAATAAAATAGCCAGGTCGTTGGCGTTGGAGAACAAGCCGGCATGGCCTGCCACACCGCCCAGCATGGCAGCGCCGGGATCGTGCACTGTGCCCCAAATGAGGTTATGGCGGAAATAGGTATCATCTTCCGTCGGGGCAATAGAAGCCATCGGGTGCTCCAGGAGCGGCTTATAGCCCATGGTGCTCAGGCCCAGCGGCTCATAAAAATTTTGCTCCATAAACTCGTCCAGCGGCTGGTTCAGCAGCTTTTCTGCCACGCGCTTCAGCACGTAGAAGTCGAGATCACTATACGTATAGCCATAGCCATTGCCATCTTTGCGGCGCGGCAGCAGGCGGGAGTTCAGGATCCAGGTCCACACCGAGTCTTCTATAGCTTTCGCCGAGAAGATCTCCGGCGTTACCTCGTTCGGATAATAATCAGTCTGGGTGCTGGCGTAGTACACATCTTTTGTTTTAACAGAAGCCAGCGTTTTCTGCCAGGCCGGTAGACCCGGCAGCAGGCCTGCCTGGTGTGTCAGCACATCGCGCAGTACCAGGTCCTTCTTATTGGAATTCTTTAGTTCGGGCAGGTATTGGGCTACTTTGGCGTCCAGGTTAAGTTTGCCTTGGTCTTTCAGAAACATGATGGCCTGCAGCGTAGCCGCCACTTTTGTGATCGAGGCAATATCGTAAATGGTGTTACCCGTCACTGGCTTCTCCTTGTCGTAAGTATAGTAGCCATAGGCCTTGTCGAAGATCACGGTGCCATTTTTTACGACCAGTACCTGGCAGCCGGGCGTGGCAGCATAGGCAATAGCTTCCAGGGCAATGTTATCGATCTGCTTCAGCGTTTTTGAATCCATGCCCACACTTTCCGGGGTGCCATACTTCAGGCGGTTGATGGCGGGTGTAGTCAGGCCCATACCCGCTTTATACTTGGCCGATGCCGTAACCGGCAGCTTGCCTTTGGCAGCGCGGGCACCGAACAGCGCCTGCGGCACCACCTCCTGCGATACCGGGTTATCTTCGTAGCCGCACACCAGCCACTTGCTGTTCTCAAAGAATTTCAGGCTATAGGCATTGCCCATCACCACCACCACTACTTTTTTGTTGGTGCGCTCCTGCAGGTAATGGATAAAGGCCCGTGTGCCCACCCCTACGCCAAAGTCTTTGGAGGGTGTCAGGTTCATGTTATGCACGCTTACCACCACCACATCGTTATCTTTCAGTTTGGGGATGATCTTGAGGAAAGCAGAGTCGGGCGCAAAGCGGTCGGGAATGGCGAACTTGTCAACGGGCGCATATTTACCCAGCATCTGCTGAAACTTGTTGTCGGCCGGTACACCTACCGCCACCGAAGCAATGCGCATGGTATCCAGGTTTTTGAACGGCAGCAGGCTGTCGGCGTTCTCCACTACGGTTACGGAGTGCTCGTATAGCTCCTCCTGTATCACGTTGCTGATAGGCCGGTCCATGTCTTCTTTCAGGTCTGTTAGTTCCACCGGTTTATACTTGTTCAGACCGGCCCAGTATTTGGCATGCAGAATTTTGCGCACGTGCTGCTCTACTTCATCTGCCTGTACCAGGCCTTTGGCTATGCCAGCTTTTATACGCATAATAGCCGTGGGCACGTCTTCGGGGAACAGCAATACATCGTTTCCGGCCATCAGCGCGCGCATGTCTACCTCGCCCGGCGCAAAATAGCTGCTCACCCCTTTCATGTTCAGAGCATCGGTAAACACCAGCCCGTTGAACTTCATTTTATCTTTGAGCAGGCCGGTAACCAACGGGCGGGAGAGGGTGGTAGCCAGATTCTTGGTCGAGTCGATAGCGGGCATGTAGAGGTGCGCCACCATTACGCCCATAACGCCGGCATCAAATGCCTTTTTAAACGGGTAAAGCTCTACCTCCGTGAGACGCTTCATGCTGTGCTGCACCACCGGCAGTGCCAGGTGCGAGTCGGTATCGGTGTCACCATGGCCGGGGAAGTGCTTGGCCACGGCTATGACGCCGTAGTCCTGCAGGCCTTTGATGTAGGCCACACCGCGCTTGGTTACTTCTTCTTTCGATTCGCCAAAGGAGCGGCTGCCGATCACCGGATTCGCCGGGTTCACGTTCACGTCCATTACCGGCGAAAAGCTCACACTTACGCCCAGGCGCTTCATCTTCAGAGCAATCTCACGCCCCATCAGGTAAATATACTTGTCACTGTCCAGGGCGCCCAAGGTCATCTGGCGGGCAAAGTGCATGCTGCTGTCCAGGCGCATGTCCAGGCCCCACTCGGCATCCATCGCAATCAGCAGGGGCACCTTTGCCTCGCCCTGAAAGCGGTTGGTGAGTTTGGCCTGCCGCACCGGACCACCCTGCATAAACATCATACCGCCAATGCCGTAGCGGATCACCAGCGTATCGAGCTCCTGAAAGTGCTTTTCGTTTTTGTTGGAGTAAGCGGCCACCATAAAAAGCTGGCCCAGCCGCTGGTCCGGGGTGAGGGACGCATATACGCTGTCGACCCAGTTTTTTTCCTGTGGGTTCACAACCAGTTCATCCGATGACTTTAAAGACATCAGTGGCCCCATCGAGAAAATAACTAAAATCAACAACCCTAAAGTAAAACGCTTCAACATCCTGGCACCGGTGTATTATAATTGGAACAAGTCAAAATTAAGCCTATTTTTGCGAAAGGCAGCACGGTACATCAGCCAAATTTGAGGCGCTGCCGTGCAGCCTCTGCAGATCGTAAAAGAAGTTGGACTATTCAAATGTCTGCCTGAGATCAAAGATGGCCAGTTAAGTATAGCTGTTATGTATGCTAACGCCATAAGTACCGGTATTGATACAAGCAGTCAGGTAAACCGCAGCTTTTGCAAACCGAATCAGTACCTGAAGCTCCAGCCTCTTTTAAGAACTGGTCTGTAAATTAATAATAAATTTACTTCTGATTAAGTTCTGTTTTTACAATTTAGTAAAAGCAATTTTCTGGCCTGTTTAGGCAAATGAAATTGCATCAGAAGGGAAATACTTTTTAAAGGAGCGTTAGAATCGAATGCCCGACATTATACATTTATTGCCTGATTTCCTGGCCAACCAGATTGCTGCCGGTGAGGTGGTGCAGCGCCCTGCCTCTGTGGTAAAGGAGCTGCTGGAGAATGCCATCGACGCCCGGGCCACCAGTGTGCAACTGCTCGTAAAAGAAGCCGGAAAGCAACTGCTGCAGGTGGTAGACAACGGCATCGGCATGTCAGAAACGGATGCCCGCATGTGCTTTGAGCGCCACGCCACCTCTAAAATCAGTACTACCGAAGACCTCTTCCGCATCCGCACGATGGGTTTCCGGGGCGAGGCCATGGCCTCAATTGCGGCAGTGGCGCAGGTGGAGATGAAAACCAGGCCGCACCAGTCCGACATCGGCACGCGCCTGGTGGTAGAGGGCTCGGCCATCGTCGTACAGGAGCCCGTAGCGGTGCCCCCCGGCACCTCGATCTGCGTGAAGAACCTGTTCTTTAACGTGCCTGCCCGGCGCAACTTTCTCAAATCAAATGCGGTGGAGATGCGCCATATTCTGGATGAGTTTCAGCGGGTGGCGCTGGCATACCCCGAAGTAACGTTTACGCTGCACCACAACGACCTGGAAGTGTTTAATTTGCCGGCTACCAAGCTGAGCCAGCGCATTGTGAACATGTTTGGCAGCAACTACAAGGAGCAGATGGCTTACTGCGAGGAAGATACGACTTTCCTGGCTGTGCGCGGCTACATCGGCAAGCCGGAGTTTGCCCGCAAAACACGTGGCGAGCAGTTCTTTTTTGTAAACAATCGCTTTGTGAAGAGCGGCTACCTGAACCATGCCGTGATGACGGCCTTCGAGGGCCTGCTGCCCAAGGACAGTTACCCGTTTTATGTGCTGTTCATTGAGCTGGAGCCGGAGAAGATCGACATCAACGTACATCCTACAAAAACGGAGATCAAGTTTGAGGACGAGAAAACGGTGTATGCCATTGTACATGCCGCTGTTAAAAAGGCGCTGGGCACACACAACATTGCTCCCTCTTTAGATTTTGACGGCGATGTGAACTTTGCGCCGCTGCAGCCCATCCGGATACAAGGCGGGCAAAACGAGTTTGATGATGCGCCGCGTACGGAGAACGGGAGCAGTTTTTCGGGCTTTACAGCTCCGGCTGCCTCCCCGAAACGCGCTACCTCCAGGGGCTGGGAGCAACTGTATGAGCCCCTGCGGGAGCAGCCGGCACAGGGAGAGCATTATACTTCTGCTTCGTCGGGGATGGGGCTGTTGGACGATGCTTTTGCTACCGATATGCCTGCCGCTGCTACCAAAGCAATTCAGATTCACCAGAAATACCTGCTGGTGCAGGTTAAGTCAGGGGTGATGATCGTGGACCAGCAGGCTGCGCAGGAGCGTATCTTGTATGAGAAGTATGTGGCTACGCTGCAGAAGAAATCCGTTACCTCTCAGGCGCTCCTCTTTCCGCAGACCATTGATCTGCCGCCGGCTGATGCTGCCTTAATTAAAGAGCTCACAGCGGAGTTTCAGGACATGGGCTTTCAGTTCGAGGATTTCGGGGGCAACACCATCATTCTGAATGGTATACCAGCCGACATCCATGCCCCCAACGAGAAAGAGTTGCTGGAGGAACTGATCGAGCAATACAAAAATAATTCAGCTACGTTAAAGCTGGATAAACGTGAGAACTTGGCCCGTGCTATGGCCAAGCGGCTGGCCTCGCGCCTGCAGCCCCGCATGACAGACCTGGAGATGAACTCGCTGGTAGACAAGCTTTTCGCCTGCCAGGTGCCCAACTATACCCCCGGTGGCCAGAAAACGCTGGTGATTATAGAACTGGGCCAGTTGCAGGAGTTGTTTCTGAAAGGCTGAACAGAATTCTAAAGAACTGGTTATTGGGTTGTTAACCCGGAGCAAGTATAAAAAAGCACGATCGGGGTTAAGCGAACCACGCATGCATAACAAGTATACTTACCGCTGCGCAATAGCTATTGCGCAGCGGTAAGTATACGTGAAGAAACAATTGAAATATGTTCAACATCACTCCGATGGTCAGGAATATCCTGATCGTAAACGTAGTCGTATTCCTGTTGCAATTAGGGGGCATCATCAGCACTGAAGCATTTGCACTGCACTACTTCGGCTCTGATTATTTCAGGCCGGTTCAGCTGCTGACGCACATGTTTATGCATGGCAGCTGGGGACACTTGTTTGGTAACATGTTCAGCTTTTTTATTTTCGGGCCTATGCTGGAGCGCTACTGGGGGGGCGAGAAGTTCCTGGCTTTTTACCTGATCTGCGGCCTTGGGGCCAGCCTCTTATACTCCGGTGCGCGCGCTTATGAACTGAACGGGCTGAAGCAGGAAACATCTCTTTACCTGGAAAACCCCTCACCGGCAGCGTTTAACAGCTACATGGATGACCATGTAGGGCCGGGCGCAGGACGGGAGCTGGCTGTAGCATACCTGCGCAATGCTGACCAGGCAGAATATGTGGAAGCCAGCAAAGAAATGGTAAGCCGCGTATACAATACCGTTTATAACAGTCCGATGCTGGGTGCTTCAGGTGCTGTATTCGCTATTCTGATGGCTTTCGGAATGCTGTTCCCTAACCTGGAACTGATGCTACTGTTTCTGCCCATACCAATTAAAGCTAAATACTTTGTGCTGATCTACGGTGCCTTTGAACTTTACTCAGGCTTTAACCGCATGCCGGGCGATAATGTGGCGCACTTCGCACACCTGGGCGGCATGCTGTTTGCGTATATACTTGTGAGAATGTGGCAACGAAATAATTTCCAGGAACATTAGCAGACCATAATGAGCATTTTTGAAGATATCAGGGACTCGTTCCGGCAACCTAATAATACCCTTAAACAACTTATACTGATCAATGTGATCGTGTTTGTGGTGCTCATTGTACTGCGAACCGTCCTATACTTGTCTGAGAACTCGGGCATGTATAACCTGCTGATGCGCTACCTGGCCCTAAACTCGGAGCCGGCGTACTTCTTTACCCGCCCCTGGACGCTGATCACCTATTTCTTTACGCACGAAGGCTTCCTGCATATTCTCTTCAACATGCTGAACCTGTATTGGTTTGGGCAGCTGGTGCGCGAGTACCTGGGCGATAAAAAGCTGCTGAGCCTGTATGTGCTGGGAGGTATTGCCGGCGGTATTTTATACTTGCTGTGTTACAACTTTATCCCATACTTTGCCGACAGGGCTTCTTTTTCGCTGATGATCGGGGCGTCGGCTAGTGTGCTGGCCATTGTGGTGGGCGCGGCGACGTTGCTGCCAGACTTCTCTTTTAACCTTATCCTCATCGGCCCTGTCAAGATCAAGTATATCGCGGCTTTTCTGTTGCTGCTTTCTATTTCCGGCGCTGTGGGCGACAATGCCGGCGGTAATCTGGCCCACCTGGGCGGCGCCCTGATCGGTTGGGTATTCATCCGGCAGCTGCAGCGCGGCAACGACCTGGGCCGGCCGGTACTCGCCGTAACCGGCTTTTTCAGCAGGCTCTTTTCGCGGCGCCCTAAACTTAAAGTAACACACCGGCAGGCAGCTTATTCTTCCCGCACCAATGGCAGTGGCCGTACTGCTTCCGCTAATTATCCCGGCAAACCTGATCAGGACGAGATAGACCGCATCCTGGATAAGATCTCCAGTTCCGGTTATGAAAGCCTCTCCAAAGAAGAGAAACAAAAGCTCTTTCAGGCCAGCCAAAAGGATAGCTGAGTATACATGGCAGCTTTCAGAAATGAGCCCGGGGAGTGGCAGCGGCTGGACTGGCAGATCCTCCGGAATGGCTGGGCCTGCCTGTATCATCGCCCGGAGTTCCTGCTCATCGACATCAGCTGGTTTCGTAAAGAGCGGTACAGGGTTGTGGAGTTCGACTGTTCCAGGTGGGGAGATGAAGCAGCCATGCAGGCCGACCTGAAGTTACGGTTCCGGCTACCGGAGAGCTTCGACAGTAACCTGGATGCCCTGAAAGACAGCTTAACGGAATTTAACATCACCGGCGCCGGGCTGGTCGTTGTGCTGCATCATCTGGATGTGGTGGCACAGGAAACCGCACAGGCTCTGCTCGATACACTGGCAGAGAACGCCCGATACCACCTGCTAATAGGTGAGCGCGTATTGACGCTGGTACAAGTGGATGCTGCACAGGCTACCTACACGACTGCCGCAGCCAAACCCTTGCCCTGGAACCCGCATGAGTGGACAAGCCTTCCGAAACTATAAATATAGCAGAGCTTACGGTGCTCTTTTACAGAGTTATTAGAGAGCGCTACAGGTATAAACAAGTATAAGTATAAACAGCAACGCCGCTCCTGCACAGGAGCGGCGTTGCTGTTTATACTAAGTATGGCGAAGGCCTACGCGTTGGCGTTGATCTTGTCCAGCGCTTCCATTACTTCTTTTACGTGGCCGCGGGATGTCTCCAGCAGTTGCTGCTCTTCGTCGTTCAGTTGCAGTTCGATTACTTTCTCGATGCCGTTTTTGCCAAGTATAACCGGAACGCCCAGGTATACATTGTCCATGCCGTATTCGCCTTCCAGCTTCACGCAGACCGGGAACACGCGGCGCTGGTCGCGTACGATGGCTTCTACCATTTGTGCGGCGGCTGCGCCAGGGGCATACCAGGCAGAGGTGCCCATCAGCTTCACCAGTTCGCCGCCACCAGACTTGGTGCGCTCGATAATGGCGTTCAGTTTATCTTCTTCGATCAACTCGGTTACCGGAATACCACCTACAGTAGTGTAACGCGGCAATGGTACCATCGTGTCGCCATGGCCGCCCATCAGCACAGCCTGAATGTCTTTCGGAGATACGTTCAGTGCCTCGGCCAGGAAAGCACGGTAGCGGGCAGTGTCCAGAATGCCGGCCATACCCATAACTTTGGTGCGGGGCAGCTTCGAGGTAATGTGGGCTGCATACGTCATCACATCCAGCGGGTTAGAAACCACAATGATGATGGCATTTGGCGAGTATTTCACCACATTCTCTGTAACAGATTTCACGATGCCCGCATTGGTAGAGATCAGGTCGTCGCGGCTCATGCCGGGCTTGCGCGGCAAACCGGAGGTGATCACCACGACGTCAGAATCGGCAGTGCGGGAATAATCGTTGGTAACACCCACAGTGCGGGTATCATATAAGTTGATAGGCGCTTTTTGCCAGATATCAAGTGCTTTGCCTTCAGCAAAACCCTCTTTAATATCCACTAGTACTACTTCGTTCGCGATCTCGCGGTAAGCCAGTACGTCGGCACATGTTGCCCCAACGTTACCAGCTCCAACTACGGTTACTTTCATTGTCGGATATAGTTTATTTTAGTTTGAAATTCTATAAACTCCTGTAAATTTAGAAAAATCTATCGGGAATAGCACCTTTCGGCGCAAGTATCACACCGCCCATAGCACAGCTAAACTAAATTATACTTTCAGCCTGAAAAGTAGGGCATCCCAACCGGTCCAAACTGCTGCTGCAGAAGCCGTGCTGCCTGTTACGAAGTCCGGTTCATACCTATCTCCACGACCCGCGTCGTTTTTTCTGTCACCTTGAAGCGGTTATCAGGGCGCTGGCCTACTACCCAGGCAATAGACTGGTTAGAGACTAGTACCAGTATTTGGCTTTTAAGGTTGGCCGGTACCTTCCGGTCGATCAGGAAATCGCTAATCTTCTTTTTGCCGTTCATGCCAAGTGGCACAAACCAGTCGCCCTCCTGCCAGGCTCGCACTTTCAACGGAAAGCGCAGCTGATCGGCATCCAGCGCAGCTACATACGGTTTGGTGTTGAGTTTATAAGTATCGGCTGCTTCATACCTGATGGTGAAGTGTACTGTGCCGGCCTCCGCCTTAGTATCGCCTTCGTTGATAAGGATGCTGCCGAAGCTGCTCAGGTCGCGGGGCGTGAGCACCAACTGGTCACGGTCTTTCACCAACGTATGAGTAGGAGAGAGGAACTCTTTACCTGAGATGCCTTCCAGCGCCTCTACCAATTCCAGCACCACACTGTAGCTGAAGTTGTAAGGACGCAGCAGCTCGTGCAGCACCACGGGCAGGCCCTTGGCCTGGCGCAGCGGCTCCAGCGATACATACACGGCCTCCGCCGTTTCTGTTATACTTTGGCTGCGCAGGTTTTCGATGTACCCCGCTACAATAGCTTCGGCGTGGCTCACGCGCTCTGCTGTGTGCTGCATCGTTTTCTCCAGGTTTGGGTTGATCTCTTTCAGCACCGGAATTACCTCGTGGCGGATCTTGTTGCGCTGGTACTTGGTGGTTTCGTTGGAGCTGTCTTCGCGCCATATCAGCCGCTGCGCCGTCACAAAGTCGTAAATATCGTCTTTGGTTACAGCCAGCATCGGCCGGATGATAGCACCGTTCTGTGGCGGAATGCCGTGCAGGCCGGCAATGCCGGTGCCCTTGGTCAGGTGCAGCAATATCGTTTCGGTGGTGTCGTTGCTATGGTGGGCCGTAGCAATGTAGTCGTAGCCTTCCTGCCGGCGCACCTGCTCAAACCATTGATAACGCAACGTGCGGGCGGCCATCTGGATCGAGAGCTTTTCCTGCTGCGCAAACGCTACGGTGTTGAAGTTTTCGGTAAAGAAAGGCACTTCATACTTTTTGGCCAGCTTTTTGACAAATACTTGATCGGCCTCCGCCTCTTCGGCACGCAGCCCGAAATTGCAGTGTGCGATGGCAAAATCATACTTGAGCTGGTGCAGCACCTCGCACAGCACCACCGAGTCGATGCCGCCGCTAACGGCTGCCAGTATCCTGCTCTGAGGGGAGCAGAGCTGCTGTGCTTGTATAAAACCTAAAACTTTCTGTAACATAAGGAAGCGGCTGGTATTTTTTGTAATTTTGAAGTTAAAATAGAACGAAAAGCTATTTGGCAAAAAACAAAAGCGTTTACTCTTACGGGCTCCTTTTGCGCGTCTTTTATCTTTGGTCGAACAGCCTTTTGCAGCAGAACAAATGAAGATCACAAAACTACTGTATTCTCTTGTCTTTACCCTGCTTTCCCTGTCAGTTTTCGGACAGAGTACGCCATCGGGCAAAGTGCAGGCACAGTCGGCTGAGGTGCAGTTGCTGCCGGGAAGTGATTCTTTGGTCGGCGGCGTTATCAACGGCGAAAAAGTAAACAAGCTGTATGGCAACGTTGCTTTCAAACAAAATGATGCTTACCTGTATGCTGATTCGGTGTACCAGTTTAAGGGGCGCAACGTGCTGGAGGCGTATGGCAACGTGCGCGTAAACCAGGCCGACACAGTGACGATGACGGGGCAGCAGGCCACCTATAACGGCAATACCCGCACCGCCCGCATGGTAGGCAACGTGGTGATGAAAGACCCGCGTATGACGCTCACCACCCCTAGCTTGGACTATGATATGACCACTAAAACAGCCGTATATACAGAGGGCGGCACCATTGTAGATCCGGAAAACAGGTTGCAAAGCCAGCGCGGCTCCTATGATACACAGTCGAAGATGTTCAACTTTCAGCAGAACGTGAAAGTGTTCACGAAAGACTACAACATTACCGCTGAGAACATGCAGTACAACACGCTCAGCAAGGTCGTATACTTCCAGGGGCCAACCGTGATCAAAGGGCAGCAGGGCGACCTGTATGCCGAGGAAGGTACCTACAACACGCTTACCAAAATATCCAATTTCGGACGCAATGCCTATATTCTGACACCGGAATACCGCCTGGGAGGCGATAAGCTATACTATGACCAGAACACCGGTTACGGCTTCGCCCAACAGAACGTCACGCTTAAGTCCTTGAAAGACAACATTACGGTGCGCGGCAAAGAAGGGCGCTACTGGCGCGAAAGAGGACTGGCCAAAGTATACGGCAATCCGGTAATGGAAACGGTGATGGAAAAGGACACGCTGTACATGTCGGCTGATACGCTGATCTCGCGGGAGTCTAAAACGCCTGTGATGCCCAGTATGCTGTATGCCTACCACAACGTGAAAATATACAAGCAGGACCTGCAGGGCAAGTGTGATTCGCTGAGCTTTAACCGCACGGATTCGGTGATGTACATGAATAGAAAGCCGGTGCTGTGGAACGACAGGACCCAGATGGTTTCAGACACTATCCGTATTCACCTGCGCAACAAGAACATCGACAAGATGTACCTGTTTAGCAATGCCTTTATTGCCTCTGAAGATACCATTCGCAACTATAACCAGGTAAAAGGGCGGGATATGGTAGCCCAATTCCGCAAGGGCGATATCCAGCGGGTAGATGTAAATGGCAATGGCGAAAGTTTATACTTTGCCTTGGAAGGCGACACGGCCGTAACGGGAATGAACAAGGCTATTTGCAGCAACATGATTCTGAAGTTCGGGGATAATAAGTTGAAGACAATCTCGTTTCTGGTGCAGCCTGAGGCCAGCTTTATACCACCGCACGAACTGAAGCCCGAAGAAAAGCAGCTGGAGGGCTTTAACTGGCAGGCAGAGCTGCGGCCGACCAAAGCATCGGTGCTCCATAGCCAGGTGGCGCCCAAAGTAACGCCCGTCGCAGCGAAGGCCGTGCCGGACAAGGGAGCGGCCAAAAAGTCTAAAAAAGAAAAGAAGAAAAAAAATAAGCCGCTTTAGGCTGCAGCGGCCCGCGTATATTTCTGGTTTGTAAATCACGCATATATTCTATAATTTTGCCCGTTCATGAATAGAGGCTTAATCCATACCATTGCCCTGATCGGCATGTTGCTGTTTGCTACTGGTTGCAGCGACTTTCAGAAGATACTTAAAAGCAACAATGTTGACGAAAAGTATAAGGCTGCCCTGCAGTACTACGAGAAAGGCGACTACTACCGGGCCAACCAGCTATTTGAGCAGGTACTGCCTTTAATGACTGGCAGGCCGGAGGCTGAACAGGCGAAATTCTACTTCGCCAACACGTATTTCCAGCAGCACGATTACCTGCTGAGTGCTTTCCATTTCAAGAATTTTTACGATACCTACCAGCGCAGCCCGCTGGCCGAGCAGGCCCTGTTTATGCAGGCCAAGTCGCTCTACAACCAGTCGCCGAGCTATGAGCAGGACCAGACCAGCACCCTGACCGCCATTGATGCCCTGCAGGAGTTTAAGGTGCGCTACCCGAACAGCGATCTGAACAAGGAAGCAGATACGATGATCGAAAACCTGAATGTAAAGCTGGACCGTAAATCGTACGATAATGCAAAGCTATACTATCAGATCCGGTATTATCGCTCTGCGGTGGTGGCGTTTAACAACTTTATAAAAGAGCATGCGTCTTCGCCGTATAGCGAGGAGGCTTCTTTCCTGCGCCTGGATGCGCAGTACCGCTTTGCAACGGAGAGTGTGGCCAGCAAGCAGCAGGAGCGCTATCAGGAGGCCATTGATTATTACCAGAGTTTTATAGATCAGTATCCTGAGAGCAAGTATAAGCGTAATGCAGAGCAGATCTACGACAATGCTCTGGCAGAGCTGCAGAAAGTAAAAAAACAAAATCAAGCAAATTCATAAATTAGTATATATGGCAATAGTACCATCATCTATCGTTACCCGTAACATGGCCGATCTTGCTGAGCAAACCGGTAATGTATACATGTCCCTGGCCATTATCTCTAAAAGAGCGAACCAGATCTCGGTGAAGCTGAAAGAAGAGCTTAATTCCAAACTGGCAGAGTTTGCCACGACTGTAGATAACCTGGAAGAAGTTTTCGAGAACCGCGAGCAGATCGAGATATCCAAGTACTACGAGCGCCTGCCGAAGCCAACCAACCTGGCTATTGAGGAGTTTCTGGAGAAGAACATCTACTTCCGTAAACCGGACGAAGAGCAGCAGGAAGAAATTAACCTGTAATACAGGCTAATGCTCCGGCAAAAGAAAATCATACTGGGAGTTTGCGGCAGTATAGCAGCCTACAAAGCTGCGCTGCTGGTTCGCCAACTCGTAAAATCAGAAGCAGAAGTGCAGGTAATCCTGACCACTTCTGCTTCTGATTTTATAACCCCGCTCACGTTGGCAACGCTTTCGAAGCGGCCAGTGCTCAGCCAGTTTGTGCGGGACGAAACCGGCGTATGGAACAACCATGTGGAACTGGGCCTTTGGGCCGATGCCCTGTTGGTGGCGCCTGCCAGTGCTAATACCGTTGCTAAAATGGCGAACGGCTTCTGCGATAACCTGCTTACCGCCACCTACCTGTCGGCCCGCTGCCCGGTGTTTGTAGCACCTGCCATGGACCTGGACATGTACCGGCATCCGGCGGTTCAAAGCAATTTCCGGAAACTACAGGGTTACGGTAACCGCATCATAGAGGCTGGTTATGGCGAACTGGCCAGCGGCCTGGTAGGACAGGGGCGCATGGCCGAGCCGGAAGAAATCATACAAGTGCTTGAGAACTTTTTTGCAGGTGACCAAAAGATCGTTTAAGGGGAAAACTGTTTTGCTGACCGCCGGCCCAACCTACGAGCCCATCGACCCGGTTCGTTTTATTGGCAACCATTCTACGGGCAAAATGGGCTATGCTCTGGCCGAAAGCTTTGCGGCGCATGGAGCGCAGGTGCAATTAGTTTCCGGCCCTACCAACCAGCTGGCACAACACCCAAGCATTACAGTTATACCTGTAACCACCGCCAACCAGATGTATGAGGCCGTGCGGGAGCGTGCCCTAAAGGCAGATATACTTGTTTTTGCCGCTGCTGTAGCCGACTACAGGCCGAAAGAGGTAGCAGATAAAAAAATAAAGAAATCGGGGAACGAGCTGACAATAGCGCTGGTTAAGAACGTTGATATAGCAGCAGAACTGGGTAGGCAGAAACGAACGGACCAGTTTTCGGTTGGCTTTGCGCTGGAAACAGACAACGAAGGCGCTAACGCCCGCGAAAAGCTGCATAAGAAGAACCTGGATATGATCGTACTTAACTCCCTCAATGATCCGGGGGCAGGTTTTAAGCACGACACCAATAAAATAACGGTGATAGAAGAAGCCTCTACTACCCCTTTTGCGCTGAAGCCGAAGAGCGAAGTGGCCGAGGATATCGTCTGTCTGATTTGGGAGCGACTACATGGCTAAGAAGATATTCATAATGCTGCTGCTGTGCCTTTCGGCCTGGGTAGCCCGCGCGCAGGAACTGCAGTGTGATGTGGTGGTGAACAGCGAGCAGGTACAGTCGACCGACAAGCAGCTGTTCACGGATATGCAGACGCGCATCTTCGAATTTATGAACAACCGCCGCTGGACCAACCAGCCCTACGCGCCTGATGAGCGAATCAAATGCCGTTTGCTCATCAGCCTGACGGAGATGCCTGAGATTGGTACGTTTAAAGCCAATGTGCAGGTGCTCTCGGTACGGCCGGCCTATGGCACCGGCTACGAATCAACGCTGTTCTCGTTTGTAGATAAAGACTGGACTTTTCAGTTCAGTGACGCGCAGCCGCTGGACTTCGCAGAGAACAATTATACTTCCAATCTGTCGTCGATGCTGGCTTTTTACGCCAACATGATCATTGGTATGGACAATGACAGCTTCGGTAAGTTGGGGGGAGCCCCAAACTTTGATAAGGCCCGCAGCATCCTCAACCTGGCTGCCTCTCAGGGAGCCGCCTACCCAGGCTGGAAGCCCTTTGAAAGCAACCGCAACCGTTACTGGCTCATCGACAACCTGCAGGACCCGCAGTTTGCGCCTTTCCGCCAGGGCATGTATACCATGCACCGGCAAGGGTTGGATTTGATGCTCGACAAGCCGGAACAGGCGCGCAAAGCTGTGTTAAGCGTGTTGCAAGACATGCAGAAGCTACAACAGCAGAAACCAGGCTCCGTGTTAGTCCGCTCGTTCTTTGATGCTAAGGCCGATGAACTGGTCAACATGTTCAAAGCGGCTGCCCCGGCAGATAAACAGCAGGCTTACACTATTCTCTCACAGGTAGACCCTACCAATAACAGCAAATACGAGGTTTTGCTAAAACGCTAAATTTTTTAGAATTTCCGGAAAAGCACGTATCTTCACGGGGCATAGCAGGCTGCTGTGCTAATTCGTATACCTATGGGCAAACGCCAGATCCGCATCTTCCGCAAAGACCTTGTAAATCATGCCGATGAGCTGCTGCGACAACCTGGCGTGCAGGTGGTGCTCCGTAGCAGAGTAGTGCTGCACGGCTTACTGGAAAAGCTCACTCTGGAGCAGTTACAGCTGCAGGACCAACGTTTTAGCCGCCATTTGTTGCCGCTGGACCAGGTCGATGAAGTCATCTATGATGTGGAGGCGCCCTTTTAACCGGAGCAGGTATAAAAGCTGCCGGCATACTATCGCGTACAGTTTCTCAAATTTTCCGTACCAAAAAAGCAGAATTATCGAACTTTAGCAGAGGCAAAATTCTTACTCTACTGCTAAAGCCTTGTGTCTTAAAATATGCTGATAGACCTTAAAATAAAAAATTATGCCCTGATTGAGAAACTGGAGATGAACCCATCGCCGGTACTCAATATTATTACGGGCGAAACCGGAGCCGGTAAATCCATTATGCTGGGTGCTATCGGCCTATTGATGGGCAACCGTGCCGACTCTAAATTCCTGTTTAAGCAGGACGAGAAATGCGTGATTGAAGGCGTATTTGATATCTCTTCTTACAACCTGCAGGAGGTGTTTACAGCCGAGGACCTGGACTTTGATAACCAGTGCATCCTGCGCCGCGAGATCAGCCCCAGCGGCAAATCACGCGCTTTCGTCAACGACACACCTGTTACCCTGGATGTGCTCCGTAAAATAGGCGATAACCTAATGGACATCCACTCGCAGCACGATACCCTGCAACTGGGCGACACGAGCTATCAGCTTAATATCCTGGATATTTATGCCGGCAACACGGCAGCCATGGGCAACACTACCTTCGATATTTATGCTGGCAACCTGTCGTACCTGCGGGATTACAACGAGCGTTACCGCCAGTATAAAAAGCTGGAAAATGACTATAAAAAACTGACCGAACAGCTGGCGCAGGCGCAAAAGGAGCACGACTACCATGCTTTTTTGCTGAACGAGCTGGCCGAGGCAAACCTGCAGGAGCACGAGCAGGAAGAGCTGGAGGAAGAGTTGAAGCAGCTGGAGAATGCCGAAGACATCAAGCTGAAGCTAAGCCAGGCCGTGCAAAGCCTCACAGAGTCGGAGTTTAACATCACCTCGGCGCTAAAAGATACCGTGCACCTGATCGGGCAGCTGGCGCAGTTTTCCGGTAAGTATGAGGAGCTGCGCACGCGCACCGAAAGTTGCATGATCGAGCTCAACGATATTGCAGGCGAGCTGGAAGATGCCGAGCGTAATACTGAAGCCGATCCGCAACGGACGGAGGAAGTGCAGGAGCGCCTGAACCTGATCTATACGTTGCAGCGCAAGCACCAGGCCCTGACCATTGCCGAGTTACTGCAGATACAGCGCGAACTGGAGGAAAAAGTAGGCAGCGTCCTGAACCTGGATACCGCCATTGCCAAAACCGAGAAGGCGATGAAAGTAGCGGAGAAAGAGGTGCACGAAAAAGCGGCCATACTTTCGGAGCGGCGCCGGGCCTCGTTTGATACGTTTGAGCAGGAACTCTATACGTTGGTAGCTGACCTGGGCATGCCGAACGCCCGCATCGTGATTCAGCACAATGAAGTAGCGCCAACTGCCACCGGTACTGATGAGATCAGCATCCTGTTCAGTGCTAACAAAGGCGCACAGCCGCAAACGCTTATCAAAGCGGCTTCGGGCGGTGAATTCTCGCGCCTGATGCTAAGTATAAAGTATATGCTGGCTGATAAGACAGCGTTGCCGACCATCGTATTTGATGAAATTGATACAGGTATATCTGGTGAGGTGGCCGTGAAGGTAGGCAAGATGATGCAGCAGATGGCGCAAAAGCACCAGATCATTGCCATTTCGCACCTGCCACAGATCGCTGCGCAAGGCAATGCCCATTACTTTGTATACAAGGAAGACCGGGAAGACCGCACCATCAGCCGTGTAAAGCGCCTGAACGAAGAGGAGCGTGTAAACGAGATTGCCCACATGATTGCAGGAGCCAACCCGAGCGCCAATGCCTATCAAAGTGCGAAAGAGTTGCTTTCGCTATAAGGTTTATTACTATATTGCCGCCTTAAACCGAGCAATTTAAAATAACAATAGAAACACATGTCCTACAATCTGCTTAAAGGAAAGAAAGGAATCATCTTCGGCGCACTGGACGAGAAGTCTATCGCCTGGAAGGTAGCGAAGCGTGCCAAAGAAGAAGGTGCCGAGTTTGTGCTGACCAACGCGCCACTGGCGATGCGTATGGGCGAGATCAAGAAGCTGGCGGAAGAATGTAACGCAGAGATCATTCCTGCGGATGCGACCTCAGTGGAAGACCTGGAAAACCTGTTCACAAAGGCGCAGGAAGTGCTGGGTGGCAAAGTGGATTTTGTGCTGCACTCCATTGGTATGAGCCCGAACATCCGCAAAGGCAAATCGTACGGCGACATGAACTACGAGTGGTTCCAGAAAACACTGGATGTTTCGGCCCTCTCTTTTCATAAAGTATTGCAAGTAGCTGAAAAGCTGGACGCCATTAACGAGTGGGGTTCTGTGGTGGCACTTTCTTACATCGCTGCCCAGCGCGTGTTCCCTGATTATACCGATATGTCGCAGGCTAAAGCGGTGCTGGAGTCTATTGCCCGCAACTATGGCTACCGTTATGGCCAGCTAAGAAACGTGCGCGTAAATACCGTATCGCAGTCGCCAACCAAAACCACAGCCGGTACCGGCGTAGGGGGCTTTGACGTATTTTATGAGTATGCCGATAAAATGTCGCCGCTGGGCAATGCTTCTGCGGAAGATTGCGCCAACTACTGCATCACGCTCTTCTCAGACCTGACCCGCATGGTAACCATGCAAAACCTGATGCACGACGGCGGCTTCAGCAGCATGGGTATCTCGGAAGGCATCATCGAAATGATTCAAAAGTAAGTATAAATGATGTGGATATCACATCCTGAAGTATAAAACAGAAGGGCCTTTGCTAACCAGCAAAGGCCCTTCTGTTTTATAGTCTTTATGTCGCTAAATTTGCGGTAGGAAGGAACAACTTATACTTACCGCTCCAGCTTAAAGCCCGGGTCTACGGCAGGGCGTTGCGCCGCTTGCGACACGGCCCAACCGGTGGCATACATCCAGCGCGTCATCTTAGCCAGTTTCTGTATATCGATGCCTTCGGCTTCATCTTTTGGTGTATGATAGTCGGGGTGCAGCAGCGTGGTGAAGAAGATGGCCGGAATGCCGGCGCGGGCGTAGGGAAGATGGTCGCTACGGAAGTACCAGCCTTCAGGGTGCTTCGGATCATCCCAACTTGTATCTATCGTAAAGTTGGTATACTGCTTGTTTGCCTGCATTGCAGCATCAACCAGCGTAGTAGAGTTGCGGTGCGGGGACGTAGCGCCCAACAGTGCGGCTGAATCCGGCGCGTTGCGGCCGATCATGTCGCCGTTCAGCACAGCCACGATAGCACTTTTATCCACCGTAGGATGCTCTACAAACCAGCGAGAGCCGAGCAGGCCACGCTCTTCGGCGCCATGCCACACAAACAGGGCGGAGCGCTTGCCCGGGTTCGCTACCCACGCCCGGCCAATGGCCAGCATCGCCACACTAACAGATGCATTATCATCAGCGCCGTTCCAGATCGAGTCGCCGGCGATGGGCGTGCCGATGCCGTCATGGTCGTGGTGGCCGCTGTAGAGCACATATTCCTTTTTGAGTGCAGCGTCGGCTCCCGGCGCAACCGCCACAACGTTAACCGACGGGTAAATAAAGCTTTCCAGCGTTAGGTCGGCAGTAAGCGTGGCTTTGGCCTGCTTTAGCTTGGGAGCAGTCTCCTGTTTTACAAGTATAAGCGGGGTAGTGGGGCGGGGGCCGGAGGGACTCTCCAGCAGGTATTGCCCTTCTTCAAAACCGTGTCCTGCAAAAGCCAGGCTTGCTTCAGAGGTGGGGTCTGCAACAAGTATAATGGCGGCAGCGCCCTGATTTTTAAGGGCATTGTTCTGTTGGCGCAACGCCGACAAAGTATAGCGGTAACCACTTAAGCTGATGCCCGGCGCAGGCAGTGGGTCTGGCGCCTGCAGCGGCATGGCAATTACTTTGCCTTTCAGGTTATACTTCGCCGTATCGGCCAGGGCGTTCAGCCACACCACGGGAGCATTAATGCGCGCCTGTACCGGCGATGCTACCCAGGCATCTTTCCACAAGGCCAAAGCTGTATTGCCCACTTTCAGTTGGCTGTTATCGGCTACCCGCACCCGGTGGATCGGGAAAAACTGGAAATAAGTGCTGTCCTCACCGGCAGGTAGAAGGCCGGCTTTTCGGGCCTGTTCGGCTACCCAGGCTGCGGCGCGGAGTTCGTCGGCAGACCCGGCCCTTCTGCCGCGCATGTCGTCACTTGCCAACGCGAAGAGATCCTGGCGCAGCTCACTTTCTGTAATAGCACCGAAGGCTGGAGTATTGGAGTCGGTGCCCGCCGAAGCAATAGGGGCAGCGGAACTGACAGGAGTGTTTGGGCTGCATGCCGTCAGGAGTGTGGCGGCTAACAGCAGGCTTGTAAACGTGTTCTTCATGTAGGTTAGTTAAGTTGAAAGTATACTGGCAGCCCGGTGCTGGTGAATTTTACCAGAAAGGGCCCAGCTCAATTGCTACTCTGTTTCAGTAGAAAGCCGGTAAGTTAATCGTCTTCGCGGTGTACGCTGTTGATATCAAACGCCGGTACACAAACAGACCAGTATTCTGTTTCCTCATCGTATGGGTTGGCGTAACGGATGCGGGCACCAGCTTTGATTAGGATGGATTCGCCGGCTTTTACTTCCACTTCCTCCCCATCAATCTCAATCAGTTTACGGCCGCGCAGCACAATGGTCACTTCATCAAACTCCGGTTTCTGGTGCGGCTCGCTCCAATGCGGCGGAGCTATCATGTGGGCTACACTAAAGCCGGAGGTACGGGTGGAGGCATGGCCAAAATGTTCTTCTATCATTTTACCATCATGGGTAGGTACCCGGAACGGCTTTGTTTGCTTAAAGTATTTTTTGTCGCTCATAGTCTTAAAGCTAAGTATAAATTATTGTTTCAGGGCACAGGCACCCTGGGTATACGCGGTTAGCCCGGCGCGGTCGGCTTCGCAGGCATTGCCATAGGTCTTGCCGTTGCAGCCGCACACAGGCTCGTACTGCATAGTGCAGATCTGGTCAGGATTTACTTTAGCAGGATCAATACAGACTGTTGCCACTTTAGTGCTGGTACAGGCAAACGTGGCACACAAAAAAACAAAGAGAATGGCCGCGGTTATTCTTTTCATAAGTAGGATGGTGTGGGCGCAGAACCTTATACGCGCCCGGCGCCCGGAGGTGCTGCTCTGGCCAAAGCTGAACTTACCAAAGCTTCTGCCGTATTTATCTTGAAGCGTAAATTTAGAAATAAACCAACGTTTTCTGTATGCCGGCAGCGGCAAACAAGCTAAACGGCGCTTTGCTAACAAAGAGAACTTTAAAAGAAGAATGAACATGAACGAAGACAAAGGAAAAATACTGCTGGCTACCCTGGCCGGTATTGGTGCCGGCATTGTAACCGGTGTATTGCTTGCCCCCGATAACGGCCGCACTACCCGCGACAGCGTAAAACGCAGCTTTTCGAAAGTAGGGGAAGATATGGAGCGTACAGTGAAAAAGTGGATGGACAGCCTGGAAAGCAGTGGCACGACAGATGCCGGCAGCAGCCTGGTGATGCGTGGCTCCTGGGATGATGTGAAAGGACAATTGAAGAAGAACTATGCCGACCTGACGGACGATGATTTAACGTATGCAGAAGGCCAGGAAGACGAACTGTTCGGCCGCCTGCAGCGCCGGTTAGGCAAAACAAAAGACGAGATCGTAAAGCTGATTTCAGACCTATAGGCTATAGCACTAAAAAAGCCCGGCGCAGCAGGTCGGGCTTTTTTATGGGATTGATCCTGTAATACTTACGTTTTAAAGTATAGATATAACTTAATGCTATACTTCACGTTATTACCATCAGATAAAGAAAATAATTTTCATTTCTAAATAACAGAACTATGAGAGACAATAGCGGAAAGGTATTACTTGCCCTTTTAGCTGGCGCAAGTGCCGGCGTTATCGCAGGCTTGCTAATGGCCCCCGATACAGGCGAGGCAACTCGTGATAGCGTGAAAAAATGGGCTGGCAAACTAAGCAAAGACTTAGAGAAAAACCTGCAGGCGGGGCTGGATGAAATCAAAAATATGAGCACGGATGCTTATAGCAAAGTTAGCGACATGGCCGGGGATGTGATGGGCGGTGGTTCATCAAATGCCGGTGGATCGTCTAATAACAGTGGTTCATCTAATACTGGCGGATCATCTAATACAGGTGGTTCTTCTGCATCAGGCGGAGCGAAAACAGGTGGTACTGCAACCGGTGGTTCATCTACCGGGGGCAGCACAACAGGCGGAACTTCGGGTGCTGGCAGCACTGGCGGAGGTTCTACAAGTGGTGGCCGCGTATAGTATACCACTGTCGTATATATCGGCATGATTTCCTGGGTTTCCTCCGAAAGGTTAGGTGCTCCGGAATTTCATTTGCCGCATTAAAAGAAGGCCTGTTCCTGTTTAGGAGCAGGCCTTCTTTAATTTTTAGAAGAGCTTCTTATCAACCTTCAGGCAGCACTCCCGTTAATTAAAGTATGACTTTGTTAATTACGTACGTCATACATTAACCTAAAAGAAAATAAACTTATGAGAACGAATATGGAATGCAGAACACTAGGGGAGGAAAGAGGAAACTTCAGCAACTCCAGCATACGACAGATAAAGCAGAAAAGCACTGACTTCAGCAGATCAGGAAATGGCCACAAAAGTCACAAGCAGAACGATTCGGGTACCGGAAAGCTGGCAGTTGGTTTGCTGGCAGGAGCTGGCGTAGGTGTGCTGGCAGGAATGCTACTGGCGCCCGACAAAGGCAAAGTGCTGCGGCAGCAGGTAGTGGACTCCGCCACTAAAGTAGGAGACCAGGTAAAAGAAAAAGTGAGCAGCCTGACAGGTAAAAAGGATAGTTCAACCAGCACTTCCAGTGTAGGCACAGTACACAAGAGCCCTTACACCGACCCAAATAAATGGGAAGATCAGGAAGTGAAGAACATGACGGATACAGCCAAGAACACACCTGGCCTGTAACCCATATTATAAAGTATAAAATACAAGCGCCCTGCAATATTGCAGGGCGCTTGTATTTTATACTTAGAGTAATGTTATTCGTCCTGCTTCTCCGGCTTCATTTGCGGGAAGAACAGCACATCCTGAATAGAATGCGAGTTGGTCATGATCATACTTAGGCGGTCGATGCCAATGCCCAAGCCTGCAGTTGGCGGCATGCCATACTCCAGAGCGCGCAGGAAATCCTCGTCCAGCACCATGGCTTCGGTGTCGCCGCGTTTGCCTAGCTCCAACTGCTCCTCAAAGCGGGCGCGCTGGTCAATGGGGTCATTTAGCTCCGAGAAAGCGTTGCAAATTTCTTTGCCGTTGCAGATGGCTTCGAAGCGCTCCACAAGACCCGGCTTGTCGCGGTGCTTTTTAGCCAACGGACTCATCTCTACCGGATAATCCGTAATAAAGGTTGGCTGAATCAAGTATGGTTCGCACGTCTCGCCGAAGATCTCATCAATGATCTTGCCCTTGCCCAGTTTCGGATCTACTTTAAAGCCCAGTTTCTCGGCTGTCTGGCGCAGTTCCGGCTCCTCCATCTGCGAAATATCGATCTTGGTGAAGTGCTCAATGGCTTCGAACATGGTAAAACGCTTCCAGGGGCGCTGGAAATTGATGATGTTGTCGCCGACCTTTACTTCGGTGGTGCCGTGCAGGTCCAGGGCTACTTTCTCCACCATCTCCTCCACCAGGTTCATCATCCAGTTGTAGTCTTTGTAGGCCACGTAGAGCTCCACCTGCGTAAACTCCGGGTTGTGGAAGCGGCTCATGCCTTCGTTGCGGAAGTCTTTGGCAAACTCGAACACGCCATCAAAACCGCCCACAATCAGGCGCTTCAAGTATAGCTCGTTGGCGATGCGCAGGTACAGCGTCATGTCCAGCGTATTGTGATGTGTTTTGAACGGACGCGCCGCAGCCCCGCCGTACAAAGGCTGCAGGATTGGCGTTTCTACCTCCAGATAACCCTGGCCACTCAGGTACTGGCGCATGGAGTTCACCAGCTGCGTACGCTTTTTAAAGGTTTCGCGTACTTCCGGGTTTACAATCAGGTCTACGTAGCGCTGGCGGTAGCGCAGTTCCGGATCGCTGAAGGCATCATACACGTGCTCCACGCCGTTCTCATCCACTTCGCGCTTTACGACCGGCAGCGGCTTCAGCGATTTTGTCAGGAGCTTGAGCTCAGTTACATGCACTGATATTTCGCCTACCTGCGTGATGAACACATAGCCTTTGATACCGATAAAGTCGCCGATATCCAGCATTTTCTTGAACACCGTATTGTAAAGGTCCTTGTCTTCGCCCGGGGCAATATCATCTCGCGACACGTAGATCTGGATGCGGCCGGTGCTGTCCATGAGCTCGGCAAACGAAGCCTTGCCCATAATGCGGCGGCTCATCAAACGGCCGGCCAAGCTCACTTCCTGGTAGTTGTTCTTCTCTTTATCGAAATGCTGTTTTATCTCTTTGGCAGTGGCAGTAACTTCAAATGTTTCAGAAGGATAGGGGTTGATGCCCATTTTCTCCAACTCTTCGCGCTCATGGCGCCTGCGTAGTTCCTGTTCGCTCAGTTGCATGCGATTCTTATACTCTAAGTGTATGTTTTATAACAAAATGTAAAATTCGGAAATATTCGGCAGCTTTTAAAGGTAATTGTTTATTTGTTGAGCGGTTGCTCGATTAATTGCCCGATACCTGAACAGCTGTAGGGAAGCAGGAAGTATAAACGCAAAAGCATGCGCTGCCGGGGGTAGTGAATTATGCCGGTTAGAGAGGTTCCTATGCAGAGCTGACATAAAAATGCCCTTGCAAGCAGAACCTACAAGGGCATACGATAGAAGGAAATATAAGCTGTATTAAGCAGCTGCTCCCAGTTGGTATTCGCTGCTAAGCAGCGGGCTGATCTGCTGCTGTAGGCGTGCCGTTACAAAAGAATTCTGCAGGTGAGTGGGCAGTTCTTTTACAAAAGCCTCATACTGCTGCAAGCCCATTGCCTGTGCAATGTAGCACTCATGTATGCCATTCAGGTAACTCACAAGCTGTAGCAGCGATTCATGGAATAACTTGAAGTCGATGTCGGCTTGCACGAAGCGCTCTATCTCGCGGTGCGAAGAGGAGATGCGCAAACGTGCCATCAGGTCGAACAGCGTAGTATAACCCATGCGCCAGGTAAGCTGCTGCCAGTGCTGCGGGCCAAATTTCTGCAGTACGTCGCCTGTTTTACTGCTTCGGATAGCTGTAGCCTGGTTTGCCTGCACCTGCTGCCGCACAACTTTTGCCTTCTGCCGGCGTGTGGTTTTCAGGAATTGCCCAATCTGCGCCTGCGCTTCGAGTTCCTTGCCTGCTATCTGCAAACCTGGCTTATAGTGCGCCAGCGGCAAACGACGGATGTTAAAATCGTCGTAATGACCGGCGGCATAAAAGCTCATCGCCTGCGGATAGGCATTTTTCACCACAAGGCGGCCTGCTTCGCGTAGTACCCAGGCTTCGTTGTTGGTTTTTACGCCACGCGTATGCAGGAACGCCTGCAGGCTGGCAAATACCGCATAATACGCCTGCGGAAACGTCCAGTGCAGCGCATTGCGCATATAGGCTTCGTCGCCCAACTCCGCTGTAGAACGCAGCGCATACTCCGTGCTCCAGCTGTTAAGCAGCAGACGCTTTACAGCTTCCAGGTCCTGCTCGCTCAGTTCCGGCTTTGCCTCCCTGAAAAATGCCAGGCTATCCAGGCCGTTGCTGTTGAAGTGCTGGATGTGATAACTTATCGCGAAAAAGTAGTTGAGAAATATCTGGGCCGGAATGGATTTTTGCCACTCCTGATCAGCTTGTTTCTCCTCTTCCGGATAGATCGAAAATACGTTTTCTTCTTCTTTCTCTTTCATGTATAACTAACAAAATTAGTATAAAGTGAGTTGCAAAAAGTGTATGTTTTTTGCTGATGTAACATTAACTATTATATTGACAATCAGTTAGTTGCTAACATTGTTGTACAATTTTAAAAAATTATTTCTGAGGAGGTGGTTTCAATGTATAGACTAATATAATTAGCAATTCGAAAGACCTAATTTAAAGGGGAAAGCGGTATAACTTGAAGTATACTTTTGGAGTAAAATAGCAGCAGAAAGCATGCAAATGGATATATCCTACATCATCAATGAACTCGGGGAAGAGCGGGAGCAGTATTTTAATGCTGTGGCACCACCTATCATCCAGAGCAGCAATTTTGCTTGCAGCACTGTGGCGGAGATGCGGCACAAAATGCAGCATGAGGTAGACGAATACATGTACTCGCGCGGTAACAACCCCACCGTTACCATACTGGAGAAGAAACTGGCGGCACTGGAAGGAGCCGAGCATGCGCTGGCCTTTGGCAGTGGCATTGCAGCTGTTTCCGCAGCCGTACTCTCGCAGGTAAAAGCCGGTGACCATGTGGTGTGCGTGCGCCATCCTTATAGCTGGACCAATAAGCTGCTCCACGAGTTTCTACTGCGGTTTGGGGTAACGACTACCTTTGTGGATGGCACTGACGCCGGCAACTACCGGCAGGCCATCCGCCCCAACACCACAGTTTTATACTTAGAGAGCCCGAATTCTTTCACTTTTGAGTTGCAGGACATTGCGGCTGTAGTAGCCATTGCCAAAGAGCACGGCTGCACCACCATCATCGACAACAGCTTTGCCAGCCCCTTGTATCAGCAACCGATAAAACTGGGCGTAGACTTGGTGGTGCACTCCTGTACCAAATATATTGGCGGGCATTCGGATGTGATGGGCGGCGTGGTGTGCGGCGCGCGGGCAAGTATAAATAAGATATTTCGGCAGGAGTATATGACACTGGGCGCTGTGCTGGCGCCGCATGCTGCCTGGCTGCTGCTGCGCGGCCTGCGCACGTTGCCGCTGCGTATGGCGCGTGTAGCTGCGACTGCCAGGCAGGTGGTGGACTATTTAGTTCAGCACCCGAAAGTAGAGCGGGTGCTCTTTCCGTTTCTTCCCTCGCACCCACAGTATGAACTGGCGCGAAAGCAGATGCACAACAATTCCGGGCAGTTCTCCATTCTGCTACAAACTACTGAGCCCACCAAAGTAGACCTGTTCTGCGACAGCCTGAAACGTTTCCTGATGGCAGCTTCCTGGGGCGGGCATGAGTCGCTGATCTTTCCGGTATCGGCCACTTATACTTCAGACACCATGAAAACAGATCTACCTGTAAACCTGATTCGATTTTATGTGGGCCTGGAAGAACCCGAATACCTGATACAAGATATAGAGCATGCGCTGGCTAAACTGTGAGCACCGGAGAGAATTAGAAACCTGTAACGATCAATAAGTGCTTTGCAGGTATAAACCCTCCTGTCCCCTTACAAGCGGGAATCACCTATAGTTAGGCAAAACTCCCTTCCCTGAGAAGGGCAGGTTAATCAAAGCTTACATTAAAAGGAAGAAGCTAACCGCATACTTGTTGTTTGCTGCTGCACGAAAGTATAACCTACGGTTGCTCCGGGAGGTACACTAAATGATCAAACAATAAAGACAATGGACATCATAGAAAGACCCGATATAGCTAATACAGCCAACGCCGCTACCCTGATCGGAGCCGGCCTTACCAGTTATTTTCTGAATGAAAACCGCCCAAAAACAGCATTGATTCCGCCGGTAGCGGGTGGTGCACTTCTGCTGCTAAATGCAGGTGTTAAAGCCGGCGACAGGGCCGTGGCACATGCAGCAGTGGGCGTAACCTCGTTGCTAACCGTTATGACGGGCATACTGCTGGCTAAATCGGTAGCGCCTGCCGCAGAGCTGAAGTTCACCAAAGAAGTACGCACCCGCCGTGCGGCTACCTTCGGGCTGATGACCCTGACAGGTATCGCTACAATGGGTGTATACGTGGCCGGCTTTATAGCGAAGCGCCAAAAGGCCGGTGAACCTGCCTAAAAACCTGCTGCGGCGTCGTCTCCGCGCGGATCGGCACCAGCCTCGAGCTTACCGCTAGGCAGCACCAGAATGGCGTCAACGCGGCCGTAGCGGCCTCGCTCCTGCAGCTCGTAGCCTCTGCTACGCAAGGTAGCGCGTACGTCGGGTGCAATGGCATCTGGCTCATGCATGATCTCATCAGGTAGCCACTGGTGATGGAAACGGGGAGCGGCTACTGCCTGCTGCATCGTCATGCCATGCTCCACCACATTCACAATAGCCTGGAACACGGAGGTGATGATGGTAGAACCACCGGGGGTGCCCACCACCATGTATAGCCTGCCGTCCTTTTCCAGAATGGTAGGGGTCATAGAGCTGAGCATGCGTTTGTTAGGGGCTACGGCATTTGCTTTGCCGCCTACCAGGCCAAACATGTTGGGTACGCCGGGCTTCACGCTGAAGTCATCCATTTCGTTGTTCAGCAGGAAACCGGCTCCTTCTACCACTACTTTCGAGCCGTAAGCGCCATTCAGGGTGGTAGTAGCTGATACGGCATTACCTTCAGGGTCCACAATGCTAAAATGTGTCGTTTGGTCAGATTCGTGCACTGCCAGTTCTCCGGCTTTGATGGCAGTAGATGGGGTGGCATGGGCCAGGTCAACGGTAGCCATCCTGTCTTTCAGGTAGGCTTCGTTTAAAAGCTGCTGCACGGGCACCTGCACAAAATCCGGATCACCCAGGTATTTGGCCCGGTCAGCGAATACGCGGCGCTCGGCCTCTGTCATCAGCTGCACGCTCTTGGCACTTTGCCAGCCATACTTGCTTAGGTCGTAAGGCTCCATCATGGTTAGGAGTTGCAACAGCGCAATACCGCCACTGGAAGGCGGAGACATAGAGATTACTTTATAATCCTTATACTTACCGGTGACCGGCGTGCGCCAGGTGGCATGATAGTTCTGCAGGTCCTCTAGCGTGATAATGCCATTACCGCGCTGCATTTCGCGCACAATCAAAGCAGCTGTTTCGCCGGCATAAAAGCCTTCGCGGCCTCTGTCGCGGATGCGCTCCAACGTTTGCGCCAACGCCGGGTGGTGTAATGTATCACCTGCCTGCCACTCGCGGTCGCGCACCAGGTACGGCATATGCTTGTTAAACTGGATGAAGTTCTCTTTATTGCTGTTCAGCCCCTCGGCCTCCTTCGCCGACAGCACCACACCCCGTTTTGCCAGGTCTATCGCTGGTTGCACAAGTGCTTCCCAAGGCAGCTTTCCCAGCTTCCGGTGCAGCGCCACCATGCCATCTACAGCGCCAGGCACGCCTGCTGCCAAATGGCCGCCGGTGCTGAGCCCTTCAATCACATTGCCGGCGCTGTCCTGGTACATGGTTTCCGTAGCAGCGGCGGGTGCTTTCTCCCGGTAATCCAATGCACCTGTCTGGCCGTTGTGGTCGCGGTAAACTAAAAAGCCGCCACCGCCAATGTTGCCAGCTACCGGAAACGCGACGGCAAGAGCAAACTGCGTGGCCACAGCAGCATCGTAGGCATTGCCCCCCTTCCGCAGAATTTCCATTCCTATGCGCGAGGCATCAGGGTGCGCTGATACCACCATCGCCTTATCGGCAATATAGCCGCGGTCGGCAGCATCAGGCACCTTGGAACTACCAGTACAAGCACTAAACAGCAGCGGCTGCAGCGAAATCAGTAATACCCAGGCCATACGGACCAGTTTATTGCGGTGCATTCGGAAGTATAGAGATATATTTTGCATATCTGTTCGTTTGATGGGGTAATATAAAAAACGCTGGCTACTTCTCATAGCCAGCGTTTTGGTATTGCTCCGGAGAGGAGGCTTAGATCATGTCTTTTTCAATTACATTAACTGCCTCTTCCAGGTATATGTCTTTTTTCAAGCCTTTGAGAAACTCTGTGCTGCGGGCTACTTTGGCTGTATCGGTACCAATGGCCTGCAGGTCTTGTGGCAGACGCACCACATCAAGTGTTGGTGCCAGCTTCTGTGCTTCCTCATAGCGCTTGCTTTCAGCTTCATTCTGCTTCTCTTCCACCATATACTTGTCCAGCTTTAACGAGCGCATGGTATCATCCGACTGTTGCTTCAGACGTGCTGCGCTTTTCTCAATCAGGCCAAAGCTGTTGCTTTTATCAATGCGGCTACGGCTGTCTGCTTTGATGGCGGCAACGTTAAGCTTGGTGTTAGGCCATGGTTTATAGTTGGCCGGTGAGATCTCGTCAAATGGCAGCGGGTAATCATTTTCCTTCTCACCAAACTCCAGTTGGCTATATAAATCCGGTAGAATCACATCTGGCGTAACGCCACGCAGCTGGGTGGTGCCGCCGTTAATGCGGTAGAACTTCTGCGTTGTCAGCTTCAGGGCCCCAAAAGGTTTAAAGGCGTTGAACTGGGAAGGCAGGGCATCGTCGAGCTCAAAGAACTGCTGCACGGTGCCTTTGCCATAAGTAGGCGTACCCATGATCACGGCGCGGTTGTAGTCCTGCATGGCAGCTGCCAGAATCTCAGAGGCAGAGGCGCTGTTGGAGTTTACCAGAATCACCAGTGGGCCATCATACTGTACCTGTGGGTCGCGGTCATCGAGCACTACGGCTTTGCCGGTAGCTGTTTTCACCTGTACAATTGGGCCTTTGTCAATAAACAAACCACTCATCTGAACAGCATCGGCCAGGGAACCGCCGCCGTTATTCCGAAGATCAAGCACCAGGCCTTTCATGCCGGCAGCCTTCAGTTTGGCAATCTCACGCTTCACGTCTTCGGCACTGCTCGGCGCACCATTATTTTCAAAATCGGCGTAGAAGCCAGGCAGCTTTATGTAACCGATCTTCGCTTTATCATTCACCATTGCAGACTGGGCATACGTATCGGCAATCACAATCACGTCACGTACAATCGGGATAACTTTGGTGGTACCATCTGGTTTTTTCACCGTCAGGCGAACCTCGGTGCCTTTCTTGCCACGAATCAGCTGAATGGCATCGTCAATACGCATGCCTTCAATCAATACGGGCTCCTGATCGCCTTGCGCTACTTTCTGGATGGCATCACCCGGCTTCAGATCGCCTTGCAGGTAAGAGGGGCTGCCAGGTACAATGTCCACTACTTTAATCTGTCCGTCTTTTTCCTGCAAAGTGGCGCCTATACCTTCCAGACGGCCGGTAAATTCAATGTCAAACGCTTTTTTATCTTTTGGTGGGAAATAGTCGGTGTGCGGGTCATATACGTTGGTGATCGCATTGATGAACGTCGCGCGCCTATCGTCGCGGTTGACTTTGGAGAGGCGGTCGTACAGGTCGTTGTAAGACTTGAGCACTTTTTCGCGGGCTTCTTTCTCCATCTGCTCCGGGGTTTTTACAGCAGACTTATCGCCGTTGGCAATCGCCTTTTCCTGCTCTTCCTTGATGCTAGCCAGGCGGGTGAGCGTCTGATACTTTAACTGCTTACGCCATTCTTCTTTCAGGGCTGCAGCGTCTTTTGCAAAAGCAAGCTTTTTACCGTCCAACTCTACACTTTCATCTTTTGTAAAGTCGAAAGGCTTGGCTAAAATCTCTTTATAGTATGCCTGCGAATCTTTGATGCGCTGGTCCATCAGGTCAGCAGAGAGGTTGAAAAATTCGTATGATCCTTCATTCAGCTCATCATCAATCGCCGTTTCATACTTGCGCAGCTTGTCTACGTCAGAGGCCAGCAAAAATTTCTTGTTGTAGTCCAGGCGGTCTAAGTAAAGCTTGAACACTTTTTTAGAGAAAGCATCATCTACTTTCTCAGGTTGATAATGGCCTGTGCTCAGGCCCTGCATCAGCGCTTTAAGCAGAATTTCATTCTTCCCATCTGGCATGCCGGTGCTTCTGTTATACAGAATAAAGGAAGCAGAAAGCAGTACAACTGCCAGAACTGATAATATAATTTTGAATCGGGTTGTCAAGGATAGCATCTAAATAAGTATGTTGAACTAAATTACAATACGCAAAAGTGGTGCCGTAGATTGTGCGAGGGCAGCGATTAAGTTTAAGATTTTGTAATGTAGTATAAAAGTTGCCAAAACACAATGTGCAGAAGGTCCGGCAAATTGCTGGAGCCGGTAGTATAAGTATAACAAATTGAAGGCGATGCTTGTTACAAAGAGAGTAACACTTTTTAACCATTTAAAACCAAACTATGAATAACAACAATGAAAAGACCGTAGATGTTCTTCAGGAACTTAACCTTTTTGTAAACGATAGAACGCAGGGGTATACGCATGCCGCAGAGATGACGAAAGACCCAGCCCATCAGGCTTACTATAAGGATCTGATCAACCAGAGCCGCCAGTTCGCTAGTGAGATCAATAGCACGATCAGCAGATTAGGGGGAGATACTGAGCATAGTACGACTACCAAAGGTAAAATATTCCGGGGTTGGATGGATGTGAAATCTACCGTAACCGGCAGCGACGAAGAAGCAGTAATCCAATCGAACCTGACAGGGGAGGAGTGGGCGCAGAAAGCTTACAACGATGCGCTGGAACACAAGGCAGAGCTGCCGCGCGAAGTTGTGCAGATGGTAGAGAAACAGAAGCAGGCCTCGCTGGCTACTAGCCAGCGCCTGCGCCAGATGAAAGACGCTGCTGAGTAAGTACCGCCGCTTTTCTACTGAAAGGGTTGCCCTAGCGGGCAACCCTTTTTTGCTGGAGCGGGTAAGTGGGAAGGCACTCTTCTTTTAAACAAGGTACATGAAAACAATCTTATTTTTTGGTGACAGCTTAACTGCAGGGTATGGGCTGCCTGCTGCGCAAGCCTACCCCTCGCTGATAGCGCAGCGGCTGAAGGAAAACGGAAATGCCTACCAGGTACTGAACGGCGGCCTGAGCGGCGACACCACAGCCGGCGGCATACACCGTGTAGAGCGCTGGCTTAACCAGCCCATCGATATTTTTGTGTTGGCGCTGGGAGCGAACGACGGTTTGCGCGGCATACCGGCCCGGGAAACAAGTCAAAACCTGCAGACCATTATTGATAAAGTGAAACTCCGCTACCCCGAGGTAAAGATGATATTAGCAGGCATGGAGATACCTGACATTGTGCCCGGTCGCTATGCTGCCGAGTTCCGGAAGCTGTTCCGGGAGTTGGCGCTGGCCAATAACCTTGTCTTTATACCTTTTCTGCTTGAAGGCGTAGCCGGGATGCGCCACCTGAACTTGCCCGATGGCGTGCACCCGAATGCAGCAGGGCAGAAGCTACTGGCCGAGCACGTATGGGCAGTATTAAAAGCTATATTATAATGGCTGGCGCCAAAACGAAAAGGTAGGAGCTGTGCCAATTGTATAGACAGGTACTGCAGCGATTAGCGGTTCTCTGTTCAAAGCTGAGCTATTTTCTGTTACTCCGTAATGCTGGTGCTGACCTAAAGTGAATGGAACTACGGCAGGTTATTTTCCGGATTGCTGCCTGCTTTAATGGCAAGTATACTTTGCAGAGCCGGCATGGAAAGCGGCTTGTTGATAAAACCTACCACGACCTCGTACTGCTCCAGCCGTACCCGGAATTCCTGCTCTTTAAATGTAGTAAACATCGAGATAAAGGTTTGGTAGCGGGTATGATAACCCAGGGCATAGTAGCTGTCCAGAAAATCAAAGCCATCCAGGGTGGGCATACTGATATCCAGCAGAATCATATCGGGGAAAAGCGTATCTGAGTTGGAGGTAATGTTGTATAGGAATTCCAGCGCCTCAGGTACGCTCTGACACACAGAAATAAGATCACTTATGTTCGCATCCTCCAGCACTATCTGTGAAAACAGATTATTTATCTGGTCATCGTCAATGATGAGGATGTGCTTTAGTCGGTTCATCTGGCGCTTGTATAACGCGTGGCCTGCTTGCTAAGCAATAGGCTGCGCTCATGTTTTCTGCAGGTATTTTACTGGCGTGCTCAATATACCGAAACTTAGCCGGCTTTCAATTAAGTTATATTCAATAATATGCATATAGTTTGATCATACAAGCAGAAAGCTGCAGTAATTAGGACTTTCGGTACTGTGTTGTGGCTGCCAGATAAAGCAAAAGCCGGGGATCTGAAGGATCCCCGGCTTTTGCTTTATTTATGAATTACCAGAGGTTAGTAATAAATGTGCTCTCCTCTGTTGTTCTGGAAGTGCGTTTCGAAGTAACGGGCATCTTCTGAACTGTGCGGTTTAAAACCAAGTACAATGTTACCTTCTTTGATACCGGTCTCATATACTTTGGCACGTTCTTCAGGTATACCGGCACCTACCAGAGCGCCTATCAGGCCACCTGTTAAGCCACCTGCACCTGCACCTGCTAGTCCTGCTGCCAGCGGGCCGGCTACAATCAGGCCCAAACCAGGTATCGCTACAGAAGTACCGATTGCGGCAATGGCACCCACAATGGCACCTAGTGTACCACCAATGGCTGATCCGGCTCCGGCGCCTTCCAGCGACTTGTTACCTAGTTCTGTTGTATCATCTTTATCGTCATCTCCGAAGTGTCTTTTACGGCCTTCATCCGACATTACTACGTTAATATCATCTTTGTCATATCCGCGCGCACGTAATTCTTCAAAGGCACGTTCAGCACTTTCTCGGTCTCTAAACATAGCGGTCATCATACCCGCGTTATCTGTTTTGTTCATCATAGTTTTTTTTGTTATAGTTAAGTTCGGTTTTTGCATTGCAGCTTAAACCGGCATAGCAGGCATAAGCTGCGCTACAGTTATACTAACGGCTCCTGCAAGGTATAGTTACGACAGCCCTATTCCAGCGTATCATAACGGGCCTCAGAAGCAGGATAGCCAAAACTGCCCGCTTTATTCTTTCGGCACCAGTACCTTATCAATTATATGTACCACGCCATTCGATGCCTTGATGTCTGGTGTCAGCACTTGCGCGCCTCCCACCACAATGCCACGCTCATCTACCTGCACAGGAACGGCTTCACCCTGCGCAGTGCTCATCTGCATGTTATCTTTTAACTCATACGACATCACCCTGTTGGGTATCAGATGTGCCTGCAGCAGGCGTGTCAGTTCCAGTTTGTTGTCCGGCCGCTCCAGCGCTTCTAAAGTACCGGCAGGCAGGGCTGCAAAAGCAGCATTATTGGGTGCAAATAAGGTATAGGTGGCGGGGCTTTCCAATACGGTGATCATGTCAGCGGCACGTATCAGTTTCACCAATGTCGACATGTTAGGATCGCTCTGCAGCAGGGCCACAATGTTTTGTTCACGCCCGATCGGGTTGCTGGCTGAAACTGTAGCTTGCCCAACGCTGTCCGGCGGATACATTTCTGTATCATGTGTTTTGTCCGGGTTCGCCGGATTTTCCATTTCAGGCACTGTTCCCACGGTGTCTGTTTCGGTCTCCATGTTCGTATCGGAGGTAGCGCAGCCACTCAGCAGGCTTGTTGCAGCCAGGAGTACCACAAGTTGTAAAGTCATTTTATACATCATTGTTTTATAAGCTTGGTTTTCTTATTATACCGATTTGAAGTGCACTGAGATGTGTTAATTTAAAACAGTACCTTTCTTCAGCACCTTTAAGTATAAAGCAAGTATAAAAGTAAAGGGGCTCTTCACTGGAAGAGCCCCTTTACTTTTATACTTGTTAATGCAATGTTATTGCCTGATTATGCCACCTGGCGTGTTATTTTCTTCTGGCATAATTACCGCATTTACTACATGCAGTACGCCATTCGAAGCCTCTACGTCCGGTTTAACTATAGTAGCTCCGCCAACTGTAACAGGAGCATTAGAGCCAACTCTAGTGTTCGTGCTGATGGCGATGTAGTTGCCATCTGCTGTTTCAATACGCTGCGTTTCGTTGAACTGTGATGACATCACCTTGTTTGGTAGCACATGCGCCTGCAGGATCTTTACCAACTCTGCTTTATGCTGCGGGTCCGTCAGGTTGTCATACGTTTCTTTAGAAAGCGACTGAAAAGCTTCGTTTGTTGGCGCAAATACGGTAAATGAGGCACCGCTACGCTCCAAGCCTTTTGCCAGGCCGGAAGTTTCCATCAGCTGCACAAAAGTAGATAAGTGCGGATTCGTTTTTGCCAGCGCCAGTATATCGTATGCTTTCGTGTTGCTGATATCGTTGAACATGGTGGTATAGTTCATGTCAGACGACATATCCGTTGTAGCAGCGCTTGAGCTGCCGGCCATGTCTGTTGTGGTGTTGGTAGCAGAAATGTCCGATGTTGTTGTGGTGGTACTGTTCTGCATATCGCCACCCATTGTTTGCGTTTCGCTCATAGTAGTGCTGTCGGTGGCAGTAGCGTCCATATTTTCATTCGAACTGGCACAGCCAAACAGCATAGAGGCTGTTATCGCCATGGCAGCTATAGGAGTTATAAGATTCTTTTTCATAGTATTTGAGTTTAAGTTTTGTAAATTATTTGATCACCCCATTTAAGGGGAAGTATAAAGTATAGCTGCTTTTCACCTGGCGCTCTGGTATAAAAACAGGAAGCTGAACAGGTGGGTAGCTATAGGTTGTTAAATGCTTTGAAGCACATCTGGTGGTCTGTATAAGGAAAAATAAAACAGAAGAGCTCTTCCAAAAGGAAAAGCTCTTCTGTATACTTCTTCCACGATATTATAAACCAGAGTCTTCCTGAGCGACTTGTTGCGGCAAGATCACATTGTCAACAACATGTATGATACCGTTAGACGCTTCGATGTTTGGCTTTACAATGGTAGCACCGCCAATAGTAACAACGGTTCCGTTCATCGACACATCTACCGGAATATAGCGGTCGTCAGAAAGTGTGATGCGTTGCATGGTGTTAAACTCAGTAGAAGCCACTTTGTTAGGCAACACATGTGCTTGCAGCACCTGCATCAGCTGGGCTTTGTTGGCCGGGTCTAACAGCATTTTCAACTGGTCTTGGGGCAGCTTGGCAAAAGCCTCGTTTGTTGGAGCAAAAATCGTTACATCTCCCACACGCTGCAGATCATTTTGCAGGTCTGCCAGCTCGATGAGTTTTACAAAGGTGGAGAGGTTCGGGCTCTTCTGAGCCAAGGCCAGCACATCATACTGCTCGGTGTTATCCACATCTTCGAACATTTCGCCCACCGGAACTGTATTTTCCATCGACAGGCTTGCAATAGGCATTACGGCTACTGGTACAGAGGCTACCATGCCTACTTCTACTTCCTTGCCATTGTTAGCATCAGAAGTAGAGCCTGCCATTGTCTGTGTCTCCGACATGGAAACAGTATCGTCCATGGCGGTTGTGTTCATATTGTCGTTAGAGCTGGCACACCCTGCCAGCGTAAAGGTGGCCACTATAAAAGCGGCCATAGGTTTTAAGATTGTCTTTCTCATAGTTTTGTTCGGTTAATTTATTGATAATGTATGTATTACCATACACTATATATTTAACTCTTTTTATGAGAAAATGTTAAGCCAGGGGAGCAAAACAGAGAGGAGAAAGCGAGTCAAGTCCTCCTTATACTTATGTATAGAAGGCCTTGACTAATTAATTGTATACCTTAACCACGAATACGTAGTCTTTTAATTTTTTAAGCTGCTGCGGGCGTGAACAACCCGCTAAAGTATTACTTTTCGGGAGTATAAGCGGAGCGATAGCGGCTGTTTTAGGCAGCTCCTCCACCATCTGTAGCAGGTAGGCTGACTTGATGGCGAAAGCAGCTCCTTCCTGGCCGGCTTGTTTGCCACTGATCACCCCAATCATGTTACCTTTATCATCCAGAAGCGGACCACCGCTGTTGCCGGGATTAAGTGGTATAGAGATCTGGTATGCTGTTGTGTCGCCTTCAAAACCGGAGGTAGAGCTCAGGGAGCCTTCGCCAAACACAATATCTTCCCGCGGATACCCGAGCGTAAATACATGCTCACCCAGATCAGACTCTGCAGTTTTAAATGTATACGGCAGCTTGCTGAAGCCATTAAAATTCGGGTCCTCCACTTTCAGGATAGAAAGGTCATGGATCTGATCGCGGTATACTTCGCTTACCTTATACTTAAGGCCCTTGTTATTTTCGATGTAAATAGAGTCGCCGCCTTCCACCACATGCGAGTTGGTTACGACGTAGCCGTCCGCGCTGATGGCAAAGCCAGTGCCGCTGAATGTTGCAGCCCGCGTAGCAGCCGGTTTAGAGGCATCATTGATACCGTTGATAATGGCAGTTTGTGTTTTCTTCAGGCGTTCCACTTCGCGGCGGAGCTCTACATAACGGGCTGTTTGCTGCTGCACCGGCTTGCGTATTTGCTGCACACTCCACAAGGTGCCAAATACAGAGAGCAGCGACACACTGGCAGCTACTGCCATTGTCTGGGTATGGCGGTTGATAAACACGCGCCATTTGGCAGCCGCAGCCGGAGAGGAAGCCACAGGAACAGGTGAATCGTCCGGAAGGTTTTCCTGCTCCATGGTGCTGTGCAGGCGGTTAAGCTGCTCTTTCAGCGATTTGCGCCGGCCATACTGCTGCAAAGCCTGCAGCAACTGCTTGTGTTCGCGCACCTGCCCTGCCAAGCGTGCGTCTGTGCGGAGCAAGGCCTCAAAAGCGGCATGCTCTTCCGCGGCCATATTGCCGTTCAGGTAGCGTTCAATTTGCTCGTAAGTGCGGTATTCTAACATCGTCGTCCTCTTGTGGGTTTTGCTGAACCCTGAATGCTGGTTTGCCCTGTTATACCTCGGGCTTATAGGTGGCAAAGAATAACTTCTTCAGGCGTTGCAGGCACTTATACTTCTGGTTCTTGGCCGTATCCGTATTCACGTAGCCATACCTATCGGTAATCACCTGCATATTTTGTGTCCGGATGTAAAAATCTTCCAGTAAACTGCGGCAAGGCTCTCCCAACTGCTCTAGTGCTGCCGTCATTACCCCGAACTGCCGTTCCTGCTCTTCGTGCTCAGGCAGGTCCTCTTCCACACGCATAAAGCTCTCCGAATCATCCAGCTTACTGGCAAAGCGGCCTTTCTCAGCAAGCCGCTTCAGCCACAGCCGCCGGCAAACTGAATAGAGGTACGTTTTGATCTGGCAGCTCAGCTCCAGCGTGTTGTCTTTTATCTTCTCATAAAAAACAATCACGCTTTCCTGGTAAATGTCTTTTGCCTCGTCGTCAGTTCCGCTGTTGCTCAGAATAAAGTGAGAAATCATCGGGAAGTGAAGTTTGTACAACTGGGCCAGCGCACTGTCGTCATTATGTCGGATCCCCTCTATGATCGCTTCATCCGTATCATACAAGCTCTTCTTCATTCCATTCTGTTTTTTAATACAAAAAGCATCATTTTGTAACCCGAAAAAAACTTTTTAATTTTTTTCTGAAAGGCGGGTTACCTGGGGCAGTATTTTGTATGAAGTGAAAATCGAAACCAAAATACTTAATCACAAACACAAGATGAAAAATCTATTCAAATTCGCTTTCGTTGCTGTTGCTCTTACTGCTTTCACTGCTTGCGGTAACCAAGATGCTGCTACTGAAACTGAAGCTACTGAGACTACAGTAGAAGAAACTACTCCAGCTGATGCTACTGCTCCAGTTGAAGCTACTACTGTAGATACTGCTGCTACTACAACTGTTGACACTACTGTAGTTCAGTAATTAAAATTTGAACTTGAGTATTTACTTATAGTTCTGAAACACACAGCGGGGCTCCGTGCATTAGCGCGGAGCCCCGCTGTTTTTATGCCCCGTATGGTAACTGCTGCTGCAAGTGGATAACATACTTAAAAAAAAGCCGGCTCCACCAGGCCGGCTTTTGCTATATTACAGGTGCTTACTTAGATCGTTTGGCTCGTTTACGCCGGTCCATCTCTTTTTTTATAAGCGAGAACTCGCGGCTGCTTTGCCCGGAAACGGCCGTATTTTCGTTGGCGCGGCGCAGCAGGTAGGGCATTACTTTTTCTACCGGGCCATAGGGTACATACTTGGCCACATTATAGCCGTTGTGCGCCAGGTTGTAGGATAAATTGTCGCTCATGCCGTAGAGCTGGGCGAAGTATACGCGTTCATCGTTCGGCTCTATAAAGTTGTCGCCCATCAGCTGCATCAGCTTATAGCAGCTTGCCTCGTTGTGCGTGCCCGCACAGAAATAAATCCGGTCGAGGTGACGGATACAAAAGCGCAAGCCTTCGTCAAAGAGCTCATCAGAGGTTTCTTTGGTCGGGTTGATGGGGCTGGGGCGGCCTTCAGCGGTAGCACGTTTGCGCTCCTTTTCCATGTATGCGCCCCGTACCAGCTTGCAGCCAAGGTAATAACCTTGTTTCACCGCCTCTTCATAGTCACGTTTGATAACGTCCAGCCGGTCGTGGCGGTATAGTTGGTAAGTATTGTAAACAATGGCTGTCTCCTTGTTGTAAAGCGCCATCATTTCATACGTCAGGTTGTCGATCGTTTCCTGTATCCAGCTTTCCTCGGCATCTATAAATACCCGCACGCCCGCTTTGTGGCAGCGCTGGCAGATAGTATTTACCCGGTCGCGGCCCCGCTCAAAAGCGCCGCGCTCTGCCGCGTTCAACTCTTTTCTGGCCTGTACCTTCTCCAGTAGGTTAATATCAACTAAGCCGGTTACCTTGAATACTGAGAAAGGAATCCGTTTATCGCCGCGGGCCTTTTCCACGGTAAGCAACAGCTCGCGCAGCGTGGCGTCAAAGCTTTTTTCATCACCTTCACCCTCTACCGAATAATCCAGTATGGTGCCGATATGGTATTTGGCCAGCTCCTGTATAGCATGCTCCGACTCCTGAATAGTTTCGCCGCCGCAAAAATGGTTGAAGATGGTCGGCTTGATCATAAACTTAACAGGCAGGTGTAGGTTAATCGCCGCGTTCAGCAGGCCTCCACCTATTTTTACAAATGTGTTGCTGTTCATCGACTGAAACAGCAGGTACATTTTGTAAAGCTCCGCATCGGATTTAGAAGAAAATGCGACAGCAGTATTATCAAAAGAAACGTTGGTAACCGGGTTCATGTAGGGTTAAATTAGTGGTGCAAAGATAGCTGATCGGCTACAGTTCACAACCACTTTACAAGATAGTTGTACGGCTAGTCAGTACTATTTTCAGTTATACGAATAGCACGAATCAGGCCGGTTTTCCCGTATGGCGGTACAGCTTTAGGCGTGTTGGCGTTCGTAGGAGCGGGCGCGGCACCTGTTAATACCAGCCTTGTGAAAAGTGGGCCGATGCTGCGAGTAAAAGAGCTGCTGTGGAAGTATATTCGCCGTATGCAGTGCCAGCGCACCTGTTGTGCGTACAATTTAACGCATGCAGTTTCGCAAAAAGCCTTAATTTAGGGTTTGGTAGGTTCAAAACAGCTTTTCGGCTAACATGTGCTGGAGCAGGTAACCGTAAAGCATGCAGGGGTATGCCAAATCAATACCTTGCTCCTTGGTTAATTTACTTGTAATTGGAGAATGAATAACGGGGCAGGAGCATCGTATAACGGATTTGTTTTAGCAATATTTATATGACCGAAACCATACATATAGGGCGTAACGCCTTGCAGGAACTGCTGGAGCTGCTGCGCAACAGGGCCTTTAGCAGGGTGGTGGTGCTGGCAGACGATAATACACTTCTGCATTGCTATCCGCTGTTAAAACCATATTTGCCCGAGCACGACCTTATACAAATCAGGAGCGGGGAAGAGTATAAAACGCTGCAGACCTGCGAATACATCTGGGAGCGCATGACGGAACTGCACCTGGACCGCTGGGCAGTGCTTGTAAACTTGGGCGGCGGCGTGATCGGCGACATGGGCGGGTTCTGTGCGGCGGTGTTTAAGCGCGGTTTATACTTTGTGCAGGTGCCTACCACCTTGCTGGCGCAGGTAGATGCCAGTGTGGGCGGCAAAACCGGCATCGACTTTCATGGCCTTAAAAACCACATTGGCGTGTACAAAGAGCCGCAGGCGGTATTCATTAATCCTGCTTTCCTGCAAACGCTGCCGCAGCGGCAGATAAAGTCAGGCTATGCCGAAATTATTAAGCACTGGCTGATCGCTGATGCGGCGGCTTTTCAGGAGCAGCGGCAAATTGGCCTTTTCACCGAAGACTGGGAGGAACTGATCCGGCAGTCGGTAGCCATAAAAGAGCAAGTTGTGGAGGCAGACCCGCTGGAGGGCGGATACCGGAAGGTGCTGAACTTTGGCCATACCGTGGGACATGCCGTTGAAACTTACCTGATGGGCCAGGGAGGCCGCGAACTGCTGCACGGCGAAGCTGTTGCCGTAGGAATGTTTTGCGAGTCATGGCTATCCGTAAAGCACGAGCTGCTGTCGGAGAAAGAGCTGGACAAGATCGAGACTTTCCTGCTGTCGGTGTATGAGAAAGTATCGCTAACGGATGCGGATATTAAAAGCATCGCCCAGCTGGCGCTGCAGGACAAAAAGAATACCCACTCCACGATTAATTGTACTTTATTAAACGGCATCGGAAATGCTGTTTATGACCAACCTGTAACTCCGCAGGAAATCCAGGAATCACTACGCTATTATATCTTACTATGAGTCAAAGTCTTACGCTGCGTCACCCCAGTGGTATTCTGAAAGGAAGTATAAAATTGCCGGCATCCAAAAGCGAGGCCAACCGCGCCCTGATCATTGCCGCCCTGGCAGGACAGGAGTCGGCGCTGCACAACCTGTCGGAAGCAAATGATACGCAACTGCTGCAGCGCCTGCTAAAGAGCGACAACGAAACAATTAACGCTGAAGACGCCGGCACTGTGATGCGCTTCCTGACGGCCTACTATGCTGTTACAGGCCAGCAAAAGACACTGACGGGCACAGAACGCATGTGCCAGCGTCCGCTGAAAGTGCTGGTGGAGGCGCTCCGGGAACTGGGAGCAAGTATAGAGTATCTTGGAGAAGAAGGGTTTCCGCCGCTCAAGATGAAAGGCTTTCAGGGCAATGGTACCAGCCAACTGCGCGTGCGTAGCGATATCAGCAGCCAGTATATCTCCGCGTTGCTGATGGTAGGACCCTTGCTGCCGCAGGGGCTCAGACTGGAGTTAGAAGGCAAGATCGGTTCCCGGCCCTACATTGAAATGACGCTTTCGCTGATGAAGCATTTTGGCGTGGAGGCTACGTTTGAGGGCAACAGCATTACCGTACCGCATCAGGCCTACAAAGCTGCCGAGTTTAGCGTAGAGTCGGACTGGTCAGCTGCCAGTTACTGGTATAGCCTGGTGGCCTTGGCCCGTGAGGCAGACATAACTTTGCTGGGACTCAAAGAGCAGTCTTTTCAGGGCGACAGAGCGATTGTGGAGATCATGGACCGGCTGGGCGTTTATACTTCGTTTACAGTAGAAGGCGTGCATCTCACTAAAAAGCACCACGAAAAGTACCTGGCGTATGATTTCTCGGACTGCCCGGATTTAGCACAGACCATTGTGGCACTGTGTGCAGCGCTTGGCGTAACGCTGGAAATGACCGGTCTTGAAAGCCTCCGCATCAAAGAGACAGACCGCATTCAGGCGCTTCAGATTGAGGTGCTAAGTATGGGCGCCTCGTTGGAAGAAATTACGCCGGGCGTTTTCCGGATGGAGCCGGCCCTGCTCACCCGAAAGGAATTGTCTTTCCGCACGTACCAGGATCACCGCATGGCCATGGCCTTTGCACCAATAGCACTGCTGGAGCCGGTACAAATGCAGGAACCTAGTGTCGTGCGAAAATCTTACCCAAGGTTCTGGGAAGATCTGGAGAAAGTAGGTTTTGAGGTGGTAATAAATGAGGAAGGTTAAGATTTTAAAGTTGCCAGTATTTTGTAAGTGTTGAGGAACTCAGGTTATACCTGCTAGCAATTGCTTTATACCTTTAGCAGGCAAGCTATACTTGTTAGCTGCCGTTCTTCCTCAGTTTTATACTTGTCCTGTTTCATGTTTTTGGTGCGCTCTAAGCCCGCGAGGGCACGTCCTGGGGGTGCAGGGGCCCCCGAAAAGGGCATCGCGCGGTGGCGTGAACCTGCGCTTGCGCGCTGCCCTACGGGCACCGGAACCCGCCAAGGCGCTCCACCCAAGGACTGTAAGCTTTCCAATAGCTGCTGTTTATACTGTAGCTCAAGTATAGATTCTCTTTTATGAAGTATAACTCAATGCTTTATTCTTTCTCTTCCACTTCTTCCTTTTTCCATTTGTCATCCTGCAAGGATCTTGGTAGAAGGGAGCTGGAGCCTAAGCTATAGTACAAGAGCTCCCTTTTACTGGCGCGAATCTCTAGATTAGTGACTTGAACTGAAGGGTGAATTCTCTTCACTGGCCCAAGGGACAAAACTTTAACAGGAGCAAGCTTTATCTATTGTCTTACTTCCTGTACCACTTGCTGCAAGTATGCCGGTGCTTGCAGCAGCCTGCTGCCGTACCAGCTGAAGAGTTCGCCATCTACGACTTTTATAACCGCATGCGGGCATAGCTTACGGAACTCGGCTATATGTTTCTCCTGGAACGGGTATGGCTCCGATGAGAGTAGTATAAGCTGCGGGTTTGCCTCCTGCAGTTGCTCCGGAGTGATTTCCGGGTAACGGGATAGAGAGGCGAAAACATTGGCAAAGCCGCAGCGCTGCAGCATATGGTGAATGATGTTGTGGCTGCCAACGGCCATGTAAGGTTTGCGCCAGATGAAATAAGCAGTGCTTATACTTGGTTGAGCTGGTTGCAATTGCTGGAACTCAAAACATACCTGCTGCGCTATTGCTGCTGCTCTGGCATTCGTGCCAGTGAGCTGCCCCAGTTGCTCTATCATTACCAGGGCATCCTCTAAGGTAGCAATATCGCTCATCCAGACAGGATACTTCGCCTGCAGCGTTTCAATGCCTTCTTTGTAGTTTTCTTCCTTGTTCCCGATTATCAGATCGGGCTGTAGCGCATTGATTTTGTCAAAGTGGAAGTTCTTGGTGCCGCCAATCACAACTTTCTGCTTTGTGGCTTCCTCCGGATGAATGCAAAACTTGGTGACGCCCACAATCCGGTCAGCCAGGCCCAAGTCAAACAGCAGTTCCGTTTGGGAGGGCACCAACGAGACGATGCGCTGTGGTAAGTATGGCATCACAACCGGAAAGCCCATCTGATCGGTAAACGTCATTGGCAAAAAAGTTAAAACCCGGCAGGTTTTACAGCTTGCCGGGTTTGTTGTAAAGTATTAGTTCTGCTTAGCTCAAGTAGCGGAAATCCTGCTGATCCTTGATCTTCAGCACCGTTTCATAAATCATTTTGATGACATTGTCTACGTCGTCTTTGTGCACAGTCTCTACGGTAGTATGCATGTATTTCAAGGGCAAGGAGATCAGGGCAGAAGCTACACCTGCGTTGGAATAGGCAAAAGCATCGGTGTCGGTGCCGGTAGCCCGCGAAACGGCAGACCGCTGGAACGGAATCTCCTTTTCCTGCGCAGTGGTGATAATCAGATCGCGCACATTGTTCTGTACCGCAGGCCCATAGGCAATAACAGGACCTTTGCCGCAGTGAATATCGCCACTGTTCTTCTTGTCATACATCGGCGACTGCGTGTCGTGCGTCACATCGGTAATGATGGCCACGTTCGGGTTAATGCGGTGCGCAATCATCTCGGCGCCGCGCAGGCCAATTTCTTCCTGCACCGCATTTACAATGTACAGGCCGAAAGGCAGCGTGTTGTTATTCTCCTTCAGCAGACGCGCCACTTCGGCAACCATAAAGCCACCGATGCGGTTGTCGAGGGCGCGGCCTACATAATAGCGGTCGTTCAGCACCATGAACTCGTCTTCGAAAGTAGCTACGCAGCCCACGTGTATGCCCATGGCCTCCACCTCCTCGCGGTTCGTGGCGCCGCAGTCCAGGAACACTGTATCCAAGGTTGGCGCTTTGTCATTCTCAGTTTTGCGCACGTGAATGGCCGGCCAGCCGAACACAGCCTTTACCACGCCTTTGGCAGTATAAATGTTTACGCGCTTGGAAGGCGCGATCAGGGCATCAGAGCCACCGTTGCGCTTCAGGTAAATGTAGCCTTCCGGGGTGATGTAGTTTACAAACCAGGAGATCTCGTCGGCATGCGCCTCGATCACTACTTTGTACTCGGCTTTGGGGTTGATAACACCTACTACTGTGCCGTAGGTATCTACGAAGTATTCCTCTATATATGGCCTTATGTACTCCAGCCATAGTTTTTGGCCCTCTACCTCAAAGCCCGTAGGAGAGGAGTTGTTGAGGTACTTTTTTAAAAAATCAAAAGACTCTTGTCGCATGTGTTCAGGTGTAGTTAGTTGTTTGCTGTAGGGGTTTGAAGCGCAGGTGCTATGGCAGAAATTCCAGCGTACCTGCGCTTCAAGTATAGTTTATGTATGTTTAGAGCGGAATGTTTCCATGCTTTTTGCGGGGCAGCTTCACCGCCTTATTCTCCAGCATTTTAAACGCTTTAATCAGTTTAGCCCGCGTTTCAGAAGGGAGGATCACCTCGTCGATAAAGCCCCGGTGGGCAGCACGGTAGGGGGTAGCAAACTTCTCTTTATACTCCTGCACTTTCTCCGCCAGTTTGGCTTCCGGATCTTCGGCAGCGGCTATTTCACGTTTAAAGATGATCTCAGCGGCTCCCTGCGCACCCATCACAGCAATCTCGGCAGTAGGCCAGGCAAAGTTCATGTCAGCGCCAATATGCTTGGAGTTCATCACATCGTAAGCACCGCCATACGCCTTGCGGGTAATAACAGTGATGCGCGGAACAGTGGCTTCGCAGAAGGCATAAAGCAGCTTGGCGCCGTTCGTAATAATGCCGCGCCACTCCTGGTCGGTGCCCGGCAAAAAGCCCGGTACGTCCTCAAGCACCAGCAGCGGCACGTTAAAGCTATCACAAAAACGCACGAAACGGGCAGCTTTAGTGCTGGCGTTAATATCGAGTACGCCGGCCAACACAGCTGGTTGGTTTCCCACAATGCCAATGCTTCGGCCACCTAACCGAGCAAAACCCACCACGATGTTATCGCCAAAATTCTTGTGTACCTCAAAAAAAGTATCTGCATCGATGATGCCTTCAATCACCTCGCGGATATCGTAGGGCTGGTTTGGATTTTCCGGAATAATGGTATCCAGCACCTCCCGGGTTTCGTCTTCAGCAGCTTCGTAAGGCACTGATGGCGGCAGTTCTTCGCAGTTTTGCGGGATGTAGCTGAGCAGCGTCTTGATATAAGTGATGCACTCCATCTCGTTTGCGCAGGAAAAGTGCGTCACACCACTTTTGCTGCTGTGTGTGCTGGCGCCCCCCAGTTCCTCAGAGGTTACCTCTTCGTGCGTCACCGTTTTGACCACATTTGGGCCGGTTACGAACATGTAGGAGGTGTCCTGCACCATCATAATAAAGTCGGTAATGGCCGGCGAGTAAACGGCACCGCCGGCGCAAGGGCCCATGATAGCCGAGATCTGCGGAATAACGCCGGAGGCCAAAGTATTGCGGTAGAAGATGTCGGCATAGCCGCCCAGCGATACCACGCCCTCCTGAATGCGAGCGCCACCTGAGTCGTTGAGACCAATAACGGGCGCGCCGTTATCCATGGCCAGTTCCATGATCTTGACGATCTTTTCGGCATGTGTTTCGGAAAGAGAGCCGCCAAGTACGGTAAAATCCTGAGAAAAAACATATACCAGGCGCCCGTTGATGGTGCCGTAACCCGTTACCACGCCATCTCCCAGGTAATACTGCTTGTCTAATCCGAAATCTTTGGAGCGGTGCATCACAAACTTGCCAATCTCTTCAAAGGAGCCCTGGTCGAGCAACAGGTCCAGGCGTTCCCGTGCCGTCAGCTTTCCTTTTTTGTGTTGTGCTTCAATTCTGTCCTGCCCGCCACCCAGTAGTGCTTCGGCGTTCTTGCGTTCAAGTGTCTGTAGTTGGCCCTGCCTGATGTCTTCTGCCATTAGAGGAGTATATATGCGAATATTATTAAATTATCAATTTTTCAAATTTAAAAACTCTGATCCTAAATACGCTATGATTGGATATTTTTTTGAATGCAGGAGAATACTTTTGAAGATTCAGCTCTCCTTTGCGTGTAAAGAGGGTGCGCTATAGCTGCTTTGGAATGAAGTATAAATGTTATAGTTCTGAATCCAACCACCCCGGCCCCTCAGAGCTGCGCTCGCAAGCTTCGAACTCACGTTCTCGCTTGTTTAAAGAGGGGAGTCTATTGTAGATGGGAGAGAAGCAGAAGTGTTATAGTATAAGTTTCGCGCCAGTGTACTTATATACTTGAGCACAAGTATAAGCTGCAGCTATGAGAAAGCTTCCAGTCTTTGGGTGGAGCGCCTTGGCGGGTTCCGGTGCCTGCAAGGCAGCGCGCCAGCGCAGGTTCACGCCACCGCGCGATGCCCTTTTCGGGGGGCCCTGCACCCCCAGGACGTGCCCTCGCGGGCTTAGAGCGCACCAAAGCCAAAGATAAAACAGGACAAGTATAAACTGCGCATCAAACAGCTGCTAGCAAGTATAGCCTGCCTGCTAAAGTATAAACTACGGCTAACAAGTATAGCCAGCAACTATAACAGTGAAGTACAACGAAGTAGTAGTAGTTAACAAGTGTGGCTGCTACAAAACAAAAAGGGCTGCCATACCTGGCAGCCCTTTTATCTATACTTACAGTATACTACTCTTTTGTTTTATCAGACTTCGTCGGCTCCGTTTCCTCTGTTTCATCAGAAGCTCCTTTGGTTTTCTTACCATTGCTCTTCTTCGACTGGAACGTCAGCTTTTCTTCGCCTTCGGTATAGTCCACCTGGATGGTGTCACCCTGGTTTACTTCTGCTTTCAGGATTTCCTCAGCAATAGGATCTTCGATGTACTTCTGGATCGCACGGTTCAGCGGACGGGCACCATACTTCGGATCATACCCTTTTTCAGCTACAAAGTCTTTTGCTTTGTCGGTGAGCTCGATCGTATAGCCCAACGTCTCCACGCGCTTAAACAGCTTGTCCAGCGAAAGTTCGATGATCTTGTGCATGTCCTCACGGTTCAGTGAGTTAAACACAATTACGTCGTCCAAACGGTTCAGGAACTCAGGCGAGAACGTCTTCTTCAACGCGCTGGCAATGGTGCCTTTCATGATGTCGTCCACGTTCTCCTGCTTGGTCTTCGACATGAAGCCGATACCGGCACCAAAGTCCTGCAGGTCGCGGGCACCGATGTTCGAGGTCATGATGATGATCGTGTTACGAAAATCCACCTTACGGCCCAGGCCGTCTGTCAGGATACCATCATCCAGCACTTGGAGCAGCAGGTTGTACACGTCCGGGTGCGCTTTCTCGATCTCATCCAGCAGCACCACAGAGTAGGGCTTGCGACGGATCTTCTCGGTCAACTGGCCACCTTCTTCGTAGCCCACATATCCCGGAGGCGCTCCCACTAAGCGCGATACACTGAATTTCTCCATGTACTCACTCATGTCGATTCGCACCAAAGAATCCTCTTTGTCGAACAGGTAAGTAGAAAGCACTTTAGCAAGCTCTGTTTTACCTACACCCGTAGGGCCAAGGAACACGAATGAACCAATTGGCTTTTTCGGATCTTTCAGACCTACACGCGTACGCTGGATGGCTTTCACCAACTGGCCAATAGCTTTGTCCTGGCCAATTACTTTGCCCTTCAGCTCTTCGCCCATGTTCAGAAGTTTTACACCTTCTTTCTGAGCGATACGCTTCACCGGAATACCTGTCATCATGGCAATAACTTCTGCCACATTTTCTTCTTTTACGGTATAGCGCTTCTTCTTTGTCTCCTCTTCCCAGTTCTTTTTAGCTTGTTCGAGCTGGTCGATGAGTTTTTTCTCCTTGTCGCGCAGTTGGGCAGCCTCTTCATACTTCTGGCTCTTCACCACGCGGTTTTTCTCGCCTTTGATGTTCTCAATCTGCTCTTCAAGCTTCAGGATATCATCCGGCACAATGATGTTGTTGATGTGCACGCGCGCACCAGCCTCATCCATAATATCGATCGCTTTGTCTGGCAGGAAGCGGTCACTCATGTAGCGGTCACTCAGCTTCACACAGGCCTCAATAGCCTTATCGGTATAGTTTACGTGGTGGTGGTCCTGGTACTTGTCCTTGATGTTGTTCAGGATCTCGATGGTCTCATCCGCTGTGGTTGGGTCTACCATCACAATCTGGAAACGACGGGCCAGGGCACCATCTTTCTCGATGTACTGGCGGTACTCATCCAGCGTAGTAGCGCCGATGCATTGGATCTCGCCACGGGCAAGCGCCGGCTTAAACATATTTGAAGCATCCAAAGAGCCGGAAGCGCCACCGGCACCCACAATCGTATGCAATTCGTCGATGAACAAGATCACGTCCGGAGATTTCTCCAACTCGTTCATCACCGCTTTCATACGCTCCTCAAACTGGCCACGGTACTTGGTGCCAGCCACTAAAGAGGCTAAGTCCAGGGTTACCACGCGCTTGTTAAACAGCACACGGCTTACTTTTTTCTGCACAATGCGCAGAGCAAGGCCTTCGGCAATAGCTGTTTTACCAACGCCCGGCTCACCAATTAAGATGGGGTTGTTTTTCTTGCGGCGGCTCAGTACCTGGGCCACACGTTCGATTTCTTTTTCACGACCTACAATCGGGTCCAGTTTGTCTTCTTCGGCAAGCTTTGTCAGGTCGCGGCCAAAGTTATCGAGCACTGGTGTGCGCGACTTTTCGCCGGCTTTTTTGCTGGCGCTGCTGCCGGAACGGGACGAACTGCCGAATAATTTATCAGAATCATCAGAGTCATCTGTGTCTGACGATGCTAACGGATTATTGCTATGATAATCCAGGGAGTCTCTTATGGCTTCGTAGTTCACGTTGAATTTCGCTAAGATTTGTGAAGAAATATTGTCTTCATCCCGCAGGATGGATAATAAGAGGTGCTCTGTGCCGATGATGTCGCTCTTGAAGATTTTGGCCTCCAGGTACGTGATCTTCAGCACCTTCTCCGTTTGTTTGGTTAGCGGGATACTGCCGGTGATGTTGCTGCTTTGCGTTGCTGTATTTCGTGTAGCCTGCTCTAAAGCGTACTTTAACTCATCTATCGAAACGCCAAGCTTCTTAAGCAGGGCTATGGCTGTACCTTCTCCTTCCCGAATCATGCCCAGCACCAGATGCTCTGTACCGATGTAGTCATGTCCAAGTCGAATAGCTTCCTCACGGCTGAGCGAGATAACCTCTTTCACTCGGTTTGAGAATTTAGCTTCCATGTATACTCTATCTATCTAAAAATCTAAAGGTGGTAATTGGCTGAGGCTTACAGAATTTGCCTACTATCTAAACAAGTGGGCGAACATAAATGTTCAGCTTATCGGCTGCCTTCTTGCAGGTATGATACAGACGCTGGCCCTTGTGTAAATAACAAGTCAATTATACTAAGCTCTGATGCAAATTGTTTGCCAAACACTTGCGTATATGGCTTTACGTGCAAATTGTCAGGATAGATTTTAGGATGTATCCTATTTCGTAGATCCAGCACGTTTTCAGGAGCTTCTGCCTGGTACTCTTCTGTTAGTGTCAGTGGCCTGTTCAGTTTTAGTAATTTAGCATAAAGCCGCAATAAATCCATGTTCAGGTCAAATAAAAATTTTGGCTGCCGCTCATATACTTCCCGCAGGTAGTCACTGTAAAATTCAAAATAAGGCGCCCGCCCGTAAGCTGCCTGAATCGTTCGCCAATGTACGTTGTACCATTTCTGACTGTAATCGATCTCTATCTCTGAGATACGCGTTTTGTCTTTGCTGCCGCCGCGCAGCACCGGCACGCTCAGCGGCTGCACCCCTTGTGCTGTCAGCACGTGGCAGCGGTTGCGGTAGCTTTGTTTTATATAATTTTCGTGCGCCTCTACCTGTATACCTTCTGAGCGAATAGCATGCCAGAAGTATTGAATCGGCGGGTGGTAGAACGTTTCAGTGAGAAGAAGCAATTGAGTCTGGAAGTTAGAAAGTAAGTTAAAATTTAGAAAGTTTGTGGATTAAAGCCTTTGGGAGTGATGCGCTTGAAAACAAGTATAAAAGCCTCTGCAAGTATAAACTCGATTGGTAAGTTTAAAACCAAGTATAGCACCTTTGAGCGTGTTACCTGATATGAGCCTTATACTGCACGAAAGGCCAAAAGTAGCACAAGTTCTCTGATTTTATAATACGGGCGTTGGTTGTACCTTTGCTGCCGCTCCGATGAAGAACCGCATCTCCATACCACCGCTATATTATCCGCTCTGGCTGCTGCTGAAGGGCCTGGCGCTGTTGCCGCTGCCCGTGCTCTACGGCCTGGCCGATGTGCTCTACGGCTTGCTTTATTACATAACCGGCTACCGCCGTAAAGTAGTAGCGCAAAACCTGCAGCTGGCTTTTCCGGAAAAGAGCGAGGCAGAGCAGCAGAATATAGCCAAAGCGTTTTACAAGCAGTTTGCCGATGTGATTGTGGAAATCCTGCACCTGGCAGCTATGAGCCGCAACGAGATGCTACGCCGCCTGATATTTACAAACCCGAAGGTAGCGGCAGATTACGTAGCAACTGGTACACCGGTGATCATACTTGGGTCGCATGTAGGCAACTGGGAGTGGTGCCTGTCTGCAGCGGCTGTTAACTTTAACTTTCCGGCAGAAGGCGTGTACAAGCCGCTGAACAATCCGTTCTTCGAGGCTTTTATGCTGCACACGCGCAGCCGGCTCGGCGGCAGGCTCATCAAAATGAAAGATACGTTGCGTGATTTTGTGGCCAAACGGCGGCTGCCGCGCATGGTGGCCCTGCTCTCCGACCAAACGCCCCTCAAACACGATATTACTTTCTGGACGGAGTTTATGCACCAGGAAACTCCTTTTTATACAGGTGCCGAAAAGCTCTCGAACAGGTTTGGCTACCCGGTGCTGTATATGGATGTCCGTCGCACCCGCCGTGGCCATTATACCCTCACCTTCGTGCAACTGGCTGATGGCAGGCAGCAGGAGGAGAACCCCGAGGCGTACCCCATCACAGAGGCTTTTGCAAGGGCACTGGAAAATACCCTGCACCGCGCCCCCGCCGACTACCTCTGGACTCACCGCCGCTGGAAACACAGCCGCGAAGCGGCAAGTTAGAAAGTTAAAGAGTTAAGAAGTTAAAAGGTTGAGAAGTTGTAAAATTGATCAACTGGAGTCCTGTATTTAGACGTTGTCAAGCAGAACTAACTTTGTGCAATAGCAATTTACGTTCAGGCTGTTCTCTCTCCTTTAACTTTCCAACTTTCTAATTATAAAAACTGTTCAATGTCGCCGGCGCCTTCGCGGAGCACGGCAAAATTGTCTGCTGCATCCACTACCGTAGAGGCGACATTGTTGCCGTAGCCGCCATCGATCACCACATCCACCAGATTTTTGAACTTCTCATAAATAAGCTCCGGATCGGTACTATACTCCACCACTTCATCGTCGTCGCGCACAGAGGTAGAAAGGATAGGGTTGCCTAACTCGCGCACCAGCATCAGGGCAATGTTGTTGTCGGGTACCCGGATGCCGACCGTTTTCTTTTTGCTGCCCGCATACTTGGGTACTTTGCTGCTAGCCTCCAGCACAAACGTAAATGGCCCCGGAAGCGCTTTTTTCATCACTTTATAAGTAGGCGTGTCTATTTTGGCATAGTCAGAGATGTGAGTAAGGTCATAGCAGATAAAGGAGAGGTTTACCTTGTCGGGCTTAAAGCCCTTGATCTGGCAAACCCGCTCTACGGCCCGCGTGTTGTGGATGTCGCAGCCGATGCCATAGATGGTATCGGTGGGGTAAATTACGATGCCGCCGTTCCGGAGCACTTCCACGACCTCTCGTACTTTCTTTTCCTGTGGATTATCGGGATGGATCTGTATTAAAGTTGCGCTGCTCATGTTGCTGCTGAAGTTAAAGGTAGAAGTATACCTTCTTCATACTTAATTTAACAGACTAGCGTTTTGCAGGGATAAAAAATCAGGCGAAAGGAAAAGCAGGCTTAGGGCTGTGGCAGCGGAAGGCGCGAACAGTAAAGCAACAAATTAGCACCACTTATAAAACAATGCGGCAATTAATGTAATTTTGCTGCCCGCTAAGCGGTGGCTGCGGAACCTTAACCCTTTTCCTTGCCTTTATACTTATTATGGCTAAAGAAGTCAATACCAGAAGAAAAAGAAAACAGAGCAGCAGCCTGGTACCGGTGCTGGTCGCTTTGTTTCTGTTCCTGTTCGTAAGCTTTTCTTATTACGCTTACCAGATCGTTTATACCCCCAATGTAGACACCAAGGGCCAGGATACCTATGTGTACATCCCAAAAGGCGCTACGTTTGTGCAGGCCATGGATTCGGTGGAGGCTACCGGCGTAGTAGTCGACCGGCTCTCGATGCGGTTTCTGGCCAAACTCATGGACTATGACAAAGCCGTGAAACCAGGCCGCTACAAGTTAGTGAATGGCTGGACGAACCGGCAGCTGATCAGTTCGTTACGTTCCGGTGAGCAGACGCCCGTAAAGCTGACCTTTAATAACGTCCGCTTACGCAGCCAACTGGCCAAAAAGCTGGCCGCAGAGGTAGAGCCAAGCGAAGCGACCATCGACAGCCTGCTCAACGACCAGCAATACCTGGCTTCACTGGGCTTCGATACTACTACTGTGGTGAGTATGTTCATCCCGAACACTTACGAAGTATACTGGACAACTACAGCGCCGGAACTGATGGAGCGGATGAAAAAGGAATACGATAAATTCTGGACTCCCGAGCGCCAGGCTAAAGCAGCGGAAATAGGGCTGTCGCAGAAAGAGGTGAGCACGCTGGCTTCTATTGTGCAGGCCGAGACCATCAAAAATGATGAGAAACCCCGCGTGGCCGAAGTATACCTGAATCGTCTGAAGAAAGGCATGCTCCTGCAGGCCGATCCGACGGTTGTGTTTGCCGTGCATGATTTTACCATCCGTCGTGTGCTCAACACGCATCTCCGGTTCGACTCGCCTTATAATACCTACAAGTATAAAGGCCTGCCTCCGGGGCCTATTAACGTGCCCAATATTTCCAGCATAGATGCTGTTCTGAATCCGGAGCAACATAATTATCTCTACTTCTGTGCTAAAGAAGACTTTTCCGGCTATCATAACTTTGCTGCTACGGAGCGGGAGCACATCAACAACGCCCACCGCTACCAGCGCGCCCTGAACGAGCGAAACATTCTGAAGTAAAAGTTGTAAAGGAGGGAGCCCGCTTGCGTATTATTGGCGCAGCGGGCTCTTTTTTTATACTTTAGCATTTCAACTACTTAAACCAAACGCAGTGTTTGAATCAGAAGTACAGCTTCGGGTGCGCTACGCCGAGACCGACCAGATGGGGTATGTATACTATGGCAATTACGCCGCCTACTATGAGGTAGCCCGTACAGAAGTTTTTCGGCGGCTGGGCATCCACTACAAAGAAATGGAAGCTACCGGCACCATGATGCCGGTACTGGAGCTGAAATGCAAGTATATCCGCCCGGCCAAGTATGACGACTTGCTGACGATTAAGCTGCTGCTGAAGCGCAAGCCTACCGGTTCTCGTATACTGTTCGAATATGAGGTGTACAACGAGGAACAAACGCTGCTCAACAAAGGAGAGACCACCATGGTATTTGTGGACATGAAATCCGGAAGGCCAACGGCTGTACCCGAACTGATACACCAGAAGTTAGACAGCTATTTTAACGAATGAGGCTGAACCAGCAATATCTGCGGCGCAGGCGCGCGTACCGGAAGTTCATTGTGTTTCTGAAGAAGTGGCGCTTCAATGATGGCCGGTCTTCGGCATACGACGTGGTGGACGTGCTGATAGGAGAACTACGGCTTGATTCGATCACTACCCGGGCGGCCCACATGGCTTTTAACTTTACGCTGGCCACTTTCCCGACCATCATCTTCCTTTTCACCCTTATTCCCTACATCCCAAGCGTGCTCAACCTCGATCTGAGCCAAAGCATCCTCAACTTTATTGCCGATTTTATGCCCAAGGAGATGTATACCGTGGCGTACGGCACCATTGAGGATATTGTGAACAAGCCGCGTGGGGGGCTGCTCTCCTTTGGTTTCTTCTTTGCGCTGGTGCTCTCCACCAATGGGATCATGTCGCTGATGGATGCATTTGATAAAAAGTACCATACCTTTTACAAACGAACGTATCTGCGCAAACGGGTTATTGCCACTTTCCTGACTCTGGCGCTTTCGGCTATTTTGCTGGTGGCCGTATCTACTATCTTTTTCGGGCAGTGGATACTCGATGTGCTGGTATACTATGAGGTGGTGACCGAGAGCTATACCTATACCTTAATCGTGCTGCTGAAGTATATTGCCGTTGTTCTGCTGTTTCTGCTGGCCACTTCGCTCATATATTATTATGTGCCGGCCGTGGAAGACAAATGGCCTTTTGTGTCGGCGGGGGCTGTGGTGGCAACGGGGCTCATCTTTATCGTATCCTTACTGTTTTCTTTATACATCAGCGCCTTTGATAGTTACAACAAATTCTATGGCTCCATTGGGGCGCTGATCGGTTTGATGATCTGGCTCGACTTTATTTGCGTAATCCTGATTCTGGGGTTTGAAATTAACGTAAGCATTGACTCGGTAACAAAGCGCCTGGTGCGCAGCCAGGTAGAAGAGCGCGTCGTCAAAGCGGCCTCTTAGAGCTTCTTAGAGCAGTATAAGCTGTCTTTGGGTGAATCACATTATACTTAGAACAGGGACTTTATTCCTGAATCTTTCAGTACGGCCATGTGTGAAGGGATTGCAGCTACTGTATTTACAAAGTCTGATAGAAGATTTCTGTTTCAGAACCAACAGCTTACCCCCGGACACAGCAGAACAGAAGAAAAATTTTGGCGTATAGCTTTGAAAGTTCGGTACAGGGCCATACTTTTGTACACGAAATAAGACAGAGAGTTGGCGGAGTGGTCGATCGCGGCGGTCTTGAAAACCGTTGACTGTAACAGGTCCGGGGGTTCGAATCCCTCACTCTCTGCCGGTAGCAATACCAAAATCAGCTAAAAGCCTGTAAACAAAGCGTTTACAGGCTTTTTTGTTTTTAGAATTGTACCAAATTATTCATTTTTTTGCGAACGAAAGGTGCGTAATTCGGTGAGTTCAACGAAAAGGTCTTTCAACTCACCAGAACGAGGATAACAGCTTGATTTACAAGATGTACAGAGGCTGTGCATCTTGACTGTGACTGACTGCAAAGCTATATTTGTTTAACTTCTAAAGTCACTGTTATGAGTGTTAACTTCAGCATGCTCTTTTACCTCAAGAAACAAAAGAACTACCACACAGGCCCTGTTCCTGTCTACCTGCGCATTACTGCTGCTGGCCAACGTGCCGAATTAGCCACCGGGAGAGAGTGCGAACCGGACTGCTGGCATGCCTCCGCAGGACGGGCTATTGGCACCCGGGCTTCCTCCAAATCCCTTAATGCCTACCTGGATAACCTGCGGGCAAAAGTGTACGAGGCCCACCGGCAGTTGGTGGAAGCCACAGGGCTGGTGTCTGCTGCTGGGATCAGGAACAGGGTTATTGGCAAGGAGGAGAAAGGCAGGAGCCTCATCGAAATCTTCAGGGATCATAATCGCAGAATGGAGGCCCTGGTCGGAGAAGAGTTTACCCCCGCGACCCTGGAGCGCTACAACACCGCTTTAAAGCACACCCTGGATTTCCTGCAGTGGAAGTATCAGGCTACTGATATCGATATAAAAAGGATTGACCATGCCTTTGTTACAGATTACGAGTTCTACCTGCGCAGCGTGCGCAAGTGTTCCAACAACACGGCAGTAAAATACATCAAGAACTTCGGCAAGATCATTCGCATCTGCCTGGCCAACGGCTGGCTGGTAGCAAGCCCCTTTCTCAACTACAAGGCGAAGGTGAAGCAGGTGGTACGCAAATTTCTCACTGCAGAAGAGTTGGATACAGTCGCTTCAAAGGCATTTGATGTGGAGCGCCTTTCCCAGGTGCGGGACATCTTTGTTTTCAGTTGCTTTACAGGCCTGGCCTATGTGGATGTGCTCAAACTCACGCGCACCGAGATCAGCACGGGGATTGACGGCGAGAAGTGGATCATCAAGCAACGGCAGAAAACCAATACTCCTTCCCGGATACCCTTGCTCCCGACAGCATTGATGATATTGGAGAAGTACAGGGAGCATGCCCAGTGTGTAAATGAAAACAGGCTGCTGCCTGTGCTAAGTAATCAGAAGATGAATGCCTACCTGAAGGAAATAGCGGACCTGTGCGGAATCCACAAACCATTCACCTTCCATATTGCCCGCCATACCTTTGCCACGACCATCACGCTGCTCAACGGTGTCCCTATGGAGAGCGTTTCCAAGATGCTGGGACATACTAACCTGAGGACCACCCAACATTATGCGAAGATCCTGGATATTAAGGTAAGTGAGGACATGCGGTTGCTACGGGAGAAACTAAACCGTTAAACAGGATAAAACAAGCGAAGGGGCACAGCCTGTTGCAACGGGATCTTCCCTGCAGTTGCCAGTTGTGTCAAAGCATGTGTTGTTCTGCTATTGAAGCATGCAGGCTTTGATGCGAAGCGCTGCAAATAGAATGAGGATAAGGCTGCTCTGTAACATGGAGCAGCCTTTCTCTATATCAGGCAGCCCTAGCGGGCGTTTCCTCCTGCGCTGTCTGTGCCTGCTGGCCGAGGATGTAGCTGGCTGCTTTAAAAGCCCTGGTGCCGGCGTAGATAATCATCGTCTTGTCATCCCAGAGTTTGGTGATCCAGCCTTGCAGGTAAGCGACCGAGTTTTGAAACACTTCCTCTTTGATTCCGGTGAAGGCGCACAGGAAGCTGGCCCCCATCTCAGCGATAAGCTCCTCTTTGCTGTAGACCTCATCCCCGAAGCGGCTTGCCTTTTCTTCATCAGTAAAGCGGTTGAGCCGGTCGGAGTGTCCGGTGGAGTGGATCAGTTCGTGGAAGAGCGTGGCGTAATAGGCTTCGGAGGAGACGAAGTGCTTTAGTTCCGGTACCTGTACGGTGTCCTGATCAGGTGCGTAGTAGGCCTGTGAGCCGCCGTGCAGGATCTGTGGTTGGGGATTGGGGTAGTTGTTTACCACGCGCTGGCAAGCTTCAATGAGCTGCTGCCCGGACCGCTCGGCAAATGTCGGAAGCTTAAAGTCCACACCCTCTATCTGGTCGATGTTGAACACGGTCCAGAGGAAGGGAACGAGCCTTCTTTCCTGACGATCTTTTCCCCGGGCTGGTTGAGGCTCACCGGCTCGCTTTTCTGCGTCCTGCTCATAAACCTTCCAGTAGACGACGGGAGTACCTTTCTGCCCCTTCCGCACGTGACCGCCCAGCTCGAGGGCTTGCTTAAAAGTGAGAAAGTAAGGCGAGGCGTAGCCGTGCTTTTCCGTGATGTAGTTTAGGTAGAAGGCATTGAAGCTTTCATAAGGGCGGCCGGAGCTATAGTTCTTGGGAAGGCCATAGCAGGTCCAGGGCTTGTGCCAGATGGCGATGTCCTGCTGTAGTTGCGCAATGATTTCACTGGTTACCTGCTGGGCCAGTTGGTTGAATTTCTGATAAGCGTTCATAGAGATAAAGTTTAAGTTTTAAGGAAGGTTGTCTTGAAGCGCTGAGGCTCCGCATGGGAAAGGAAGGGCTAGAGTAGCCCTTCGTCCGCGAGGGAGTAATAGCTCTCGCTGGTGAGGATGAGGTGGTCCAGGACGGCGATGTCGAGCAGTTCGCCTCCCTGCTTCAGCTTCTTGGTGAGCTGCAGGTCTGCCGCACTGGGCTTCAGGTTTCCGGAGGGATGGTTGTGGCAGAGGATGAGGGAGGAGGCGCAGGCTTTGAGTGCGGCCACAAAGACGAGCTTGGGGTCAGCCACCGTACCGGCCACGCCTCCTGTGGAGAGTTCGTAGATGCCCAGCACCCGGTTGGCGCGGTTGAGGAGCAGGACCTTGAACTGCTCGACGAATTCAAGCTTGCCAGTGTCCCAGCTTTGCTTTAAGATGTTGTAAGTATCGGTGGAGCTGGTAACCTGCGGCCTTTGGGAGGGCTTCACGCGGGCGCGGTAGGAGAGCTTAACTTCAGCTACTTGGAAGGACGGGTTTTTCAGGAGCTTTTCCATAATCATCTGGTTTTTAAGTGTGAGGAATTGATTATGGTGCCCCGCTGCCTTCGGGTCGGACTAAGGGCAAGGTGGAGCCGAAGAAAAGGTGGAGGGTCCCCCGCCAGGGGGATACCCCTTTTGTTCGGACAACCTTGCTCCCGTGTCCGGCCCGCAAGGCGAACTTTGCACAAGAATGAATGACAGTGGATTTTTGCGTTTCTGTAGCTTGAAGAAGGCTGTTTTAGAGAAGCCGAATGGCATGTTGCTTTTATCATAACAACAGGCAGAGGGTATGTGGGACACCCAGTGGTGTTTTCCGCATACCCTCTGCCTTGTAGATTGCTTGCTGTCCGGTTTGCTGGTAGAGTTGTTTTTGTAACTCCTTATTAATGCGTTTTCCTACCAGCTAGTTAAGACTAATCGCACCATGCCACTACCTCCTGGCTAAGCGCGTTAAGTTCTTAAATTAAAAGTAGAATACTGTACTGTATTTCTTCCAGTATCAGATATAAGAAGCCTGCGCTTGATAGGTATGTTCGGGATTACTTAACAAGACGCTTGTTGTCACTGCGCAACAAGCTGTTGCGTAAATATCAAATTTAAATGAGTAGGAGAAAACTGTTCAGTCCATTTCCCTGAATACATAACCGCTGTTATACTGTAGTCCTCCTCCACAGCCTCGAAACAGATGGTTAATTCTTGTATTTTTTAGGGTTGATGGAATTTAGAAGGAAGCTTTAATTAAACTGATAAGTCAAAGTGTAAAACAGTGAAACGTATGAAGTTGGCTTCTGGACTTCGTAAGGAATACAAAAAGTATAAACAATAGTAGGGGTTGTAGATGTTATCACCTTTTTCTAATCAGGCGCATGGAGGCTGTAAAACAAACTGTGTGGCTGTTGCACAACTGTCCGAATACAGCCGTAAGAATAAGAGTTAAACCTTTGGTGTTATGCTGGGCAAGAAGACTTTCAGGGATGAGAAGGAGCTGCACTTCTCGCTCTCGGCGCACGTGCCGGAGCACAACTTTTACAGACAGCTCAAGCAACATCTAAATCTTGACTTTCTCTATGATATGACGCGGGGGTACTACGGCGGCTGCGGCCAGCACAGTATCGATCCGGTGGTCTTCTTTAAGCTCTGCCTGGTGGGCTACCTGGAGAACATCGTCTCCGACCGTCGCCTTCTCGAGCACTGCAGCCTAAGGCTGGACCTGCTCTACTTTCTGGACTACCAGCTCGACGAGCCTCTGCCATGGCACTCTACCCTTTCCCGTACCCGTAAGCTTTACCCGGAGGCCTTGTTCGAGATGCTCTTTGACAAAGTCTTCAGCTTGTGCGTGGAAAAAGACATGGTAGCGGGCAGTACACAAGCCATAGACTCAGCCCCCATCAAGGCCAATGCCTCCATGGAGAACCTGGTTCCCAAGCAAGATGCCGCATCAGCAGAAAACCGCTTACAAAAAGCAGGTACATAGCATCAGGATTTGAATAAAGAAGAGAATCCTTCTACCAGGCAGTGTATCACGGCTCCCGAACACCACCTTAAGCGGTTAGTGAGGCGCCAGCAGCGGCTCTACGAGCGCCCCACAGGGGCTATCGGGGCATCGAATGAAAAGGCGCAGCTGCTCAGTAATAAGACGCACTACTCCCCGCACGATCCCGATGCCCGCATATCTGTCAAGCCCGGCAAAGCTAGGAAGCTCAACTACCACTGCAGCATGGCGGTCGATACGGCCAAAGGTGTTATTTCCCACATCCGGGCGGACTTTGCCGACGGCAGGGACAGCCAGCACCTGCCTTCCCTGGTGATGCAGGTGCAAGGAAGGCTAAAGGAGAATGCGCTGCTCATGCAGGAACTGCTGGCCGAAGCCGGCTACTCCAACGGCTCTAACTATTTCATGCTCGAGCAGCAGGGCATCACAGGCTGGATCCCCGTGTTCGGGATGTACAAGCCCGAGATTGCCGGCTTTCCCTATGACAAGGAGAAGGACCGCTACATCTGCCCCATGGGAAAGCCACTCCCCTTCAAGGGCTTTGACCGCACTGCGGACGGCAGGCTGCTGAGAAACTACTGGGCAGCGCCCAAGGACTGCAGGCAGTGCGCGTCCAAACCCACGTGTGCCCCCAAGGCCCGGTGCCGGAAAATTACCCGCACAGCTTATGACGAGCAGTACCTGAGGGCATATGCCCGGCAGCAAAGCAGGCGGGGCAAGCGCATGAAAAAGCTTCGCCAGAGCACGGTGGAGCCGGTCTTCGGGAGCCTGGTAGATCACTATGGGCTGCGCAGAGTTGGCGTGCTGGGAAAGTCGGGTGCCCATAAAGCCATGCTCCTGGCTGCCGCTGCATTTAATATAAGAAAGTACATGAGGTACAAGCCGAAGAAGTCTGTGAGCATGGCAATAGCAATGGAAAGGGAGCAGCCACATGCTCATACCTTCAGCTATTGGTTTCACCCCTGTCGCTTGCCCACAATCAGAGAGAGGAGCGTTGTAAATTAATTCAGAATAAAAGCTGCTAAAAAGTATGCTGGAAGCTGAGTTGTGCAACAGCCACGAGGGTTTTATGAGACAAAGGTAGATTAGGTGCTAAACATAAGGCCCCCCCTTTGACTCGTCCTGAAAAAAGTTGACAGTTTACATTGTTAATCCTATACCAGGTTGACAGCTGGTTCTTAATCCTGCCATCCCTTTACACCTTATACCCTCACCATAAGTAAGGGGTTCTGGCAACCACAAACCTTCCTGGCCTGCACCTTACTACATGGGCACCTCCTTTCCCTTCTTGTCAGTATAATAGTTTTTCCAGTGTCTCTTCAGCTCGCCGGTCCTGCCGTGCGCCTCCACAGGCGTGAGCATGCCCACGCTCGAGTGCGGGCGCTGATAGTTGTAGATGCTCACTGCCGTGGCCACGGCTAGTTGGGCCGCCCCGAAGTCAGGGTACACTGCCTCCAGGAGCTCCTGCTTGAGGACACCGTTCACCCGCTCGGCCAGCGCATTCTCCAGCGGGTCGCCGCTCTGTGTCATGGAGATAGCGATGCGCCGCTCCTGCAGCAGCCTAACATACCCTTGGCTGCAGTACTGAATGCCCCTGTCGGAGTGATGGATAAGGTAGCCCTGCATGGGGCAGCTGGCAAGGGCCATCTCCAAGGCCCGGATGCATCCACAGGCGGTAAGATCCTCGCTCAGGTAAAAGCCGACGATCTTACGGCTGTAAGCATCGGTAACAAGGCTCAGATAGGCAAAGCCTTCCTTCAGGTGAATATAGGTGATGTCGCTCACCCACAGCTGCCCGGCTGACTTGGGCACAAAACCCACTGTCAGGTTCTCGTACTTGTGCAGCCAGTGACCAGAGAAAGTGGTCTGGGGCTTAGAGCGCCTTCGCTTCCTGACTAGCAGACAGCGCTCACGCAGGAGCTCGAAAAAGGCGTCTCGGCCTATCTCAATGCCATGGGCAGCCATGAAGGGTGACATCATCACCAGCAGCTTGCGCGCTCCCAGGCGCTTCTGCGTGCAACGGATTCGCAGTACCTCTTGCAGCAGCAGGTCCTCTTGCAGCGCTTGCTGCTGCTGGGCTTTGAGGTGCTGGTAGTACGCCTGTCTACTGTAACCAAACAAGCGGCAAAGCACTCCAACTACTTGGAGGAGCGTTCTTTGCTCCACTCTCAGGATTGCTTGGTACCAGACTTTTTTAGGATGGGGGTTCCGAGCTCCTCCTCGGCTATGAGGATTGCCTCCTGCAGGGCCTGGTTGTAGAGACGGGCTTTGCGCAGCTCCGATTGCAGGGTTTCGACACTGGTCGGCAACTTGTCTGTGGGCAGTTCCCGCAGCAGCCTGGCTCTTCTGATTTTGTGTGGTTTTTTCATGCGCCCTTGGTACTCCTTGACCCAACGGTGCAGGCTACGGTAATCAACACCATTTCTTTCGGCCACTTCCCGGTAGCTCTGCCCGGAGGTGAGATACTCAGCTACAATACGTTCTCTTAATGCTTTGTCCTCCATTTTTGTTGACTTTTTTGTCAACCTATTTCAGGACTAGACAATTGTATGACTAGATGAATTTTCATCATGACTGCCGACTTAAGCAGATGATGCCCGCGTATTGGTATCCCACTCATAAAGCATCGCTGCCGCCAACTTGTGAACAGGCCGGTCCCACTTTGTTCTGAACGTGACATACTCGTCTGCTCCGGCCACAGTGTCAACGCGGATGTGCAGCCCGGCGTCGGCGAGCCGGGGGAGGGCGGCCAAATAACGCTCCCGCCAAATTTTGACCTCTTGCTTAGATGGTGGACTGGGCTGCGCATCAGAGGTGAGTTCATGCATGAGCATCATGGCAGCATCAAACATCGTGTTGAGGTCCGGGGAGTGGATCGTGCGAGCATATCGTTCCTGATCCAGCGCACTTCGGATGAGCGTTGCCGTGTCAAGTGCCGTAAGCAGAATTCGCGGCAACGCGTAGTAAGGCTCCCGGTAATGGAAGTACCGGAGTATTGGGTAGAAACGTTGTGTCTGGTGTATCTGCCGGAGAAACTCGGCTTTGGAAGCTAAGTGCTGTCGCGCCTCCGACAAGTCAGCGCCATCGGCCAGCCTGGCAAGGAGCTCGGCGGCATCGTCGGTATTCCCGCTCAAATGATGCAGCCCTTGGGCAAACGCATTCCGACCCGTCAGGCTGGAGTACACCGATAGAAAGTACGTGATGGCCATACTGAAAAAGGCAAAGCCGACCGCGGCCGCGGTAACCGTGAGGATCCTGTATAAGTCCGTGTTTGGCGACAGGTCGCCAACGCCGAGGGTCGTGAGATTGAAGCCGCTGTAGTACATGGCGTTTGCCCAACCGGTATCGGTCGTTCCCGACGAAGCCAGGATTCCCGATCCTAAGGCTGGTTTAAAGATCATGGCCCATCCAATTACAAGTAGTAAGAACCAGACAGTCAAGGTGACTGTGATGAGAATGGGTCCGCTATAGGAGAGGATGTTACGGCGCCGCTGGCCGCTGGTCATCTTTCCGAAAAACCGGAAGCTATGCCAGATCCAGCGAGCTAGGGGCTTTCGTATAGGGCCATGTCCGCTGGCGGGGAAAAGTACGGTAAAGAAAACATCCAGCAGCACGATAAATACAAGCACGCTTCCGGCTAATTGAAGAAAGACATCCATTTGAACGCTACATTTACATTTTCTACAAATTGAGCAGACACAGAAGCCTGGGCTACTTGAAAGTTTTCACCGATCTGGTACCTGGTTCTGCTTGCCCTGCTCCTCTCATCAGGCAACGGTGTTTACCGCTGTAGCTCTTTGGTTAAGCTTGTGATGACGTACGCGCCACAATATCTTCCACCAGTCCCTTATCGCTTGCTTCCTGTTCCGAGTGGTGAATGACAGAGACCTGTCCCCGTTGTTCGAATATCACGTACCGTACCTCTCTCAAATCATCTACTCCCTGCTGGCGGAGCAAACCATAAAGATCGCTGTGGGTTAGCCCGCACCTTTGGAGTTCGTGATCAAGTACCTTTCCCTTCGATACAAGCAGGCGTGGAGAGTGATCGACCAGTCTAGCGATTGTGGGGAACCGGCGCAGCCGCGTGATGCACCTGTGCGCGAGGAGCAATGTCAATAGCGTGACAGCTCCGGCAAGGTAGCTGGTGGTATCGGAATTCGGCACACGTCCTACAATGGCTCCAACTGCGACAGCAGCAACGAAGTCAAAAGGAGACATTTCAGCAAGGGCGCGGCGATTGCTGATCCGAAAGCCGAACACGGCTGTGAGGTAGAGCAGGAGCGCCTTAATTGCTACCCAACCAAGCTCTGCGCTTCCTCCGATCAGATGTGAAAAGAGATTCTCCATACTTAGAAAAACGTGAACTCGCTAGTTAAAGCGTTAAATAACAGTAGTCCGTATTTACCAGGGAAGCCTCTTTTTAAGTGGCTGGCAACTTCATCCGGTAAATGGCATAAGGTGTTGTTCTTTTATTTTCGCCTTCATTGTATTCGGGTTGCTTATTGATTTGGGAGCAGCTGATGTATAAATAATCATCCTCCGAAATGGAATAGCTGTCAGGCCATATGAGCCTTTCGTCTGCCACTACATCTTCCTGTTTATGCGCAGGCGTTATTTTTACCATTTTGTAGTTCTGGTAATCTCCCAGGTACAGGTTGCCGCTTTTGTCAAAGATCATCCCATCCGTAACCGAAAACCTTCCCAGATCTTCTACCTCAGCCTCCCTTTTATCTTCAGGCAATTCTTCATCACGCAGAAATTCCGTTCTAATGCGGTAAAGTTTATTATCGGTGAGGGGTTTGTAATACAGCCATTCGCCATCCGGTGTTAAGGCAATGCCATCTGATTGAAGATGTACCGGTTTACCGTTCTTCTTAAATTCTTTCCCATCCACGATCAGTTTAAAGGAAGGGTCATGTCTCACCGAATAATGATTGCGCAGTAACTCCCTGATGGTTCCCGTTTCAAGATTAACTACCACGATTCCCCCTTCATTGGAGTTCGTTAAATAAGTTACTCTTCTTTGGGTATCGACCCGCAAATCGTTGATATAGCTTTTGTTGCTTAATACGCCATCAAACCTGTATACTTCTTCTATGCTGTTGGTAGCCAGGTTGAACTTTACCAGCTTAAAACTATTGTCATATACTTGTTCCATCTTGGGGCAGGCCGGGTCCACCACCCACAGGTAATTCTCCTCATCTACATACACCGCCTGCACACAAACCCATTTGTTTTTGCCATCCTCTCCTTCCTTCCAACTGTTCCACTGTTCATCCGGATAAGGTTTCACCTGGTTGTCAGGCAAGATTTCTACCACATCGTATTTATGTGGTCCGGGCCATAAAGGATAACAAGTAAACAAACGACCATCTTTGGATACCGCCACACCGGTTAGCTGGTAGGTGTCATCTGAAAACACTTGTACTGCGTGAACTCATGAGTGGGTAGTTTTAAGTGAAATGTTACCAATCTCAGAAAGATTGAACTAAGAAAATCTAAATTCAAAAATGACCCTTCAATCAAAAGCATACAACCGTCTCCGGAATTCCTGCCGGTCTTTAGCGCTTTCCGGGTTAAAACCCGCTGGATCTATCTCTTCCATACGGTAGGCCAAAACGGGTGCAAGGGCGGTAATGTGGTGCTCCCAACGGGAACGTAACTCAACATATCTTTTTATTTCTTCCTGCTCATCGGCAATTGTTTTAATGCCCGCCTCTTTAAACCGCTCTAAAGCAGCAGTAAAGCGCCGAGCCCAGCGGTCATACGTTTGGGTATCGGGCTCCTTTTTATCATCAGGTACGCCCCCCGGCAGAAAAGTATCTTCTAAGGAAGTTACCTCGAGCCTGGCTCCCCGCCAAAGCGCAGCCACCACCGCCGATTCTTTTATGGTATTGTATTCTTGATCGTCTAATGCGCTCTTGATCAGGCTTGCCGTATCGAAGGCCATTAGCAAAGATTTGGAAACAGAGTAATACGGCTCGCGAAAGCGGAAAAAAAATAGCACCGGGTAAAAATGATACGCTTCTTTTGACTGGGTTAATCCCGTGGCTGTTTCGGCAAGGCTATCTAAGCCGTTATCGAATTTACCTTCCGGGCCCAGCCCGCAGAGCAATTCGGCAGCATCGCCGGTTTCATCGCTGAGTAGATAGCTTCTCAGCCCTTGCGCGTTGCGCCGCTGCAGCCCATTATACACCTGCATTAAATAAATAAGGGTTAAGGAAGTTACCGACATACCCACCATTGAAGTGAATATATAAAAGATGCGGTACGGTTTTGTTTGCGGAGAATGATCGCCGGCGCCTACAATAGAAATGCTGTTACCGGCTGCATAAAGGGCCGTTATAAAATCAGTGGAAGTATGGCCGTTACTGGTTTTAATTGCAGAACCAAGCGCCGGATGAATAATAAGCGCTACGCTAAACGTTAGGCCTAAGAACCAAAAACCTAACAAGGTAATAAGAATTATCGGGCCACAGAAAGTCAGCACTTCTCCGGCCCGCCTGCCAAACGGCTTTGAAATTAAACGGAATAAGCGCCATACCAGCCGGGCAATTTTGTTGCTGAAAACGCTAGCCCCGATCCGCGCATATAAAATGGTAAGGAAAATATCCAGCAAAACCAACACTAGAATTATGGCTCCTAACCCCTGTTGCAGCCAGCGAAGTGTTTCATTTTCTTCCATAGTTAATTAACTAATGCTAACATACGGCCCTCCCAACGAGAAGCAATGAAGTCTTCCGCCTCATACATCTGATGAAATAGCCGTTATCGGCCGAAGCAGTCCGGTTGTTTTTAATTTAATCAAGGATTAAAATTCTCCGCCGTAACCTTAAGCAAATCCATATCCGGGAAACTGCCAAGCAACGAAAGCGCATGTTTGGTTAACTCCTGGGGAATACGGCCCGTGAGGTGTTTTAAACGGGCACCATTGTCAGGGAAAACATCGAAAATGCCATACTCATCATTAGGCAGGTGGATAGCAAACCACGCAATAGTCTCTTCTTCTGCCATGGCCAAAGGCTGGGCATCTTTTAAAAATTGTACCACCTCCTGCTCGTGGCCCTCTTTCGCTTTAAATGTGAGCAATAATCCTTTTGTATCAGGTTCAGCTGGCGGCTGGGATGGTAGTTTGCTGGCAAGTACCTCTATTTTCTGGATATCCGGGGAGGTTTCAAATAATTCATCTGCTTTTTGCAGTAAGGCGCTGGCAACTGCCCCGTTAAGATGTGCATCACGGGATGCTTCATCAGGAAAAAAATCGACGATGCCGTATTCAGACCGGCCAAAACGTATGGCAAACCAGGCTTTTGTTCCGGCCTCCTGCCGTACTAATGGAAGGGCAGAAGAAAGAAAATCTTCCACCTCGTCATCTTTACCGTGTTTCGCCTCTAAACGGACGAGTAATCCTTTTGTAGTCGTTGTCATGGTTCAATGTATCAATGTGATTCTTTTAAATTTCGTATGTTAAAGTGTTACAAATAAATGCGTTCCTATCCCTGCCTATTCATAATTGAATGATTCCTTGCTTTTACCCTTTTTTCAATAAACCGAGGTAGGGCAAAACTGATGTATAACAATAATATAGGTATAACACTAAAAGGTACTCTCCACAAACAAATGATCAAGGCAGCCAGGTGCAGCGCCTTTTTCCCAGCATAGTTCTCCTGTTTTAATGTCTGGCTGTCCTGTAAAACAGAAGGGCTCAATAAAGGGTCAACCCAAAAGCTGTTCAGCTTGTGCCGGCTTTTGGGTTGACACGAATTATACTACCTTCTTCCTAATATTGCTTACTTCTGTTTTTCTTTGACATCAGCATGATACCAGCAGTTATAAGCAAAGCCGTTGTAGCTGCCTTGCCAATAAAACCCGTGCGGTTATACTTCCATTCGGCCCGCCAGCCCCTTTCAATCCAGGGATTAGGGAGAACGCCGTGTTTTAGATCATTGATCTTTCCCTCAATGACGTTTATCCGGTCTGCCAATATGAGCGTCATCCAGTGCGTAGCGGTGGCTTCGCTATACTTATAGGCATAGCGACGCACAGCGCCACTCAGGCCTGCAGGCGGTGTGGACGTGCCAAATACCCGGGTAACGTCGGGCCGCTCTATGGAATGAAAGATCTCAATGTCTATAGGCTGCTGAGGCGCCTTTTCATAATCAAGACGCTGGTGATCCGCTCCGTTGGAATGTTTCATCGGGTAAGTGGGATCATTTTCCGGATCAGCATCCATGCCCCAGCCAGGTATATCTTTGGTGAGTTCGGCCATATTGCGTTTGGCAATAACCCGGTCCTGAAACTCATCTATTCTGTTTTCTAATGCATTTTTCATGATAAAAAGGTTTTAAGCCACATTGGCGGCACGTGGAGGAATCAATAAAGGTTTAACGATGTGGTCCAGCTTATCTGAAAACATCCGGTAGGCATCCGACACTTCTTCCAGGGGCAACCGGTGGGTAATGATTTCTTTTGGATTGATCCTGCCGCTCATGATGTGATCGATTAGTTTGGGCAGCAGCCGTTTTACCGAGGCCTGGTCGCCCCGCACCGTAATACCTTTGTTCATCAGGCTACCGACAGGTACCAGGTTCCAGGGCGGACCGTATACCCCAATAATAGATAAGATGCCCCCTTTTTTAAGCGAATTAATGGCCCAATGCAGGGCGGTGGAGTTGCCGGCTTGCAGAAGTAACCCTTTACCGGTGATGTTTTGAAAGGTACTGCCGGTGGCATCGCAGCCTACTGCATCGATACACACGTCAGCGCCAAAGTAATCAGTCGCTTTTTTTACAAATACCACGGGGTCATTCATTTCCCTGAAGTTGTAAGCCTCGGCAAAGGAAAATTTGCGGGCAAACTCCAGTCGGTAGTCTATGTGGTCGATAACAATGACCCGTGCGGCACCAAAAAACCAGGCAAAGCGAGCAGCCATAAGCCCTATCGGGCCGGCTCCAAACACGACCACGGTATCGCCTTTCTGGCTACCACCCTGCTCTGCAGCCTGGTAGCCGGTGGGCACCACATCGGTCAGGAGCACGGCATTTTCCAGGTCCATCCCTTCCGGTATTTTGGTGGGGCTCACATCGGCATAGGGTACCCGAACGTATTCGGCCTGCCCGCCGTCATAGCCACCTGCTATATGAGCATAACCGAAGAAGCCGCCTACGGCTGTGGCTTCCGGATTCGACTCATTGCAGTTACCATAGAGTTCCTGCTTGCAATGCGGACAGGTGCCGCAGGCAATGTTAAAAGACACCAGCACGTGGTCACCCACTTTGAGTTTTTGCACTCCTGAGCCTACTTCTTCGACTATGCCGGTAAACTCATGGCCAAAGGTCATGCCCACACGTGTATCAGGTACCCGACCGTGATACAGGTGCAGGTCTGAGCCGCAAATCAGAGATCGGGTAACGCGGACAATGGCATCATTGGGATGCTCGATCTCCGGTTCGGGCTTGTTACGGTCTACCCTGATTTGACGGGGCCCGCGAAAATTCATTGCTAACATAAGCTTGTTTTTTTTAAAGGGAATAGAATTAAGCAGAAGTAATTTTCAAACCCTGGCGTCAAAAGAGTTAAAAGGGGGATTGCTTGAGGGTGCAGTGCTTGAGGGTGCAGTGCTTGAATAAGAGGAAAGGCTACAAAATCCCGCCTATTTTGGACAAGTTCAAGTTGCTTTAAACTGAAGCCTGAATACAGCAGTAAAACAAAAGGTATTATTTTTTACGATAAGGCATTGATTTAGTTCTACCTACATGCTGCTGGCCACAACACCCGTAGAGCTCCCCGGTCAGTTCGTAGAGAAAGCCCAGATTCAGATACTGCTTCAGCTGTCTATAAAAGCTATGCTCCGGCACGTGTGCCTGAGCGAATAGCGCACACTCGTCCTCAAAAGTTTTCCTGCCCTGCATAATACCATCGATTTGGTCCCATCTCCTTTTGCGCTTATCTTGAGTGGGCTGTGCAGCAAGCACAATGCCTGGCCACTGGGGTGGATCAGGCCATCTAAGGTGACAGGAACGCGGCAGGGTTGCTGCGCGAATCAAAGTGAATAACGGGAGAGAGTTTAATTCCTAGGCCCTAGAAAGATGGGCATAAGATAACCTGGTTACACTGGGCTTCTCCAGGCCCGGCAAGTTGACGGACAACGCCTTTACCAAGTCCTTCCACGGCAGCTTTCGGGATGAGTGCCTGAAGGTGAACGGGTTTCTCAGCATGGAGGATGCAAGGGAGAAGACAGAGGCATGGAGACTGGGATATAATGGCTTCCGGCCCCAAAAGGCCGCTTCAGGATATGACGCCGCAGGAATGGATACAAGAGAATATAATGAAACTCGAATCCGCTACTTTTGCGCTGTCTTTAAATTGGGATGAGGTCCCTCAGAAACTTGTTGGGCAATCATCTTGATGTCTTCAGGGGTAATGGGCTTATGAATAAGACCCGACACTATTGAATACTCTTGGCTTTTAGCTGTATCCGACACATCAAGAGAAGACGTCAAGATGTAAAGGCTAAATTTCCCCCGGAGCTTCGAATCAAGGGGAGGCAGGGCGTCCAAAAACTCCCATCCGCTCATGCCCGGCATGTTCAAATCCAGCAGCACGACATCAGGGATCTCCTCTACGCTGCTACTGGCTAAAAATTCTAACGCCTCTTCCGCCGAAAGAAAAGTCCGGATGTCTTTGAATCCCTCCAGCATCAGCAAGCGTTGCGTCAGAAAGAGGCTCAGGCTATCATCGTCAATGAGAAATATTTTCATGTGGTATTATTGGAAATAAATTGAAAACCTGGTGCCTATGTTCACCTGACTGCTGACCTCGATACGCCCACTCATCTGGAGAATCCGCATATATTGACCACCTCATTCCGTGTTAATGTGACCACCGGTTCCGCGGGAAAGCGACCAGGGGATTCCGGACCAAACTGACCACCCTGCCAGGCATGCATGCTGTAGCGGCAACCATACCTTTGGAGCAAACAAAGCTCCAGGAGTATGGCTAACACTACAATCAGCATGAGTAAGATAAGACAGATTCTGAGAATGCACAGCCAGGGCCGCAGCCGCCTTTCCATCGCTGCCCAGTCCGGCGCGTCCCGCAACACGGTCAAGAAGTACCTGGCCGCCTTCGATGCCAGCGGATTCACTTACCAGGAGGTCAACGCCCTGAATGACAAGGAGCTGGAGGAGCTCTTCGGCAAAAGCAGGGAGCGTTCCCCGGACAGCCGCCTGCTGGCCCTGCAGCGCTGTTTCCCGCATGTGGACAAGGAGCTCAAACGCACCGGCGTCACCCGGCGCACGCTCTGGGAGGCCTACCGGGAGGAGTTCCCCGAGGGCTTCCGGTACAGCCAGTTCTGCTTTCACTACAGCCAGTGGAAGGCCAGGGTCAACCCGGTGATGCACCTGGACCACAAGGCCGGCGACAAGCTGTACGTGGACTTCGCAGGTGAGCGGCTGTGGCTGACCGACAGGGAAAGCGGCGAGCAGACCCAGGTGGAGGTGTTCGTGGCCATACTGGGCGCCAGCCAGCTCACGTACGTGGAGGCGGTGATGAGCCAGCAGAAGGAGGACTTCATCGCCGCCTGCGAGAACACGCTGCACTACATCGGCGGGGTGCCCGCCGCCATCGTGCCCGACAACCTGAAGGCGGCCGTGACCAAGAGCAACCGCTACGAGCCCACCCTCAACGAGGCCTTCGCTGACTTTGCCGACCACTATGGCACGGCCGTGCTGCCCGCCCGGGCCTACCGCCCCCGTGACAAGGCCCTTGTCGAGGGCGCCGTCAAGATCGTCTACAGCCGCATCTACGCGCCCCTGAGGAAACAGGTGCACAGCTCGCTCCCGGAGCTGAACGCGGCCATTCTCCAGGCCCTGGAGGCGCACAACAGCCAGCCGCTCAGAGGCCGCAACTACAGCAGGAGGCTGCAGTTTGAGGAGGTGGAGCGACAGGCGCTCGCGCCGCTCCCCATGCTCCGCTACGAGTTCAAGAGGCAGTGCCACGCCACCATGATGAAGAACGGCCACGTGTGCCTGGGCGCAGACAAGCACTACTACAGCGTGCCCTACCGCTTCATCGGCAAGAAGGTCAAGCTGCTGTTCTCCCGCTCCCTCACTCTCTGCCGGTAGCAATACCAATAAGAGCAAAGAGCCCGTAAATCACTGATTTGCGGGCTCTTTCGTTTCTATGTGCTGCTAAATCATTCCATTATCTTCCTTTTCCCAGGTACCACTGGTACTCAAAGACTAACTTCTTTCTTGTGCTCCCATTTACTTTACAGGATGCGTGTCAGGCAAAGCAGCGTAGGTGCGCATGTTAATCCAGCCAGTGGAAAGCAGGTTTATACTTGAAACAGGCTTGTTTGCTTTAGATCCGGTGATGTACATCTTTATCAGCTGACAAAATCAAGAGAAGAACGTGACTACCTGGCTGTTCTGGGATGGTGGCTTTCAGTCATAGTATAAACGCAGGGGAAAGAGTAGGAGCAGAGCTATTGGTATGGCGCTTACGCGTTGGTGAGAGCGCCGCTTTACGCACAATGGCGCTGACTCCTTTTAAAGCGGAAAAGCTGCACGGCAGCCAATAACTCTATTCCGATTCCAATCCCCACGATGCTTCCCACAAAGAAGTCAGGGATTTCAAAACGACGGGAAATGAATGGCGCAACAGTTGCTGTCAGGAGGCCAATTATCAAAAGGAACGTGTATAACCTAACTGCTTTTGATGGTTGTTTATTTTTCATTTGATTCATTTATTGATAGTATAAGTTTCGAAGAATGATAGCGCAGCAGTACAAGTGACCCTGCATGGTGTATTGTAAGCGGCAGAATTATGATGGGGCGTTCAGCTGATCAGATATTTCTTCCAGTCGCTCCCGGGTTTCCTTTAATTCATTAGCCCCTTTCCTGAAAAGCCGCGGCCGCAGAAAAAGCCATAGAAAGAGCAGGTAGGCCACCGTGGCTGTATACACAGATAGCAGCAGCAACCTGTTTTGGTAAACAAATTCATAGAGATACAGCAGCAAGCCCGCTGAACAGAGCAGCAGGCCCACGACCTGCGTTTTCCGGTAGTAGCTAATCTGGTTCTGTCGCGTCTGCTCTAAAAACTGAAGAAACTCCTTGTTGCTCAGCACCTGAGGCTTGTAAAATCTTCGGATAGAACGAATGTTTGTAGTTGCCAGCACAGCGCATGCCGCTAACAGCAGCAATTCGCCTAACCGCGTAGAAACCAGCGTAGATTTATACACAACCATTACGGTAGCCAGGAGCAAGGCCGCTACAAAAGCCATCACAATCACCATCGCTTTTTTAAGCAGCCTCTGCCTGCGAAATTTTTTGGCAAGCTTTACCACTTCCACTGAAGTAGACAGGCGTTCCGTTTTTGCAGTGAGCCAGATAGCTTTTATATCATTCAAATTGTCCATGCGCCTTAAATTTTAAAGCCAGCTTTTCCTTTATCCGGTGAATCTTAACCCGCACATTCCCGCTGCTCAGTCCTACGATCACGGCTATTTCCGCCTGCGGCACGTCCTCCAGCACCAGGGAGACAATGATGCGCTCTGTTTCAGGTAGCTGCGCAATGCAGCTGTATAAAAAGTGCAGCTTTTCCTCCTGCGGCTCCTCCTCCAGTTCTGCTAGTTGAAATGGCAGTTCTGTGGTGTGCCTGCGTTTTGTTTTTTCGAGGGCGCGTAAGCAGTTGTTAGTGGCAATGCGAAAGATCCAGGTGCTTAGCTGTGCCTGGTGCCGAAAGGAAGGCAGGTTCTCCCACACTGAGATAAAGGTTTTCTGCGTAAGGTCCTTCGCCTCGTCCTGATCATTGATATAGCCCATGCATACCCTGAAAACCTTGGGCGCATACGTTTCATATATCTCCTTAAAATCAGTCATGGTGTATCAAGCTGCCTTGCTATTTTCTTTTATGCCGTGTTAGATACAGCGCATTGGCAAATGTTACACAAGAAGCGGCAATTTTCCGAAATTTACTTGGGAGCTACTCGCTGAACTACAGCAAGTATAAATTGCCTGTGCAGCTGCTGATTTGCCCTGCGAAAGGTTAGGGGAGTGGCAAATTTATGGCAGAACTCGTCGTTAAGAAAAAAAATCTCTTTAATTTCAGCGTAATCAATCCTTAAACAAATGGGTTATGTCATTGATTAACAGTTGCTTAAGTATGAACCCTTGTTTTATGATTGACTATTTTAACCGTGGAGCAGCCGTTGAAAAGTGATCGTTGCCCAAGAGCATGCAGAGGTGGTGCACGGTAGAGAACTGCAATCAGTAATAGGCAGCAATTAAACTAAGTATAGGCAGCGCACCTGCTAACTACCTGCGCGCTGTAGCAAATAGTAATGCTCCGGAGCACCTGCAGCTTTAACAAAAATCATCTTAACTTTCATAAAAAATAAAATCAAATGAAAAGCAGAAGAAATTTTCTGAAGTTGTCTGCCTTAGGTACCACTTTCCTGACCGGGCTTTACCCAGTCGGAAGAGCTTTTGCCGGAACTATAGCGAAAGGAGCCGCGAACAAGCCTGTAGTTATTTCGACCTGGAACCACGGCATGCCTGCCAACGAGGCAGCCTGGAAAATCCTGTCGCAGGGTGGGCAAGCGCTGGACGCGGTAGAGGCGGGGGTGCGGGTGCCGGAGGGCGATCCCAACATCCAAACCGTAGGCTACGGCGGCTTTCCGGACCGCGAAGGCCACGTAACGCTGGACGCCTGCATCATGGACTATCGCGGCAATGCCGGCTCGGTGGCCTTTTTGGAGCATATCAAACACCCGATTTCCGTTGCCCGAAAAGTAATGGAAAATACGCCGCACGTAATGCTGGTAGGCGAGGGAGCGCTGCAGTTCGCGCTGGCCCAGGGCTTTGAAAAAGAGAACCTGCTGACACCTGCTTCGGAGAAGGCGTGGCGGGAGTGGCTGAAGGAATCCAAGTATAAACCGGTTATCAACATCGAAAACCACGATACCATTGGGCTACTGGCGCTGGATGCGCAGGGCAATCTGGCGGGTGCCTGTACCACGAGTGGCGCAGCCTTTAAAATGCACGGCCGCGTGGGCGATTCGCCCATTATCGGAGCGGGCCTTTTTGTAGACAACGAAGTGGGTGCCGCTACGTCTACCGGTTTGGGTGAGGCCGTAATGCGCACCGTGGGCAGCCACCTGGTGGTAGAGCTGATGCGGCAGGGCAACTCACCGGAGCGCGCCTGTCGCCTGGCTGTGGAGCGGATTGTAGCTCAGAACAAAGATGTAGCGGATCTGCAGGTGGGCTACATCGCCTTAAACAAGCAGGGCGAGTATGGCGGTTATTGCATCCACAAAGGCTTTAACTATGCTGTGCTGGATAAAACAACGAATAAGCTGATCGATGCAAAGTATAAACTCTAATCCGGTGCAGAGTGGGCAGCCGGTGGCGGAGATATGCGTCGAATCGGTACAGTCTGCAGTGGCAGCTGAAAAGGGTGGTGCCCAGCGGGTAGAGCTTTGTGCCGGGCTGAGTGAAGGCGGAACAACGCCGAGCGCGGGCATGATTGAGCTTACCCGAAAAAGTATCAATATCGGTTTGCACGTGCTCATCCGCCCCAGAAGAGGTGATTTCCTGTATTCTGATAGCGAGTTTGCGATCATGAAAAAGGACATAGAGGTGGCAAAAGCGCTGGGAGTTGATGGCATTGTAATAGGTATACTACAAGCTGATGGCAACATCGACAAGGAACGGATGCGGGAACTGATCAACCTGTCTTATCCGCTCAGCGTTACGTTCCACCGGGCATTTGACATGACGCCTGATCCTTTCAGCGCCCTGGAAGATCTGCTGGAACTGAAAGTGCCACGCCTGCTCACCTCGGGGCAGCAGGAAACGGCACTGCAGGGAGCCGCCTTGATCCGCGACTTGATTCAGAAAGCCGGAAAACGGATCGTCGTGATGCCCGGCAGTGGTATCAACGAAACCAACGTTGGCGAGCTGCTTGCTAAAACAGGGGCAAAGGAGTTTCATACTTCTGCCCGTCTCACAACAGCCAGCCAGATGGCTTTCCGCCGAAACGATCTGGCAATGGCTGTTACGCCACCACTTTCAGAGTATGCGCTGCAGGTAGCCGATGAAAACAAGATCAGGGCGATCCGGCAAGCAGCTGAAGCCAGCACGTAAGCCCTACGTGGTCACCTGCTATCGCTTTGGAGCCAGTAGCGTCGGAATCTCTTATACTTCAAAGCTTTGTACAAGCAGGATACTTTATCTCGTTATGCAACAAAAAAGTGAGTACTCATTAAAAAAAATATATGTTTTTCTTTTGAAGCTAAAACGTTTTAGTTATCTTAGTGAATGCTTTTGCCGCTAACACCTGGTTCCCTGCAACTACAGGGGGTGGATCGTAGCCTTATCAGAAGCGCTAAAGAGGCTGGCAAGTATGTTCTTAGATTTATTTAGGTTAGTTAAATTGGTTAGTTAGATGAAAGTTAAAGCATTCCCTATCTAAGGGAATGCTTTCTTCATTCAACGGTGCTGTAAAGCGCTGATTTACCTACGGAGCAGCAGTCGTACATTTTGTCATCCGAATACCTTATGCTGGCTGCGTTGCTATAAAGTGTTGCTGCTGCCATACTTAAAGCAGTTATTTCCATCTAAAACCAAACAGTTGTTATATACATCCCTCAAACTTAAAGTATGAAAAGATTAGCTTTTTCTCCCACCCGGCTGCTACTGGTGGGCTTAGCATGGGCCTGCAGCTCTGGGCTGACCTTTGCGCAGCCGGCAGCGGCGCGGCAGGATGAGATTCCCCTGACGAATATGTCCGCTTTCAAGAACCCAAGCAAGAGCTGGAGTATTGTTGGCGATGTGTCGGCTGATATGAAGAAGCCTAACGTGCTGCACACCTCTGACGGAACAGGTGTGCTGGTGAATCAGCCAACAAAGAAGAACCATGGCGACGACCTGTATACGACCGCTGAATACGGCGACGTAGATGTAGAGCTGGATTATATGATGGCTAAAAATGCGAACTCCGGTATTTACCTGCAAGGCCGTTATGAGGTGCAACTGGAGGATAGCTGGCCGCAGGCAGTGCCAACAGCAGCCACTAACGGCGGTATCTACGAGCGTTGGGACGATAGCAAACCAAATGGCCAGCAGGGATACCAGGGGTATGCTCCCCGCCAGAACGTGAGCCGCGCCCCCGGCTTGTGGCAGCACTTGAAGATCTCTTTCCAGGCGCCTCATTTTGATGCCAGCGGCAAGAAAACAGAAAATGCCAAAATGCTTCGGGTGGAACTAAACGGTGTCCTTATACAGGAAAACGTAGAGCTCTTTGGCCCTACCCGCGGCGCCATGGCTGCGCAGGAGGTGCCCACCGGCCCACTCCGGTTCCAGGGCGACCATGGCGCTGTTGCTTTCCGCAACATCCAGGTAACAGACTATAGCAAGCCGCGCCCCGAACTGGTTGACCTGAAGTATACTGTATATGATGGTAAGTTTGAGACCGTGCCGGATTTTAAGAACCTGCCACGAGAGGCTGAGGGTACTTCCGTGCTGATGACCGGGGCTATCAAAGCGTTGCCTAAAGACTTCCTGATCCGGTATACCGGTTCGTTGCGGGTGCCGCAAGCAGGCGAGTATACGTTTAACCTGAATGCTTCAGGCGGCAAGGGGCTGATGAAACTCAATAACGAAGTGGTTATTCCGCTGGAGGCCCGGAATCAGCGGGCGAGCGTAAAGCTGCCAGCCGGTGATGTGCCGTTTGAACTACTTTATACGAAGGCTGTGGAATGGGACAAGCCTGCCGTAGGACTGGCAGTGGTAGGCCCCGGCATCCGGGAATATATCATTGGCGATGCGGTGGCCCCGCTTAACCGCAATTACCAGCCAGCCGGTCCTATCCTGATCAATGCACCCGTTAATACGATTCAGCGCAGCTTCATGGACCTGCCTATGCCGGAAGATGAAGGTCAGGCCCTCCGGGTGGTGCATGCCGTTAACGTTGGCAATCCGGCTAATGTGAACTATACGTATGACCTGGATCACGGGAACATGGTACAAGTATGGCGCGGGGGCTTTCTCGACGCGACGCCCATGTGGTACAGCCGCGGCAACGGGTCTTCCCGACCGGTAGGCGCTGTAGAGTCCTTTGGGAAACCTTCCTTTACACTTGCCAAACTTGCCTCCCCGCAAGCAGCATGGGTTACAGATACGGCAGGCACCGGTTATCGCCCCAAAGGCTATGTGCTGGATGCAAACGATCAGCCTACCTTCCGCTATGTCGCCTATGGTAGCCCGGTACAGGACCAGATCAGGGTGCTGGAAAACGGCCAGGGCCTTCAGCGCGAACTAACGGTGCAGAACCCTTCGGGAGGCCTGTACGCCAGACTGGCAGAAGGCTCCACCATCGAGCCGGTTTCGAAAGATACTTACCTGGTGGATGGCAAATCCTATTACCTGCGGGTAGATGATGCCGGCGGAGCAAAGCCGGTTATCCGCGACTCAAATGGCCGGAAAGAGCTTATCCTGCCTGTGCAGGGTAAAATAAGCTATTCTATCCTTTTCTAACCTTGACATGTAATTCCGATGAAGTATACCTATAAAAAATTATTTTCGAGAACCGCGCTGCCACTGCTGTTTACTGCTGCTACACTGGCAGGCATCGGTACGCCTGCATGGGCGCAGGAAGCTCCCAAGGAAGAAGATTTTTTCCGGATCACCGGTGTTAGCGTACCCGAAGGCGTCTTGCTGGAAGTAGGAGGGTTGGTGACGCTGCCGAATGGCGATCTGGGCGTTTCTACCCGCCGCGGAGAAGTATACATTGCCGAAAACCCGACCAGCCCGCGGCCATACTTCCGCAAGTTTGCCTCTGGCCTGCACGAAATTCTGGGGCTGGCTTACAAAGATGGCTCCTTTTACTGCGCTCAGCGCGGCGAACTGACGCGGCTCGAAGATACCAACAACGATGGCAAGGCCGATGTGTATGAAACCGTGTATGAATGGCCTTTGTCCGGGCACTACCACGAGTATAGCTTCGGGCCGAAGATCGCACCGGATGGCTCTTTCTTTGTTTCGGCCAATGTAGCCTTTGGCGACGAGCAGTGGTACCGGGGCGAAAGCCGTGTGCCTTGGCGTGGCTGGATCATGAACATCAACCAAAAAGGGCAGATGCAACCCTGGGCAACGGGCATGCGCTCGCCTTGCGGCATCGGTTTTATAGATGGCGAACTGTTTTACACAGAAAATCAGGGCGACTGGGTAGGCTCCGGCGGCATCTGGCACATCACGAAGGGGGCTTTTACGAACAACCCGGCCGGTTTGCGTTGGGCTGGTTTGCCTAACTCGCCGGTAAAAGTTACGGAAGAACAACTCTATGCCCAGGTAGATCCACGTGCTATCAAAGATGCGGAAGGGCATTATATTAAGCCAGAGAACAGGGTGAATGAAGATTTCAAGACCCTGTTCGAGGTGAAGAAGGCTATTCCATCTTTGCAGTTGCCTGCCGTGTGGCTGCCGCATGGTATACTGGGCATTTCTACCTCCGAACCTGTGGAAATACCAAAAGACAACTTCGGCCCTTTTGGTGGCCAGGTGCTGATAGGAGACCAGGGCATGAGCATTATCTCACGTGTGTTTATGGAGAAGGTGAATGGCGAATACCAGGGTGCTTCCTTCATGTTCAGAAGCGGTTTCCAATCGGGTGTGCTGCGCCTGGCCTGGGCTAAGGACGGCTCTTTGTTTGTAGGCGAAACAAACAGGGGCTGGGGATCTGCCGGTGATGCAAGTATGGGCCTGCAGCGTGTAGTATGGAACAACAACGTGCCCTTTGAAATGCGGGCTGTCCGGGCAATGCCGGATGGCTTTGAGATAGAATTTACAAAGCCTGTCGATAAGAAAACGGCTGAAAACCCTAACTCTTATTCCGTTTCCAGCTTCATCTATAAGTACCAGCCTGTTTACGGTAGCCCACCTGTGAACACGGAGGAGTGCCCGATCAAAGGTGTAAAAGTCTCAGCTGACGGCATGAAAGCCCGTTTGGTAGTCGATAACCTCCGCCGGTACTACATCCACAACATTACACTTGAAGGCGTTCGGGAGCGGGATAACAGTTACTCGCTGGTGCACCCAACTGCTTACTACACGCTGAATAATATTCCAGATGGCCAGAAACTCTCGATGAGTGAGTTGAGCAGAGGAGGCAGTGCTACGACAGCAGCAAAAAGTACTCCGGCGAAAGCAACGCAGACAACCGCAAAAGCTACGACAACAAAACCAGCTGCAGCTAAAGCCAGTGCGCAGCCCGGGAAAGGAGCGAAAGCGCCAACGTATGCCGATGTGAAAGGAATTTTGGCAAAATATACCTGCCTGGCCTGCCACAACCCAACCAAAAAACAGATAGGCCCTGCGTATACTGATGTAGCCAAGCGCAAGTATACTAACCAGAAAATTGTAGAGCTGATCCACAATCCGAATCCGCAGAACTGGCCGGATTATGCCACCGAGATGCCCCCTATGCCGCAGGTGCCGAAGGAAGATGCGCTCAAGATTGCCCAGTGGATAAACTCCCTGGATAGTAAATAAACCTTAAGAAAGACGCCAGGCTGCCTTTGCCGCAAGTATAACGTTATACTTCTGCCGGATAGCCGTGCAAAGCACCGGCTGCCGATAAAAAGTGGCGAATACAGCAGCTAACCCACATAGCAAGAGGGAGGCAAACGTCTCCCTCTTACTATGCCCTTGGGAAATCATTGCAAGACGTAATTACCTATACTGCATGAAGCGAGTACTACTGTTGCTGTCCATACTTTGGCTATCGGCCGCTGTCGCCATAGGGCAGGAATTGCGGGCACCCGCTTACCCGCTGCTGACGCATGATCCCTATTTCAGCCTTTGGTCGTTCAGCGATACGCTCAACCAGTCGGTCACCAAACATTGGACAGGGCAGGAGGAGGCACTGACAGGTATGGTAAAGGTAGACGGGAAAGTATACCGCTTTCTGGGCAAAGAGGCAAAAACATTCCGTAGTATACTGCCAGCCTCGGATGAGCAGCCCTATACTTTTGCCTACACCGAATCGGCCCCGGAAGCAGGCTGGATGAATACTGCCTTTGCTACCGGCGACTGGAAAACAGGCAACGCTCCCTTTGGTGATGACCCGGCACGTGCCAGCACGGTTTGGCCAAGCGACAACCTGTGGGTACGGCGAACATTTTCTCTCCCGGATGCCACACCAGGCAAACTCTACCTGAAACTGAACCACGATGACAACGTGGAAGTATACCTGAACGGCGAAGAGATTTACCGTCGCACCGGCTGGACAAACAAGTATGTATACATTCCTGTGAGTGATGCCGTGGCCCGGAAGCTGAAGAAAACGGGAAACGTATTGGCCATTCACGTCGCCAACACCGCTGGTGGCCGGTGGCTTGATGCCGGCCTGGTAGTGGAGGAAACATCACAGCAGCTTATAGAAATTACGCCTGCCGTGCAGAAAAGCGTGGCACTTGATGCTACCCAAACGACCTACCTGTTTACCTGTGGCAGCGTGGACGTAACAGCTACCTTTACTTCGCCGCTGTTGCTGCAACACCTCGAGGTGCTGGCCAGGCCGGTATCCTACATCTCAGTAAAAGTTAAAGCCAACGATAAGGTTACCCACCAGGTGCAACTATACCTGGGCGCTTCTACTGCTTTGGCTGTCAACACGCCGGAGGAAGAAGTAAGCGCCGTGCAGTATACGTCTGACAAGCTCTCTATTCTAAAGGCAGGCACCAAAGCACAACCCGTGCTGCAGCAGAAAGGCGACGACGTGCGCATCAACTGGGGCTACCTGTATGTAGCGGTACCCGAGGCTGCAAACCCCATCCAGTATGTATCAGCTGCCTCACAGGCGGTACTGCCTTTCGCGGCCCAGGAAAAAGCTTCGTTCACAGAGGCTAAAACAGGTAAAGGGCTGGTGCTAAATACCATCATTTCGTTAGGTAAAGTTGGTGCCAAGGCCAAAGAACAAGTATTCCTGCTGGGCTATGATGAGCTATACGCCGTGCAGTATTTTCATGAAAACCTGAAGCCCTGGTGGAAGCAGGATGCCTCCGACACGATGGAGAAAGAACTGGCGCAAGCAGCAGCAGACTACCAGCAGGTAACGAAGCAGTGCCAGGCATTTGACAAAAAATTATACGCTGACGCCCTGAAAGCAGGCGGTAAGGCGTACGCAGATCTGTGTGAAGTGGCCTACCGCCAGGCTGTTGCTGCCCATACGCTGGTCAAGAGCCCGAACGGTGAACTCCTGTTCCTGTCAAAAGAGAACTTCAGCAACGGCTCTATCAACACCGTGGACATAACTTACCCATCGGCACCGCTCTTCCTGGTTTATAATCCCCGCCTGGTAGAAGGAATGCTCAACGGCATTTTCTATTATAGCGAGAGCGGCGCTTGGAAAAAGCCTTTCCCGGCCCATGACCTGGGCACCTACCCCGTTGCCAACGGCCAGACTTACGGCGAAGACATGCCGGTGGAAGAGGCGGGCAATGTGCTGATCCTGACCGGAGCCCTTGCCGAAGCCGAAGGCCATGCCACCTATGCGCAAAAGCACTGGGAAACCCTCACCACTTGGGCCGAATACCTGAAGCAGAGCGGCTTTGACCCCGCCAACCAGCTGTCGACCGATGATTTTGCAGGTCACCTGGCCCACAATGCCAACCTCTCAGTAAAAGCCATCGAAGCCCTGGCCTGCTACGGCAAACTGGCCGGTATGCTGGGTAAAGCCGACGTCGAGAAACAGTATAGAACATTAGCTAAAGAGATGGCGAAGCAATGGATGCAACTGGCCAACGATGGCGACCACTACACGCTGGCCTTTGACAAGCCGGGCACCTGGAGCCAGAAGTATAACCTGGCCTGGGATGATATCCTGGACCTGAACGTATTTCCAAAAGTGGTGAGTGAAAAGGAAATAGCTTATTACCTGGCACACCAGGGCGCCTATGGGTTGCCGCTAGATAGCCGTAAGACATACACCAAATCAGATTGGATACTCTGGACCGCAACATTGACTGACAACCCGGCGGACTTTAAAGCGCTTGTGCAGCCGGTGTGGAAGTATGCCAACGAAACAAAAGACAGGATACCGCTAAGTGATTGGCATGAAACAACAGACGGTGCCTCGGTGGGCTTTCGGGCACGCTCGGTAGTTGGCGGCTATTTTATGAAGCTACTGGAGACGAAAATGCAAAGCCGGTAAACCCGGATCTTATACTTATAACGCCGGAATTAGCCTGAAGAAACATGCGGTTATACTTGTAAGCTTATGAAAAAGTCCTTCCTCCTGTTTACCGTGCTTTTATGTGCAGGCAGTTGCAAAACACCCGTTGGCCAGGTGCATGACAACGTGCAGGCTGAGGCAGTGCGCCGGCCTACAAACGAGGAGACGAACAGGTATTACGTCAGCAACAAAGCGCCGCTGCAGCCGCAGTATTTCGTAAAGTTGCCTGTCACCAGCATCAAACCCGGTGGCTGGCTGCGCCGGCAACTGGAGCTGCAGCGCGACGGCCTAACGGGCAACCTGGGGGAGATCAGCATCTGGCTCTCCAAAGACGACAACGCCTGGCTCAACAAAGCCGGAACAGGCAAGTATGGCTGGGAAGAACTGCCCTATTGGCTCAAAGGCTACGCCAACATCGGCTACATGCTCGATGACCAGGAGATAATCGACAAATCGAAGTTTTGGCTGGAGGCTGTGCTGACCAACCAGCGGGAGAGCGGTGACTTTGGTCCGAATGTGGAGAAAGGTGAGGGCAAGCGCGACCTGTGGACGAACATGCCCATGCTCTGGTGCCTGCAATCATACTATGAGTATGCCAAAGACCCACGGGTGCTCAGCCTGATGACAAAGTACTTTAAATGGGAACTATCGATACCGGATGATAAATTTCTGGAGGACTATTGGGAGAACAGCCGCGGCGGCGACAACCTCTACAGCGTGTACTGGCTCTACAACCGCACCAGCGACAAATGGCTGCTGGACCTGGCCTCTAAAATAGACAGGAACACGGCTGACTGGCGCCAGAAAAACAACCTGCCCAACTGGCACAACGTCAACATCGCGCAGAGCTTCCGGGAGCCCGCCACCTACTATGAGCAGAGCGCGGACTCAACCGACCTGAAAGCAACTTACCATGATTTCAAGCTGGTGCGGGAGCTGTATGGCCAGGTGCCTGGCGGCATGTTCGGGGCCGACGAGAACGCCCGCGAAGGGTATGCCGACCCGCGGCAGGCTGTGGAAACCTGTGGCATGGTAGAGCAAACCACCTCTGATGAAATGCTGCTGCGGTATACCGGCGATAGTTTTTGGGCTGATAATGCCGAAGACATCGCCTTCAATACCTTTCCGGCTGCTTTTACGCCCGATTACCGGGCGTTGCGCTACCTGACAGCTCCCAACATGGTGGTCAGCGACAGCAGAGATCATAGCCCAGGTATTCAGAATGCCGGCCCTTTTTTGATGATGAACCCTTTTAGTAGCCGCTGCTGCCAACATAACCACGCCGCCGGCTGGGTATACTATGCTGAGAACAGTTGGATGGCTACACCCGACAACGGCCTGGCTGCCCAACTCTACTCCGAGGGTGAGGTAACGGCGAAAGTGGGCGATGGCACTGAGGTGAAGCTAGTGGAGAATACGAAGTATCCGTTTGAGGAGCAGGTTAACTTTACCGTAAGTACGCCCAAAGCTGTGCGCTTTCCGCTTTACCTGCGCATCCCGTCGTGGTGCCACAAACCAGTGGTGCGGGTGAACGGCCAGTTGGTAGCAGTTACAACGCAGCCGGGGGAATATGTAAAACTCACCAGCACCTGGAAAAACGGCGACGAAGTGGCGCTGGAGCTGCCGATGGAGGTGAAGGTGCGCGAGTGGGCCAAAAACAAAAACAGTGTGAGCGTCAATTATGGGCCGCTGACCTTCTCGCTCAAAATCGACGAGCACTACGTGCAGAAGGATAGCAAGCAAACTGCCATCGGAGATTCTAAGTGGCAGCCCGGCGCAGACCCGCAGAAATGGCCTTCTTTTGAGATACACCCCGCCTCCGACTGGAACTATGGCCTTGTGTTAAATGAGCAGCACCCGGCAGAGTCGTTTGAGGTGGTGAAAAAGGACTGGCCAGCCGATAACAATCCGTTCACCAACGCCCATGCTCCCATCCAGCTAAAGGCTATGGGCAAGCAGATTCCCGGATGGAAGCTTGACAAGTATGGCCTGGTTGCTGTGCTGCCGCAAAGCCCTGTGCAAACCAGCCAGCAAACGGAGCCCCTAACGCTGGTGCCGATGGGAGGGGCCAGGCTTCGAATCTCCGCTTTTCCGGTGGTAAAGTAAGTATAACGTAGTCTTAATAGTTAGTCGCATAAGAAGTATAATATTAAGAGTAATTATGAGAAAATCATTGATCGTTTGTTTTCTGGGAAGTATAATGTTGCAGGCCTGTGCACAGCGCACGGCTCAACAGGGAAAAGCACCGGCTACTGCCAGTACCGAAACGAAAAAAGCAACTTCCGGTAATCCTGTTTTCCCGGGGTGGTACGCCGACCCTGAAGGTGTCGTTTTTGACCATACTTACTGGATATATCCCACCTACTCGGCTCCCTATGAGCAGCAGGTGCATTTTGATGCCTTCTCCTCTCCCGACCTGGTGCACTGGACCAAGCACCCCAGCATTCTGGACACGGCAAGTGTGAAATGGGCGAAGCGGGCGATGTGGGCACCGGCCATTGTGGAGAAGGGCGGCAAGTACTTCCTGTTTTTCGGGGCGAACGACGTGCACGAAGGCGAAGTGGGGGGTATCGGTGTGGCGGTGGCCGATAAGCCGGAGGGACCTTTTAAAGATTACCTGGGCAAGCCGCTCATTGGTGAGATCCACAACGGGGCACAACCTATCGACCAGTTTGTGTTTAAAGATAAAGATGGTTCTTATTATATGATTTATGGTGGCTGGGGTCACTGCAACATCGCCAAACTGAAGGACGACTTCACCGGCTTCGTGCCATTTGCTGATGGCACCACATTTAAAGAAATCACGCCCGAAGGGTATGTGGAGGGACCTTTCATGTTTCGAAAAGATGGCAAGTACTACTTTATGTGGTCGGAGGGAGGCTGGACAGGCCCTAACTATAAAGTGGCCTATGCTATCTCAGATTCGCCTGTGGGGCCTTTCAAGCGGGTAGCTACTGTACTGGAGCAGGATGCAGCGGTGGCTACCGGAGCCGGCCATCATTCCGTAATTCACAACGAAAAAGCGGATCAGTGGTACATTGTCTATCATCGGAGACCATTGGGTGAAACGGACGCCAACCACCGGGTAACCAGCATCGACAGGATGTACTTTGATGACCAGGGCTATATCAAACCGGTGAAGATTACGAAAACAGGCGTGCCGCCCCAACGCCTGTAGGCAATCTGCTTTTCCGTGGCTTACTTTCTGCTGCAGCAAGCAATAGTTTTAACAGAGTATAGGGTTAAAGCCTTACCTTTGAGGGGCATTATAAGGTATAGTGCCATGATAAAGGTAGGCCGTAGGAACACGAAAGAGCATGGGGCGCCATGGCTTGCTTAGGATAGAATTAATGCAACCAACGAATGAGTAAGAAGCTTTCGATCCGTGATATAGGGAAAGAATTAGGCGTATCTATTACCACAGTTTCTTTTATACTTAACGGGAAAGCCAAAGAGAAACGCATCAGTGAAAGCCTGACGAAAAAAGTGCTGGACTTTGTGGAGGAAGTGGGATTCAAGCCAAATTCAATAGCCCAGGGGCTTAGAACAGGTAAATCCAGGATTATTGGCCTAATGGTGGAGGATATTTCAAACGCTTTTTTTGCCCAGGTTGCCCGGCTGATTGAAGAAGAAACGCATAACAAAGGGTATCGGATTTTATACTGCAGCACTGAAAATAATGCAGAGAAAACCCGTGAACTGATCAAGATTTTCAGAGACCGGCTTATAGATGGCTATATTATTACGCCCCCCGAAGGGGTGGAAGAAGATATCCAGGCGCTTCTAAAAGAAAATGTGCCGGTGGTGTTAGCTGACCGCATGATCCCCGGACTGGAGTCCAGTTCCGTGGTGATTGATAACGTAAACAGCACCTACCAAGCGACCAACCACCTGATACAGCAGGGTTTCCGGAGCATTGCCTTTATCACCCTGAACTCTACCCAAGGGCAGATGATGGATCGTTTGAGTGGCTACCAGAAAGCGTTGGCAGAACATGAACTGAAGCCATTTGTGAAAAAGTTAGACTTTCATACTGCTGGAGAAAAGAACATTGCTGCCATTGCCGCTTACCTGAAGAAGAATAAAAAGATTGATGCTGTGTTCTTCGCTACCAACTACATTGGGGTGTGGGGGCTGCAGGCGATTAAAGAACTAAACCTTCGGATTCCGGCTGACATGGGGGTAGTCGCTTTTGATGATCTGGACCTCTTTAAGTTGTATAATCCGCCTATTACAGCTATTGCGCAGCCTGTAGTAGAGATATCAAAGCAGGTAATCCAACTTATGCTGAGTGCCCTGGACGAACCGGATCATAAAATGAAAGTACAACAGGTGGTGCTTCCGGCCACCTTGATTGTTCGGGACTCTTCGAGGCTGGACAAAGTATGAGTGAAGGAATACTGAGCAGTAAAAGCAGGAGAGGAGCGGAATACCTGCAAACAGTTTTAATTTTAAACGTCTGCTTACTTACTAGAGCAAAGCCAGGAGAAATGCTTGCGTGCAAGAGTTGTAGGAGAACGGAACAGGGACGTTCATCTTATGCCGAGCAGTAATTGTTTAAACGCCTGAAAAACAGGTATTGGTTTAAAATAAAGTGGAGCTAAGTGTTTTGTTTTAAAATTTATTTGCTAAATTTAGATAAACAAACGATAAAATTATACTATCATTTTCTGCGGTGCTAATTGCGGGCTAGTGTTATTTTATTATACCTGTATATAACTGAGTGATTAATCACGAAGAAGAGGGCAGGTGCGTGTGAGAAGTACCAGGGAAGAATCATTATTTAGGGGCTTGGGAGTAGCCTGTCAGCACAATCTTAACGTTTAATTCGACTTAATGAAAAAATAAATTGTTTTATCTGCTAAAACGGTTTAGCTTAGTTTTAATTTCACTTAAATGTAGTTGTATGAAACACAAATTTACAAATTTGTTCGACGGTGAATATGTGAGAGTAAGAGGCCGGTACTTCTGTACCGGTGTGCTTTCTTTTGCATTATGTGCAGGCTTAACTGCTACACAAAGCCGGGCGGCTGAGCTACCTCGGCCAGACAGTTCTACCGGAGCCTCCAAAAAGGGGTTATCAGCAAATCACTCCTTTGCATTTGCTGTGCAAGTAAATGGTAAAGTAACAGACGCGAAAGGCATGCCGCTGCCCGGCGTATCTGTGGTGCTGAAGGGAACCACCATCGGTGCAACTACAGGCGTGGATGGTAACTACAGCTTAAGCGTGCCGGATGGCCAGGAAAATGGCACCTTGGTGTTTTCCTACATTGGCTTTGTGAAGCAGGAGATTCCGATCGGCAACAAGTCGGTGATAGATGTGCAGCTCGAGACAGATGCCAAGGCCCTCGAAGAAGTAGTGGTAGTGGGCTACGGTACCATGCAAAAGAAAGAAGTGAGCAGCGCCATTACTACCGTAACTGCCGAAGAACTGCAGCAGGGAGCTTTTAACAGCCCTTTGCAGATGCTGGAAGGTAAGGTAGCTGGTCTGACCATTTCGAATACCGCTGCCGCAGACCCCAACGCAGGAGTAGGTATCCAGATACGCGGTGCAGCCACGATAACAGGTACAACAGCGCCGCTGATCGTAATTGACGGAATGCCAGGAGGCGACCTGCGCAACTTGGCGCAACAAGACATTGCCTCCATCACCGTTCTGAAAGATGCTTCCGCTGCTGCCATTTATGGCTCCCGCGGTGCCAACGGCGTTATATTGGTGCAAACCAAGCGTGGCAAGGCAGGGCAGGTGCAGGTAACGTATGACAGTTACATCGAACACGACGAAGTAGCCGCCAGACCCGAACTGCTTTCTGCTGAGGAATTCCTGTCGCGTGGCCGGGATACAGATTTAGGAGCCAGAACAGACTGGTACGATGAACTGATCCGCAAAGACAATTTCGGGCAGAACCAGTCGCTGGCTGTGAGTGGCGGCAGTGAGAATACGCTGTTTCGCATCTCCGGTAACTACCGCGCCAAGACAGGATTAGACATTGCCTCTGACAGGAATGAGTATGGCCTGCGGGCAAACTTCTTCCAACGGGCGATGGAAGGATTCTTAGAAGTAGAGGGGAATATCTCTTACAGAATTGCGCAGGAAGAATATACCAACTATGGTGCCTTTCAGCAGGCTGTAAAGCTAAACCCGACCATTCCGGTTATGGATCCGAACGACCCAAACAGCTACAACACGCTGCTTGGATATGATACCTACAACCCTGTGCAGGACTTACTAGCAAGGGAAAACGGATCAGATCAGACCTATTCCATATTTGATATCACCTTACGGTTAAACCTGCTAAAGAACCTGAACACAGAGTTGAAGGTGGCACGGCAGGGGCACGATCAGCTGAGAAGAGAATATTATACTTCAAAAGCAGCTGAATCAATTACTAACAACCGTACTGGACGTGCCCGTCTGCAGGATGAAAAATGGACGGATTATACCCTGGAGTGGTTAGGAAACTATAACACAATGATTGGAGACCACAGCATCAAAGCGATGGGTGGTTATTCTTACCAGGAATTTAACAACCAGGGTTTCTGGGCTGAGAACTCAGACTTCCTTTCTGATGCCTTTACTTATAACAAGCTAAGTGCAGGACAGTGGAACAGGGAAGAAGGCCGTTTAGGTATGGATTCCTGGAAAAGCCAAGAGAAGGTTATTGCATTCCTGGGCCGTGTTAACTATAGCTTTAAAGATACTTACTTCTTATCAGGCTCTTTCCGCTATGAAGGCAACACCAAGTTCGGTACCAACAACAAATGGGGCTTATTTCCGGCAGTGTCAGCTGCCTGGCGCATGTCCAGCTTGCCGGCCATTGAGAACATAGATGCGATAAACGAACTGAAGCTGCGTGCCTCTTACGGCGTAACCGGTCGCTCCGGCTTCCCGCGTTATACTTCCCTGTCCAGATATCAAGGCTTTGGCCGCTACCAGAATGACGAAGGCGAGTGGATACAGGTGTATGGCCCGGCCAACAACCTGAACCCCGACCTGAAATGGGAAAAAGCTATCTCCTACGACGTAGGCCTGGACTTTACTTTGTTTAACAACAAGGTAAATGGTAGCCTGGATGCCTTTGACCGCAGAAGCAGTGACCTGATCTCTGATTACTATGTGCCTGTGCCACCTAACCTGTTCGACCGCACTACACTGAACGTGGGTACTACAAGCTCTAAAGGTCTTGAGCTTTACTTGAACTGGGATGTCGTAAATGCCGGAGATTTCTCTTACAGCACCAACATTACCACCTCTTATACCAAGTCTAAGCTGGTTTCCTGGTCAAAAGGACCTTATACTGCTAACTTTACCGATCTGCAATTTCTGCCATCTCCAGGTAACCCAGGCCCAGCATACCGCCTGTATGCTGGTACTGAACTGGGTAGCTTTTATGGCTATAAGTATGCCGGTGTCGATGAGAACGGCAACATCATGATCTGGAAAAACGGTGAAGTAGGTGGTGAAAAGATCAATGCCACCTCTGAAGGTAACCAGGACAGAGACAGAGTCTTTATCGGAAACGGTTCTCCTAAGTTTGACCTGTCATGGGGTAACAAGATTGCCTTCAAGAGCTTCGACCTGTCGCTGTTTTTCCGCGGCCGCTTTAACTACGAAATCTTGAACCTCTACCAGATGTACTATGGACTGCAGGCCGAGCCAAACGTGAACCTGCTGCAGGACGCGTATGGCCGCAACGGAGCTATCAAGTCAGGAAAGGTGATTACGGATTACTTCCTGGAAAGCGGAGATTACCTGAAACTGGATAACCTGACCCTGGGCTGGAATCCGAACCTGGGCATTAAGCGCATCAACAATTTCAGAATTTATGCCACCGTGCGCAATGTGTTCACACTGACAAAATATACTGGCCTCGATCCGGCAACAGTGGGTATCACAGGTCTGACGCCTGGTTATGCTGACCTGAACGTGTATCCTGTTGCCAGGAACTATGCACTGGGTGTAAGAATCACTTTTTAAGACTCATAGTACAAACTTTATAAGTTGACGATATGAACAGAATGAAAATACTATGCGCTGTGCTACTACTGATGTTGGTAGCCCCCGCATGTACCAACCTGGATGAGAAAGTTTATGACACGTTAGTAACAAAAACTTATTATCAGGACAAAAACTCGCTTATGGCGGCGCTGGTGCGCCCTTATGAACATGCCCACTGGGTAGGTTGGGACGGTGACCGCTGGATACTTTCGGAGCTGACGGCAGATAACTTTGTGTGGACACAAAAAGGCAAGCACGGCTATGACGGCGGTGACTGGATCAGGCTGCACCACCACGAATGGACTCCTGATGACAACCACATTTATGGTGGCTGGATCGGCCCTTACCAGGGCATCGGACAGACAAATGTGTTTATCAATGACTTTAAGGGACTCGACTACCCAGCACTTGGACTGACAGAAGCAGACCAGGCGCAGCACATTGCTGAGATGCGTACGCTGCGGGCCTGGTTCTACCTGTTCCTCATCGACTACTTCCGTAGTGTTCCGATAGCAACCGATGAAACCGGGAATGCCGCATTGCCATCATCACCACCGCAGGATGTATTCAACTTTATTGAGTCAGAACTCAAGGAGTCACTTCCGGGCCTGCCGCAGAACGGTAAGGTAGGACGTTGGGACCAGGGAGGTGCCGCCGCTTTGTTGGTGCGCTTATACCTGAACGCTGAGAAATACATCGGCAAACCCATGTATACCGAGGCTGCTCAAGTAGCACAGGACATCATAGATGGCAAGTATGGCTCTTACAGCCTTGACCCGGATTACAGAGGTCCTTTCAGATCAGGTATTGACGGTTATCGATCACCTGAGAACATCTTTGAGTTCCCGCATGCCAAGAACATCTATGAATTTAGTTGGATGTATAATGCCATGATGCACTACCAGGCCAGGTACTCGCTAGACAACGACTGGGGTGGATGGAATGGCATCACCCTAACGCCGTCGCGGGACTTGCAGGGTAACCTTTACAACTATGAGTTGGGCATGCCATACGAAACCTACACGGATGCAGACAAGCGGAAGCAGCCTTTCCGGACAACGGATAAAGACAACTTGTATAATGGCTTCTTCCTCATCGGGCAGCAATATGCTTACAACTACGATAAAGGTTTTGGCTTCGACAGTACCACCATGGTGAATGGTACAGAGGAGTATAACAACAAGCCTTTGTATTATGTAGATCAGGTGGGCCGTTTCTCTGAAGGTGCCAGTGGTCTGGCAAAGGGCTCTCATGTTTCTACCGGAGAGGAAAACAGCGGGGTTCGCTTTATCAAGTTCCCTTGGCTGCCACTTTCAGAAGGTTTGTTCCAAAACAATTCAGCTCCTGAAATTCGTCTGGCAGAGATGTACTATGCTATTGCAGAGGCTAAATACCGCGCTGGCGACAAGTTAACAGCAGCTCAACTGTTGGATGCTGTCCGCAAACGTAATTTCACTGAAGCAGAGTGGCCGGCACATAGCTATGAGGCGAACCCGGCCATGTTAACAGATGACGAGTTTGTGGATGAACTGAGTCGTGAATTTATGGGCGAACGCCACCGCAGAACAGACCTGGTACGCTGGGATCGTTTTGGAAACGAATGGTGGGATAAGCCGGCCGATGCGAAAGACCTGAGCGTGTTTCCGATACCTGCACGAGCGCTGAACGCGAATTCGCTTTTAGAGCCGAACGGATACTAAGCAGGCCTGACAAGTATAAATTCATCTTATTAGTATAAACTTAAACAGAAGGGAGCCCATCAAAAGGTTCCCTTCTGTTTATCATGGAGGGTAGTTGACGGCAAACCCATGCTTTGCAGCTGCCTGAGCAGTGTTGCTGAGATTTAAGTATATTAGCTCACAGTATAAAAGTGTGTTTGCCAATAGTAGCGGTAATTAACTTAAAGTATAAACTGGTATTCAGAAGCTCGTATACTGCTGCCTTTGCTGTTTATCTGTTTCTTTCAATCACCAAGTATAAATATCTGCATTCAAACAATCTTAAATGAAAAAAGCCTTTCTTTCCACTTTTGCTTCAGCCTTTTTTTTCGTCTTTCTAACAAGCTATACCAGCGCTACTGCCCAGGGAGTTGGCGCTGCTTTTAACCCAGAGGAGCTAGTGAACCCTTTGATGGGCACGGACTCCAAGCCGAGCCTATCGAACGGCAACACCTACCCGGCTATAGGCGTGCCCTGGGGTATGAACCTGTGGACCGCCCAAACGGGCAACATGGGCAATGGCTGGGCCTACACCTATGATGCTGACAAGATTCGCGGCTTCAAGCAAACCCACCAGCCCTCGCCGTGGATGAACGACTACGGCCAGCTTGCCCTGATGCCGGTTACCGGCGGGCTCAAGTTTCAGGAAAACGAGCGGGCCAGTTGGTTCTCCCACAAAGCGGAAACTGCCAGGCCATACTACTACAGTGTCTACCTGGCCGATCATGACGTGACCACAGAGATCACGCCCACCGAGCGCGCGGCCCAGTTCCGCTTCACTTTTCCCAAAACTGACAGCGCCTTTGTGGTGCTCGATGCACTGGACAAAGGCTCCTATGTGAAGGTGATCCCCTCGGAAAGAAAGATCATCGGCTATACTACCAAACAGGCTGGTGCGCCACTGCCTAATTTCCGGAACTACTTTGTTATTTATGCCGATAAGCCCTTTACCGCCGCCTATACCTGGCACGACTCCACCCTGGTAAAAAACGCCCTGGAGCAGCAGGCCGAACATGCCGGCGCCATCGTGGGCTTCAAAACAGCCAAAGGCGAGCAGGTCACCTTCAAAATCGCCTCTTCCTTTATCAGCCCAGAGCAGGCAGAGCTAAACCTAAAACGGGAGCTGGCCAATGACAGCTTTGAAGAAACCGAGCAGAAAGCTAAAGCAGCCTGGCATCAGGCGCTGAGCCGCATCGAAGTGGAGGGCGGCACGGACCAGCAGCTGCGCACCTTCTACTCCTGCCTCTACCGCATGCTCTTCTTTCCGAATAAACTTTATGAACTGAACCAGGCCGGAGAAGTGGTGCACTACAGCCCCTACACCGGTAAAACAATGCCCGGCTACATGTTTGCCGGCACCGGCTTCTGGGACACATTCCGGGCACTTTATCCGTTCCTCAACCTGGCTTTCCCGAGCATCAACAAGGAGATGCAGCAGGGATTGGTGAACGACTACAAGGAAGGCGGCTGGCTGCCCGAATGGTCCAGCCCGGGCTATGCCAACGTGATGGTGGGCAATAATTCGGCCTCTGTAGTAGCGGATGCCTACATGAAGGGCCTGCGCGGCTATGACATCAACACCCTCTATGAAGCGCTCCTGCACGGGGCCAACAACGAAGGGCCTATGACAGCCGTCGGGCGCAAGGGCGTTAAGTACTACAACGAACTGGGCTATGTGCCCTACGATGTCGGCATCAACGAGAACGCCGCCCGTACGCTCGAGTATGCCTACGATGATTTTGCCATTTACCAGCTGGCTAAAGCCCTGAACCGGCCGCAGGCGGAAATAGACCTATATGCCAAACGCAGCCAGAACTACCACAACCTCTTTGACCCAAGTACTGGGCTGATGCGGGGCAAGAACCAGGATGGCAGCTTTCAATCACCGTTCAACCCTTTTAAGTGGGGGGATGCCTTTACGGAAGGCAACAGCTGGCACTACAGTTGGTCGGTGTTTCATGACGTGCAGGGCCTTATTAAGCTGATGGGCGGCAAGGAGCGCTTTGTGGCCAAACTGGACTCGGTGTTCACGCTGCCGCCCGTATTTGATGACAGCTACTATGGCGGGGTGATCCATGAGATCCGGGAGATGCAGATCGCGAACATGGGCCAGTATGCGCATGGCAACCAGCCCATCCAGCACATGATCTACCTGTATGATTATGCCGGTGAGCCGTGGAAGACGCAGTACTGGGTGCGCCAGACGATGAATAAACTCTACAAGCCTACGCCGGATGGCTATGCCGGTGATGAGGACAACGGGCAAACCTCGGCCTGGTACGTGTTCTCGGCTATGGGCTTTTACCCTGTTACCCCAGCTGTGAACCAGTATGCGCTCGGAGCGCCGCTGTTCCGCAAGACAACCCTGCACCTGGAGAACGGAAAGGAGTTTGTGGTGGAGGCACCTAGGAACAGCGCAGAGAACATCTACGTGCAAAGTGCAAAGCTCAACGGCAAGAAGTATGGCAAGAACTACATCACGCAGGAGGAGATTGCCCGGGGCGGCAAGTTGGTGCTGCAGATGGGACCCGAGCCCAACAAAAGCAGGGGCACTGACCAGCAGGACTTCCCTTATTCCTTCTCCACCTGGGAGAAACCACTAACGCAAAAGTAACAGGCAGGAAAGGAGGCCAACGTAACAGTAACAATTACGTGGCCTCCTTTTCCATTTAAAACCAGAATGTGATGAGTAAAAAACTATTCTTAAGTGCTGTTTTCCTTTTTATGATACTTACAAGTGCCAATGCACAAAATCATACTTTGAATGTCGCCACGTATAACTTGCGGTATGATAACCCGGGCGATTCGTTAAACCCCTGGAAGCAGCGATACCCCGTGATCGTAAATATGGTGCAGTTCCATGACTTTGATATAGTTGGTACCCAGGAAGGATTGTACCACCAGTTACAGGATCTGGCACAGGAACTGCCGGGCTATGCGTATATTGGGGTAGGACGGGACGATGGCAAACAGGCCGGCGAGTATGCGGCTATTTTCTATAAAAAGGACAAGTTTAAGCTGTTACAGAAAGGTACTTTCTGGCTTTCTCCGGTTACTGACAGACCGAACAAAGGCTGGGATGCCGTGCTGCCCCGCATCTGCACCTGGGGAGAATTCCAAGATATTACATCAGGGTTGAAATTCTATTTCTTCAACACGCACTTCGACCATATAGGTGTGCAGGCCCGCCGCGAAAGCGCCAAACTGATCCTGAGTAAAGTGAAAGAACTGGCCGGAAAACAGCCGGTTATTTTAACAGGCGATTTCAATGTGGATCAGCATGATGAAAGCTATGGGGTTCTCAATACGTCCGGCGTTCTCAAAGACGCCTACCAACTGGCAGATGTAAAGCTTGCCACTGCCGGAACTTTCAATGGGTTCGATATCAACACTAACACTGACAGCCGCATCGACCACATCTTTTTAAACAACAAGTTTCACGTAAAGAGGTATGGCATACTCACCGACAGCTACCATGCAAAACAACCTGAGGGGCAAACATTACAGCAGGCTGCCGATCAGGTAAAGCTTCCTTCCGATCATTACCCGGTAATGGTAACGCTCACGTACTAATAACAGCAGCACTTTAGCTAAAGCTACTTAGAGCTTTAGCAGCGACTGATCTGTTTCAAAGTCATAGAGAGTGAGGCGGCGGATCTTGTAGTAAGCTAACCAGAAATCACGTAAAGAGGAATTGTAGCTGAGGGTAGCTTTGTCCCGTTCCTCGGTGGCGATGTTCAGGTCCAGCAGGCTGATGTCTCCTTCTAAATAGCGGTGCTTGGTGATGCTGTAGCGGCGGTCAGCAATTTCATCGGCCCGCTTGGCGCCAATCATTTGCTTCCGCAGCACCTCGAATCGCTTCACGTTCAGGTAAATTTCCTGGTCAAAGTTCTCCCGCTCCTGCTCTACATTGGCTTCTACCAGCGTTTGGTTGGCGGTAGCGGTTCCTATTTTAGCGGCTGTTCTGCCCCAATCCATCACCGGCATACTAAACCCAAGCCGCACACGCTGCTGCTGCGATGGGTCTGTGTATACTTCATCCAGCTCCAGTGCCTGCTGTGTAAGCCCGAACGAAGCGAAGATATCGGCTCTAAAACCGGTTTCGCCTTTGGCGCGCGCCACGTTAGCCTCTGCTTCCAATAACTCTCGCTTAAAGCCAATTATCTGCTGGCGGTTTTTGTGGGCCTGGTTCAGTGCGATGTCTTCATCTACCTTAAAAAGCGGAATTCGTTCGGGCGGCGTCAGGCGGATGGGAATATTGTCGACAATGCCCAGGAACACCTTCAGCGCTAAGGTATTCGCCTCCACATCCAGTATTGATTGCTCAAGATTCTGCCGCGAGTTCAGTAGCGTGAGCTCCATCTGCAAAAGCTCGTTTTCCTGTATTTTGCCAGTTTTATACCTGTTCTGGGCGATTTGGTAAAGAGTGTCGTTATTGGCGACGTTGCGCTCGGCAATGGTATGGCTTATCTGGCTCAGCAGTAAGTCAAAAAAGTGATCCGTGGTAGCGCTGGCAATGTCCTCCATTTCTTCCCAGTAGTCGCGTTGTGCCTCCTCGTAGCGGAGCGGTGATATCTTTCTATCCCAGGCGCGGTAGTTATAGCCGAAGATGGGCTGGGTGAGGGTAATGGTAGCCGGTATGGAAGAGTAGCGGGTGCCGTTAGCGTCTGCCTGAAAATCATCCAGGCGTTTCAACTGGCTGTTGATGGAAATGTAGCCGCCGGTAGGCCAGATCTCCTGCCCTAGCGAAAGTTGCAGGTAAGAGTTAGCGTTGTGGGTGTTGATAAAGATCAGACTTCCATTGTCCGTGATGCGCGGTTCAATTGTTCGGTTATACTCCGGTAAAACGCCGCTGAGGGTTAACTGCGGGAAATAGTTAGACCGGTACGTCTTATACTGCCACTGCTTGTTTTCGAGCAGTACTTCTGCTCTCCTGAACCGGGGAGACTGCTCTTTGGCCAATCGCACTGCTTCGGGGAGTGTAAGTATGCGTGGGGGAAGTGTATTCTGAGCATTGGCTGGCAGTAGCAAAAAGACAAGAAAGAACAGCTGTAGAAATACGAGTAAGGGTTTCGTCATAATAAAAAATCTGATATGCTGCCGGGGCTAGTCACGTCCCATTCACAGGATATTTCGGTACTTGTGCCCGGGAGTTCCAGGCTGCTTAGGTACAAGTATAACCTGTGCTTAAGCAGCAAAAGTGCATTAGAACTTAGTTTGTGAAGTTTGATCTCATGCGTGCCCACCGGCGGTTCAGGCTTACTTGCCCCGTTTCCGGAAAGGCTGCTGTCACTTTTACCTGTATGTTTGTACGTGTTTTTTCCCCTCCAAAGTTATGTTATCGTGATCTTTTTACGAATGGGCAAATGCTGTAAATGCAGGCGCTGTTCTAAGTATGCAGGCTGATGAAGAAAAAGTGGTAATATTCCTTTACAAGTAGTAATGCCAACAGCGCCTGATGCAATTACATATCTATACTTAAGCGGCCTTAAAATTACGCCAGCAAACCGGGTTTTTCCTGGTACACGTTCCAGAGAAATTCGCCGAAGAGGGTGTTCGCCCAGGCAAACCAGGAGCGGGTAAACTTCTTCGGATCATCCTTATGAAAGGTCTCATGCATAAAGCCTGTGCCGCCATGCGTTTCCTTTAACATCTTAATGCACTGCTGGATCTCCTGATCGTCTGTGCTGGTAAGCCCCCGCATGGTGATGCTCATTGGCCAGATCATATCCAGGCCTATATGCGGTCCTCCAATACCTTCGCCATACTTGCCTTTAAAGAAGAAGGGGTTAGCGGCTGAAAGTAGCATTTTACGGGTATTCAGGTATACCGGGTCGGTTGCCGCCACAGCGCCTAAGTATGGCAGGGATAACAGGCTGGGCACATTGGCATCATCCATCAGGTTGTAGCTGCCAAAGCCGTTCACTTCATAGGCGAAAACTTTGCCATAGCGCGGATGATCGACAGTGGCATGTTCCTGCAGGGCTTTTTCCACTTCGTCTGCCAGGCTGGTAAGCTCGGCAGCTGTTGTTGTGTCCTTTGCGATACGTTGCATCATGGTAGCCGCCTGCCGAAGGCTGACCACGGCAAAGAAGTTAGAAGGAATCAGGAAAGGGTAGATCGTGGCGTCGTCGCTTGGGCGGAACATAGAGCAGATCAGCCCCACCGGGTTTACCGGGTAGCCGTAGCCGCCCATCGGCACCCCATCGGTTGCCCAGGCTGTTTCGCGCTGAAACTTGTAGGGCCCCAGGCTGTCCTTGCGCTGCTGTTCCCGGAATGTTCGTAAGGTAGCTTTTATCGCCTGTTGCCATTGCGCATCAAAAGGGGAGGTGTCTCCGGTGATCTGCCAGTATTCGTGTGCCAAACGGATGGGATAACACAAAGAGTCAATCTCCCACTTACGCTCGTGTATACCTGGCTTCATGTCTGTCAGGTCCTTGCTCCATTCCCCAACTTTGGTGTCGTCGTGGTAAAAGGCGTTGGCATAGGGGTCGCGCAGAATGTTGTGCGTTTGCCGGTTGATGACACCGGCAATCAGTTGGCGCAGCGGCTCATCTTTTTTAATAAAAGTAAGGTATGGCCATACTTGGGCCGAGCTGTCCCGCAGCCACATGGCGTCAATGTCGCCGGTGATGACATAGGTATCCGGTTTGCCTGCCTTTTGCTGGAAGGTAGCAGTGGTATCAAGCGTATTTGGGAAACAGTTCTCGAATAGCCAGCCAAGCTCCGGGTCTTTCACGTTCTTCCGGAACTCGGTAATGGCTTTCTCTACCGAGTTGCTTTTGAATTTGCGCGCGGCGGCAGAGGTGCGCACCGTTGGGAAGCCGGCATGGGCAGACACGGAAAGGGGGTTTAAGTATAAGGCTGCGCCAAGCACCGAAGCGTTTTGCAAAAATATTCTTCTGTTCATTTTATTGCTTTATTGATCCTGTATGGTGTGTGAACGCTTCAGCCTGTGCCAAAGCGTTCTTAATTTTCTATTACTCTGACTAAAGGTAGCGCTCCGGGAGCATGACTTTCCTAGCGCTCAATTCTGCCAGAAGAAATGCGTAGTTTTCGATTGCTTCTCTATACTTAAGGAAGCATAGAGAGCGCCTGCTTGCGGTCTGGCTTTGCGCCCATAAAAAACGTGAGGTTACCTCCGCTCGTGATGTCTTCATGGGTGAGGTAGCCACGGTCCAGCACTTTGCCATTGAGTTCTACCTTCTGCACGTATACATTCCGGTCGCTTTGGTGTTTGGCCGTTACAGTAAAAGACTTGCCGTTCTCCAGCTGAATGGTGGCTTCTTTAACAGACGGGCTGCCCAAGGCATACTGCGTGGAGCCGGGAGCTACAGGGTAAAAACCCAGGGCGCTGAAAACGTACCAGGCGCTCATCTGCCCGCAGTCGTCGTTGCCGCCCAGGCCATCTACGGTCGGTTTATACATGGCCTTCATGATCATGCGCACGCGCTCCTGCGTTTTCCAGGGCTGGCCCACCCAGTTATAGAGGTAAGCCACATGGTGCGAAGGCTCGTTGCCATGCACATAGTTGCCGATGATGCCGTCGCGGGTGATATCTTCGGTATGTTCAAAGTATTTGTCGGGCAGGTGCATGGTAAAGAGCGAGTCCAGGTGCTGCCCGAAGCGTTCCTTACCGCCCATCATGCGGATCATTTGTGCCGGGTCCTGCGGCACGTACAGGCTGTAGTTCCAGGAGTTGCCTTCGATGAAACCCTGCTGGCTTGTTTCCAAAGGGTCAAAGTTTTTCAGCCAGCTTCCATCGCTGAGGCGGGGCTGCATAAAGCCTGTTTTGGCATTGTACACGTTTTTGTAGTTCTGCGCGCGCTTCATGAACTCCTCGTAGAGCGCAGGCTTGTTCAGTTTCCGCGCCATTTGCGCAATACACCAATCATCGTAAGCATACTCCAGCGTTTTTGACACAGAGGAGCCGCTTTTATCTTCGGGTACATAGCCCAACTGCATGTAAGGTGCCAGCCCCTCGTAGAAGCCGGCGCGGGCAGTCGCAACGCAGGCTTCCAGGGCCTTGTTCGCATCAAAACCGGCATTGCCCTTGATCACGGCATCGGCGATCACAGGCACGCTATGGTAGCCGATCATGCACCAGTTCTCGTTGCCGTAATGCGACCATACTGGCAGCATGTGCTCGGCGCTCTGGTTGTAGTGGGCCAGCATACTTTGCACCATGTCGGCGTTACGTTTGGGCTGCACGATGTTAAAGAGCGGGTGCAGTGCCCGGTAGGTATCCCAGAGCGAGAAAGTGGTATAGTTGGTAAAGCCATCGGCCTTGTGGTTGTTCTGGTCCACGCCACGGTAGCTGCCATCCACATCCATAAAAACGGTCGGCCCAAGAAACGTATGATAGAGGGCGGTGTAGAAGTTCACCATATCTCCCGGGCTGCCTGCTTTAACGGCCACTTTGCTCAGTTCTTTGTTCCAGAGTGCCTGGCTCTGCTGCTTTACCTGCTCAAAGTTCCAGCCCGGAATCTCGGCGCGCATGTTGGCCAGCGCCCCGGTAGTGCTTACCGGTGAGATGGCAAATTTCACCTTTACTTTTTCTCCCTCCGTTGTTTTGAAGTCGAAGTAGGCGCGCAGTTCTCTGCCCGCAAATTCCGGGAAGTTGTGGCGTTGATCAAATTTGCCCCAAAAACCTTTATAAGGTTGCGCCGGTGCGTAGCTCTTGTTGCCATAGCGGTAGAACGGCTTGCTGAAGGCCATGGCAAAGTATACCGTACGGGTGCGGGCCCAGCCGCTGGTCTGGCGGTAACCGGTAATAAGGGTATCGTTCTCCACGCGCACATACGTCCACACGTTTTTGCCGTCGTAGTTGTAGATGCCGTGCATCAGGTCCAGGATCACGTGAGCCGAGTCGGATTTCGGGAAAGTATACTGGTGCATGCCCACGCGGGTAGTGGCGGTCAGTTCGGCCGTGATGTTGTCGTCATCCAGCTTTACTTTGTAGTAGGCCGGTTCGGCCACTTCGTTTTTGTGCGAAAAGGCGGAGCGGTACCCACTGGCCGGTTTGTCGGCGGTGCCGGGGTTGAGCTGCAGCCTGCCTGCAGTCGGCATCAGCAGGAAATCGCCGAGGTCGGAGTGGCCGGTGCCGCTGAAATGGGTATGGCTGAAGCCGACGATAGTTTTATCGTCGTACTGGTAGCCGGCGCAGTATTTGTATACATCCGGGTTATACTTGCCGTTCACCGCGTAGGGGATGGTGTCGGTATCGGGGCTAAGCTGCACCATGCCGAAAGGCACCGTGGCGCCGGGGTACGTATGGCCCATCTTGGCCGTGCCGATCAGCGGGTTCACATACTGCACAAAGTTTGGAGCAGGCTTACTCTGAGCGAACGCGAGCAGGGGAGCTAGCAGAAGCGCTGTTAAAAGGTGCTTATTCATCAGGAATTGTTAGAACCGTTCGGGAGTTAAAAGATTTTACTTTATACTATACAAGTATAAGTAAAACGATTTAGCAATAAAACATTCTGATCAAGTTTCCGGCGCCAGTCAAGCATAATAAAGTTGTAGAAAAGCCTGATGCCGCTAACCTTCTTCCCTATCATTTTATGTGATAGGCTCTTTGAAGTATATTACTGATAAACGTGCTTCGCAGCAGGGCTGCAGGTGCTTTGCGTTAATGGATCTCCGATCCTAAATAGGAGCGTAGGTTCTGCCGGGTGATAATCTCGAGCGGGAAAAGGTCCAGTTGGGGCGGCTCTTTTTTTAGCAATAGGTAGTTAGCCAGGTAGTTTATACCCAGTGCAGCCTGCCGTTTAGGGTTCTGGTTGATGAGAAAATCAATGGCGCCGGAGTTGAGGAAGCGGATGTTCTCTTTCAGAAGGTCATACCCAACCAGCCTGATATCCTGCTTGCCTTGTGTCTCCAGGAACGAAGCAAGCAACGATACGCCTTTGGAGGTAGAAACCAGAATTCCTTTTAGGTCCTGCACCTGCAGCAGTTTTTCAAATTCCAGCACAGCCGAAGACTCATCTGTGTTGCTCAGGTCCAGCACCAGCACCTGTCCGTCCGGGGCATTCTCCTCAAAATACTTTCTGAATCCCCGCTCTTTTTCAAGGAGGTGCACCGAGTTCAGGCTTTCTTCGTTGATATGGAGCAGGACATAGGTGCCGGCATTGCTCCGGCCAAGGTGCAACAACTCTGCGCCAACCATGCCGCTTTCAAACAAGTCCTGGCCAATAAAGCTCAGCGGCTGCACCTGCGGGATGTTGGTGTTGAAAAGAACGTAAGGAATGTCGTACGCTTTAAACAGGTCAAAAACAGGAAGCGCTTCCTGGTAAAACACCGGCGCTACCAGAATGCCGTCCGGATTTGAATGCTGTATGCGCTGGGCTACATCCGTAAAAGAATCCTTATCATAAAGGTTGAAGAAGAAAGGCTCCAGTTGAAAGCCATACTGTGCCCACTCGTTTTCTGCCTGACCGATACCGGAAAAGGACAGCTCCCAGTACTCATCCAGCGCTGGATCGGGTACCAGGGCTGCAATGTGGTACGTCTTTTTTGAGCCAAGCGTGCGGGCGATCAGGTTTGGTTTATACTCCATCTCGTGGAGCGTCTTCATAACTTTTTGCAGCGCATCTTCCGATACTTTCCCGCGCTTGTGCAGCACCCGGTCTACCGTGCCCACGGATACCCCGGCCAGGCGGGCTACATCTTTAATCCTAATCTTCTTATCCATTTCTCTAAGTAAGGTATCACAAAAGTAATATGTTTGATCATACTTTACCGCCTCAAAACCAGACTTTGCAGCTTAAAAGTGCAATACGGTTCGGGTAACATGGTGTGGTGTTAACTTGTACTTTACTGCTTTTCAGGAGTACCTTTTACAGGTAAAATGCCCAGGTGGTCTGTACTTGCCTGGCCAGCGTGCTAATATATGAAATTTAAGTGTGCGCGTACACACTTACCGTGTTTGCGCACACATTTATTTGAATGTCCTTGTTTTTCTTTTTTTTGTTATCTACATTGGTCGGACGGTTCGGCTGCGTTTCTGATGATCGGGACACAAGTTGCGCCATTAAAATCCTACAACTATAACCCGGTTCTTATGAAGAGATAATGCCCAAGCTGTTTCCGCTTCCGCATGCTATATAGCAAGAGAGTTATCTAGGGTCATAATTCCAGTGCATGCACAACCACTCCTGCCACTTTAACAATAAGTTGTCTGCCATTACCATAGCGCTGAATGTATGCGGTAGGGCATGTTTATACTTGTAAAGATGCCGCCCAAATAAAGGGCGCTTTGACGTTTTATTTTGATGCCTTTACCCTGGCTCACCTTTAACTTCATTACCCACAAATAAAAAATTATGAAGAACAGATACAGTGTTATTCTTTTTAGCTTCATGCTGGTGCTCTATAGCCAGATGGCATGGGCGCAGCAACTCATAAAAGGTAAAGTGACAGACGAAAAACAGCAGCCGTTGCCTGGTGTTACTGTTATTCTGAAAGGCACCACCACCGGCACCTCTACCGATGTGGACGGCAACTTTACGCTCCGTGCGCCGGAAAGCGGCGGCACTTTGACGTTTTCGTTTATTGGCTACACCACGCAGAACGTGCCGATCGGGAACCAGTCTGTAATTAATGTAAGCTTGGCACCCGACTCTAAGACTATCAACGAGGTGGTTGTAACTGCTTTAGGCATAAAGAAAGAGCAAAGGGCGCTGGGCTATGCAACAAGTACGGTAAGTGCCAAGGAGATCACGGAAGCCGGTAATACCAACTTCGCTTCTGCGTTGTACGGTAAGGCTGCCGGTGTGAAAATTACCACGGCCCCGGGCGGTGCCACAAGCGGTGTAAACGTGCAGATACGCGGCATCAACTCCCTGAACTATAACACACAGCCACTCTATGTGGTTGACGGGGTGTTGATCCGTAACAACAATGAAAAGGGAGGCGCCGGCGCCAACAACGAAGGCTACTGGAATGACCAGCGGATCAGAGGCAACGGTATTCTGGATATAAACCCAGCCGATATCGAGACGCTGACAGTGCTGAAAGGCGCCAGTGCTACAGCCTTGTATGGCTCGGATGCGGCCAGCGGCGTGATTGTGATCACCACTAAAAAAGGCAATGCCAACGGCGGCCTGGGCGTAGACCTGAACTATACTTACAACGTAGAGAACGTGGCGTTTACGCCAAATTACCAGAACACCTATGGCCCGGGCTATGACCGTGAAACCAACCTGGCTGTCGGAGCTACAGAAGAAGGCTGGATTCCGGTTGACCTGGATGGCGACGGTGTGAAGGAGAGTGTAAGACCTAACTTCCGCGCCTATGGCCAGTTCGGTCCGAGAATGGAAGGCCAGATGGTGCCTTGGTGGGATGGCAGCATGCATGCCTACTCTCCGCAGCCCGACAATTACAAAGACTTTTACCAGACTGGTTACAGCTCTATTCTGAACACGGCGCTTTCCAACAAGAGCGACAAGGTGGCTTACAGGCTCTCGTATACCCGTTACGACTATGAGGGAGTGCAGCGTGGCGGTGAGATGAACCGCAACACCTTTAACCTGAACAGTACAGTAAAGCTTAATGATAAAGTGAGCACCGATGTAGTTGTGAACTATGTGAACAGCTACGTGAAAAACCGCCCGATGCAAATCAACCGCCTTACTGCTTCTTTTGATGGCTTTCTGGCCCGGTCAGAAGATATGTCGGTTTGGCTGAATAAATACCAGACTTCTGAAGGCTATAAGTGGGTGCCCTACAACCAGACGCAGCGAAACCCAGAGGAAGCGCTGGCTTATAACGTTCGGCCGGAGCTGCTGAATTTCTTGTGGAGCCAGCTCAGAAACAAAGAGGAGGAGTATGAAGATCGTTTGATCACCAGCGCCACCTTAAACTACCAGATCGCAAAGAACCTGAGCTTCAGAGGCAGGGTAGGTAACGACTTCACCAGCCGCGCTATTGAGAGCAGACAGTTCAATGAATACCCAATTGCTTTTAACGAAACTAACAGTACCGGCTATTTCGGAACATCTAAAGGGCGTTATACATCAGCTTACGGCGATGCCTTGCTGACATACACCAACAGATTGAATGAGAGCTTTGAGGTAACTGTAAACGGCGGCGTTCAGGGAAGAAAAGAAAAATACATGGATCAGTCTTCCGGAACCAACGGCGGATTGATCACCGAAAACTGGTTTAGTTTGAACAACTCGTTTGGGGTACTTAACACGTCTGCCTCCCGCGCAGAGGTAACCAAGTATGCCTACCTGGGCACTGTAAGCCTCAACTACAAAGACTATTTGTATATTGAAGGAACCGGAAGACAGGAGTATACATCCACACTTCCTCCGGCAAACAACAACTACTTTTATCCTTCTGTAAATGCCGGCTTCGTGTTTACGGATGCCTTCCGGTTACCGCTTTTCCTGAGCTATGGCAAACTGAGAGCTTCTTATGGCGTGGTAGGAAATGCGCCGCCATATTATCAGGCAAACATTACCTACAGCCAAAGCCCACTGCAAACAGTTAACGGCTCTGTGCCTTCGCTGAGTGCACAAGCAACCTATGGCAACGAGCGTTTAAAGGCCGAAAACAAGTATGAATCAGAGGTTGGCCTGGAAGCGAAGATGCTGGAAAACAGATTCGGGTTTGACCTTTCCTACTACAACAGCAGGGTGAAAAACCAGATTCTGGGCTTAACATTGCCAAGCAGCACCGGAGCCAGCTCCAGGATCTCGAACATTGGCGAAATCCATAGCTATGGCTGGGAACTGGCTTTAAATGCGACACCTGTAACCGGCACTTTCAACTGGGACTCGCGCCTGAACTTTGCCTTTAACCGCAGCAAAGTGCAAAGCTTAAATGAAGGCCTGGAGCAACTGGTTTTCTATGATGCAGAGCAAAGTGCTGTGCGCGTTGTAGCGAAAGTTGGCGAAACCATCGGCGACATCTATGTATACCCACGGGCCACAGACGAAAGCGGCAATCTTATTGTTGATGAGAACGGGTTGTATGTGATTGACAAAACCCGGTATGAGAAAGCAGGTAACATTCTGCCGAATGTAGTGGGCGGATTTTCAAATACGGTATCATATAAGGGCTTCGCGCTGGATTTCCTGATTGACTATAGACTGGGCGGGCAAATCGTTTCAACGCCGCTGAAATATGCAAAAGGAGCCGGTATGTTTGAGAATACACTGGAGTACCGGGATGCAGCACATGGCGGCTTAGCTTATTACCTGGATGCCGACAACACCAAGGTGCTGCTGCCAAGCAACACTACTTCCGCACCAAACGGAGGCAAAGTATACCACGATGGTGTGTTGCTGAACGGCGTAACAACAGAGGGACAGCCAAACACAACTGTAATAGATGCGGCCACTTACTACCTCAACACATTTGGCTGGGGAGCCGATGCCTGGAACAAGGAAGGCTCTGTGTACGACAACAGCTACATAAAAATGCGTGAACTGGTGCTGGGCTATAACCTGCCGAAAGAGTTCTCAGACAAGCTGCGCCTGCGCAATGTTCGGGTGTCGCTGGTGGGCAGAAACCTGTTCTACTTCTGGAGAACGCTGGAGAACCTGGATCCTGAAGCACCTATTGGTACGCAGTGGTACAGACAAGGCATAGACGAAGGTTCCAGTGCTGCCACCCGCAGCTATGGTTTCCAGGTGAATGCCAGCTTCTAGTTTAATTGTCGGAGAATCAATACTTAAAAGAACGTAGTATGAAGAAGATATTCATTTATATAGTTTGTGTCTTGGCTTTAGGGGCAGGCTTAACGGCTTGTAAAGATGCCCTGGAAGAAGATTTCTACAACCCTGAGCAAACCACCTCCGCCTCCATTGGTGGATTCTTTACCGAGATGCTCGATAATGCGCGCGTACGGCCCAACTACTGGGAGATCCGCACATTTGCAGTGATGCACACGGCGCTGTATACACAAGCTGTGGCGTTCCTGAACACGAACACACGCTTTCAGCAGAACCCGAGTTATACGCAGAACCGCTGGGATGATTTTTACCGGCCGGGCGGCGATGGGGGTGGCGTAATGGCACACTACAGAGCCATTGAGCGGGCTTACGGCACCATGACTGAGGAGGAAAAGGCAGCAAACGAAGTGTTCCTGCAGGCAGCGCATGTTGTAATGCTGGACCAGGCTTCCGAGATGGTAGACCTGTGGGGAGATATCCCTTTCAGCGAAGCCGGAAGTCTGAACCTGACCGGGGAAGTTGTCAGGCCAAAGTTTGACAAGGCAGCCGATGTTTATGATGCTATTTTAAGCGGATTGAAAGAAGCGTCTGCATACTTTGCTACTGCCCAGACAACAGCTGCTTTCCAGAAACAGGACATTATGCTGAGTGGCAACATTGAGAAGTGGAGACGTTATACAAACTCGCTGCGTCTGCGCCTGCTCATGCGCATCTCTTTTGTAGATGAGGCAAGAGCGCAGCAGGAAATCATGGAGATGCTCAACAACCCGGGAGAATACCCGCTGGTGGATGAGGCACAGTACAACGTATTACTTGCACCCCTTACCAACTACACCGATAACCTGAACAATGCCTTAACAGAGTTAACGAACTATTCGGCACCGGAATACATGCTGGAGGACGTGCTGAAACCAGCTAATGACCCACGCATCCCGGTGCTGTTCGACAAGTATGGCAAAGATGTAGACGGCGTATTTGTTCAGAACAAGGAGTATAAAGGGCTTCCGCAGGACTTAGGTTCTGAAACGCAATCGCAGGAGATCACGAGCTATGCAGTTGTGGATTCCGCTACCTTCCTGTTTAACTCCAACCTGCCCGGCATTGTGATGACGGCAGCAGAAGTTAACTTCCTGAAGGCAGAGGCTTTTGAGCGCTGGGACGGTGGCGATGCAGAGCAGGCATATAAAACAGCCATCACGCAGTCTATCAACTTCTACTATTACCTGAACAACACAAGCTCCAGCACCAGGGTTAAAGAAACGCCACCTACTGAGGCAGAAATCGCTGCATTCCTGCAATCGCCCACAGTTGCCTACACAGGGTCTGAGGAAGAGAAATTAGCAAAGATCTGGATACAGAAATGGGTACATTTTGGTTTCCTGCAGTCTGTGCAAAGCTGGGCCGAGTACCGCAGAACAGGCTACCCGCAGCTGACCTTTACCCCGGCAACCCTGGCAGGGTATGAGCTGCCACCTTCCCGCCTGGTATACCCAGGCAGCGAGTCGGCCTACAACAGCGCCAATTTTGAAGCGGTGCGCGGGCAGGATACGCGAGACACCAAGATCTTCTGGGACGTAAGGTAGAGACTTTCTAAAAAGGAGGTTGCTGGAAAGTCCGGCAACCTCCTTTTCATTTCTGCCCCGCAGGCCCTGATACTCCGACACCACAGGAACGCTTCTGCATCTTGCTTATTCCGACACAATAAACCTCCTGCCATAGTAGACAGTAATTTTCAGACCGATGCGAAAACAAATTATCACCCCTTCTTCTACAGCCCGGGCGCTTGTGCTGTTACTTTTAAGTATGGCAAGCGTACGCCCCGCAGTGGCCCAGCAAAACGTGCACCCGCAATCAACCCAATACGAAGCGCCCACCGACCCGCTGGTAAAGCAGAAGCTGGAAAAGTGGCAGGACCAGAAGTTCGGAATGATCATCCACTGGGGACTGTATGCCGTGCCAGGCATTATAGAGTCGTGGCAGCTGTGTTCTGAAGACTGGATCGAGCGCGATAGTACCATCGCCTACAACGACTATAAAAAGTGGTACTGGGGATTAAAAGATAAGTTTAACCCGGTGGATTTTAACCCGGAGCAGTGGGCGAAAGTGGCCAAAGGAGCGGGTATGCGCTATGTGGTATTTACCACCAAACACCACGACGGCTTTAACATGTTTGACACCAAGCAGTCGGACTTCAAAATTTCGAATGGTCCTTTTGCCGGTAACCCCAGAGCAGATGTGGCCAAGTATGTCTTTGATGCTTTCCGCAAGCAGGACTTCATGATCGGCGCCTACTTTTCTAAACCAGACTGGCATTCCGAATACTATTGGTGGCCCAAGTATGCGACCGCTGACCGCAACAACAACTATGACATCCGCAAGCATCCCTGGCGCTGGGATAAGTATAAACAGTTTACCTATAATCAGATCAGTGAGCTGATGCACAACTACGGCGCAATGGATATTCTGTGGCTGGATGGTGGCTGGGTGCGGCCGCTGGAAACGGTGAATGAGGAGGTGCGCTCCTGGGGCGCCGCTATTCCGAAATGGAGCCAGGACATTGACATGCCACGCATTGCCACCATGGCCCGTGAGGCGCAGCCCGGTTTGCTGATCGTGGACCGTACCGTGCACGGACCCTATGAAAACTACCAGACACCGGAGCAGAAGATTCCGGAGTACAAGCTGGATAACCCTTGGGAGAGCTGCATGACCTTGGCCAACAACTGGGGTTATGTGCCAAATGATACCTATAAATCATCCACAAAAGTGATTCATACCTTGGCCGAGGTAGTTGCCAAAGGAGGCAGCCTTTTGCTCGGCGTTGGCCCGAAGCCGGACGGTACCTTGCCGGCCGAAGCTGTGCAGAAGCTGGCAGAAGTAGGCAAGTGGCTCGACAAAAACGGCGAAGCGATCTACAATACCCGCGCCACCTCGCGCTACCAGGATGGTCAAGTATACTTTACACAAGGCAAGCAAAATCAGAGATACGCGATCGCCTGTATACCTGAAAATGAAACAGTGCCGGCAACAATTGCATGGTCGGGTAACGCTCCCCGGCGTGGAAGCAAAATGAAACTCCTGCAGAACGGCGCAACTGTAAAGTGGAGCCGCGATGGAGACAAGGTGAAAGTATACTTGCCTAAGTCTCTCAAAAAAGCTTCTTACCCTGCGTTAGCCTTTGCTTTTACGCCGGAAGGAGACTAAATTAATCTATCATTTACGAATCAAGCTATACATGATGCATAAACTCGGACAGCTGTTTTGGGCTGCTGCTTTTGCTGCCACTATGTTTTCCTGTTCAGGCAGCAAGCCTTCGGCTTCGGTAGCTGTTGCTCCCCCGGCGCCGGTGCTTCCTGTGCCAACGGAGGCGCAACTGGCCTGGCACGAAATGGAGACAAACGCTTTTATCCACTTTACCACCAACACCTTTACCGATAAGGAGTGGGGCTACGGCGATGAAAGCCCTGCGATTTTTAACCCTACTGCGCTTGATGTAGACCAGTGGATCACCACGCTCAAAGACGCCGGCTTTAAAGGCGTGATCCTCACCAGCAAGCACCACGATGGCTTCAGTTTGTGGCCCAGCAAGTATACGGAGCATTCGGTGAAGAACAGCCCCTATAAAAACGGGCAGGGAGACATTGTGAAAGCCGTTTCTGAAGCTACCAAACGGCACGGCCTGAAGTTTGGCGTTTACCTTTCGCCCTGGGACCGGAACAGGGCAGACTATGGCCAGCCGTCCTACATCGAATATTATCGCAAGCAGCTGAAAGAGATCTTTACCAACTATGGCCCTGTTTTCGAGATGTGGTTTGATGGGGCCAACGGCGGCGATGGGTACTATGGCGGAGCAAAAGAAACCCGCAAAATTGACCGGGCAACATATTACGACTGGCCCACCACGTTGGCAATGGTGCGTGAACTGCAGCCGCAGCCGAAAGTGCTTTTCTTCAGCGATGCCGGCCCGGATATTCGCTGGGTAGGCAACGAAAAAGGCCTTGCCGGCGAAACCAACTGGAACACGATCAGCAACGATACGCTGTATGCTGGTAAAGCCGGTGTGGAAGATCTGCTGGCAACCGGTGCGGAAGATGGCAACAAGTGGATTCCGGCGGAAGTGGATGTTTCTATCCGTCCGGGCTGGTTTTATCATCCCAAAGAGGACTCGCTGGTTAAGACGCCGGAGCAGCTGTTCAACATCTACCTGACGTCTGTAGGGCGCGGCTCCACGCTGCTGCTCAATGTGCCGCCCGACAGGCGCGGCCTCATACATGAACAGGATGTAGCCGCTTTAAAAGGGTGGCGCAAGCTGCTGGATGAAGCCTTTACAACAAACCTGGCGGCGAACGCCAAAGTGAAAGCCAGCTCTTACCGCGGAAGCTCCAAAACCTATGCCGGTGCCAACGTAGCCGATGGCGACAAGGACACTTACTGGGCAACAGATGATGGTGTCACAACGGGCAGCCTGGAAATAGATCTGGGCAAGGTACAACCTGTGAAGTATGTGTTGCTGCAGGAGTATATCAGGCTCGGGCAGCGGGTAGAGTCCTTCACGGTAGATGCCTGGCAAAACAACACCTGGCAACCCGTGGCAAAAGCCACCACCATCGGCTACAAACGCATTCTGAAGCTGGATGAGCCGGTGAATACCGATAAGCTGCGTGTGACGATTACCGCCGCCAAAGCCAGCCCGGTTATCTCCAATGTGGCAGTTTATTAAACCTCTGTTTGACTGTTGCACTTTCAGCTCCTTGTAAAGTATAAGTAAGAGGCGAGAGCAACAGCAGTGGGAACAAAATGACTTACAAAATCAGCCTATGGCTTATCTGAAATGGCGGCTTTTCTGTCCGCTGCTGTGCCTCCTGTGGCTTTCTTCTTTCTGTGCGGAGGCTCAGAAAAAGCATGCTTTCCAAATAAAGAACGGCCAGTTTTTGTATGATGGCAAACCAATGCAGATCCACTCGGGCGAGATGCATTATGCCCGTGTACCGGAAGCATACTGGCACCACCGGTTAAAAATGATGAAGGCGATGGGGCTGAATACCGTGGCCACCTACGTATTCTGGAACTATCATAACATAGCCCCGGGCAAATGGGACTTTAAAACCGGCAACCATGATGTAGCTGCCTTTGTGAAAGCCGCCCAGGAAGAGGGCATGTTTGTGATCCTGCGCCCCGGCCCCTATGCCTGTGCCGAATGGGAGTTTGGTGGATATCCATGGTGGCTGCAGAAAAACAAAGACCTGGTGATCCGGGCAAATAACAAACCGTTCCTCGACTCCTGCAAAGTATACCTCAACAAGCTGGCCGAGCAGGTAAAAGACCTGCAGGTGAGCAAAGGCGGACCCATTATTATGGTGCAGGTTGAGAATGAATTCGGCTCTTACGTGTCGCAGCGGCAGGACATTCCGCTGGAGGAGCACCGCAAGTATAACGCAGCCATCAAACAGCAACTGGCAGAAGCTGGCTTCGAAGGCCCGTTCTTCACTTCCGACGGCACCTGGTTGTTTGAGGGAGGAGCAACAGCGGGAGCACTTCCAACGGCCAACGGAGAAGGAAACGTCGAGAACCTGAAGAAAGCAGTAAATCAGTATCATCACAACGAAGGTCCTTACATGGTAGCAGAGTTTTACCCCGGTTGGCTGGACCATTGGGCAGAGCCGTTCGTGCGCGTGGATGCTGGACAGATCGCCAAGCAGACAGAAACCTATCTGCAAAATGGGGTGAATTTCAACCTGTATATGGTACACGGCGGCACCAACTTCGGCTTTACTTCCGGGGCCAATTACAGTGAAGAGCACGACATCCAACCCGACATCACCAGCTACGACTATGATGCGCCCATCAGCGAGGCCGGTTGGGTTACGCCCACGTATACCGCCATCCGCGACCTGATGAAAAAGTACGTGACGTATCCGATACCTGATGTGCCGGCACCAATACCTGTGATCACGCTTCCTGCTATACCGCTTACCAAAACCGTAGGCCTGTTCGAGTTGAAAAAAGACCTGAAGCCTGTAACGAACGATTCGCCGCTTTCTTTCGAAGACTTAGACCAGGGGCACGGGTATGTGCTGTACAGCAAACGGTTCACGCAGCCGGTACAAGGCAAATTGCAGGTAAAAGGCTTACGGGATTATGCCACCGTGTATGTAAATGGCAAAAAAGTGGGGGAACTCAACCGCCAGGAAAACAAGTATGCACTAGATGTTCAGATTCCCTTCAATGGCACGCTGGAGTTGCTGGTAGAGAACATGGGGCGCATCAACTATGGCGCCGACATCGAGCACAACACCAAAGGCATCATCTCTCCGGTTAGCATCAACGACTATGAGATTACCGGAGGCTGGCAGATGTATAAAATGCCGTTCGGGCAGGTGCCTGACCTCGCCAGGTATACCACCGCTAACCAGCAAGGTAAGCCGACCTTGTATGCCGGAGCTTTTGAGTTGAAGAAAACGGGTGACGTGTTTCTGGATATGCGGGGATGGGGTAAAGGCATTGTATTTGTAAACGGGCATAACCTGGGCCGCTACTGGCATGTAGGTCCCCAGCAAACTTTATACTTACCAGGTTGCTGGCTTCGTAAAGGCAAAAACGAAGTAGTGGTGCTGGAGCAGCAGAACGACGTGCTGCAAAAAGAACTGAAGACGATAGAGAAACCCATTCTGGAAGACTTGCAACCGGCAAAAACCAGTCTAAACTAACAGAGCAGCGGGTAGTGCTATTCGGCTACAGAATCCAAGTATACCAGCTCTTTTACTAACAGGAATCGCATGATCAGATCTATAATTTTCGGGCTTTGCCTTCTATGTGCAACTGCCTATGGGCAGAAAGCAAAGCCTTTGTACAAGCAGGCCAGCGCGCCGGTAGAGGACAGGGTGAAAGACCTAATGGGGCGCATGACGCTGGAGGAGAAGGTGGGGCAACTGTCTACGTTACTGGGATGGGAGATGTATGAGAAGCAGGGGGAAAAAGTAGGTGTCAGCGCGGCGTTTAAAAAAGCTGTGCAGGAGCGGCATATCGGTATGCTGTGGGCAACGCTGCGGGCAGACCCCTGGACTCAGAAGACACTGACAACCGGCTTGAATCCGTACCAGGCGGCGGAGGCAACCAATGCCCTGCAGCAGTATGTGATCGAGCATACGCGCCTGGGTATACCGTTGCTGCTGGCAGAGGAATGTGCGCACGGGCACATGGCCATTGGCACCACCGTTTTCCCTACGTCCATTGGGCAGAGCAGTACCTGGCACCCGGCCCTGATCCAGCAAATGGCCTCCGCAATCGCGACAGAAACCAGCGCACAGGGGGCGCACATCGGGTATGGCCCGGTGCTGGACCTTGCCCGGGAACCGCGGTGGTCGCGTGTGGAGGAGACCTATGGCGAAGATCCGGTGCTGAACAGCCAAATGGGCATCGCGATGGTGAAAGGTTTTCAGGGAGATGATCTGAAAAGTGGGAGGAACATCATCTCTACTCTAAAACACTTTACAGCGTACGGAGTACCGGAGGGCGGCCACAACGGGGGGAGTATCAGCGTGGGGCAACGGGAGCTGTTTCAAAGCTACCTGCCGCCTTTTCAAGCTGCTGTAAAAGCAGGAGCCTTATCTGTGATGACGGCCTATAACTCCATTGATGGCATCCCCTGCACGGCCAACCCCTACTTGTTAACCGACGTGTTGCGGGGGCAGTGGGGTTTCCAAGGCTTTACAGTATCGGATCTGGGGAGCATTTCGGGGTTGGTGGGCAGTCATCATGTAGCCGCTACCCCTGTCGATGCTGCGGCAATGTCGCTAAAGGCGGGGCTTGATGCCGACCTGAGCGGCTATGGCTTTGACAAAAACCTGCTCGAAGCGGTACAGAAAGGGCTTGTTACTGAAGCGCAGGTAGAGCAGGCGGTGAGCCGCGTGCTGCGTCTGAAGTTTGAGTTGGGGCTCTTCGAGAATCCGTACGTCGATCCTAAGAAAGCTGCAAAGGCGGTGAAAAGCCCGGCACACGTACAGCTGGCCCGGCAGGTGGCGCAGGAGTCTGTTATCCTGCTAAAGAACGAAAAGGACCTGCTGCCGCTGCGCAAGAGCCTGAAAAGCATTGCAGTAATTGGCCCCAACGCAGATAACATGTATAACCAACTCGGTGATTACACAGCTCCGCAACCCAAAAGTAATGTTGTGACGGTGCTGGAAGGCATTAAGGCGAAGCTCTCTGCCAACACAAAAATCACTTACGTGAAGGGATGCGCTATCCGTGATACTACAACTGCAGATATACCTGCGGCGGTTGCTGCTGCCCAAAATGCGGATGTGGCTGTGGTGGTGCTGGGTGGTTCCAGCGCCAGGGATTTCAAAACAGAGTACCAGAGCACCGGGGCTGCCTCTGTCACAGCTGCTGAGGCGGGTAAAACGATCAGCGACATGGAGAGCGGCGAAGGCTTCGACCGGGCAACCCTCGGCTTACTGGGCAAGCAGCTGGAACTGCTGCAGGAAGTGGTAAAAACCGGAACGCCGGTGGTGTTGGTGCTGATTGAAGGCAGGCCGCTGAACCTGAACTGGCCGGCAGAACATGTACCTGCTATACTTGATGCCTGGTATCCGGGGCAGGAGGGCGGCAATGCCATTGCCGATGTGCTGTTTGGCGACTATAACCCTGCCGGAAGATTGCCTGTATCCGTTCCCCGGTCTGTCGGGCAGCTGCCGGTATATTATAATGCGAAAGGCCCGGAGAAGCACGATTATGTAGAGATAGCTGCCACGCCGCTTTATCCTTTCGGATATGGGCTGAGCTATACTACGTTTGAGTACAGCCACCTGAACGTAAAGGTTAGCGCACAGGATAGCCTACAGGTTCAGGTATCCTTCCTGCTGAAAAACACTGGTGCACATGCCAGTGACGAGGTGGCACAGCTCTACCTTCGGGATAAGGTGAGCTCTGTAGTAACGCCCCTTAAACAGCTCAAAAAATTCCGGCGGGTTCACCTGAAAGCAGGAGAGCAGCAGGAGATCACCTTTAACCTGGATGCAGACGATCTGAAGCTGCTTAATGCCAACATGCAATGGGTCGTGGAGCCGGGCACTTTCACCGTCAGGGTAGGGGCTTCTTCTGACGACATCCGGCTGACAGCTGAGTTTGAAGTACAAAAGAGTGTCGAGTTGTAATCGTTGCTGCTGCTATGACTGTTTTAAACTTTTTTTGGGATTATTTATACCTCAAGGTGGCAAGAGCAGAAAGGCAACGGGCTTTTTTGTTTCCGTTGCTGCTCCTGCTGGTACTAGGCCCACGATCCGAAAGCAAAGCACAAACTCCTTTTGCCGGATTCGAACAGCTGTTTACAACGCCTCGAAGCTATACAGTGCAGTTTACAGATCACCCGCCTGTTGTTGACGGAGACATAGAAGACGAAGCTTGGCAGGCGGCTGCGTGGAGCGAGAAGTTCACAGACATTGAGGGTTCTAAAAAGCCGGCGCCCGCCCTGGACACCCGGGTTAAAATGCTCTGGAACGACTCCTGCCTTTTTATCGCCGCCCAACTGCAGGAGCCGCATGTATGGGCCAACATCAGAAAGCATGATGCCGTCGTGTTTCACGACAATGATTTTGAAGTATTCATCGATCCGGATAACAACACGCACCAGTACTATGAAATAGAAGTGAATGCCCTTAACACTATTTTCGACCTGTTCATGAACAAGCCCTACCGCAACGGCAGCGGTGCCATGATCGCCTGGAACGTGGATCGGCTGCAGTCGGCGGTGCAGGTGCAGGGTACTTTGAATGATCCGGCAGACACAGACAAAGGCTGGACGGTAGAAATGGCAATTCCTTTTCGCGCGATCAGTATTGGCAATGATACCAAGGTGCCCCGGGAAGGGAGCCTGTGGCGCATTAACTTCTCCCGCGTGGAGTGGGACACGGACATAGCAGACGGAGCCTATCGGAAAACGAAAGATGAGAAGGGGAAAACGCTGGCAGAGCACAATTGGGTATGGTCGCCGCAGGGGGTGATCAACATGCATTACCCGGAACGTTGGGGCTACCTGCAGTTTACGCGCAGCAAGGCCGGAAGTGCAGCAATCGCTATTGCCTTGCCCTATGCCGAAAAGCAAAAACGTTACCTGTGGCTACTCTACTATCAACAGAAAAAGTACTATGCGCAACACGGCCGGTATGCTACCGCGCTAGCTGCGTTGGGATTTAAGAAGGGCGACGTGCTGATCGATGAAAAGCAAAATCACCTGCAACTAGAGGCCGGAAAGCACCAGTTCATGGCCTCAATCCAATGCCCAGGAAGTGCGGTATGGGCCATCAACCAGGACGGACTCATTCAAGTGCTGCAAGAGGCGCCATGAAATCAATGAGAAATTCGGCTAGGAAAGGAGCTCTATACTGCTTGCCTTGTAAAGCGCATCTGCTGTCGTTAAAGAATCAACTTTGTTATTATGGTAGTGACAATGTAAATACAAAAGCCTCCGCAGCGATGAATAGCTGCGGAGGCTTTTGTAAGTATAGCCGGAGGGTGTCCTAGTTATAAACGATTGAGTGCGGCCTGTCTTCCGGAGCAACGCCCCAGGTCGTGCTTGGCGTGTTTCCCATGTCGATGACCATTTCCCCGCCCTGCATCAGGTCTTTGTGCCGGATGTAGGATTTCGTGTAAGGCTTGCCACGGAAGGTGATACTTTGGATATACTTGTTTTCGGCGCTGTTATTTTGGGCGACCAGGTGGAAAACCTTTCCATTACCAAGAGCCAGCGTTGCTTCCTTTACGGCAGGGCTACCGAACACGTAAGCGCCGTTGGCCGGGTTTGCCGGGTAAAAGCCTAAGGTGGAGAACACATACCAGGCCGACATCTGGCCTACGTCCTCGTTGCCGCTGAGGCCGTCCGGCTGGTCGGTGTAGAGGCTATCCAGGATGTAGCGTACTTTGTCAGCTGTCTTCCAGGGCTGTCCCACGTAGGCATAGAGGTATGTGATATGGTGGCTGGGCTCATTGCCGTGGGCATACTGCCCGATCAGGCCTGTGATGTCGCTGGAAGCTTCTTCTCCCATATTTCCTTTCACGATAAAAAGGGAATCTAACTTTTGCGTAAACGCCTTCTCGCCGCCCAGCAGGCTGACTAGCCCTTCTACATCCTGCGGCACCAGCCACGTATACTGCCAGGCATTGCCTTCGGTAAAATCGTCTTTCATGTGGCGTGATACAAACGGGTCAAAAGGCGTACGCCACTCGGTTTTCGACACTCTGCCGCGCATAAAGCGGGTGGAAGGATCGAAATAGTTCTGGTAGTTCTTCGCGCGTTTGCTGAAGTACTGGTAGTCTTCCTCTTTCCCCATCCGCTTGGCCATCTGGGCAATGCACCAGTCGTCAATGGCATACTCCAGGCCTTTTGCTACTGTTTCCACTTCGCTGTCGGCAGGTATAAAACCGAGCTCTTTCACAAATTTCAATCCTCTTTCATCGCGCATGGCAGTAGCTTTCACTGCTTCGTAGGCCAGGTTGGCGTCGAAGCCATCAAAGCCCTTCAGGTAAGCATCGGCCACCACCGGCACCGCACTATAGCCTACCATGGTATTGGTTTCGTTGCCCATCAGGTGCCATACGGGTAGCTTGCCCTGCTGCTGGTAAATTGCCAGCATGGTGTTGATCATGTCGTTCACACGATCGGTCTGCAGGATCGTGAACAGCGGGTTGGCGGCCCGGTAGGTGTCCCAGAGCGAGAAGGTAGTCAGGTTAGTAAAAGGCGCTTTCTGGTGTACCTGCTTATCTGTTCCTAAATAATCGCCGTTGCTGTCGTTAAAGATAGAAGGCGCGATCATGGTATGGTATAAAGCCGTGTAAAACGTGCGTTTCTGCGCTTCGTTATCCGTTTCGATGCGTACTTTTTGGAGCTCTGTGTTCCAGGCTGCATCGGCGTTCGCCGCTATTTCTTCAAAGTTCCAGCGCGGGACTTCCGCTTTTATGTTGCCGAGTGCATTGACAATACTGACAGGTGATATGCCTACTTTCAGCTGTATCTTTTCGCCTTTCTGCGTGGCGAATTGCGCTACGCCTTTTACTCTTTGTCCTTTAAGCGAAGTGCCTGTCGCCAAAACCGAATCCTGGTAGACTGCGAAGTGCTGCATCGGTTTAGAAAAAATAGCGGCGAAGTATAGACGCTGGTCCGGGGCCCAACCTTTGGAGTAACGGTAGCCGGTAAGCATGGTGTCGTTTACCTGCTCGATGTAAGTTTCTGTGGCCAGATCCCAGCCTATCCCTTCTTTCAAATCAAACACAATGTTTGCCTCCTCCGCCTTCGGGAAGGTATACTGATGAAAGCCCACGCGGGGCGTGGCGGTCAGTTCTGCTTTTATATCGTAGCGCTTCAGGCGCACGGCATAATAGCCTGGCCGGGCAGTTTCTTCCTTATGCGAAAAAAGCGAAAAGTAACCCGGATTTTTCAGCGTTCCTTTCTTCACGATTGCAGGACCCGTTGTCGGCATCACCGATATGTCACCCAGGTCGCCAATGCCGGTGCCGCTCAGGTGCGTGTGCGAAAAGCCGATGATCGTAGAGTCGGAGTAGTGGTAGCCGGAGCACCAGTCCCAGCCTTCGGAGATGTTGGTAGGGCCCAGTTGAACGGCACCAAAGGGAACGTTGGCGCCCATAAACACATGCCCGTGAAAGCCGGTGCCAATGTATGGATCGACGTATTGGGTCAGGTGAAGAGCGCTGCTGTCAGCTACGGTTTCGCCTTCTTCCTGTATGCGCTGGCATCCGGCTAGTAAGCTCGTGCCAAGTATAACGACTGTAAGCGTGGTGCGGAACAGTTGATTTGTATTGTTCATGTGGGTGCTAAATTTTGCTTGTATAGAGGGATGCGGATAACAGAAACTTTTAGTTAGATGCTATCATTCATCGTGTGTCAGGAATTGCTAGTTGGCAAGCTCTGATGCGTTGGAAGTAGCGGCCACCTTCCCGTTCACGAGCATGATCTCTGAAGAGAAAACCAGCCCCGGGTCTTTCCGTTCTTCAAGCGTTTGATGCATGAGACGCAGTTTTCGCTTCAGCTTTCCTTTAAAAACAGAACGGCCCAGGTAAGTGACCGTAACAGGTTTGTTCAGATTCACCATCTGATCGTTGAGGCGGATGTAAAGGGTGTCGCTATCGTTCCGGGTGATATTAATCGTGTTGTCTTTGTAAGCGGCTACAACAACGTTGTCTGTTTTTGCGCTTGAGGCAGGCACTGCCAGCCAGTAGAAGCTGGTATGGTGCACATCGTCCTGTTTCCATACTACTTTAGCCGGCACAGGATTTCTTCTGAAAGCGGCCATCCAGGGCACGGCGACACTATCTTCCCTGTTCATCCAGTGGGCGCGCCCGGTATGCAGTTGCACGAAGTATTTGTAACCTTCGGGGTCCTGCTGTTGCAGGCTGTCGAGCAGCAGGCTCCACTTTTGGGCTACGGCATTCCGGTTAAACCCATCATCCAAAGCGCCCACATGAATAGTAAAGCCAATGTTGCGCAGGTTTACGGGCGAGGCCTCGTTCGGGTGACCGGCCATCATGGCAGCTGCTGCCCAGTGGTCGGCCATGCGCGGCGCCAGCTGGTACACCCCGTCTCCACCGGCAGAATAGCCCATCAGGTATACTTTGTTTGGGTTCACGCCTTCAAACACTATGGCCGCTTCTATCAGTTTATCGAATAAAGTGTCGATGTGCGATTGATGCCACAGGTCCCAGGTATCGGTAGGAGCGCGTGGAGCTACATACACTCCTTCGGCAGGTGTATAGAGTCGGATCTGGTTTTCCCACTGCTGGTCGTTTACCTCAGGCGAAGCGTTTCCACCGCCATGCATCGAGATGTAGAGGCTGCGGCCGTCGGCAGGCTGCTCGCCAAACACTTTATACTTAAACTTCAGGGTATGGCTGCCGGCTTGAAAGGCTTTGTTTTGCCATTCCTGTGCCAGCGCTGCTTTTAGTTGCTGCCTGCTGTCCTGCCACAAGATCTGGGTAGCCTCGGCCGCTTCTTTTTCGGAGAGTACCGCATCCGCAAAAGGCTGCTCCCGGAAAGCACCCCGGCTTTTAGCATCTTTAGCTGCCCAGGCTTTCAGTTCTTTCAGATGTTGCGCTGAAGCAAAAAGCGGCAGCCAGAGCAGCAGTATAATAAGGCAGGCTTTGCTAAAACTGTTTTTCATGCTGATTGTATTAGAGGATCAAAGCGCTGCCAGCACCCGATAGAAAGCTTTTAACTATGCCACCCTTCCGGGCCGAAGTATAACTGCCATGTGGCAGCGCCCGAATGCAATAGCGGACTATTTTCGTATGGTATGGCCTTTGGCGGAGTAAAACCAGATGAACAGGTAGCAGGGTACCATAATCCAGTAAGCCTGCTGCGCGTTAAACATATCAACCAGCGAGCCATAGATGAGCGGAATCACAGCGCCACCCGCAATACCCATGATCAGGAGCGAAGAGCCGATCTTGGTGAAGCGCCCTAAGTCGGCAATAGCCAGCGGCCAGATAGCAGGCCACATCAGCGAGTTGGCAAGGCCCAGCAGCGAGATGAACAGCACCGACGTATAGCCCTCGGTAAAGAGCGCGCCCAAAGCAAACACCACGCCCAGCACCGCCGATACCTGTAAAGCCTTTTCCTGGCGGATATACTTCGGAATAGCGACGATGCCCACGAGGTAGCCTACAATCATCGCCCCGAGGGTGAAGGAGGTAAAGAACTTGGCCGTTGACAAGGCAATACCCTGCGAGGCGCCATAGCTGATGATGGTGTCTCCGGCCATTACTTCCACGCCCACATACAGGAACATGGTAATCATGCCCAGCAACAGGTGCGGGAACTGGAAAATACTGGTCTTATTGGTGTTGGCGGCCGCCACCGCTTCGTCTTCCTCATCAGTGTCCACTTCCGGTAATGAAGAAAAGTAGATCAGTACGGCAAGTAAAACCAGCACGCCCATCACCACCAGGTAAGGCGTTACCAGGCGCGAGGCCAGAGCATCCAGCGCTGTTGCCTTATCCACCGCACTCATATTTTCCAGGCCTTTCACCAGATCGTCCGCACCGTTCAACAGGATGGCTCCGAGTACGATAGGCGCAATAACACCGGCTACTTTGTTGCAGATGCCCATCACACTGATGCGTTTGGCCGCACTCTCGCGGGGACCAAGTATGGTAATGTAGGGGTTAGAGGCGGTTTGCAGCACAGCCAGGCCGGTGCCCTGCACAAAAAGCCCAATCAGGAACAGCAGGTAAGTGCGGTTCTGAGCAGCCGGAATGAACAGCAAAGCGCCCACAGCCATAATCAGGAGCCCTACGGACATGCCTTTTTTAAAGCCAGTCAGTTTCAGCACCCAGGCGGAGGGGATCGCCATCACCAGGTAAGAAATGTAAAATGCAAAGGTCACCAGGTACGACTCAAAGTTGGTGAGTTCACAGGCGATCCGAAGGTACGGAATCAGCACGGAGTTCAGCCAGGTAACGGAGCCGAAGATAAAGAACAAGGCACCAATGATGATGATCGGCCTTGTCTGCTGCTTCTGGCTTGCTGCTGGAACTGCCTGACGCTGTGTGGTGGAAGCTATGCGTGTCATATGTTACGTTTTGGAGCGATAAAGTGGCTTGTTGCCAGGGATATAAATAGCTGTTTTTTGCGGCCGCACAAGTATAACGGGCACTAATTTATACTTGTGCGGCGCGGTATTTTTGTTGTGTTACTCTACGGTTATCTCATCGGCAAACACCCAAGTATTGCCGGCTGGCTCACCGGCCTTTTGCGGCGCAGCTTTCCTGTTTCGGGCCGTTACTTTGATATACCTGGCGTTTGTTACCGGTATTTCCGCTGTTACGGCCTCCCGGAAAGTTGACGGTCTTTCTGCCCCAATCACAGGCGTGATAACCTTGACAGTGGTGAATTTTTTACCATCTTCAGACACAGCATACTCCACTGCCGATGGGAATAATATCTGCGACCGGGCACTTTGCAGGTAAGAACTGCTCAGCCTGGAAATAGGCGTTATTTTTTGCAGGTCGATCACTGCCTCCAGGTCATCTCCCTGAAAGCCGAGCCAGTTTCCATCGGTGTGGTTTTCGGAGCCCGATAAGCCATCTACCAGCGTGGCAGGTCCGGAAGCAGTATAGTTACGGTTTGCTGGTTTCGTGAGCTTCACAGCGTGTGCAAAAGCTTTGCTTGCCTCTACGGTCGTGGCGCTTACCTTGCCTGCCAGTTCCCCATTCTCAAAAGAGCCGGCGCGGATTACAACTGAGCGATCAACAGGAAAAGGTGCGGTATATGGGCGGGAAGCAGCTGTGGGCACAGAGCCGTCCAGGGTATAGTATAGCTGGGTGCCTGCGGCATCGGTCTCAAATTTTACGATGTCCACTTTTTGCAGCGTGTCCGGTATTACCTGCTGGCGTACGTTAAAGGCGCTGCGGGCATAGTTAGCGCCCAGTGCATCGTAGCGCTTGTACTGCTGTTGCATGCGTTGTTTAAAGTCGTCCCAGTTCTTTTTGGCAGCAGGGGTCCAGAGCACTTCTGACAGAGCGGCCATACGCGGCAGCACCATGTATTCTACCTGCGCTTCTGTGGGAATATACTCGGTCCAGACGTTAGCCTGTGCGCCTAAAATATACTTTGCTTCTTCGGGCGACAGTTCGGCAGGGGTGGGCTCAAAGGAATATACTTTCTGTAAAGTTGTATAACCGCCAATCGCCAGCGGCTCCAGGCTCGGGTCTCCCTGGTAATGGTCGAAGTATACGTGCGAGCCCGGCGTCATCACCACATAATGATGTTGCTTGGCAGCGGCAATGCCACCCTCAATGCCTCGCCACGACATCACATCGGCATTTGGGGCCAGGCCGCCTTCCAGAATCTCATCCCAGCCAATGATCTTACGACCTTTGGAGTTCAGGAACTTCTCGATGCGCTGGATAAAGTAGCTTTGCAATTCGTGCTCGTCCTTCAGACCTTCCGCCGCGATACGTGCCTGGCATTTCGGGCACTCCTTCCAGCGCTCCTTCGGCGACTCATCCCCACCAATGTGGATCACTTTACTTGGGAAGAGGTCCATCACCTCTGTCAACACATTTTCCAGAAACTGAAACGTCTGCTCGTTGCCGGCGCAGAACACGTCCTTAAATACGCCCCAGGATTGTGCCACCTCAAAGGGGCCGCCGGTGCAGGAGAGTTGCGGATAAGTGGTGAGCGCCGCCAGCGCATGGCCCGGCATTTCTATCTCCGGCACCACAGTTATATACCGGTCCTGCGCATACTTCACCACGTCGCGTATCTCGTCCTGGGTATAAAAGCCGCCGTAGCGGATGCTGTCGTTGCCGTTGCCGGGGGCGTGGCCGATGATGGTGCCATTGCGGTAAGCGCCTTTCTCCGTCAGCTCCGGATATTTTTTGATCTCAATCCGCCAGCCCTGGTCGTCGGTCAGGTGCCAGTGGAAGGTGTTCATTTTGTGCAGCGCCAGGTAGTCGATGTACTTTTTAACGAAGTCTACCGGGAAGAAATGGCGGCTGACATCCAGGTGCATGCCCCGCCAGGCGTAGCGCGGCTTGTCTGCAATCTCCAGCGCCGGAATGCTAATAGCTGCAACTCGGGCTTGTGCCGGCAGCAGTTGCCGGATGGTCTGGGTACCCAGGAAAACGCCCTGTGGCTTATTTGCCCGGAGCGTAATGCGGGCGGGAGCAACAGACAAAGTATAGCCTTCGTCCCCTAAGGAATCCACCGCCTCTTTTTGCGTCAGCAGGATGATGTTTTTATACTTGTTTTTTACTTTTTTGGAGCTTACCTGCAGCTGTAAACCTGTGGCGTTCTTGATAACTTCTGCCAGCTGTTGCCCGATCTTCTGAAGCTCCTCGTTTTTCGGATCGACATAGATCTTGGTTTCAGCATTGAGCCGGAAAGTGCCGGTTTGTGGCTGTAGGCTAAGTGGTTTCGGAATAAGAGCGATGGTTGGCTGTGCTGTGTTTGCCTGGCCGTAAGCAGGAGCTAATGCCGTAAATGCAACCAGGATGCCTGCTAAAAGTAGCAGCAGATTCTGACCTGTTCTCATGAGAATGCTTTATGGGGTTGGGGATTATTAACATTTTTCATTTCAAAGAGCGCAGCTGCCCCAAGTATGGCGGCATTCTCGATCTCGGAAGGCGCTACCAGAAAACGGGCTAACACCGGTTTAAACGGGAATGCGGCTATACTTGTCTGCATGCTTTCTTCAAAAAGCGTATAGCAGCTGCTGATGGAGCCGCCCAGAAACACGGCCTCTGGCGACAGCAGATAAAGTATAACTTTGATGGCACTGCCCAGGTGATACCCATATTGGCTGAATGCCTCCAGCGCGTGCGCGTCGCCCTGCTCAGCCAGGCGCTGTGCCTCGTGCCCCGTAATGCCGAATTGCTGCGAGAAGAATTTTCCGCTGCAGTAATCCTCCAGTGTTTGGTCCAGGTATGGAACGCCGCCGATCTCTCCTGCACTCGAAAGGGTGCCCGAATGCAGCTTGCCGTCGATGATAACGCCGGAGCCCAGGCCGCTTCCCAGCGTGAGGCCCACCACGTTGCGGTAGTCACGGGCTTTGCCGTACAGCTTCTCGCCCAGCACAAAACTGTTGGCATCGTTGGTTAGGTATACCGGCTTCTGAAAATGCCGCTCCAAGTCTCGTTTCAGGTGTACTTCCTGCCACGAAGGTATGTTCTGTACCCCCAGTACAACACCTCGCTGTTCGTCCACCAGGCCGGGTACGCCTATGCCAAAACCTAAAGTGTCGGTATGGCCCAGCTGCTCTATACCCGCCACTATTTCCCGGATGATCTGTTCTTTCGGGGCAGCAGCTGAAGTCGGCAACTTAACCTCTTCCAGAATATTCCCATCCTGAACAATCCCCATTTGGATTTTGGTAGCTCCAATGTCAATTCCTATTATCTTTTGGTGATGCTGCATCTTTATCTTAATTGTATAGCGCGCCTGCTTTCATTTTATACTTGAGGGTCTGGATTACAGTGCCACAAGTGTAAGTATGAAGTATACTTTAGTTAAAGGCTAGTTTCTGTTACTCGAACTTGTAGCGCACGAAGGCTTCCATGGCCTCGTACTCCGCCAGTCCGAGGCTGTCGTACGC
>NZ_JBDIZJ010000014.1:0-140787 GCF_039748935.1 Pontibacter chitinilyticus
GCTTACACTTTCTTGGAGCAGAACAGTAAATTCAAACCTGCCAGAATCAATGCCTAATTTCCGAGTTCACGTTAAAGCAAAACGCCAGTTAAGTAACGCCTGTCTTAGAAGTCACCCAACTGGCGCTGTGTTGCTTATTTTATACTTAGCAGTTGCCGTCGATGTCGCAGCTGTCGCCGCTTGCCTTTATTTCCTCTAAAGCCGGAGCCACTTGCGCAAACACCTGTCGGAAAGTTTCTGCGGGCTGTGCCCCGCTTACCAGGTACTGCTCGTTTATGATGAAGGCAGGAACGCCGGTGATGCCTGCTGCCTGCGCCCACTGCTCCAACGCACGCACCTCCTGTTTGCCCTCTTCTCCCTCGAAGAAGCCTTCCAGCCGCTCAGCCGGAATACCGTTGGCAATCCCTATCTCTTTCAGCACAGCGACATCGTTCATGTTTTTGCCTTCGGTAAAGTAGCTGTAGAATAGCGCGTGCGCCACCTCCTCCTGCACACCGCAGGTGCCGGCCAGCCAAATCAGCCGATGGCCGTTGAAGGTGTTGTTTACGGTTGTCAGTTTATCAAACTGAAAGTCGATGCCTTCGGGCGTTCCGGCGTCTGTCAGGCGTTGGTTCATGGTATCCAGCTGCGACAGGATGTTCGGCCCATAGCTACTTTTAAAGTAGTCCAGCCGGTCTACACCTGCTTGCGGAATGTTCGCGTTCAGTTCAAAAGGCTTAAAGGAGATATCAAACGCGTAGGCATCGTTTGCTTCTGCCATGGCTTTATGCAGGCGCTGTTCGCCAACATAGCACCAGGGGCAGTTTATATCCGACACAATGTCAATCTTTATCTTCTGTTTTGTCATTTTTCTTCTCTTTATACTTTCATTTATACGTCGCCTGTCCCCAGAGCTGTTGTAAGTAGCCGGAACATAAGCATGTAGGTACATGCAAAAACATTGCCGACTTGCGCTTTGTGACAATTTTTGTAAAGTATTGCAGTATCCTTTTTCTACCGGTCTGGTCCGGCACTTCTGCTCATGGCTACTTCTTTAGGCCGCCGCAATGGTCACCACGCTTACCTCTGCTGCTCCGGCTCTCAGCAGTTCCACAGCGCAGGCTTCCAGCGTCGCGCCGGTCGTCATCACATCATCTACCACAAGTATACGCTTGCCTTGCACCAACTCCGGCCGGGCTACCCGAAACACCTGTTCCACGTTTTGCCACCTGTCGAGGCGGTTCTTCTTAGTTTGGGTAGATGTAGCAACCAGTCGCTCCAGCACAGTGCTGCTCCAGGGCAGTTCCATAGCATCAGCCAACCCTTTAGCAAATAAATCTGACTGGTTGTAGCCGCGGCGACGCTGTTTAGAATGGTGCAGCGGCACGGGTACAACGACATCTAACTGCTGGTTATACTTGTAATCGGAGAGGAGGGAGCCGTAGCGTTGGCCCAGGTGCTCGCCCAACTCCTGCGCGCCTTTATACTTGAGTTTGTGTAATAGCCGCTGCACACGTCCTTTCGGGACAAAGTATAAGTAGGAAAACGCAAACTTCACGGGCACCTTGCCCCAGAACCGGCGCTGCAACGGGTTCAGTTCGGTAGCGCCATGCACATGAAAATCGGTGTAGGGCAGCTTCACGTTGCAGTTGGTGCAGATGTATTGCTCCCCTCGCGCCAAGGCGCTATCGCAGGCATAACAGCTTTGCGGAAACAACAAGGAGAGCAGATCGTGAAACATTGGCTGGCAGCTTCGGTTTAAGATATTCTGGTTAATTTCGCGTAACTTTATACTATAAATACATACAAATAAGCAATTAGCATACACAACAATGGCTTTAGTAGAAGAATTCAACGACTACCGCACGCGCATGAACGAGCGCATCATGTCATACGATAACAAGGTGATCAAGCGTTTCTTTAACCTCGACACGAACACCTACATGGAGGGGGCGCTGGACGTGAAAACAAAAGAGATGCTGGGCCTGGTGGCTTCGATGGTACTGCGCTGCGACGACTGCATTAAATACCATGTGGGCAAATGCTACGAAGAAGGCCTGACTGACGAGCAGATCATGGAGGTCTTTTCGATCGCCAACCTGGTGGGCGGCTCTATCGTGATCCCTCATTTCCGCCGCGCAGTGGAGTACTGGGAAGAACTGAAAGCACGCGGCAGCGCGGAGTAAATTATTGTTGATTGTTGATTGCTAATTGTTCATTTTAGTTCGGCAACCAACAATCAACACCTATTAATCAACAATCAAATGGATTTGGATTCAGAGAACTTAGAGCATAACTGGACGCAGTTGCGGGCAGCCTTGATGAAGCAGTTCGGTAAAAAACCGGACATGAACGCGATCCTGTTTCTTATCGGGATTCAGGAACTGGGGATAGGCATCCGCGAATTTACGAAAGAAGAAAAGCAGGACCTGATGCACATTGCCACCTGCAAAGTATTCAGCCTGTCGGGTTACTATGAGTTTACCGGCAAGGATGAGGAAGGCTGGCCGCACTATACAGCCGTCAAAGCGATTCCGTTTGCTAACCTGCGCGAACAGGAGAATATGCTGAAATGGCACGTCATTGAATATTTCAAAGAAGCAGAACTTTAACCTAGAACACATTCCCGTAGCACGTAGCACAATTTTTTAGAAGGCGCAGCCCATAGCTCCTCTTTTAAGAATTGGATCAGCTTTGTAGTGCTGCCTAGTATAAACCGCCTTCTCTTACTTTAATTTATAAGTATAGAGAAAGTCGTGCTACCTGATACAAGCAACAGATCTAACATGAAGATTATTACCTATAATGTCAACGGCATTCGTGCTGCGCTAACCAAAGGCTTTGGCCAGTGGCTGCAGGCCGCCAACCCCGATGTGCTCTGCCTGCAGGAAATCAAAGCCGACGAATCGAAATTTGACAAAGCTTTTTTTGAGGACATGGGCTACCATGTATACCTGCACCCGGCTCAGAAAAAAGGCTATAGCGGCGTGGCCATACTTAGCAAACAGCAACCGCAGCACGTACAGGTAGGCTGCGGCATAGACTGTTACGATGCGGAAGGCCGCGTACTGCGCGCCGATTATGGCGACGTGTCGGTGATGAGCGTGTACATGCCATCGGGCTCTAGTGGCGAAGAGCGGCAAGGCTTTAAGTTTAAGTGGATGGATGATTTCCACGGCTACATCGGCGACCTGAAACATACACTTCCCGGGTTGGTGATCAGCGGTGACTACAACATCTGCCACCAGCCCATCGACATTCACAACCCGAAGTCCAACGCGAACAGCTCAGGCTTTTTGCCGGAAGAGCGCAGCTGGATGAGCCAGTTTATTGGCAGCGGCTTTATCGACTCATTCCGTCACTTTAACACCGAGCCGCACAACTATACCTGGTGGAGCTACCGGGCCGGGGCACGCAACAAAAATCTGGGTTGGCGTATTGACTATAACATGGCAACCGAAAGCCTGCGCCACCGCCTGAAACGGGCCGCCATTTTAACAGAGGCAAAGCACTCCGACCATTGCCCTGTGCTGCTGGAACTGGAATAGGGACGATATACTAAAGTATGGTCAGAATTAGTTTATACTTTAGGGGCAACACGTTGATCTTTTCGTACTATATTACAAGTTGTTAACCGGATTTGGTTAACTTACCACTATAGCTGCCATGTCATAAAACAGAAAGAGCAAAGTCATGAAACATTCCGATGCACTCGATCAGTTGCTGCATCAGCTGCAGGAGTTCAAGCAGAAGTTCTACCTCAACATGTTGTTGCGGGGTAGCATTTTTGCAGTAGGGCTCCTGCTGTCTGTTTATATTATCTACAGCCTGCTGGAGTACATGTTTTACTTTCCGGAGTATGTAAGGGCTTTTCTGCTCTTCTCCTTTGTAGCAGTAGTGGTGTATGTGTTTTTCCGCTGGATCGTGTTGCCGGTATCGGCGCTGGCTAAACTCAAAAAAGTACTGACTGATGAGCAGGCAGCGCAGCGGGTAGGCTCTCATTACCCCGATATCCGCGACAAACTGCTCAATGCCATTCAGCTCCGGAACCTGGACCACACCAACGATCTTATCGCCGCAAGTATAGCCCAACGCACCGGGCAACTGGTAAACTTCCGTTTTACAGATGCGGTTACCTACCGCGACAATACCCCGCTGCTGAAGTATGTGGCCCTCCCGGCGCTCATTGCCATACTTATCGCGATCATCTATCCAACGATCTTTGTACAGGGCACAGAGCGCATCATTCATTATAAAACACATTATACCCCACAGGCGCCTTTTCAATTTGTGGTGCAGAGCAACCCTTTACAGGCATATCGCGGCGAGGACTTTGAGCTGAAAGTAGATGTGCAGGGGCAGACAGTACCCAGCGAAGTATACCTGAGCTACAACGGCCGCCGCCAGAAGCTCTCCCATACCAATGATGGTACCTATACTTATACTTTCAAGCAACTGCAGAACCCAGTAGATTTTCAATTGGAGGGCTCAGGCTTTCTGTCGGATACTTATACCTTGGCTTTGCTGTCGCGGCCTAACTTGAAAGACTTCAGGATGCTGGTGCAATACCCGGCATACCTGAAGCGCAAGCCGGACGAAGTACAGAACACCGGCAATGCAACTGTGCCCGAGGGCAGCACTATTACCTGGAATTTCTTCACCACTGCAACCGACAGCGCGAAGCTGGCCTTCGAAGCACCTGCTCAAACCATAGCCGCCGAAAAAGAGGACGACAGCTTTAATGCCAGCAAGCAATTTAGCCAGAGCCAGAACTACAGCATCAAGCTTCGCAACAAGTATAGCACTAACAAGGAGGAAATCACTTACCAGATCACCACAATACCTGACCGCAACCCGCAGATAAGTATAGAGCAGTACCAGGACACGGCACTGTATACGTACATGGTGCTCGGTGGCGATGTGTCGGATGATTATGGCCTGACCCGACTGGCGCTGTACTACCGCATCAGCAATGATAAAAACCCACAGGCAAACTATAAAAGCCAACCTCTTGCATTAAACCCGCAACAGCTCAGCCAAACATATTACTACCAATGGAACACCGCTGCCCTGAACATGCAACCTGGTGATAAGCTGGAGTACTTTGTGCAGGTATGGGACAACGACGGCATTCATGGTCCGAAGAGTGCCCGCACCCGCACTTTTGAGCTGAAAGTACCTGACAAGCGCGAACTGCAGAAGGAACTGGACAGCAATGCTGAGTCGGTGGCCAGCCAGATGAGCAACACCCTGAACCAGGCGACACAGCTGCAAAAAGAACTGGCGAAGTCTGAGGACAAGATGAAGACCAAGCGCGACCTGAACTGGCAGGACAAAAAGCAGCTGGAAAGCCTGGTAGAGAAAAAGAAGCAGTTGGAGCAGGACATGGCCTCTATGAAAGAGCTATATGATCAGCTCAATAAAAAGCAGAACATGCTCAGCGAACCTAACCAGCAGCTAGCCGAAAAGGCCCAGCAGTTGCAGAAGATGATGAACGACCTGCTGGACCCGGAAACCAAAAAGTTATACGAAGAACTGGAAAAGCTCCTGCAACAGCAGCAGCAACCTAATGATGCTGAACTGCAGAAGCTCCTGAGCAAACTCGATAACCGCGAAAAGAACATGGAGCGGGAGATAGAGCGGGCGCTGGAGCTGTTCAAGCAACTCCAGTTTGAGCAAAAGCTGGACAACATCACCAACAAGCTCGACGAGATGGCCAAAGACGAAAAGCAGCTCGCCGATAAAACAGCGCAAAAAGAAGAGAAGAACCCACAGCTGCAGCAGGAGCAAAAAGAACTGCAGCAGGACTTTGAAGATGTAAAAAAGCAGATGGACGAGCTGAAGGAGCTGAACCAGAAGATGGAGAACCCGAACAGCATGGACGAGCAACAGCAAAAGCAGGACCAGCAAAACGTGGAACAGCAAATGCAGCAGAGCCAGGAACAGCTGCAGAAAGAGCAGAATCAGAAAGCCAGCGAATCGCAGCAAAAAGCAGGGGAGAAGATGCAGCAGATGGCCCAGAAGATGCAGGAAATGAAGAGCAGCATGAGTATGGCCGGCATGCAGCAGAACCTCGACAACCTGCGTGATATTCTTGAAAACCTGATCACCCTTTCATTTGACCAGGAGGCGCTGATGAAACAGTTCCGGACAGTGAACCAGAGCGACCCGCGCTTTATCACGCTCTCGCAGCAGCAGCTCGCCCTTAAAGATAATGCCCAGGTAATTGAAGACAGCTTGTTCGCCCTTTCCAAAAAAGTGTTTCAGATCCAGTCGTTCGTAACGCGCGAAGTGGCCGGCATGAACCAAAGTATGGACAACAGCATGAAAGAACTCAGCGATCGCAACATACCCAGAGCTACTGCCCAACAGCAACTCGCCATGACCAGTATGAACAACCTCGCCCTGATGCTGAATGATGCCCTGAAGCAAATGCAACAGGCGATGCAACAAATGCAGGGAAGTATGGCCGGCAAACAAAAGGGTGGCAAGCCTAAGCCAGGTAGTTTAGGAGAAATGCAGCAACAATTGAACAATAAAATCGAAGAATTGAAAAAAGGTGGCAAGTCGGGTAAGGCACTTTCTGAAGAATTAGCTAAATTGGCTGCAGAGCAGGAAGCCTTGCGCAATGCCATGCAGGAAATGCAGAAGCAGGGGCAAAAACCCGGCGAGAACGGCCAGAATGGCAATGCTGGAAATATCAGTAAGATGATGGAACAAAGCGAGACTGATCTCGTTAATAAACGTTTGACTGAGCAAACCATCATGCGTCAGCGTGAAATACTGACCCGTTTGTTAGAAGCAGAGAAAGCCGCGAAGGAGCGGGAATTGGACAATAAACGAGAAGCTAAGACAGCCCAGGAGATTGCCCGTAAGACGCCGCCTTCCTTTGAAAAGTATTTAAAGGCAAAAGAAAAGCAAACTGAGTTACTTAAAACGATACCTCCTGCCTTGTCGCCGTACTATAAGCAGAAGGTAAATGAATACTTTCAGAATATTAGTAAATAAACGCACCTATTTTTACACTTAACGATTAATATGAATCAGGTTAAAATTCAGATTCCTTCCCTAATCGAAAACATCAGAGTAATTGAAAGCTTTATCGACAACTCAAAGGAAGAATTCGAGTTTGAGGACGACATTTATGGCAACATTATGGTTGCTGTTACGGAATCTGTAAATAACGCGATCCGCCACGGAAACAAGTTCGACAAAGACAAGAACGTATATCTTACCTTGCAGGTAGAGGATAACAAACTGCTGTTTGAAGTAGAGGATGAAGGCCCCGGCTTTGATTACGAACACCTGCCTGATCCTACTGCTCCTGAAAACCTCGAGAACCCAGGCGGCCGAGGCATTTTCCTGATGCGCAACCTTTGCGATGAAGTCAACTTTGCAGAGCACGGTAAAAAGGTACAGTTGGTATTTAACATTTCGGCCTTACAGAATGGATCATCCAATTGAGTTCTTTAGCGAAGACATAAACTTTTCACTAACTAACCAGGAGCAAGTTTCAGATTGGATAGCCACCGTAATTGAGCAGCATAAACAGAAACTAGGAAGCCTTACCTACGTTTTCTGTTCTGACAATTACCTGCATGAGATAAACCTGGAGTATCTCGATCACGATACCCTCACTGACATCATCACCTTCAATACTGCCGACGAGGAAGGCATTATTGAAGGTGATATTTTTATAAGCATAGACCGCGTGCAGGATAATGCTGCCGATCTCGGTACTGCTTTTGATGACGAACTGCACCGCGTCATCATCCATGGCGTCCTTCACCTCCTTGGTTTTAGAGATAAGTCGGAACAGGAAGAAAGACTTATGCGCAAAGAAGAGGATTCTTCGTTATCTTTGCGAAAGTTTTAACTGCTAAAGGAATTCCCAACCTTCCGCAGATGTTTCACGTGAAACATCTCTAAATCCAGAATACATGTTTCCAGAATACGATATTATAGTTGTAGGAGCTGGGCACGCAGGCTGTGAGGCCGCTGCGGCTGCTGCGAAAATGGGTTCAAAGGTGCTGCTGGCAACCATGAACATGAATACGATTGCTCAAATGTCGTGTAACCCGGCTATGGGCGGCGTTGCGAAAGGGCAGATCGTGCGCGAGATAGATGCCTTAGGTGGCATGAGCGGTATCATTACTGATCAAACCATGATCCAGTTCCGGATGCTGAACAAATCCAAAGGTCCTGCCATGTGGAGCCCGCGCGCTCAAAGCGATCGGATGCGTTTTGCTGAAGCCTGGCGCTTAAGCTTGGAGCAAACAGCTAGTGTCGACTTCTGGCAGGAGATGGTAACAAGTATACTTGTAGAAGATGGTAAAGCTGTTGGCGTACGCACCAGCCTGGGGATAAATATACATGGAAAGGCTGTTGTTTTAACAAATGGCACCTTTTTGAATGGTATTATCCACATTGGTGAGAAGCAGCTAGGAGGTGGCCGCGCCGCTGAAAAAGCAGCCAAAGGTATAACGGAGCAGTTAATAGAATTGGGCTTTGAAGCCGGCCGAATGAAGACCGGAACCCCACCACGGGTAGATGGCCGCAGCCTGGACTATAGCCGCATGGAAGAGCAGTTCGGCGACGAGCACCCTTCCAAATTTTCTTACACAGACACAGAGCCGCTGAAGCAACAGCGTAGTTGTTATATTACTTATACTAATCCAGAAGTACACGAGATCCTGAAAACTGGCTTTGAAAAATCGCCCATGTTTCAGGGCCGCATTCAGGGATTAGGCCCACGCTATTGCCCAAGTATAGAAGATAAGATCAACCGCTTCGCTGACCGTGACCGTCACCAGATCTTTGTGGAACCGGAAGGATGGAACACCGTGGAAGTATACGTGAATGGTTTCTCAAGCTCCCTACCAGAAGATGTGCAGCTAAAAGCACTTCGAAAAATAGAAGGCTTTGAAAACGCAAAAATGTTCCGCCCAGGGTACGCCATTGAGTACGACTTCTTCCCGCCTACACAACTGGACCTGACATTGGAAACAAAGCTGGTACAGAACCTATACTTCGCCGGCCAGATCAATGGCACGACCGGTTACGAAGAGGCCGCTTGCCAGGGTCTGATGGCAGGTATAAACGCGCACAACAAGATCAACGACAAGGCACCCTTTGTGCTGAAGCGCTCCGAAGCATACATTGGTGTATTGATAGACGATTTGGTAAACAAAGGGACGAACGAGCCTTACCGCATGTTTACTTCACGCGCAGAGCATCGCATTCTGCTGCGCCAGGATAATGCCGATATACGCCTGACGAAGCTTGGCTATCAACTTGGATTAGCGGATGAAGCCCGCCTGAAAGCTGTGGATAAGAAGATAGAAGAAACAGCCGAAATCATTGCCTATTTAAATAATAAGCCGATTGAGCCGGGAGATATCAACAGCATGCTGGAGGAATTGGGTTCTGCGCCAATAGTAGAAAAGCAACGGGCGGGTCAGCTCATCAAACGACCGAATATCGAAATAGAAAACATTGCGGCGGCAGTACCAAGTATAGGAGAGTACCTAAGCAAGTTTAAACTTGCCAGTGTAGAGCAAGCTGGTATCTCCGTAAAGTATGAGAGCTATATTGAGAAAGAATATCTCATGGCAAATAAGATGAGTGAGTTGGAGAACTACATCATCAAAGAGAAGATAGATTACCGGAACATTCCGGCTTTATCAGCGGAAGCTAAAGAAAAGTTGTTGAAGATAAACCCTGAAACAATCGGACAGGCTTCCAGGATCAGTGGTGTTACACCAGCTGACATTTCGGTACTAATGGTATATCTTGGAAAATAAATGAGCTACGAAAGATTAGAACAGTGCCCGGTCTGCGGTAAAAGCGAGTTCAAAAACTTTTTAGTAGTAACGGATAACGCTGTATCAAAAGAGAGTTTTGTAATAGTCGAATGTGAGAATTGCGGGTTTAAATTCACCAATCCGCGGCCAGATGCAGCCAGCATCGGCACCTATTATGAATCAGAAGAATACATCTCACACAGCAATACAAAAAGTGGAATTATCAACAGAGCCTACCATGTGGTACGCTCCATTACCACCAAGCAGAAAGTAGACCTTATCAACAGGTATGCAGCAAGCAAAGGCACTATACTAGATTATGGTTGCGGCACAGGCGTATTTCTGGCAGCCTGTAAAAAAGATGGCTGGGAAGTACGGGGAGTGGAGCCAAACGAAAAGGCACGGCAGATCGCCTCTACGGAAACAGGCGAGATCATTGCAACAAGCCTGCAGGATATCCAGGGCGAGAAGTATGATGTGATTACCCTCTGGCATGTACTGGAGCATGTGCACCAGCTGAATGAAACAATAGATGATCTGATCGATTGCCTGCAGGAAGATGGGACGCTTATTATAGCTGTTCCTAATGCGGACTCGCATGATGCACAACAGTACAAAGAAAATTGGGCAGCCTACGATGTGCCGCGCCACCTCTACCACTTTACACAGCAAACCATGAAACGCTTCCTGAAGAAGCACCGCATGAAGCTGGAGGAGGTACTGCCTATGAAGTTTGACGCCTATTATGTAAGCCTGCTGAGCGAAAAGCAAAAGGAAGGAAAGGCAAGTATGCTAACTAGCGTTGTTAACGGCTATAAATCAAACAGCCACGCCGAGAAGAATGGCAATGATTATTCAAGCCTTATTTTTGTGGCGAAGAAGAAATAAGCGTGCATAAAAACCAAGAGGAAAGAAGGCAAGCGCAAGTTTGCCTCTTTGCTTTTAAACACCTGATGAAATGAAGTTATATACCCTGATCTTAACCGTTGCCACAGCTATAAGCCTGAGTTCCTGCGCCAGCATTAGTGCGCCGGAAGGAGGGAGGAAAGACACAACTCCGCCTATCCTATTAAACAGTATTCCAGCAAACCAGCAATTAAATGTGACAGGCAAGAGTGTAAGTCTCACCTTTGATGAATGGGTACAGGTGAAAAATCTAAATCGCGAATTACTGATTACCCCTAATACTAAAAACCCTTACAAGGTAAAATCAGATAAGGAAACTATTACGCTGGAATTTGAAAAACCACTGCAGGAAAACACGACCTACACGTTGAACTTCAGAGAAGGCTTGATGGACATTACGGAGAGTAATAAGCCAAAGAATCTGAAGCTTTCATTCAGTACAGGTTCCTTTATAGATTCAAGTAAAGTAGCCGGCACAGTTGTGGACATGATGACACAGCAACCCGAGAAAGATGCTGTGGTTGCTTTATATCCTGCGGGCGACACACTCAATATCAGAGAAGATCCACCTTATTACCAGGCGCAAACTGATTCTGCTGGGAGGTATACATTCGAAAATATAAAGGAAGGGGAGTATAGAATGTATGCGTTGATAGACAAGAACAAAAATGCCTTTTATGATAATGAGAATGAGAAAATAGGCTACTTGTCCACAACAGTACATATCACACCAACTACAGAACCAGTGACCTTGCAAACAGTGCGAGTAGACACCAAAAGTCCGATATTGATGCAACGGCAGAGCTATACCGACAGGTTTGTAGCCAGCTATAGTGAGGGCATACAACGTTTTAGCGCACGCCCATTACAGCAGCAAACAGATAGCCTGTACTATAAACAAAGCAAAGATGGCAAGCTAATGCAGCTGTTTAAAACACCACAGTTTGCAGGTGGAAAAACAATATTAGCCGCTGTGGATTCCTCTGGCAATATGAAGGTAGATACGGTTCAAATCGACTTTCAGGGGAAACGAGCGCAGCTGATTAAGGGGGCACAGTTAAAAGTTACAAACACCGGAAATACGACCTACCGCGAAGGCCAAACAGTAACACTTGAATTGGAAACTCCGGTGAACATCAGCGGGAATACTCCGGTAAGCCTTATGGCAGATTCTGTACTATTACAAACGTTGACTCCAGATCAACTGCAACTGGATCCGTCCAGAACAGAATTAAGCTTCAAACTTCCTGCACTGAAAACACAGCAAAAGCAGATAAGTATCGCACTGGATTCTGCTGCTATAGTACCGATAGAGGGAGCAAAGCTGCGCTTCGGTGAGTTGCCGCTAACACTGGCAGAAACAAGTGGAACCGGAACAGTGAAAGGAAAAGTTGAAACAAATGCAAGCGCGTATACTATACAATTGTTGACGCCACAGTATGTTCCGATTGCAGAAGTAAAAGATAAGAAGGCATTCACTTTCGCTAAAATAGAACCTGGGAAGTACCTGATCCGGGTGCTAGTAGATACCAATAATAACGGCATTTTTGATAAGCCAGATCCGAAGCTGGAGAAGCCTTTAGATAAAGTGTATATCTATCCACAGCCAATTACAGTAAGAGCAAATTGGGATTTAGAAGATATCAAGCTGGAGTTCTAGCATAAGTAGAAAATCAAAGAAAAAGGAAGCTCAGATGGGCTTCCTTTTTTATTTCAGGACCACTGCTTCAACAGATTCTCTTCAAGCATAGCTATAGACATAGTAAATTCAAAAGGCAGCAGCTTGCATGAGCTTTCTCAATTATAGACGCATATACTTTATTGAGAATCCCTGATCAGCACTATGAACAACCTATCTGGCCAAGCCACAAGATAAAACATAATAGCTTGATGAACTTCGCTACTATACCTGCAGCAGTTGTGTTTAAGACGAAGGATGAAAGTTCACCAAGGCTTAGGGCTACAATTAACTACTTACAAGTATAACGGACTACCTGAGGCTGGCAGCTATACATTCAGATCAAACTGCAAACTACCTCTAAGCCAGACAACCCAGGTTATACTTCCACAAAGGACATGTTTATACCTCTGTCACTATTTCGTACTTCGTCTATTGTTTCTACCTGCTCATATTTGAAGCTAACAAGAAAAGTGTAACAGCTTGGGCGTAGTACACAAGTTGCAGGCAATGTCTCTTTTGGGTAGTGTCACCTTTTTCATCCCTCCTGTAACTGTCACCTTAGCTTTCTTTCACATTCCGAGACAAGTATAAAGTAAAAGTATTTTTACGCAGTACGTGTTCCTGGAAAAGAAATTCTGATTCTCACGTAAGATGAAAAATTACCTGCTACAGTTCCCAAAAGGAGGCAGGAAATTACCGTTTGAGATTCTCCCTGGTAATCCACAGCAAGGTGGGTAAAACTGTGGATAAGCGTGGGTAACTGTTGGTATAAATTACACACTAGCAAAAGTGCCCTCCCTACAAGAGCCGTGGAACATCTAAAAAGTGGAAAGCGGTGAACAAGTACTCATCAGAAAAAGCCTTTTCCACGCAGATGTGAACTGTGTAAAAAGAAATACACACGTAAAGCTAAAAAGTGGATAACAACCTTAAATAATTGACTAGCAAATAAAAGCAAAAAATAAACTTGTGGAAGAGCTGGTGAAAAAAGCGAGTAATGTAAACAAGTTGTGCGCTTTACACATAATTGTAAATAGTTATACACTTATGAACAGCCTTAACAGTGAAAGAAAGATTCTTTTAAAAAATTAAGTAAATAAATTTATTAGGAAGGTAAATGTGTGGAAAGTTGGGAAAAAAGGAAAAAGTGTGAAAGGAAAAGGTCCAGATTACACAAAGCAGATAAAAAAGAAAGAAGTATATTTATAGGGAAAGAATAGAGAAGAAAGCATGGAAGAAATAAAAAAGCTCACGTTGCCCTTCGAAGAGCCGGTGCTGATCTTCACCCTGGTTTTGCTAATCATACTCACGGCGCCAATCATTCTGAGCAGGATGAGGATACCGGGAATAGTAGGAATGATCATAGCGGGAGTGGTGGTAGGACCACATGGAGTGAACCTGCTGGAGCGAGATGCCAGTATCATTCTGTTCGGAACGGTAGGCCTGCTGTATATCATGTTTCTGGCAGGGCTGGAGATCGATATGGTGGATTTCAAGAAGTACCGAACACGAAGTCTTGTATTTGGTGCCATTACATTTCTGATACCCATAGTGGTCGGAACACTGGTATTTAACAATATCCTGAGCTACGACATGAAGCCAGCCATATTACTGGCCAGTATGTTTGCACCACATACTTTGCTGGCTTACCCGATAGTGAGCAGAATGGGATTGAGCAAGAACGAAGCAGTAACGATTACCATAGGAGGTACACTCATTACAGATACTGCGGTACTGCTCGTGCTGGCAGTAATAACAGGCACCACCAGAGGGAATATGAGTGTGGGCTTTTGGCTGGAGATGCTTATCCAAATGACGGTGTTTGTAGTGATCGTGATGTGGTTATTTCCGAAGTTGGCGCGCTGGATGTTTAAGCAGCTGGAAAGTGAAAAAGGAGCACAGTATATTTTTGTCCTGGCTATTGTATTTGCCTCAGCTTTTCTGGCAGAGCTGGCAGGTATGGAAGCCATTATAGGTGCGTTCTTGGCCGGACTTGCCTTGAACCCGCTGATTCCACATACATCGCCACTGATGAACCGGATAGAATTTGTAGGAAATAACATCTTTATCCCTTTTTTCCTGATAAATGTGGGGATGATGGTAGACCTAACAAAGCTGTTTACGAGCTCTTCAGCCCTGCTTATAGCCGCTACCATTGTTATACTTGCGCCGGTATGCAAGTATGCCGCAGCCTTTATAACGCAGAAGCTTTTTGGATATAGCAAGATCCAGCGGAACCTAATCTTTGGGCTAAGTAGTGCTCATGCGGCAGCAACACTGGCCGTGGTGCTGGCTGGGCATGAGTTGGGACTGCTGGGCGAAAGCGCCCTAAACGGAGCAGTAGCGCTAATACTGGTGTCGAGCCTCGTGAGCTCCTTTACAACAGAAAAAGTAGCCAAGATCCTGGCCATCATTGAACGTCGTAAAAAGCCGGATATAAGTGAAAAGCCAGACCGCATCCTGGTGCCGATCGCCAATCCGAATACCATAGAAAATCTGGTAGATCTGTCTGTAATGCTGAAAGACCCTGCCAATAAGGAACCCATTTATCCTTTGGCTGTGGTTATCGACAACGACAATGCGGAAGAGGAGATCTATAAAAAGAACAAAATGCTGGAAGAAGCCATTATGCATGCCTCGGCTACCGACAGCGATGTACAGCTGGTATCTAAAATAGATATTAACATAGCCAGTGGCATACTTCGGGCTATCAAAGAGCTCATGATAACGGAGGTGGTATTAGGCTGGAATGGTAAGATCACGACCCGGGACAGAATTTTTGGAACCGTACTCGATAATCTGCTTAGCAACACAGAGCAGATGATTTTGGTATGTAAGATCATACAGCCACTGAACACGACAGGTAAAATTGTTGTGATCGTGCCGACAAATGCTGAGCTGGAGCGGGGCTTTATGCGCTGGATTAAAACTGTACGGCTCCTGTCGCAGCAATTGGGAGCGCCTGTCGTGTTTCGGGCCCGAAAAAGAACACTTAATCAACTGCGGAGTGTCGTAAGTAAAGCAAAGCCGACTATTGAAGCAAAATACAAGTCATATGCCAGTCTAAACGAATTCTCAAATATGAAATCGGAATTGCTACCCGACGATATGGTGATCGTGATCTCGGCACGCAAACGCACTATTTCCTATAACAACAACCTGGACTATGTGCCGCGCCTTTTATCCAGAAACTATGAAAACAACAGCTTTATCGTGATCTATCCGGAGCAGTACCCCGTGTACCAAAGCGTACCAGTAAAGCCAGCAGCCCGAAATATGGCAACCGATGAAAGCGAGGCAGAGCAGGAAGCAGAAGACAATCGGATGCTATAAACGTATAAAGCAGGCACCAGGAAGTGGCTACAGTGCTACATCTCAGGTCTGACAACCTGAGCCTGCTTTCGAAGCACAAAGCTTACCAGCAGCTTCTATTACAGCTATAGCCATACTTAAGTAAGAGGGCGTAGGGAGAAGAACAGAAAGGAGCAGCAGGAAAAGTAAATCTGCTGCTGTTCCTTACCGGTAACTGCAGCAGATTTACATGGGCAAAGTAGAAGGACCAGGTAGCAGCAAGGTGGGTAAACAGCTGTGCAAACAGAGCGAAAGTATAGAAAAGTATAAATCAGTAAATTTAGAAATCACGTATCTTAGCAAAAATAAAAACCAACGTTTTAACATGATTAACAAGGACATCAGGTTAGGCAAGGGGCTTGGCAAGATCAAGTTTGGCCTGACAATGAAAGAAGTAGAAGAGCTAATAGGCGAGCCTGAAGAAATAGAGGAATCCGAAGAGGACGACGAGTTTGAGCACCAGGCCTGGAACTATTGGGAGGAGGGATACTCACTCTACTTCGACAAAGAGGATGATTACAGGTTGAGCTGCATTGAAACGGCAAACCGGGAAGTGCAGTTATGGGGAGAGCGTATTTTTGAAATGAGTCCGGACCAGATTCTGCAGCTCTTTGCCGATAATAACATGCATAATCCGGAAGAGGAAGAGATGGAAGGCGGCGAAACACGCATCTCGTTTGAGAAAGAAATGATTGACCTCTACTTTGATGAGGACCAGCTGATCGCAATTAATTTTGGGGTGTTCATCAATGATGACCTGGAAGTAGCCTGGCCTGAGAAGTAGAAATCAAAACATATAAAAAGTGAAAGCCGGTGCATCAAGTCTTACCGGCTTTCACTTTTTAAGCGTAATCGTTGTGGAAACCTGCCTGTGTAAAAGAGTATGGGGGCAGGTGAAATCTTTAGGAAAATCAGCGTATACTTACCAGAACAAAGTATAAGCCGGAACATATCCACCATAAAAAAGGCCTGGACATTGCCAGGCCTTTTGCATTAAATTGTTGCTGTGCTGCTTACTTAAACATAAAGTCCATAATAGATTGCTGGAACACTGGGTTGATTGATACCGCAAGTATAATGGAGATGATCAGGCCAATGGAGATAGAAACCACGTCTTTGCCAATTAGGCTGAATGTTTTGGCAAACTTAGTAGAGTTATCGTGCGCACGTAGGCGCATACCAAGTTCGCGGCCAGCCAGTAAACCTACAAATACCCAGGTAGTACTCATCGGAATATTGTTAACCTCTTTGAAGTAGTAAAGAATAAGGGCGTAAACCAGGTCGATAATCGTGGCACTGCGCACGTCGCGTACATCCGATTTCTCGTTGATAATGTTCTGAATCCGGTCACCCTTCATGTAGAACAGCACACCTAAACCGAGGAAGATAAAGCCAATGAAGGCCAGGAGTTGGTATACATTAAGCTGCCGTGGCAAGTATACCGCTACGTTGGCCAGGTCTTGCGCTAACCAGATGTGCCACAGAAAACCGCTAATACACCATTGTGCTGCTGTCCACAAAAAGTGTGCTTCTCCTTTTACAAAGCGCTTGATCACCTTGGTGAGCAGCAGGTAAATAAACAAAGCAATAACAAAAGCAGCTATATAGCCGGTAACGCTCTTGCTGATCATGCTGCCGATTGCTTCGGAATTAATCGTAAATACACTTAGCAGCATGAACGTAGTAGATACCGGGATGCGGAAGCGCGTAAGCAACAGCAGAATGATAGGCGCGGCGAGCTGCAGGTATACAAAGCTGGTAGGCGTGTGCTCAAAGCCTTTGGAGGCAAGGCGCTGATAAGTTACATCACCATCGTAGATATACCAGCTATAAGTAATGGTGGCCACAAAAATAAGGCCCATGAAGAGCCACTGCCAGTACCACTTCTTATCTTCGTTAGAGCCGATAAACGTACCAATGGTCTGAATACTGTCGTTGGCAATGGCTGAGTAGCCGGCAAAAGCAAAGCCTACCCACATGGCAATGCCGTGGAAGGGATACACGACCCCCGCCAGCAGGAGCGAAAAAGCGATAAAATACAGGAACCGCTTTTCCTTATGTATAAAAATGTCAACAAGGCTGTAGCGCCTCCTGAACTTGTAAGGCTGCGGAGATACAACGGCTTTTCTATTTTTCTTAACTTTAGCCATTTTAAATGTATAGGTGAGAAACAAAAACGATGCAAGTTACGGCAAAAAGAAAAGCGCCTTTTTATGCCAATGTTAAGAAATTGTTAACACAAGCAACATATGCCTTTAAATGCCGTTCCAGAGTGATTTAAAGCATTTCATCACGCCTAAAAAGTCCGAAACAAAAACAGTTGTAGCAGCAGCAGCATATTAAAGTACGAAAAACCTATCTTTGCCCCATGGCGACACAAGAAAAAACGACCTTAGAAAATACAGATCTAAAAGATATTATTTCGCATGCCAAGGAATACGGCTTCGTATTTCCGTCCAGCGAAGTATACGACGGCTTGCAAGCGGTATACGACTATGGCCAGATGGGCGTGGAATTGAAAAACAACATCAAGCAGCTCTGGTGGAAGTGCATGACGCAGCTGAACCAGAATGTAGTGGGGTTAGATGCGGCTATTTTCATGCATCCGCAGGTGTGGAAAGCTTCCGGCCACGTGGACAGCTTTAACGATCCGATGATCGACAACAAAGATTCCAAGAAGCGTTACCGGGCCGACGTGCTGCTGGAAGACAGGGCAGCCCAGTATGAGCATGAAGGTGATCCGGAAAGAGGAAAAGCTTTGACAGCTGAAATGGGCAAGCTGCTGGAAGCCGAAGATCTGGAAGGCGTACGCCAGCTGATCATCCGTGAAAACATTACCTGCCCTATCTCCGGCACGGCCAACTGGACCGAAGTGCGCCAGTTTAACCTGATGTTCTCTACACAGGTGGGTTCTGTTTCAGAGGAGTCGAGCACCATTTACCTGCGTCCCGAAACGGCACAGGGCATCTTTGTGAACTTCCTGAACGTGCAGAAGACGGGCCGCATGAAGGTGCCGTTCGGTATTGCACAGATTGGTAAAGCTTTCCGTAACGAGATTGTAGCGCGCCAGTTCATCTTCCGAATGCGCGAGTTTGAGCAGATGGAAATGCAGTTCTTTGTGCGCCCTGGTACCGAAATGGAATGGTATGCGCAATGGAAAGAAACGCGTAAAAAGTGGCACGAGGCCATTGGCATCCCTGCTGAAAATCTGCGTTATCACGACCACGACAAGCTGGCCCACTACGCCAACGCTGCCGTAGACATCGAGTATAAGTTTCCGTTTGGCTTCAAAGAAATAGAGGGTATTCACTCCCGCACCGACTTTGACCTGACGCAGCACCAGGAGTTGAGCCGTAAAAAGCTGCAGTATTTCGATAACGACCTGAACGAGGAAGGCAAGCCGTACGGCAACTATGTACCTTTCGTAATCGAAACATCGGCCGGTGCCGACCGCCTGTTCCTAATGACGCTGTGCAACGCCTATACCGAAGAAGAGATAACCGAAGGCGACGCCACTAAAACGCGTACCTTCCTGAAGCTACATCCGGCATTGGCTCCCGTTAAAGCGGCTATACTTCCGCTCACCAAAAAAGATGGATTGCCCGAGAAAGCAACCCAGATTTTTGATGAGCTGAAGTATGATTTCAACCTGATCTACGAAGAACGCGACAGCATTGGCAAGCGCTACACCCGACAGGACCTGATCGGCACGCCCTTTTGTATTGCTGTGGATCACCAGACGCTGGAAGACGACACGGTTACCGTACGTGACCGCGATAGCCGTGAGCAGATCCGTATCCCGAGCAGCGAATTGAGAAACTACATCGACAAAGCCGTTAACTTTAAAAGTATTTTTGAGAAGCTAGCGTAAAAGCAAGTATAAAGCAATAGTGAAAGGGTAGTTTGCACAGGCAGGCTACCCTTTTTTGTTTCTGCCACTGCTGTTGATAAACCGGTGTGATTTATTCTAAAATCAAGGGAACAGGTAAGTATAGGCGCTTTCCTCCTTTTTATACATTATGGACATGTAAGTTTGCGAAGTTTAGAAGTTTGCTTTCATGCGCAAGTATAACTGTGCTGCAAACGTGCTAAAAGCAGTGATTCAAGAACTGAGATCAAGCCTTAGAAATGTTGGGTTGTTCCGCAATCCCCTAGCGACGAGCTCTGTTATCTCATACAAGTACTTCCGGAGCTGTTATCTAATCAGTCCACTTAGTATAATAGTTTAGTAATTATGTTAAGTATAAAATCATATAAATGCGGGCTTCAAACAGTTTTAAGTGGGAGAAGCAGCGGAGTAGGGTGTGAAGAAAAGGGGCAAAAAGGATACATGTGTAGCCAGCAACCTGATTTATACGTAGTTTATCCACAACAATAATTGTGTAAATTTTCAGCTTGCAAAAATGTTCAAAAGTAAAGCATAAGCCAAAGCAAGCGTGTGCAAAATCGGGTTATATCCCAAGCCCCAGAAAAGTATAGGTTGTGAGTTGCTAATCCTGTTCGAAACATAAAGTAGATGAAAGGGTTATAATCAGGTATAACCAGTTAACAGAAGCTATGAGCAAATCTAAATCAGAAGACAAAAACAGCTTGACGGAAAACAACCCCTGCTGGAATGGCTACGAGCCTATTGGCATGAAGGAGAAGGACGGAAAAGAGGTGCCGAACTGCGTGCCGAAAGACAAAGAATCAACGTCCAAGTCTTCCAATTCAAAAAAATAAAATTTCTAAAACAAGTATAGCCCTGGTCTAAAGCTAGGGCTTTTTTGTGTTCAAGGCTAAGATCCTTTGCAAAAGTGTAGGAGATGCTATTACAGCACGTGCTTTAAGTACATAAAAAGGAGTAAATTTGCTACCTTTGCCGAATTATAGTATAAACAAGCGCTGCGGCTCAAAAGCACCGGTTAAGGTACCGATAATAAAGCAAGTATAAAGTATAAGCTGCCGAACAGGTCCTGTTAAAAACGGGAACTAAGGCGGGTACTTTATACCTTATAATAGATCATTTAAACCTGAAAATGGTAAAGTATAACGAGTATAAAAACCTGAACTACGCCCAGGTGGGCGAGGACATACTGGCGTTCTGGAAGAAGAACCACATCTTCGAAAAATCAATAGCTACCCGCGAGGGCAACGATAATTTCGTTTTTTACGAAGGGCCGCCCTCTGCTAATGGTACACCCGGTATTCACCACGTGATGGCCCGCGCCGTGAAAGACATCTTCTGCCGTTATAAAACACTGAAGGGCTTCCAGGTGCCGCGTAAAGGAGGCTGGGACACACATGGTTTGCCCGTAGAGCTGCAGGTAGAGAAGGAACTGGGCATCACCAAAGAAGATATCGGCAAAACGATATCGGTAGAGGAGTATAACCAGCGCTGCCGCGAAACAGTGATGCGTTTTAAGAACCAGTGGGATTCGCTTACTGAGCAGATGGGCTACTGGGTAGATCTGGACAACCCTTACATCACTTTCGAGAACGAATACATCGAATCTTGCTGGGCGCTGCTGAAGCGACTCTACGACAAAGGCTACCTGTACAAAGGCTATACCATCCAGCCTTATTCGCCAGGTGCGGGTACCGGCTTGAGCTCGCATGAGCTTAACCAGCCGGGCTGCTACAAAATGGTGAAGGATACCACCATCGTAGCGCAGTTTGAGGTGAAGAAGATCACGCGGAACATGTTCCTGTTTGAGAACGAGGAGGAGAACGTGTCCTTCATCGCCTGGACAACTACGCCCTGGACGTTACCTGCCAACACCGCCTTGGCTGTGGGCAAGGGCATCCGGTATGTGAAGGTGAAAACCTTTAACCCGTATACATACGATCCGATTTCAGTTATACTAGCGAAGGACCTGGTGAGCCGCTACTTCAATCCGAAAGCAGCCGGACTGGCGCTGGAGGAGTTTAAACCAGGCGACAAGCTAATCCCGTTCGAAATAAAGGAAGAGTTTGTAGGCAGCGACCTGGCAGGCGTAGAATACCACCAGCTGATGCCCTATGTGCAGCCTGAGAAGCCGGCTTTCCGCGTCATCGTTGGTGATTTTGTAACGACGGAGGACGGCACGGGTATCGTGCATATTTCCCCGACATTCGGAGCAGACGACTTTAGGGTAGCAGCACAAAATAACATCCCGGCGCTTCTGGTGACGGATGAGAATGGCAAGCCGATGCCGCTGGTAGATAAGCAGGGACGCTTTGTGCCGGAGGTTACCGACTTTGCCGGCATGTACGTGAAGAACTACACCGGCGAAGACGAGACCAGTGCTGACTACAAGCCAACCGATGTTAAGATCGCCATTAAACTGAAAGAAGAGGGCAAAGCCTTTAAAGTTGAGAAATACGAGCACACCTATCCGCACTGCTGGCGCACCGATAAACCGGTTTTATACTATCCGCTGGATAGTTGGTTTATCAAAACCACGGCTGTAAAGGATCGGCTGATCGAGCTGAATAAAACCATCAACTGGAAACCGGAGTCTACCGGCACCGGCCGCTTTGGTAACTGGCTGGAGAACCTGGTGGACTGGAACCTGTCGCGCTCCCGCTACTGGGGCACGCCGCTGCCGATCTGGCGCACCGAAGATGGCAAAGAAGAGCTTTGCATCGGCTCCATCGCGCAGCTGAAGGAAGAGATGGTGAAAGCAGTAGCCGCAGGGGTGATGAACACGGTTCCGGAGGTTAACGACCTGCACCGGCCGTATGTGGACAACATCGTACTGTTAAGCAAGTCTGGAGAGGCAATGTACAGAGAGACAGACCTGATCGATGTTTGGTTTGATTCCGGCGCTATGCCTTATGCACAGTGGCATTACCCGCTGGAGAACAAGGAGCAGTTTGAACGAAACTTCCCGGCCGACTATATCGCCGAAGGTGTAGACCAGACGCGTGGCTGGTTCTTTACATTGCATGCATTGGCGGTGATGCTGGAGGATAGCGTGGCGTATAAAAACGTGATCGCCAACGGCTTGGTGCTCGATAAGAACGGTAACAAGATGAGCAAGCGCCTCGGCAATGCCATCGATCCGTTTGACATGATCAACACCTATGGCCCTGATGCGGTGCGCTGGTATATGATCGCGAATGCGCCGCCGTGGGATAACCTGAAGTTTAACACCGAAGGTGTGGTTGAAACGCAGCGGCGCTTCTTTGGCACGCTGCAGAACACGTACTCTTTCTTTGCGCTTTACGCCAACCTCGATAACTTCACCTACCAGGAGGCGGATGTGCCGCTGGCGCAACGCACCGAGTCTGATCGCTGGATCATCTCCAAGCTGAACACGCTGGTGCAGGAGGTAGATGGCTACCTGGCCGATTACGACCCGACCCGTGCTGCCCGCGCCATCCAGGACTTTGTGGTGGATGACCTGAGCAACTGGTACGTGCGCCTCAACCGCAAGCGCTTCTGGAAAGGCGAGTACAACATGGATAAAGTGGCCGCTTACCAGACACTTTATACTTGCCTGGAGACGGTTGCCAAATTAGCTTCGCCGATCGCGCCGTTCTATACCGAGCAGCTGTATCGCGATCTGAACGGCGTAAGCGGTAAAAACACCGAAGAGTCGGTGCACCTGACCTTCTTCCCGGCGGTGGCTGAAAACGCCATCGACAAAGACCTGGAAGAGCGCATGCAACTGGCACAGACCATCTCGTCGCTAGTGCACTCGCTGCGCAAAAAGCACATGATCAAAGTACGTCAGCCTTTGCAGCGTATCCTGATACCGGTGCTGAACGAGCATACCAAGGAGCAGATTGAAGCGGTGGCCGACCTGATCATGAGCGAGGTGAACGTGAAGCACATCGAGTACATCGATGATACGTCCGGCATCCTGGTGAAGAAGATCAAGCCGAACTTTAAAAAGTTGGGCCAGGTGTTCGGGCCGAAGATGAAACTGGTTGCCGCTGCCGTGCAGCAGATGAATCAGCAGGACATCGCGCAGCTGGAGCGGGAGGGAGGCTTTACCGTTCCGCTCAACGACGAGGAAACCGCGGTGCTGACGCCGGAGGACGTGGAGATCTCTTCAGAGGATATCCCGGGCTGGCTGGTAGCCAGCGAAGGCAAACTAACCGTAGCGCTGGACGTGACGCTGACAGAGGAGCTGAAGCAGGAAGGCATTGCCCGTGATTTAGTAAATCGCATCCAGAACCTGCGCAAAGACAGTGACCTGGAGGTGCAGGACAAGATTCATATTATAATGCAGCTGGCGGCACCAGAAGTAAATGACGCTGTGCTGAACTATAAAGCTTACATCTGTGCCGAAACACAGGCCTTGACGCTAGACTTGGTAGAGGAAGAACTCTCAAGCCCCACTCAGCTGGAAATTGATGAATATCAGATTCTCATCAACATACAGGTAGAGGAGAGCACCACAGTATAACCCTTAGAGCACCGGAAAAGCTTTTGCTTTCCGGTGCTTTTATGCTTTAAAGAAGTATACTTGCAGCGCGTTTAAAAGAAAGTATAAAAAAGCACACAAGGCAGCTTGTAGTGCTGCCGTTTATACTACTAAGCGGAGAAGCGCTAAACAGAAAAACATGAAATACTGGAAATATTACCTGGCTGCAATCGGCATCATCCTGCTGGACCAGACCGTGAAGTTTATTGTGCACAACAACATGGAAATGGGCCTGCCAGGTGAGATACACCTGATCGGTGACTGGCTGAAGCTGCATTATACGCTCAATCCGGGCATGGCTTTTGGCGTGGAGCTGGGGTCCAGCTACGGCAAGCTCATCCTGACGCTATTCCGGCTGGTAGCCATGTTCGGCATCGGCTATTACCTATACTACCTGGCCGAGCACCGTGCTCCCAAAGGGCTGCTCTGGTGCATTGCCCTCATACTTGGGGGGGCTATCGGCAACCTGGTAGATAGTACCTTTTATGGTGTTTGGTTTGATAATGCCCCATATGGTGCTGCTACGCCCTGGTTTCATGGGCAGGTAATTGACATGTTTTACGTAGACCTGTGGGAAGGCATTGTACCGCAATGGGTGCCTATTTTAGGCGGGCAGCCTATGTCGTTGTGGCCGATCTTCAACGTAGCTGATTCGTCTATTTTTATAGGCGTAGTGCTGATCCTGCTGAACCAGCGGCGCTTTTTTGGGACGCCACAAACCACCCCCGTAGATAGCCCTGCAGCAGAGCAACAACAGCAACAACAAGGTATCTAAGCAAAGTATAAGATTATAAAAAGAGGCTGCTCCGTAAAGAGCAGCCTCTTTTCATAACAGCTGCATTCTAGCACATTCATGCAGCTGTAACTCAGTATAGCGGGAAGGTATTTGTGCGATCTTTTAAAGTATGTTTCTTTCCTGTAGATCCTCCTGCAACTGTTCCGGCGAAGTAAAATGAATGGACGGAATACCTAGTTTCTCAGCCGCCTGTATGTTTCGCAGGTTATCATCTATAAACAGCGCCTCTTCCGGATTTACCGAATAGCGCTCCAGCAGCACCTGATAAAACGAGTCAAAAGGCTTCCGGTTCTTTTCCTCTCCTGATACTACAATGCCATCAAACCAGTTCAGGAATTCATACCGCTCCTGCGCAACCGGAAAAGTCTCGGCTGACCAGTTTGTCAGGGCATAGATTTTATACTTGCCACTTTCCCGGAGCTGCCTGAAAATCTCTACGGTTCCTTCTATTGCGCCGCCCAGCATTTCTTCCCATCGGCCGTAGTAAGCTCTGATATTTTCCTCCTGCTCAGGGTATTCTTTTATAAGCAGTTCTGTTGCCTCCTGCAGCGGTCGTCCGCCGTCCTGCTCCTCATTCCAAGCAGACGTGCAGATGTTCTGAAGGAAATGGTGCATCTCGGCTTCGTCATCAAAAATTTTACGGTATAAGTAATGCGGATTCCAGTCAACGAGTACCGCGCCGAGGTCGAAGATGATCGTATTAGTCATAGTTTATAGGTCGTTTCGCTTCTAAAGGTAGCGGCTATACGTATGGCTGTCAAATTTAAATAGCATGTGCCATGCTGAAGACTGATAAAACTATACAGCATTGCCAAGCAATTTAGAGCCAAAAATCCTTATTTTTACCAAAGCACTAATCTGATTCCTCTTGGCCACACCTACGCCCATTCTAAAAGTAACAGACTTGGAAACTGTTTTCTCCACCCACCGCGGCATTACAAAAGCAGTGGATCAGGTTTCGTTTGAGATCTTCCGGGGCGAGACAGTGGCGATAGTGGGAGAGTCGGGTTCTGGCAAGTCGGTGACGGCACTCTCGGTGATGCGGCTGATCAATACGCCGCCCGGCCGCATAGCAGCAGGAAAGGCAATTTTTCAATCAGAGAAGTTTGGGGAAGTAGACCTGTTTCAATTACCCGAAAAGCAGATGCAGCAGTTACGCGGCAACGAAATCAGTATGATTTTCCAGGAGCCCATGTCATCGCTGAACCCCGTGTATACGTGTGGAAAACAGGTGGCGGAAGTGTTGCTGCTGCATACCAGTTTGTCAAAAAAAGAGGCTAGAATACGCACGATTCAGCTTTTTGAAATGGCAAGGCTGCCGCGGGCAGAGAAAATTTTTGATGCCTATCCACATGAGATCTCGGGGGGGCAGAAGCAGCGCGTGATGATTGCCATGGCCATGGCCTGCGAGCCCAGCATCCTGATTGCCGATGAGCCTACCACAGCCTTGGACGTAACGGTGCAAGCCCGTATGCTGCAGCTTATCGACGAATTGCGGGTAAAGGAAAACACCGCCGTGCTGTTCATCACCCATGATTTAGGTGTGGTAGCCGAAATTGCCGACCGTATTCTGGTCATGTATAAAGGCAAACTGGTGGAGCAGGGCAAGGTGCTGGATATCTTTACCAACCCGCAGCACCCTTATACCAAAGGTTTGCTGGCCTGCCACCCTAAACTGTCGGCCAGGCCGCAATCTATACTTCCAACTGTGTCTGATTTTATGGAGGAGGATGTGCAAGGGCACATTATCGAGAAGCAGAAGCAAGTACAGGAGGCAGTAGTTGGGGCGTTTACAAGTATAAAAGCGCAATACAGAGAGGCGCAGCAACCGTTGCTGCGAGTTGAAGCTCTCAAAGTACACTTCCCCATCAAAAAAGGCCTTTTTGCCCGCACCACTGATTTTGTAAAAGCCGTAGATGGCGTAAGCTTTGACGTGATGCCTGGCGAAACAATTGGGCTGGTGGGCGAGTCGGGCTGCGGCAAAACAACGCTTGGCCGTGCACTGCTGCGCCTGGTAGAGCCAACGGCAGGGAGCATCATTTTCAACGGCCGCGACATTGCCCGGCTCAGCGCAGAAGAGTTGCGTAAAGGCCGCCGCGATTTCCAGATGATCTTCCAGGACCCTTACGCTTCGCTGAACCCGATGCACACCGTGGGCGAAGCAATCATGGAACCGATGCGTGTGCATAAACTTTGTTCCAACGACAAAGAACGCAAAGGTAAAACGATGGAATTGCTTGATAAAGTTGGACTTATGTCGGAGCATTTCCAGCGTTATCCACATGAGTTTTCGGGTGGCCAGCGGCAACGTATCTGCATCGCCAGGGCTTTAGCGCTGCAGCCCAAGTGCATCATCTGCGACGAATCCGTATCAGCGCTGGACGTGTCGGTGCAGGCGCAGGTGCTGAATTTGCTTAACCAGCTGAAGCAGGAGTTTCAGATGACCTACATCTTCATTACCCACGACCTCTCCGTCGCCAAGTACATGTCAGACCGCATTCTGGTGATGAGCAAAGGACAGATCGTAGAAAGCGGCACCCCGGAGCAGCTCTACCGCAACCCGCAGCAGGCGTACACCCGCACCCTCATCAGCGCCATCCCCAAAGGCGAGCCCGAAGACATCATCAAAGCGCAGGAAAAGCGTGAGGCGATGAAAGCGGGGATTATTTAGATAAAGTATGCCAGAGGTATTCTTCAATTGCTTTAAAAGAGTATAAACTATTGTTGAACTTACCCGTCGTCCGTTCAAGGAGAATAATCTTGCTGCTGCTTTAGCTGAAGTATAAGCATTGTAGTTCCGGATTCAACCACCCCTGCCCCTCTGAACTATGCTCGCAAGCTTCGAACTCGCGTTCTCGCTTGTCTAAGGAGGGGAGCCTGTAACTGCTTTGGAGAAGTATAGGTTGTATAGCAGGAGCTTCGCTTTGTAGAACTGACTTGTCTCATCGGGCCAGTAAAGTCAGCGACTTCCTTTTCATCTCAAGTCACTGATCTGGATATTTGTGCCAGCATTCTTATCAGTACACTTATTTATACTTTAGCTCAAGTATAAGCAGCAGCTATGAGAAAGATTCCAGTCCTTGGGTTGAGCGCCTTGGTGGGTTGCGGTGCCCGTAAGGGCAGCCCGCAGCGGAGCGAGGAGCAGCTTCACGCCACCGCGCGATGCCCGAGGACGAGCCCCCGCGGGCTTAGAGCGCACCAAAGCCAGAGATGCAACAGGACAAGTATAAAACTGCGCATTAAACTACAGCTACTAAGTATAGCCTGCCTGATAAAGTATAAACAACAGCTACCAAGTATAAATGAGAGCCAGCAGCTAGCGTGATCAGCAGAAAAATTAAAGATTAGATAACAGCTATGAAGAACAGCAGGAAAGTATAGCCTCATCTACGGAAACAACTAATTCCTCAAACCCCGGTAATCTTGCCGTTCCGTTCTTCCCTATCCAATAGCAGTACCATAGCCGATATATAATAAATAATATATAAATTCACCTGAAAATAAACCCATACTTCGGCCAAAGCGCTGCATCCGGCGTATAGCAAATAAACTATTTAAGCGGAAGTTTGTAGAGTAATTGGCAGCCTATCGGACTGCCGCACGTTAACAAGATACATGAGAAGCAAAAAAAATAAAGGCGGCGACGAGAGCCGCGACAAGCGCAGCAGCTCCAGAGGACGGGGCGAATCAGCATCAAAAGATAAAAGCTCATCCAGAGGTAAGTCTTCCGCTCGGGGAGAATCCTCCTCCCGGCGCGGCGGCAGTTCCGACCGCAAAGGCTCCCCAAAATCATTTAAAGCGCTCGTGCTGGAGGTATTTTCCAACAGCCCCGATGCCGTTTTTACCGAACGCTCTTTGTGCCGTCGCATGGGAGTGGTAGATAAAAAAGGACGGGAGCAGGTAACAAGTAGCCTGCAGGCACTTAAAAGCGAGAACAAGCTACTGCAGGTAGACGACGACAAGTACATGATGAACCTGAAAGTGGACATCATTACCGGTCGGGTGGACCTGGCCAATAGCAAGTATGCCTACATTGTGTCAGAAGGGCGAGAGGAGGACGTGCGTGTGTTCCGCGAGCACCTGAAGTATGCCATGGATGGCGATATCGTAAAAGTAGAAGTGTCGCCTACTGTACGCGGCGGCCGCCAGGAGGGCGTGGTGATCGAGGTGCTGGAGCGCAGCCGCACCGAACTGGTAGGTATCATGCAGCTTTCTAAGAATTTTGGTTTTGTAGTGCCCGATTTCAAGAAGCTCTACTTTGATGTGTTTGTGGGTGAACAGGGCCTAAATGGCGCAAATGCCGGCGACAAAGTGTTGGTGAAGATCGTAGAGTGGCCTACAAAGCCCGACAAAAACCCGGCAGGCGAGGTGATCCGTGTGTTTGGCCCTGCCGGCGAGAACGAAGCCGAGATCCACTCCATTATGGCCGAGTTTGGCTTGCCGTTTGAGTTTCCGGAGACAGTGGAGGAGGAGGCTGAAACCATTTCCGAAAAGATTCCGAAAGGCGAAATTGCCAAGCGCCGCGACTTCCGCGAGGTGACGACCTTTACCATTGACCCCGCCGATGCCAAAGACTTTGACGATGCCCTCTCTATCCAAAAGCTGGAGAACGGCCATTATGAAATAGGGGTGCATATTGCCGACGTAACGCATTATGTAACGCCGCGCACGCTGCTGGAGAAAGAAGCCTATCACCGCGCTACATCAGTATACCTGGTAGATAGAACTATTCCGATGTTGCCCGAGCGCCTCTCCAATGGCCTTTGCTCCCTTCGACCGAACGAAGAGAAGCTGACCTTCTCGGTTGTATTTGAGCTGGACGAAACAGGCAAACTCTACGATACCTGGTATGGCCGCACCATCATATACTCCGATCGTCGCTTTGCATACGAAGAGGCGCAGGAGCGCATCGAAACTGGTGAGGGCGACTTTGCCGAAGAGATCAACATTCTGAATGGTATTGCCAAAAAGCTGCAGGCAAAGCGCTTTAAGAACGGCGCTATCAGCTTCGAAACGACCGAGGTGAAGTTCCGGCTCGATGAAAACGGCAAACCGCTGTCGGTGTATGTGAAGGAACGGAAAGATGCCCACAAACTGATTGAAGAGTTTATGTTGCTGGCCAACCGCAAGGTAGCGGAGTATGTCTACAACCTCGGCAAAGGCAAAAAGCATCCGACCATGGTATACCGCGTGCACGGCTCGCCAGACCCGGAAAAGCTGAGTACCTTCTCGCTGTTTGCCCGTAAGTTTGGCTACAAAGTAGACCCTGATGGCGATATCTCGAAAGAGCTGAATACACTGACCGCTGAAATTGAAGGCAAGCCGGAGCAAAGCGTCCTGCAAAACCTGGCGATCCGGACAATGGCCAAGGCCAAGTATAGCACCGACGAAGAAGGCCACTTCGGTCTGGCTTTTCAGCACTACTCGCACTTTACCTCGCCTATCCGTCGTTACCCGGATATGATGGCGCATCGCCTGCTGCAGCATTACCTCGATGGCGGCAAGTCGGTAGATGAGGCAGAGTACGAAGAACGTTGCCAGCACTCTTCTGCCATGGAAAAACGTGCCGCTGACGCCGAGCGCGCCTCCATCAAGTATAAGCAGGTCGAGTTTATGAAAGATACCATCGGCAACCAGTATAAAGGCATTGTGTCCGGTGTTACAGAATGGGGTATCTTTGTGGAGATCGAAGAAAACAAGTGTGAAGGCATGGTGCGCCTCTCGGACCTGAACGACGATTATTACGAGCTCGATTCAGCCAATTACCGCATCATCGGCCGCCAGACCAAACGCATCATTTCGTTTGGCGATGAGGTGCTGGTAGAGGTGAAGAGTGCCAACCTGAATGACCGGACAATTGATCTGGAACTAATAGAAACCCTGAAAAGACATTAAGAAGACCTGTGGATATCTCACATCTCTCTAAAAAGATCAATCAAACTTTATCCACGTTGCGCTACGGTGAAAACCCGCCGGAACTGTACGAGCCTATCCGCTATATTATGGCACTTGGCGGCAAGCGCATCAGGCCGCTGTTAGTGCTGTTGGCGGCTGAAATGTACGATGAGGACGTTGAAAAGGCGCTTTTTCCGGCGGCGGCAGTAGAGGTTTTCCACAACTTCACGCTCATGCACGATGACATAATGGACCGTGCGCCACTGCGCCGCGGCGAGCAAACTGTGCATGAAAAGTGGAACGCCAATATTGCTATACTTAGTGGTGATGTAATGCTGGTGCGGGCCTACCAGTTGCTGTTAGGCGTGGAGCCAGCCAAACTGCCGCAGGTGCTGGATCTGTTCAGTGAAACAGCGGCCCAGGTATGCGAGGGCCAGCAACTGGACATGAACTTTGAGCAGCGCGAGCAGGTCAGCATACAGGAGTATATCCGGATGATCACGCTGAAGACGGCCGTGCTGCTGGGCTTCAGCTTAGAGTTAGGAGCTATTCTGCAGCATGCGCCCTTAGCAGATGCGGAGCACCTGAAAGCCTTTGGCGACAACATCGGCATTGCCTTTCAGCTGCGCGACGATTTGCTGGACGTGTATGGCGACAAAGAAAAGTTTGGCAAGCAGGTTGGCGGCGATATCCTCTCCGATAAAAAAACCTTTCTGATGCTCACGGCACTGGAGCAGGCCAACGAGCAGCAGCTACACACCATTAAAAGCTGGCGCAACCGCACCGACGAAAGTATAGCCGAAGAGAAAGTAAGTGCCGTAACGGCCGTATACGATGTGCTGAATATTCGGCACCAGACCGAGCAGCAGATAGAACACTATTTTCAGAAGGCCCTGCAGCACTTGAATGCTGTGCAACTGCCGGAAATACGCAAAGCTACTATTCGGGGGCTGGCACTGCAACTCATGGAGCGGGATAGTTGATTTGTTGAATGGCTGTATTGTTTGATTATCGGTTCTCAGGTATAGCCTGTTAAGGCTTTTGTTTAACTAAATAGTAAGCGAAAACCTTTGAGTTGCCTGGTTGCAGAAGTATAACAATAGCTCCCGCAGGCCAGATGGCTTAAAAGGTAGGGTATCGTCTTCATTTCTTATCCTGTGGTCATCCAAGCTATAACAGCAGCACCGTAAACTAGTACCACATTAACTAATTAGCATTATTAATTAACGCATGGAGTTAAACCTCACTTTTATACTTATTGGTATTACCGTTTTAGTATCGTGGGCTGCCTGGCAAAAGCCGGAGATGATGCACCAGTTGATCTTTCAACCTTATGCGGTGCAGCGCGACAACTCCTGGTACCGTTTCCTGACATCAGGCTTCCTGCATGCCGATTTCAGCCACCTGTTCTTCAATATGTTCACGCTATACTTCTTCGGTACCAATGTAGAATATACCTTCACCGGTATATTTGGCCTGATTCCGGGGGAGCTCTGCTACCTGCTGGTATACCTGGGCGGCATTATTGTGTCTGATATCCCCACTTTTCTGAAGCACCGCAACGACCCGCCTTACCGCGCTTTAGGAGCCTCGGGCGGCGTAGCCTCGGTGCTGTTTGCTAGCATCCTGTTTTACCCCATTACGCCCGTATGTCTGTTTGCGGCCTTATGTGTGCCAGGCTTTATCTTTGGCGTGCTCTACATGATGTATTCCTACTTTTCGGGCAGGCGAATGGCCGGCAACATTAACCACGATGCACACTTTTATGGTGCCCTGTATGGTTTTGTACTAAGCCTGGCATTGGTGCCCCAAACACTGCCAAACTTTTTTGAGCAGATTAGTCAGTGGCGTTTATTTTAAGAAAGATTAGCTGTATGGTACTTGTTTAATAGCCTCCGCCAGATCAGTTTTTAACTGTTAAAAGTATAGCTGCGTATAAAAAGCTATAGATTAGCTTACTAAACAACTTATATTTTGGACAGGAACCAATTAGCAGGATGGATAGGAATGGTACTGTTGCTGGCTATAGCGCTGCAACTGCAGACGCAGCAGTATGCGCTGGCTGTGCCCCAGCAAACGAACCTGATGACCTATGTGCTGCAACAGCGCCCTGTTCTGGCAGAATTGATCACCAAAGCCGGTTTAACACCTACCTTGTCCGGCCATGAAGCGTATACGTTGTTGGCTCCTCCGGAAGCAGCGCTCCAACGTTGGAAAGAGAAGTCTACTCCGGAACTGCGGAAGCTGTTAATGTCCCACCTGCTTAAAGGTAATTACCAGGAAAAAGACCTGAAAGATGGGGCGACTCTCCGCACCTTGGCCGGCACCAAAATTACCATCTGCCGTAAAGAAGGCAGCACCATGGTAGACGGGGTACGCATTGTAGCCGCTGACCAGGCAGTGCAAAATGGTATGCTGCACGGTTTAGCCGCTCCTTTAAGTATGTAAGAAAGCTTAAGAAGCCCTGTCCTTTACTCTTGACGGATACCGAAAGTAGTACTATTTCGCAGAGATTGTAGGGCATTAATCTCAAAACACGAATTACTTTCCTTAATTATTATACTTTAACTTGACTTTGTATAAGTCTGGTTAAGGAGGTCTGCGTATTAGTTTAGTATTACCCATGCAACTAGTACGTACAAATACCGCCCAAAAGAGTTCTGTTACAGCCATAGCTGTTAACCGTTGCTACGACCTGACTTATAATTCAATTGAAAACAGGTTATATTTTACAGTGAAAGGGTATTGGAAGAACTGTGAGTCGGTAGCGCATTACCTGCAGGACTGGCAAGCGGCTTTGCAGGCGGTGAAACCAAATTTTACCTTGCTAGCCGATTTAAGTTGTATGATAACGCACCCCCAGGAGGTAAGTAACCTGCACGTAGCTGCGCAACAGTTACTGAAAAAATCCGGTCTTCTGGAGGCTGCCTGTGTTTCCCCATCCGATAAAATAGCATCGCTGCAAATTACCTCTATTCAAAACCGCAGTAACTTAGCCATGCGTACTTTTGCCACTTGGCAAGAGGCACATACATACCTGGACGGCGTTTCTGCCAGCTTCCAGCAAGTATAATTAACTCTTAGTAATTGTGCCTGGTTGCCCTATTATCGCTGATGCAACCATGTCCTGGTAAACTAAGTTACAGGAATAATTCTTATATTTTTCCTGTTAGTGCTTGTTTTATTGTAAGTTACAGTATGCCGGGCGACAAAGCTACGGCAGCATCTAAGTCCTGTATTCTTGATGACGACCGAAATAAGCGTTGTATTGGGCATCATTGCACTGGCCGTCGTGTTGTTTGTAAGCGAGCGCCTGCCCATCGATACGGTTGCTATTCTGATCATGTCGCTGTTCATGCTGACGGGTATCCTCACGCCCATGGAAGGGCTCAGCGGCTTCAGCAACCCGGCTACCATCACGGTCGCCTGCATGTTCATCATCAGTTCGGCTATTTTTAAGTCAGGTGTCCTTAATAATGTGGGGCAGCTGCTAACCCGTATTGGTCGCCAGAATTACCTGCTCTGCCTGCTCTCATTGATGCTGATTTCCGGCACCTTGTCAGCTTTTATCAACGATACAGCCGTTGTAGCCCTGCTCATGCCGGTTGTGATCCAGGTATGTCAGGACATAAAAGTGAGCCCCTCCAAGCTGCTGATACCGCTGTCGTTTGGGGCGCTGATGGGTGGTGTCTGCACGCTGCTCGGCACTTCTACGAACATTTTAGTGAGTGGCATAGCGCAGGCACAGGGCGAACCGGCCCTGCGCATGTTTGAGTTTACGCCGGCCGGCATCTGGTTTGTGCTAGCCGGCATCTTGTATATGTTCTTTATCGGCAGGTACCTGCTCCCTAACCGCAAGTATACCACCGATCTGACCGATGAGTTTAACATGGGCGATTACCTTACAGAGGTAGTGCTGTTGCCCAGTTCTCCATCTGTGGGGAAGTCTATCAGCCGCACAAGCCTGGCCCAGCACCTGGATGTGGAAGTGCTGCAGGTAACCCGCGGCAAGCAGCAAAAAATTAAAGCTTATCCGGCGCTGGTGCTGCATGCCAACGACATATTGAAAGTACGCTGCAACGTAGAAAAGCTTAAGAAACTAAAAGATGTAGAAGGGTTGGAATTAAAGTCGGAGCGCAAGGGCTTTCAGCTCGCTAATTCTAAATTCTACGAAGCCATTGTAACGCCAAACTCTTACCTGGAGGGTAAATCATTAAAAGAGCTTAACTTCCGCTCCTACAATTATGGGGCATCAGTATTGGCCATCCGCCACCGCGACGAAATATTGCATGAGAAGATCACGCACGTAAAGCTTTCTGCCGGCGATGTGCTACTGATAACCGCCGACCAGCAGCAGGCCGAAAAGCTGCGGCAAAACGAAGACCTGTTGGTCATCTCACAATCAGAGCGAAGCCCTTATAACTATAGTAAGATCATTCCGGTGATGCTGATAAGCGTAGGTGTGGTTTTGGCTGCTACCCTGAACCTGGTGCCTATTGTGCTGAGTGCATTGGTCGGATCGGTGGCACTTGTAATTTTCCGGTGCCTCCGGGTCGATGAAGTATACAAAGCCATTGACTGGAAAGTGATCTTTATGCTGGCGGGGGTGCTGTCGATGGGAGTGGCCCTGGAGAAAACGGGCGCAGCCAAGCTTCTGGCCGACCACCTCATCGACTTAGTGGGAGTTTATGGGCCACACGTACTCCTATCGGTGTTCTTCTTTATCACTTTTGTCACTACCAATTTTATGTCGAACAATGCGACGGCGGCGCTGCTGGCGCCCATTGCCATTGTTACTGCCCGGGAACTGAATGTGAGTGTAAGACCTTTTTTGATGGCCGTAACATACGCCGCGTCCCTCAGCTTTATGACGCCCATGGGCTACCAGACCAACACCATGATCTATGGCCCCGGCAACTACCGCTTTAAAGATTACTTGAAAGTAGGGACCCCGCTCAACCTGCTGCTGTGGCTTATCGCCTCGCTCATACTACCCTATTTCTTCCCGTTTTAAGTATAAAGTATACCTGGGCTGATGTTCCACGTGGAGGCTACGGCTGCCAATGATTAGCTTTAACTTCATAAGAAAAGCCCCTTAAGTATTTCTCAAGGGGCTCATTTAAAAGAGGTATGGTCGTGTTAGTGAGTAATCCGAACCAACTCTTCCCGTTCATTAGCGCCTTTTACGCTCTTAGCTAGCACAAAGCCTAAGCCAGCCACATAGTATTTGTTTTCCACCACTTCCGGCTCCAGCGCTGAGTACTCTTTGATTCGTAAGGTGTTGGAAAAGTTTCCGTAAGGCACTTCCACCCTGTTGCCAGCGTCGAGCACCACAGCTTGGTCCACAGCTACGTCAGGGTAGTACTCCTGGTAATAAGGCCTGCCTTTGTGAGCTAACGGGTCAGCATACATGACAATGCCGGGCGCTGCGCCGTCTACACCTGCTTCCCATGATCCTTCGGTGCTGACAGAGCCATTGTCATAAGCTTTGGTGTTCTCTCCGAAGTACCACACATTGCCATCTTTGTCCTGAGCGTACCAATCATACGTGTCTTCCTGCACGTTACCTTCTTCATCGGTTGCCACGTCATGTACCACGCGGCAGGTAACGCCCATGATTTCCTTTGTATCCTGGGTTACAGCAACCTCTACGTTTTCGATTGTCGTGTCGCCTTCTTCCACGCTTGTGTTCACATAGTATAAAGTGGTGCCGGGAGTTAACGGATAATAAGGGTTTGTGATATTGGTCGCATAGTCCTTCGGGTCAATGTCAGTGCCAGGAATAGTTGGAGTGAACGAATCATCTTCGTTACAGGCTGTGATTGTGGCAAGGGCACAGCAAATTAGCAGCAAGAATTTGGTTGTTTTCATGTTATACAAAGTTTAAATGAACGACAGAAATAGTATAAGTATAACATCGTCTCCAACTGTAGAGGTGTTGGCAACGCAATCAGGGCAGGAATCCGTGGGAGACAGTTTACCTTTAAACGGCCGTATTTTTGGCAGGTTTTAGATATAAAGACTTATTTAAATTTGAAGCTGTTTTATTATGGTTTTGCCAGCATCGTTCCATTCTTCTGTGATATACAGAGCTACAGATACCCCTTCGCCTGCAGCAAAAACAGCTCCGCATACTTGCCGTTCTGCGCGAGCAGCTCCTCGTGCGAGCCCAGTTCCTTTAGCTGGCCCTGCTCCAGGAACAGAATGCGGTCGGCCATGCGGACGGTGGAGAAGCGGTGGGAGATGAGCACAGCTGTTTTGCCTTCGATGAGCTCGGAGAAGCGCAGGAACACCTCGTTCTCGGCGCGGGCATCCAGGGCGGAGGTCGGTTCGTCGAGGATCAGCAGCTGGGCCTCGCGCATGTAGGCCCGCGCCAGCGCCACCTTCTGCCACTCGCCCCCTGACAACTCTACACCATTGTTGAAGCGCTTGCCCAACACCTGCTCATACTTGTCGGGTAGCCGCTGAATCACTTGGTCTGCTAAACTTTTGTGGGCGGAGGTCTGGATGCGATCTTTGTCGGTGATATTGCTGATCTGGCCAATGGCGATGTTGTCAGAAGCGCTCATCTGGAACTTCACGTAATCCTGGAAAATGATGCCCACCTGGTGGCGCAGGTCGTTAAGGTCATAGTCGCGCAGGTCCACACCATCTAAAAGTATACGGCCTTCCGTAGGTTCGTAGAGGCGGGCCAGCAGCTTGACCAGCGTGGTTTTGCCCGCGCCGTTCTCACCTACCAGCGCCAGCTTCTCGCCTGCCCGCAAATGAAACGAGAGGTGCCGCACGGCCCAGCGCTCGCTGTTGTGGTACTTAAAGCCAACGTTCTCGAAGGTAAAGCCCTGCCGGATGGGGCGGGGTACTGGCAATGGTTTCTCCGGCGGCGTGATCTGCGGCCTTAGCTCCAGGAAGTCAAATAGGTCCTGCAAGTATAAAGCGCTCTCGGCAATCTGCGAGAAGCGCGTCATAATGCCTTGCAGCAGGCCCCGCATACTGTTAAACGAGCCCGCCAGGAAGGTGAGCGTACCCACCGTGATCAGACCCGCTACCGTCTGGAACAGGATGAACACGTAGGCGCCATAGTAGGCCAGCGTGCCCAACGAGGAAAGAATACTGCCCCACACAGCACGTCGCACGATCAGGCTTTTGTTGAGCAGGTAATAGCGGTCGGAGAGCAGTTTGAAGCGGCCCGATAGAAAGCCGGAAAGGTTAAAGGTCTTGATTTCCTTGGCCGTTTCGTCGGAGGCGCCAATGTAGCGGAGGTAGTCCAGCTCGCGGCGCTCGGGCGTCCAGGAGCGGGAGAGGGAGTAGGTGCGCTCGTTGAAGTGCGTCTCGCCCAGAAAGGACGGGATCACCGCGATCAAAAGGATCAGGATAAGCCAGGGGTTGAAGGCAATCAGGCCCACCGCCAGAAAAGCGATCGAGACGATATCCTGCCCCTGCGCCAGCACCTGCGACATGAGCACTACCCGCGTCACCGTCTGCCGCCGCGCCCGCTCCAGCTTGTCGTAAAAGGTGGCATCCTCGAACTGGGCCAGGTCCAGCGTAGCGGCGTGCTCGATCAGGGCAATGGAAGTGCGGTTGGAGAACAAATCGCCCAGCAGGCTGTCGAGCAGCGTGATGGCGCGGTTGATGAGGTCAGAGAGCACAGCCAGGCCCAGCTCCGCGGCCACTAGCAACCACAGGTAAGAGAGATCGCGCTCACCCGTTATGGCGATCAGCCGGATCACCTCGTCAATGATCAGCTTGCCCACATACAGCAGCAGCAGCGGAATAGCCGCTTTCACCAGGCGCAGCAGCAGGTTGCCAATGGTCATGCTCTTGCTCGTGCTCCAGATCAGCCGGAAGAATTTGGGCAGGTTCCGCAGCGCGCCCATCTGCTCGCGCAGGCTCTTTTTCTCCTTGTCCTGCGTGGCATTACCTCTTGCTCCCTTTATATTTTGTTTACTCATACTATATTTAAACGTGCGGCTGGCAATAGCTATACCGCTTGCGGCGGATTATGTTTTGAAACAGCCGGAAGGTATAAGTTATGAAGTATAAGCGGGCATCAAAGTGAAGGAGCTAGTAATAAATGCTTTTTATACTATATTTAGCATTAAATTCAGGGAAATGAAACAACTACATATAGTCATACTTTGGAGCGTTGCTTTGTTATGCGGTTTTAAAACCGTGGCGCAGAAGCAAGACGTGCAGTACATCAATAAGAGCGGCTATAAACAAGCGGCACCAGCCGATGCTTACTTTTTTGAAATAGTGGATGAAAATGAGAAAGGTGGCGGCACGCGGACGCGCTTCCTGGCCGCAGACAGTTCTAAGGTAAGCCTGTACACCTACAGCGACCTTGATGGGGGCAAGTATAAAACAGGTATTCGTAACGGCGATAACTTCCGATGGCATCCCAACGGCCAGTTAGCCGACAAAGGGTACTACAGCGATAATAAACTGGAGGGAATGTATCAAAACTGGCATCAGAACGGGCAACTCCAATATGTGATGCAGTATAAAGGTGGCCTGTTGCAGGATACCCTGAAAGGCTATGATGAGCAGGGGCGGCTACGGCGCCTAGAAGTATACCAGGACGATAAAATGCTGGCAGGGGAGGTATACGGAGAAGATGGCGCCGCACAGGACTTTTTCCCGATGAGAGAGTTGCCAATCTTTCCGGGAGGCGAGGCCAACATGCTCCGGTTCCTTTCCCAAACCATCAAGTATCCTAAAAAAGCTATTAAAGCAAAGATAGCCGGCTTGGTGGTACTGTCGTTCATGGTGCAGGAGAACGGGCAGATCACGGACTTGGACGTGATCAAGACATTAAGCCCTGAGACGGACCAGGAGGCGGTGCGCGTCGTGCAAGCAATGCCTGCCTGGGAACCCGGAAAGGAAGAGGGAAAACCCGTGGCTATGCGCTTTGTTTTACCGGTACGGTATTCCATTAACTAACCAACTTATGAAAAAACACCTCCTCTCCCTGCTGCTTATACTTGGAATAAGCGCCGGGGCCTTTGCCCAGCAAGCCCAGGTTTCTCCTGCTGATGTTGCCTCTCCGGAAGCCATCACCGCGGCGGGGCTGCGCCTTATCTCCGGACCCAAAGGGCAGGAGCGGGACATGGAAGCCTTCAAAGCGCTGTTTCTGCCCAACGCGCAGCTGGGCGGCGTGTTCTATAAAGGCGACAGCAGCTTTGTGCGCATCACTACGGTAGAGAAATTTGCCGAGCGAAATGGGCCGGCTTACAAGGAACTGGGTTTTTACGAAAAACAGTTATCAATTCGCATCAATAAGAATGACCACATTGCCACGGCTTTCCAGACCTACGAGACCCGCATGGGCAGCCCGAACGGCAAAGTAGAGGACTGGGGCGTGAACACCTACCAATTGGTGTATGACCAGGGGCGCTGGTGGATTGCCAGCCTTCTCTTTACCCCTAGAACTGAAAAAGGCCCTCCCCCAATGGAGTATCCGAAATAACCAAAATACAGTATGAGAGGGCTATGACGCGCTACCTGCTGTACTTCCTGACGGGCGTGGCCATTGCCACCGTTATCCTTTTCTTCAGAGGCTATGCGGCCGCACCGCATAATGCATACTCCGATGTGGCGCTGGTGGCAGGAATGACGTTGTTCGGGCTGGCCTCCTGGGTCACGCTTTTCCGCATCAAGGTCGGCTCGATCGTGGCCCTGCTTTGCGTGCTGGCAGTAGTGCCCTGGCTGGCGCGGATCGGGCTGCGGGTGTGGTCGCCGGAGGTGGATATAGCCTTTACAACTGTTCTGCGCCTCATTCACCTGGCACTGGCGCTGCTGGTGCTCTCGTCGGGCATCGTGAGCGCGCGTTATACCTTTAGCCACGGCTCCTGGCGCTCCGGCACAGCCGCCCCGGGCTTTATCCTCAAGCTTATACTTGCCTTTATCCCGCTAGCGTTGGTGGCGGGGTGGCTGCTGGTAATGGGGCAGGTATAAAGAAAAACCCGGCTAAGCTAGCCGGGCCTTGTCTCACCTTAAACAAACATATCTTTTCGGCACAAACAGTGCCTTTTCTTCTCTAAAACTCGCACCAGCTAGTGGGCTTTTCGTCCCTCCGGGCAATTCCCCTCCTCGGAGGGCCAGGGGTGGGTTCATCCTTTGCACGATAAAACCTACCAGCAAACGATCTCTCTTTGATCTATCAGTTTGAGGCCTCCAGCCTCAGTGGAGTCAGAGACTCCACCTTCACCCCGCGTCACGAATCTGGAGATTCGCGCCAGGGAGATAAAGAAGGCGCTTATCCCGGAGCAACCCTCTACTTCGCCACACCTTCTACCACCGATACCGCTGAGGCGCCGAAAAAGCCGATGCCGCCGTTGCTGATGTTGGTGGGCGCGTTGGCCGGCGGCGTCTCGAAGGGGCTGCCCGCTTCGTTCTGCTGGTTGAGCAGGGCCAGCCAGAATTCATAGGCGGGTTTATCGATGGAGTACATTTCTACCCGCAGCTTGTCGTTTTCTTTCAGCGCAAACTCCATGTCGGCGTGGCCATAGTTGCCGTCGTAGATGTCGTCTTTCAGCACGGCCAACTCATCCGGCTCCGCCACACCGTTAATGATGACATTCCAGCGGTAATAGTTGCCTCGCCCTGCCGGATCTGCAAAATGAATGATCGGATGGATGCCCTCGTCGCTGGTTTCGCCCTTTTTCTTGTAAACAAACGTGAGCGAGTCGATGAGGGAGACGGTAAGCATGTAGCTTTGGGCGGTATACGCCTGCCCGTTCACCACCGCCCGGAAGTAGTAGGTGTTGCCCGGCTTTCCCTGCAGCTTGGTGGTCTGGTAAATACCTTCCGCCACCTGCTTTAGCGTATCTACCGTGCCCTGGTTATCCGACACCACCACCAGCACGCCGTTCACGCCGGGCGTGCGGCCTTCGTCCAGGTAGCCTTTGGTATGGGAGAGGCGCACGGTGTAGGGGCCGGGCTGGTTGGTGATGAGGCCCTCCACCACCAGCCTGGTGTCGGCGGTGCGGAGCTCATAATCAATCACTTCTTCGCAGCTGCTGAAGGCAAAGGCCAGCAGGCTCAGGCTGAATAAAATATACTTTTTCATAGTTGGAAAGACTGTCGCTTAGAAATTGAAGTTATAGGTAACAGAAGGAATGATGCCGAACAGGTAAGTTTTCACCGCCTCGGTTTTGGTGGCATCGTTCTCGCTCTCGCGGAAGTATACCGAGAAGGCGTTTTTGCGGGCGTAGGCGTTGTAGATGCTCAACGTCCAGGAGCTGCTATACTTCCGGAACTCGTTTTTCGGCTTCTCATACGTGGCCGACAAATCGAGGCGGTGGTAGTCGGGCAGGCGGTAGCCGTTGCGCTCGGAGTAGAGCGGGTAGGTTTTGCCGTTATACTCGTAGCGGCCCACAGGCATGGTCACTGCGCCGCCGGTAGCGTAGGTCCAGTTGGCGCCGAAGTTGATGCTGGGGCTAAACTGGTAGGTGAGCACCACGTTGCCGGCGTGGCGGCGGTCGTAGCGCAGCGGGTAGGCCTTGCCGTTGTTGATGCCCGGCACCGTGCGCTCCGTCTTCGACAAAGTATAGCTGACCCAGCCGGTGAGCAGGCCCTTCTGCTTGCGCAGGTAAAACTCCGCCCCATAGGCCTCGCCGTTGCCGCGGAGCAGCTCTGTCTCCAGCCGGTCGTTCAGGAAGATCTCGGCGTAGTCCTTGTAGTCGATCTGGTTGTCCATCCACTTGTAGTATACTTCCACCGAGCCCTCAAACATGTTGTCGTGGAAATTGCGGAAGTAGCCGGCGGCCACCTGGTCGGCCAGCTGGGGCTGCACGTAGGTGCTGCTCGGGATCCAGATATCAAAAGGCATCGCCGAGGTGGAGTTCGATACCAGATGCAAATACTGGCGCATGCGGTTGTAGGAGGCTTTGATCGAGCTGGCCCCGTTCAGCTCATACTTGGCCGAGAGGCGCGGCTCCAGCCCGCTGTAGGTCTTGATCTTCTCGAAGCGGCCGTACGTCACCGTGTCCACCGGCATGTCGAAGTCGGGGCCATACTGGTATACTTTGCCGGGGCCCATGTTGGTGAAGCTGGAGAAGCGCAAGCCGTAGTCCAGGGTCAGCCGGTCGGTGAGCTGCTGCTCATTGCTCAGGTACAGGGCGCCCTCAAAGGCGCTGGTGGCATTCAGCTTGATGTTGCTTACGTACGATTCCGGCCCCGGCACCACCTCAGCGGGCATAAAATGGTGGTAGGTGCCCTGCAGGCCAAAGCGCAGCTGGTTCTTCGGGTTCAGGAAATAGGTATAATCGTTTTTGAGGCTATAGTCTTTGATGCGCGACTTCCACGTAAACTCCGACTCCGTCACCCGGGAGCCCAGCGCGTAGTCGAAGTCTGAGAAGATGAGGGTGGTGTTGGAGAACAGGCGGTCGTTGAAGAGGTGGTTCCAGCGCAGGGTAGCCGTGGCGTTGCCCCAGTCCATCATAAACTGCTTGTTGCCCGCCACGTCGCGCCCGAAGTAACCCGACACGAACAGCCGGTTCTTCTCATTTAAAGTATAATTCAGCTTGGTGTTGAGGTCGTAGAAGTAGAGTTGGTTGTTCTTCACCTCCGGGTCGGAGCTGGCTTTGAAGAACATGTCGGCATAGGTGCGGCGGCCGGAAATGATAAAAGAGCTCTTGTCCTTCACGATCGGCGCCTCCACCGTCAGGCGGCTGGAGACGGTGCCGATGCCGCCCGACACGGCCAGTTTCTTGCTGTTGCCCTCTTTCATCCGGATGTCCAGCAGCGAGGACAAGCGGCCGCCGTGTTGCGCCGGAATGCCGCCTTTGTAGAGCTGCACGTCTTTGATGGCATCGGCGTTGAAGACCGAGAAAAAGCCCATCAGGTGCGAGGCGTTGTACACCGGGGCCTCGTCAAGCAAGATCAGGTTCTGGTCCACGCCGCCGCCGCGCACGTAAAAGCCCGAGGTACCCTCGCCCGCCGTCTGCACGCCCGGCATCAGCTGCACCGCCTTCACCACGTCCACCTCGCCCAGCAGCGCCGGCATGTTCTTGATCTCCGCCACCTGCATTTTCAGCGTGCTCATCTCCATCGAGCGCACGTTGTGGTCTTCCTTGCGCGTGGTGATCTCCACCTCTTTCAAGGCCGTGGCGTTCTGGCGCAGCTCCACGTCAAGCTTCTGATTGGCATTCAGCTGCACGGGCTTGGAGGTGGTCACGTAGCCAAGGTAGTTGTACAGCAGCGTGTAGGTGCCCTTGGGCAGCGTGAGCGAGTAAAAACCGTACGCGTTGGTGCCCACGCCCACGCCAGGCAGTTCCTGCACGCCCACCGAGGCGCCGATCAGCCCCTCGCCGGAGGCATGGTCTTTCACGTAACCGCTGAGGGTCACTTTCTCCTGCGCCAGCGCCGGGAAGGCCAGCAGCCACAGGAGCGTCAAGATGAATAATTGCTTTTTCATGGTTTTATTTTGTAGCTAATGGATAAATGCACGGTTGGTGATCAACGCTGCAAAAGTATAGCAGGCGCGAGGGTGGTGCTTTATAGAATTTCTGCTAGAGTTTATATAATTTACTATTTCCTTCTCCGGCTGCGACCATCGAGAGGCATGTTGGTGCCATAGCACAGGCAGCTTTCGGCAAAAGCCAAAGCATACAAGAGCAAGAGAGGAGTGAAACTCAAGGCAACGGGTAGTGCCGCAATCCAGGGGTGGGACAACAGTGCTGGTGTAGCAGCAACAACGCTAAGTGGGTGTGAAAGAATAATCTCATAGTTTTATAGGTTGGGTTGGTCGTAAGTGCATGGTATGGCAAGAGGAAGATTGCCTAGTGCGGCAGCATTGTCTCTATCCTGCTTTCGGCTGCAAAAGTAGAAGGAAGACCTTAGCAGGAAAAGCCTCTTTCTCTACTCCTGCGCTTCTTTTGGATGAAGACGGACATTCTGGAGATGAACCGCGAAAAACACTGGATAAAGCTTTGCTTTTCTGCCGCCTAGGTAAAAATTCAAGCTTTTTACCAGCAAAGACTGCCCGGCTTGATCACACGTTGATAGCTGCTGCATCGGAAGGTCTTCCTCTCACTAAATGAGAAAAGCCCCACCAAAATGGCTGGGGCTTTCTCTCACCTTAAAACAAACTAAACTAATCTAAACTTTAACTAACCTTATCTTTACCTGTCGATTTCTCTTTTTACTTGCCAGCTCCTGGCCGGCTTCGGAATCAGGAAGCCACGAAATTTTTTTCAAAAAGTCGCGAAGCCATTTGGATACCTTAAAACTAGTTTTTATATTAGCCTTCCCAAAATACGGCTCTCCTTAATTCGGGTGCAAAAGTATGCGATTGGTTTTGATTTAGAAAAGAAAACCAGCAAAATATTTTTGCATTATTTCTATTTCCCCTCTATTGATAATTAATTTCCTGGTTATCAAATATTTATAAATTAAAATATTTTGCATGCGTCTGGCATTCCTTTCATTGAAGGCGTGCTACAAGCAGGCAAATTTCGCTTTCGGTGTAAATCAGATCGTTGGCTAGTGGCTGCTTGCTCAGGGCGAGCGGACGTGTGCCAGGGCCTCCAGCACGGGTGGTACCGTGTGCGCAATGGCTTTCTGCAACTCCTGCACTTGGTCATTGAGCGGCTCGCCCGTCCATTCATCCATAAAAAACTTTTTCACGGAGATGCTGATCACGCAGGCGCTATCGCCAAACGTCTCGTGCACCCAGTGCATGAAATGGCCTCCCGTGTCCTGCACGTTCTGACGCACATCCAGGTGGCGGCCTTGGTAGTTGTAGGCATGCAGGCTGTGTTGAAAAGCTTCTACCACCGGTGCCCACCGCTCATGGTTCATGTTGCCGGTGGTAATGTTTACCTCCGGGTTCTCTTCCGGGTCGGCCACAGGGCCCGTGGGGCCTTGCAGCTTGTGGTTGTAAGTGTGCAGGTCGTAAATCACAAAGCAGCCGTGCAGCTGCTTTAGCTTTAGCAGCATCTGCCGCACATCGTGGTAAAAGCTGGTATAGCGCACCAGCGACTCCTTCTCCTGCGCTTCAGGTAAACCGTTCTTCCACACCTGCAGGCCGTTCACCGCCTCACCGCTTTTGTATACCGCTTCCTCCGGCGGGCGGTCCAGGTCCATTTCAAAACGGGAGTTGTGGCCAATGATCCGGCTGTCCGTCACGGTGGCCCAGTCGGCCGTAAAAGGTGCCTCCTCGCGCAGGCGCTCCTCGGGCGTCAGGCTAAAAAGATCTTTTAAGCTGTGGCGCACCTTATGCCCGTTGTGAAGGCAGGCAGCCACCAGTGGGCTCTCGCCGCGGGTGATGGTGTAGTACCGGGTATCTACTTTTATTTGTGGCATAGCGCTATGGTCAGGCCATAGTTCTACCCTTTGTAGCAGCCGAAGGTTTTAGCATAAAATGGGTTTTGAGGTTGAGGCGGGCTTGGGTACTTTTACAAAGTATAGAGCAGGACGATGGAAAATAAATATGCGGCTGTCGTGGCCGAGCGCACAAGTGAGGAACTGCTGCAGCTTTTGCAGGAGCGGGAGCAGTATGAGCCGGAAGTGGTGCTGGCGGTAGTAGATGAACTGGAGCGCCGGGGAGTGGCGGGGCCGGAACTAATGGAGATGCGCCAGGAAGCTGAACGCCTGCAGCAGGCCCAACGGGAGCTGGCCCAGCAGCCCGGAACAACAGCCGAGAAGCTGCAGGACTTTGGAAAGCTGTTCGTGCCGCAGCCCGGCTACTTCATCACGCCCATCCTGCTGGACCTCAACCTGCTGGCATTTGGCCTGATGCTCCTGCTGGGCATCAACTTTATGGACCCGGATGCGGCCTCGCTGATCGCCATCGGCGGCAACTTTGGCCCTTATACCTTGTCGGGGGAGTGGTGGCGGCTGCTGACCTGCGTGTTCCTTCATGCCGGCATCATCCACCTTGCCTTTAACATGCTGGCACTGGTAAGCGTGGGGCGGGTGTTGGAGCCACTAGTGGGCAAGTGGCCCTTCCTGATCGCTTACCTGCTGTGCGGGTTGGCGGGCAGCATTACCAGCTTGTGGTGGGATAGTATGCGGGCGGGCGTAGGCGCCTCGGGGGCTATCTTTGGTATGTTCGGCATGTTGCTGGTGATTATGCTGCTGGAGCAAAAGCTGCACTGGCAGCAGAAGAAAGGCATGCTCTTAAACCTTGGTTTTGTGCTGGTGCTGAACCTGGCCTTCGGCATGAAAAGCGGCATCGACAATGCGGCCCACTCCGGTGGCCTGGTTTGTGGATTACTGTTTGGTACGGTGTTGCTGCTGCGCTCTAACCGGCAGATCACCCAGCAGTATAGTGCTAAGGGCAATGCCGTGATGGCGGGAGTGGGGCTGTTGCTCCTGCTGGTATTTTATCAGTCGGTGCCGTTTACAGGGCAGGCCCGGCTGGCCTACACGCTGGACCAAGTGGGCAACAAGGAGGCGCAGGCCATGCATGTGCTGCAGGCTCTTGTTGAGGAAGGCGAGAAAGCCAAGGCAGCTGATTTTGTGCCCCTGCTGGAGCAAGGTGTTTCTCAGTTAAATGAAAGCATTATTTTGCTGCAAGGCATAGATGATGCTACCGGTGCCGATAAAGATAGAATAACAGTAATGCTTCAATACCTACTGCTGCGCAAACAATCTTTCGAATTGCTGCGTGACAACCTGCAGCAGCACCGGCCCTGGCAGAACCCGCGGCAAGAGCAGCTGCTCAGGACCATCAATCAGTATGTTAGCAACTTACAGAAAGGAGAGCCGCAAGAGAAGTAGGTACCATTTGAGGCTGGTAGCAACACAGAAGGCCTTGGTATGTAGTGGAGTTAAAGATTCAGTCTTCAGCAGCAGCGGTATAAAACACCGGCTGAGGTAAAACAGACAGAAGTGCTGTAAATCAGATGCTGCGTACATCCATCCATGGAGGAGCAGGGAAGCGTGTCGTGGTGCAGATCACCGCCTACCCAAAAGAGGGTTGCACCAACGCTTCTGCCCTAACCAGTCATTGAGCCTAATGCCGGTCCTTACGCCCGAATAGCGAATACAGTAGAAATAAATTTTCCGGTCTACTAAAATACAATATGATGAATAATAGTTATATTGAGCTATTCGTGCTCTAATTCGCTGCTACTGCTTACACCCTTAGTGCCCTTGTAACCAAACTTTTTAAAATTAAGTATAGCTATTTTATTATAGTGAGATTTTCTAAAGTAACGGAATGGCAAAACGCTACAAATCTATTATGCTGGCAACAACTGTGTTACTGCTGGCGTTATTAATGCAGTATTTCAGGACAGGCACGTGGCAATTTAACAACATGCTCATTGTGGTGCTACTCCATGCGGCAGGTATTTCGTTGGCCTTGCTGGCACCGGCAAGCCAAGAGCAGAAGCTGTAAAACTGCATCCTCCATTTACTCTCAACTAAAAGCTACAAGTATCGCTGATACTTATAGCAACTCTCTGCTGCGGCTTTTCAAAGCCTGATCTCCTTCATTCCTGCTTTTTGCAGCACTTGCTACAAGTATAGTATTCTGGCTTGGCACAACCTCTTTCTGCAAAATCAGTCCCGGTATGATCTTACTCCATCATCTGCTAAATAACGAGCTACTTCATATCTTCTTTGTTCTTTTATACTAGCGATGTTTTTAGTATAGGTGCTGTGTTGATTTTTTTCCTACTGCAGGCAACCTTCTGCAAATTTCCGCATCTATTGATCGAAGTTGCTTCTGGCGTAAGTCAGGAAGCGCTGCTAAATGGGAATACATCAACTAAAAACTAAAACTATGAAGATCATCAAATTTTACGTCACCAACGTTGCAGTTTTTATCCTGGCGCTGCTGCTGGCCCATGTGCCGGCAATGGCGCAGCAGTTGCGCGGCAACGGAGAAATGAAAACAGAGGATAGAAATGTATCCGGGTTTACAGGCATAGAAGTGAGCGGCGGCTTTGCCGTGGAGGTGACGCAGGGCAGCGACGAAGGCGTGCGGCTAGAGGCAGAAGGAAACCTGCTTCCTAACATTAAAACAGAAGTAAAGAACGGTGTGCTGCACATCTACAACGACAAAAGCCTGTCTACCAACAAAGGCATGAGGGCATATGTAACCGTGAAAGAGCTGCGAAAAATAGCTATCAGCGGAGGAGTAAAAGTAACTGGCAAGTCTACTTTTAAGGCTGATAAGTTTGACTTGGACATGAGCGGAGGCTCTGTAGTAATCCTGGCGCTGAATACGCAGCAATTAACTGCTGATATGAGTGGCGCCAGCAAGGTAGAACTGACAGGTACTGCCGATGTGATGCACATGGAAATGTCCGGTGCCTCGAAGGTAGAAGCTGCTGACCTGGTAGCTAAACGTGTAAAAGTAGGGGCTAGTGGCGCCAGCAAAGTGAAAGTATATGCCAAAGAAGCATTAGATATAAATGCTTCAGGCGCCTCTGTAGTATACTACAAAGGAAGCCCGACGGTGAGCAGCGACGTATCGGCAGCTGCCAGGGTCTCTAAAATTTAAAAGATACTACTTGATTATCTTAGAAAAGAGCAATCGCTATAGGTTGCTCTTTTTTTGTGCCTTGACCCAAGGCCTATCCTTTCGCCAAAGCAGCGCGTATAGGTAAAGCAATAGAATCAGAACTGTAAATTTTAAAACTATGAGTGAAGCGAAGAAAACAACCAATCATAAGGAAATACAAAAATGGGCGGAAGAACAGGGCGGTGTACCGGCCATTATCAAAGGCACTGAAGACGATGGCAAAGGCGAAGGCCTGCTGCGCATCCACTTCCCTAAGAAGAGCCCGGATAACGATAATTTTGAGGAGATCAGCTGGGATGAGTTCTTCCAAACATTTGATGAAAAGAAACTGGCGCTGCTCCACGAGCCGGACGGTGTATTCAATAAACTCATAAACAGAGATTAACAAAGGAGAGGTTTACGGCAGGTGGAGCAGATGCTATATCTCTTTGCCTGTAGTATAAAACAGAAAGCCGGTGCTATTGCAGCACCGGCTTTCTGTTTTATAAAAGGGTAGTTCTGATTGCTACTGTTGCTTACCTGCTAAAAGGCAGAAGAAAAGTAGATTATTCATCACTCAGTTAGCGTAATCTAACGTACCGGCACTGGTAATACCGGCAGGCTGGCATGGCCTTCTGCATCTACCGATTGTACGGCAAAAAAGTAATTGTCTTTGGAGTAAGGCAGTGTGGCTTTGGTGTCAGTTACGTAGAATTTCTTCTCCCAGGTGGGGCTGCTGGTGGCGCGCATCAGCACGTTATAACCGGCTGGTTTTGCTCCTTTTGCAGGTACTTCCCACTTCAGGTCTGTTTTGTTGGTGAGGTCAGAGGTGATGACGCCCACATTTTGAGGAGCGGCAGGAGCCAGTGCCAGGCTGGCCATGGTAGCCAGGTTTACGCCTGCATTTTTGCGCAGGTAGTCAAAGTCCATAAACTCGATCAGGTCGCCGTATTGGGTGCCGTTCTCGGTGCGCAGGTCCTGATGCTGGTGATCGAAATCTTCGTTCATCTCGCTCATGCGCACCGCTGTGTAACCCAACTTGTTAAAAGGCGTGTGGTCGCCACCCCGCAGAAAGCGGTCGGCGCGGTGTTCGAGCACCACATCAATCTGGTCGACATACTTTTCGCCGGCTACCTCCATGTAGCGGGCCAGGTTGCGGCTGGGGCTATCGTTCTCTGAGCCTAAGGTGCGGCGCATACGGGCCTGCTGCTCTGTTTCGTTACTAGGTGTACCTTCGCTGAACACGCGCACATGGGTGTTGTCGTGGAGGCCCATTTCGGAGGAGTAGGAGTTACCTACAATGTCGTTGTTAAGCATGGCCACCACATTCCAGTTTTCTTTCTTGGCACGCTCGGCCAGATGCGTGGAGCCATACAGCCCTTGCTCTTCGCCTTGCACTGCTACAAAAATGAGGGTAGCCGGAAACTTATGGGAAGCCATCACACGGGCCATCTCCATCACCAGTGCCACACCGGAAGCATCGTCGTTGGCCCCCGGAGCTTTGCTTTTGGCATCCATCACATCTGTTACGCGGGAGTCGAGGTGGCCGCTCACGATAAACACACGGTCATCATTCGGGTCTGTGCCCTTCAGCGTAGCCATCACATTGGCCATTTCCACGTCCTGCGGAATGCGCTGGCCGTCCGCTTTTACAGGGTAGCGGTCCATCTCCACACTCATACGGCCGCCAGAAGACTGGGCATACTTCTCAAATTCTGATTTTACCCACTCACGGGCAGCCCCGATGCCTTCTTTTTTGCTGGTGGTGGTGCTCAGCGAATGGCGGGTGCCGAAGCTGACCATTTTTTGCACATCGTTTTTCAAGTTCTGTGCCGAAATCTCGTTCACCATTTTCCTGATCTCATCATCCATTTTCACTGGCTCTTGTGCAAAGGTCTGGGTTGTGGCAGTAAAGTATAAACCTGCCAGCAGGGGAAGCGCCAGCAGTTTAGACAGGTTAGTTTTGTAGTGCATGTTTGTTAAGGTATGGGTAAGATGCTTAAAGATAAGCAGCAGTTTTCAGAAATCATTGTTTTGGGAAGATGGTAAGCAGGCATGAAGGTTTGCTGTTTTTGCATTTATACTTGGTGCAGGAAGTGTTGCTTTCGTGATACAACTTAACTGCTACGGCTTAGGTTGTCTTCCTGCTATACTTGTTTACTGCTGTTTGAAGTATAGTGCTATACTTGCTAGCTGCCGTTTGATGCGCAGTTTTATACTTGCCTTGTTTCATCTCATACTTTGGTGCGCTCCAGCCCGCGAGGGCTAGTCTTCCCGTATCGCGCTGTGTATCTTTCCTGCCCTCGTGCCTCGGGCTGCCTCGCTGGCGCTCGCCACCGGAAACCTACAAGGCGCTCAACGGAAAGACTAGGATCTGTTCGATAGCTGGAGCTTTTACTACGGAGCAAGTATGATTCCCCTCTCAGGAGGGGCTAGGGGATGTTCATCCTTGTAGGGACAGGTCGCGACCTGTCCGCGCAACAGCCCTAACTACAAAACTTACACCCCGGCCAAAGCAGCTACAGAATTCCCCTCCTTAGCCAAGGAGGGGCAGGGGTGGTTGTACCCGGTACAAAGATCAACTACAAACTCTAATCCTTGAAAGCAACCTGGCAGCGCTCTTGCTGCAGCAGATGCAGCTCTTCGTCTACCTGCAGAATGGTTTTGCTGTTGGCCAGTTCGGTTTGATAGCGGCCGGAGAGTTCGCGGCGCTTAATGGCTTCCAGAAAGCGGCGGCCGTCTTCGCGGGTTTCCAGCACCAGGCCCGGCACCTGCACGGGCTTGTCGTCCTCGCCTTTGGCCACCATGGTAAAGTAGGAGGTGTTGGTATGCTTTACCACGCCGGTTTTCACGTTCTCAGCAATCACTCGGATGCCCACCATCAGCGAGGTGTTGCCTACATAGTTCACGGAGGCCTTCAGCGACACCAGTTCGCCCACCTCCACTGGCTGCAGAAAGTTAACACCCTCTATAGACACCGTCACGCAGTAGTTCCCGGCGTGCTTGGCGGCGCAGGCGTAAGCCACTTTGTCCATGAGCGAGAGCAGGATGCCGCCGTGAATTTTGCCGCCGAAGTTGGCGTAGCTCGGGATCATCAGTTCGGTAAGGGTGGTGCGGGAGTAGGAGACAGGGCGGAAGGCGGGTGTAGTCATGGGCAAGGGTATAATGTATAAGTATAAACCTATACTTGGTTCCGGCGGCGGCAGTTACGGCTACAGGAAGACCACGTCCTTCACCACCTCCTCGCCGGCCTCGCGGTTGAGCAGCTCCAGCACCTTGCTCTTCGACATGTTGAGTTCGTGCTTGAGGGGTGCCGAGGTGAGGCGCACGAACAGCTTGTGGTCCTTAAAGTACAGCTCCTGCGTTTTCAGGGCGATGGGCTTGCCCATGATGCGCTCCCAGCTCTGCACGATGTTCACCTCGCTCAGCTTGCCCTGCAGCCGGTAGGCCTTCATCAGCGCCTTCAAACTCTCGCCAATCGGCTGTATGTCGGCCTTGCGGCGGTCAATCTCCTCTTTCTTCTTGTAGTAGCGCACGGGGATAATTTTGAATGAGTGGGTGATGAATGTGATATAACTTTATACTCAAGAACTAAACAAAAATCAGGGTAACTTATTTGATATATAATTCAATTATCTCTGGCTTGAGATTTTCAGGTTCTCCTAATTTGAAAGATAGACCTAAATGCTTCTCTATGTACCTTAGTCTGGCTTCCTCGCACTTGATTTCACCTTCAAACCAATTATCCCATCCCAAAATAATATCTTCATTATCTTTTCTAAGTAAAATTAGGTCAAAATCAATACCTGCATCTATTTCGTCATATTTATAGACTTTTTTCCATCCACTCTTTGTGAGTAGTTTAATCACTTTTATCCAAGAACTTGTCTTTAAGCCGACTGCTGTAACTATCATTTCAACAATCAACAATTAAGCAATCACCTTCACCGTCCCGTCCTTCACCTCAAATCTACGGATACTCTCCGATAGTCCCTCCAGAATTTTGTCGGTGCGCTCCAGGTGGGTGTCTGTCAGGAAAATTTGGCCGAAGGTATGGGCGGCCACCATCTGCATGAGCTGCGTGATGCGTTTCTCGTCTAAGCGGTCAAAGATGTCGTCGAGCAGGAGCAGGGGCTTGTGGCCGTGCTTGGCGGCCATTACCTCGAAGTGCGCCAGCTTCAGGGCGATGACGTAGCTCTTCTGCTGTCCCTGCGAGCCGAAGGTCTTCACGGGGTTGCCGTCCATCAGGAACACGAAGTCGTCTTTGTGCGGCCCTACGGTGGTGCGTTGCAGCGCCAGGTCTTTGCGCTCGGCCTGGTGCAGCAGTTGCGCAAAGTCGGCGCCGGGCAGCTGGCTTTTATAGGTCAGCGTCACCTCCTCATGGCTATCGGAGAGGTGGCGGTAATGCTTTTGGAAGATCGGCACGAACTCCGCCAGAAACTTTTCGCGGGCCTCTGCCAATTGCTCGCCGAACGGAATGAGCTGCTCGTTGAGGATGTGCAGGTAGTCGCGGTCGAAGTAGTGGCGCTCGGCAAACTGCTTGAGCAGGGAGTTACGCTGCTTCAGGATGTAGTTGTACTGGATGAGCTGCTCCAGGTACACGTGGTCGAGCTGCGAGATGAGGCTGTCGAAGTACTTGCGGCGCTCCTCGCTGCCCTCGCGGATCAGGTCGGTGTCGTAAGGCGAGATGAGCACCACCGGAAAGCGGCCGATGTGGTCGCTCATTTTTTCATACAGCGCCTTGTTGTGCGTCACAGTCTTTTTCTGCCCTTGCTTGAGGCTCACCTGCACCGTGTGCTTTTCGCCGGCCACCACAAAGCGGCCTTTCACCATAAAAAAGTCGGCGTCCTGCTTTATGCTTTGCGCATCGGTACCGGGGAAGGCGCTGCGCGTCATGGAGAGGTAGTGAATGGCGTCCAGCAGGTTGGTTTTGCCGCTGCCGTTGTCGCCGATAAAGCAGTTGATGTGCTCCGAAAAGCTAAGGGCAGCTTCTTCGTAGTTCTTGAAAAACAGCAAACTGAGATTTTCGAGGAGCATTCGTTTCTACTTTGATATCTTTTTCCTTAATTTCGCATGCTAAACTGCTGAGGCTGGGCCAACCACACGTATACATGTGTATACTTGCCCAGAGCGCCCGCAGGTAAACCTAACGAATAAGACATTTGACCATGGCTGATACGAAAGAAAAGACGAAAGCGAAGTCGGCGAAAGCAAAGGTACAGGCTGAACCAACGTTTTCAAAGGAAACATACATGCATTGGTATGAGATGATGAAGCTCATGCGCCGCTTTGAGGAGAAAGCCGGTCAGTTATACGGCCAGCAGAAGATTAAAGGCTTCTGCCACCTCTACATTGGTCAGGAGGCCTGCGTAGCGGGTGCTGCCACTGCGCTTACCAAAGGCGACAAATGGATCACTGCTTACCGTGACCATGCACACCCAATTGCTTTGGGCACAGACCCGGGAGCAATTATGGCGGAGCTGTTTGCCAAATCTACCGGTTGCTCTAAGGGCAAAGGTGGTTCTATGCACATCTTCGATAAGAATGTAAACTTTATGGGCGGCCACGGCATTGTGGGCGGCCAGATTCCGCTGGGAGCAGGCATTGCCTTTGCCGAGAAGTATAACAAAACCGGTAACCTGTGCATCTGCTATATGGGCGACGGAGCTGTGCGCCAGGGTGCATTTCACGAAACGCTGAACATGGCCATGACCTGGAAGCTGCCCGTGATCTTTGTGATCGAGAACAACGGCTACGCCATGGGTACTTCCGTGCAGCGTACCTCCAATGTGCAGCAGCTGTACACGCTGGGTGAGGGGTATGATATCCCTTCGTTCCAGGTAGATGCCATGGTGGTGGAGAACGTGCATGAAGCCGTAGCGCAAGCCGCAGAGCGCGCCCGTGCCGGCGAAGGCCCTACTTTGCTGGAGTTCAAGACGTACCGCTACAAAGGACACTCCATGTCGGACCCGGCCAAGTATAGAACCAAAGAAGAGCTGGAAGACTATAAGAATCGCGACACCATCGAAATGGTTGCCGCCAAGATTCTGGAGAACAAGTGGGCGACGGAAGAGGAGCTGGATCAGATAGATGAAAAGGTGAAGCAGCAGGTAGCTGAGGCGGTGGATTTCGCTGAGAATTCGCCTTACCCGGATCCGTCTGAGTTGTATACAGACGTGTATGCCGAGAGCGACTATCCATTTATCATGGACTAATTTGAGGTTTAATAAAAATTCAGGAATTAAAAATTATAAATTTGATGTTCAGGAGTAAAACATTGCTTCCAATCATTTTTAATTTCTAATTTTGAAATTCTATTTTATTCATCACTAATGGCTAAAGAAAAAGTTAAGAAACACAGCGAGTTTGAGGAGCTGGTAGAAAATCCGGATGCGCTGGCTGACCGTTTTGCAAACTCTGAAGATTTTGTGAAGCGGAACAAATCTGTGCTGCTCGGTGTGTTTGTCGCTATTGCCGCTGTTATCGTTGGGGGGTTCCTGTATTACAACTACCGCCGCACCCAAAACGAAGAGGCGCAACGGGCTATGTTCCAGGCAGTATATTATTTCGAAGCAGATTCGCTGAACAAAGCACTGAACGGCGACGGACAGTACGACGGCCTGCTGCGGATTGCGGACGAGTATAGCGGAACAGATGCCGGCAACTTAGCTGATTTCTATGCCGGAGTGGCCCTACTGAAAACCGGCAAGTATGCTGACGCCGTAGAGCACCTGCAGGACTTTAGTGCTGATGATTACCTGATGCAGGCGCGGGCTTACAGCCTGACAGGAGATGCGCTGCTGGAACAGGGAAAGAACAAGGAAGCAGCTGATATGTATATCAAAGCGGCGAATCAGAACGCTAACAAGTACTTCTCGCCGCAATACCTGATGAAAGCGGGCATTGCTTATGAGGCCGGTAACGATTACAAAGCCGCCGCAGAAACATACGATAAGATCATTCAGAACTACGAAGCTTCGGCCGAGGTGAACGATGCTAAGAAGTATAAAGCCCGTGCCGAAATGCTGGCCGGTGGCAACCAATAAAGTATAAAACGGCGTAAGCCTGAAGTATAAAACGCTTTTGCCCGAACAGGCAAAAGCGTTTTTTTATTAATGTCATTTCAATGTACAGAAGCAGCAATGCAAAGCTGCCAGCTGCGAAAATGATTAACAGATAACAAAAGACGAACCTACCATGGCAACATCCCTAAAAAACCTGAACGACTATAAAAAAGAGGCTTTGGCTGATATGGCTGACAAGACCTTCGGCATAGTGGTAGCCGAATGGCACAGCGAGATAACCGATGTGCTGTGTGCCGGTGCTGTTGAGACGCTGCTGCAGCATGGTGCTAAAAAGGAGAACATCTTCCGCAACACTGTGCCCGGCAGCTTTGAGCTAACATTGGGTGCCCAGTTCCTGGCGCAGCAGGAGGAGGTAGATGCCGTGATCTGCCTTGGTGTGGTGATCAAGGGCGATACCAAGCACGACGATTACATCAACCACGCTGTAGCCAACGGCCTCACTACAGTATCGCTCAAGTATAACAAGCCGGTGTCCTTCGGCCTTGTCACGACCAATAACCTGGAGCAGGCGTTAGACAGAGCAGGAGGCAAGCACGGCAACAAAGGTGTGGAAGCTGCCGCGGCCGCCATTCATATGCTGAGCTTTTAAAGTATAGTATGGATTTAAACAGAAAGAGGCAGCCCTGTATTGGGCTGCCTCTTTCTGTTTGTATAAGTATAAGTTCTGCTACTAAGCATGGAAGAACGCTAGAAGCTATAGCCAATGGCTAAACCGGGCCGAAGCCGCACGCCGCTGCCAAACAAGTTCAGAAAGCCTGTATCAAAATCATCCTCCGTGCCGGTATTTACTTTCAGGCTGCCCACGTTGTAGTTAGCTCCTATGAAAATATCGATTGCTAAGCCATTCCCAAAAATCCACTGGTTACCAGCCGCTACGCCTGCGCCTATAGGAGCGTAGGTGGCCTTATACTGCTTTTCCTTCACCTTATCATCTACGGTAAGTTTATAGCTGAGAATACGACCATAGCCGGCTACATAAAAGCCGTTAGGCGCCTGCGAGCTTTCAGAAAGATAGTAACGCACTTCGGGCGTAATGCCATAGCCGCTGAACTTTACGCCTTTTAGCGAAGCTCCCGTAATGTAGCCGCCTAACTGGCCGCTGATGCGCGGACTGAAAGCATGCTCAATAAAGCCGGAGCCTGTCAATGCAAAAATGCTGGGCACATTCACTTTCAGAACAGTTGTGCGGGAATCCTGCACTTGAGTATAGGGCCTGGGGCGCGACACCTGCCGTTGTGCCAGCAATGTAGAAAAGGGCATAGCAGCCAGCATAAGTATAATAATCGAAAATAGGATAATTCTTTTCATAAGGTCAGGTTCAGGTTTAAAAGTACAGGCAGGTGCCGCAGCACACTGCCAGATTGCATAGCAACTTCTGTTCCACATTTACAGGGGCTTACCAAATGGCAGCCGGGATAACAGCAGGAGATTACGCGCCGAAGAAAAAATTGTTAATTTAACGCCAGGCATAGCAAAGTATAGATTTAACTGTTATTTTTGCACGAAATTTAGCCGGAATGCTACTTTCAAAGTAATAAACCGGCGGTAGATACATCCAAACTAAACTAAAAAGCGTCTGCTGCTGTTATGCCGCAAAAGAACGAAGCGCCCGAAGTTGTTTTTGGCTGAACCGGAAAAGTATAGGTCAAAGCTTTAAAATAGTTCTTAAGAGAGTAGAATGAACACAAACGAAGAAAAACAGCGTTATTCCAGAGAGGAGCTAGCAGAGTTTGAGAACATCATCCTTGAAAAGCTGACAAATGCCCGCAAGGAAGTGACCTTTATCAAAGAAACGCTGAGCCGCCGGAATGATTCAGGGACAGACAACACGGCCTCTCCTACTAAAGTGCTGGAAGATGGGGCAGATACGGCTGAGAAGGAGAGTCTGAACCAGTTAGCTTCCCGGCAGATGAAGTTTATCCAGCAGTTGGAGAACGCCTTGATCCGTATTAAAAACGGTACTTATGGCGTGTGCATTGTTACGGGTAAGCTTATACCAAAAGAGCGGCTGCGCGCCGTGCCGCACACGCAGCACAGCATCGAAGCCAAACTTCAGCGTAACGACTAGTACATTTATACCTTGAATATTCTGCAGAACCATATCCAGGCACTTGTTTTTTGTGCCCAGTCGCCTATCAGCATCGAGGAAATTCAGCGCTGCCTGCAAGAGGCCCTGGGCCTGGAGGAGGTGCTGGTAAGTGATGTACTGGAGGCGATAGAAGGAATAAACGAGCAGTTACAGGAAGCAGGTTTTGCTTTTCAGATCTATGCGATTGGTGGGGGCTACCAGTTCCTCACCAAGCCGGAGTACCAGGACACGGTAAGCACTTATCTGAAGCAGAAATCAAAGAAGAAGTTATCAGCGTCTTCACTGGAGACGCTGGCCATTATTGCCTACAAGCAGCCGGTCACCAGAAGCCAGATCGAGCAGATCCGGGGCGTGGGCTGCGACTATGCCGTGCATAAATTACTGGAAAAGGAGCTCATCGAGCTGAGAGGAAAAGCCGATACGATCGGCAGGCCTGTGCTGTACGGTACTTCCCAGAAGTTTATGGATTACTTCGGCATCAACCACATCAAAGACCTCCCGCAACTAAAAGACTTTGCCACCGAAGAGAACATGATCGGTGAAGCAGCTGATTAAGCAGCTGCGCGCAAACACGCATATCATACATAGAACGCATTACAGTTTACATACTGCACATACAGGTACAGTAGCGATACTGCATCAATAATTACAACAACATGGCAAGAGATAACGAAAGACCTGAACGCGGTAACGCAGGCGAAGGCAGAAGAGGTGCTGAAAGAAATTCTTTCGGCAGACCGAACAACGACCGTGACGGTAAAAAAGTCTTTAACAGGAGAGATAAGCCGCAAAGAGGAGAAGGCGGGGAACGCCGCACGTTTAACCCGGAAAGAAGAGATGCTGACCGAAGAGAAGGCGGAGAACGTCGTTCTTTTGGTGGTGACCGGCGTGAAGGAGGCGAAAGAAGAACTTTTGGCGCAGACAGGCGCGACGACCGCCGCAGCAACGACCGGCGCGAAGGCGGTGAAAGACGCCCTTACGGTGATAGAAACGAGCGTTCTTCGGATAGACGTCCGGCTGGCAGCGATCGGCCAAGGCACGAAGAAGGCGATAGAAAACCATTTGGAGCAGGCAGAAGAGAAGATGGGGAACGCCGCAGCTACGGCAACCGGAACGAAGGTGGCGAACGCCGTTCATTCAGCACAGGCCGCGAGGCAGGAGGCGAGCGCCGCTCATTTGGAGACCGCCGCGAAGGAGGCGAAAAGCGCCCTTATACGAATAGAAACGACAGGAGAGAAGAAGGCGGACAACGCCGTACGTATAACAACAGGAGAGAAGATGACGAAAGCCGGACCTTTGGCGGTGAGCGTCGTTTTGCCGGCTCCGACAGGAGAGACGATAACCGCAGCAGCGACAGACGTGAAGACGGTGAAAGACGTTCTTTTGGCGGCGACCGTGATCGTAAGCCTTCTTTTGGAGAAAAGCGAAGCTTTGGCGATAAGAAGCCCTTTAAGGGAGATAACCGTGACAAACTTAGCCGCTCCGGTGAAGGTGACCGCAGCAGGAGCCGCACAGATGAGAACGGCAGTGCGCCGGAAACACCTACCTATAACCTGAGCCACTACAAGGATAATCCCCGCATTAAGAAAACGAACATCAAGGAAGAGACTGATGGCTCTATTCGCCTGAACCGCTTTATTGCGAACGCCGGCATTTGCTCGCGCCGTGAGGCTGATTTGCTGATTGAGTCCGGAGAAATAAAGGTGAACGGCGAAGTGGTGAAAGAAATGGGCTTTAAAGTGCAGCCAACCGACAACGTGCAGTATGGCAAAAAAATACTGAACCGCGAGAAGCTGGTATATGTGCTGCTGAATAAGCCAAAAGACTTTTTAACTACAACGGACGATCCCGAGGGCCGCAAAACGGTGATGGACCTGGTGGCGAATGCTTCCACGGAGCGCATCTTCCCAGTAGGTCGCCTGGACCGCAATACCACCGGTCTGCTGTTGTTTACCAACGATGGCGAGTTGGCGCAGAAACTGACGCACCCATCTAACGGGGTGAAGAAGATATACCAGGTAGAACTGGATAAGCCGATCACCAAAGCCGATTTTCAGAAAGTAGCCGAAGGAGTAGAACTGGAAGACGGCAAAGCCGAAGTAGACGATGTGGCCTTACTGGGAGAATCCAGCCAATTTCTGGGCCTGGAGATACACATTGGCCGCAACCGCATTGTACGCCGTATTTTTGAGCACCTGGGCTACGATGTGGTTAGCCTGGACCGCGTACAATATGCCGGCCTGACCAAAAAAGATTTGCCACGCAGCAACTGGCGCTACCTGACAGAGAAAGAGGTCATCCGCCTGAAATACTTTATGTAATATGCGCAGCGTCGTTATCGACATCGGGAACACGGGCACCAAGTATGGTCTTTTTGAAGAAGATAGCCTCCTAAAGCAAGGCTACTTTCAGCAAAAAGACCAGCTGCCGGAGGAGCTATACCAGCATTCCTTCGACCATGCCATTGTTGCCTCGGTGGCCGAAAACCCGCAAGCTATACTGCAAAGGCTGTCTGTAACCGGCAAGTTCCTGGAGCTAACGGGGCAGACAGCCTTGCCAATTGGTAACTTCTACAAAACGCCGCAAACACTGGGGGCCGACCGCAAAGCAGCTGCCGTAGGAGCCAATTCCCTGTTCCCGGGCCGTAACTGCCTGGCCATAGATGCAGGTACCTGCATCACCCACGACTTTGTAGATAGCGAAGGCAATTACCACGGCGGCGGCATTGCGCCCGGGCTAAACATGAAATTTAAAGCCCTGCATACTTTTACAGGTCGCCTGCCGTTAGTACAGCGTACCGATAACAGCTTTCCGCTTACCGGGCAAACTACGGAGGCGTCTATCCTGAGCGGCGTATTGGGCGGCACTGTGGCTGAACTTAATGGCCTGATAGCAGCTTACATGCAAATATTCCCCGACCTGGTGGTTATACTTTGCGGGGGCGATGCAGGATTTTTTGAAAGTACGCTAAAAGGACGCATCTTTGTAATTCCCGAACTGGTCTTAATCGGGCTTCACAGAATTTTAGTTTATAATGTATAAAACACTCCGAGTACTGATAGGGTTTGCCGTGCTGTGTATGGCGCATGCCGCACAGGCGCAATACATTGGCAACACTCCGTACTCCCGCTATGGTTTAGGGGAGATAAACAACAACATGGGTAATACCCGCAATGCCGGTATGGCCGGGGCAGGTATTAGTGCTGCAAACAGTTACCAGGCCAATCTCTCCAACCCCGCTTTGCTTTACTATAACAGCATTACCGTATTTGATATGGGTATTCGCGGGCAGGTGAAAACGGTGCAGGACAGCAATAACTCGCAACGCGACGGGAATGCGAACCTGGCGAACCTGGCACTGGTGGTGCCCATCTCCAAGCACTGGACCTCGGCAGTATCCTTGCGCCCTTACAGCGAAGTGTCCTATGAAGTGAACTCAACCAAGCAAACTTTAGAAGGAAATCCCCGGGCCTACTCCATACAAGGGTATAGCGGCCAGGGAGGCTTGTCTGAGCTGAGCTTTTCGAATGGCGTTAAAATAGCGAAAGGATTGACCATCGGAGCAAGCGCCTCATACCTGTTCGGCACTATCACCAAAGAAGCTTCCTCACTCATTCAGGACGACTCACTCTCTGATCTGTCATCGGAGCAGGTGGTTTACAGCGAGCGTACCCGCTACAACGATTTCCTGTTTAAGGCAGGCGTTAACTATAGAAAGCAACTGCAGGATAAACTTTTCCTGAGCATGGGCGGAACATACAGCTTTGAAAGCAACCTGAATGCGGACCTGAACAATGCTTATGAGCGAAGAACCATCTATGGCGGCACGCTTGACGAGGACATACTGGCAGACAGCTCAAAAAGCAAAGTACTGCTGCCGCAGGGCTGGCAGGCTGGCATCTCCCTGGACAATGGCTCTAACATGACGCTGGTCGCTGACTTTGCTACGCAGCAGTGGTCTAAGTTCCGTAACCTGGAAGGGCAGCAGGAACTGGCCGACAGCTACCGGGCTGCTATTGGCGGAGAGTATACGCCTGATGCCGGCTCCGTAGCCAGCTATTTTAAGCGCATAACCTACCGTGGCGGTTTATACTATGGCAAAACGCCATATAAGGTAAACAACACTCAGATCACGGACAAAGGAGTAACAGTAGGCTTTAGCATGCCAATCGGCAGGTCTACCATTTACGACCTGTACCAGCTAAATACGTCTCTTGGCTACGGGCAGCGTGGCAAAACATCCAATGGCCTGATTGCCGAGAAGTACTTCCAGTTTAGTGCCGGCATCACCATCAACAGCCGCTGGTTTATCAAACGCCGAATCGAATAACAAGTATAGCAAGTCAATAAACTCTAAAAGGCCGTTCTTGGAGCGGCCTTTTTTATCATATCTATCGCATGTATGGAACAGCGCAGGTGGGGTAATACGTTTAATTTTTGCTAATTTCACAACAGGAGCAATCATACCCTATGCGCAACGCGTGGATTTATACGATACTATTACTGCTGAGCTGCCTGGTTGCCTGTAAGGACGACCTGAAAGATCCGGACAAGGAGATTGTATACAAAGGGCCGCTGATCGAGAACCACGATGTGGTAACGCTGTACAGCGACTCGGCGCGGCTACAGATAAAATTGCAGGCGCCCGTACAGCAGGAGTTTGATAACGGCGACGGCATATTTCCCAAGGGCTTGTATGTGGAGTTCTATGGCGAACCCGGCCAGATCACCTCCACTTTAAAATCGAACTATGGCAAGCAGGACAAAAGAAAGGACCTGTACATTGCCCGCGGAAATGTGGTAGTGAAAAACCTGCAGAAGAAGGAGCAGCTGGAGACAGAGGAGCTTTTCTGGGATAAGAACAAAGGCACGATCTACACCGATAAGTTTGTACGGATTACGACCGCAGAAGAGATACTGACCGGCAACGGGCTGCGCGCCAACCAGGGTTTTTCGAACTGGCGTATTCTGAAGCCAACCGGCAGCTTTAGTCTGAAACAGGAATGAACCAAAAACTCCTAAATACCATTTTACTTTCGCTGGCTTTTGTAGCCGCAGTTATTGGCGCCCACCGCAGCATACAGGATGGCGACATAGTAGGAAACTACTGGATCTATATGATCTCGCTGGCCCTGTTTATCTTGTGGTGGTACCGCCGGAAGAGGTATGATACCTAGTTTGATGTAGTACATGATAGATCCCGATCAGATCATATTGTTGCTGGTAGCGCTGCTGTTCTCGGCCTTCTTTTCAGGCATTGAGCTAGCCTTTGTGGCTGCTAACCGAATACAGATCGAGCTGAGCGAGAAAAACGGCATGCTGGCCGGCCGTATTCTGGGCCACCTGCTGCAGCGCCCGTCGCGCTTGATGGGCACCACCCTGATCGGCAATACGCTGGCGCTGGTGCTGTATGGCTTCGCGATAGCCAGTGTGCTGCACAAACTGCTCTTTATGTACCTGCCCGGGCTGCTGCAGCACAATGCGCTGGTGCTGGTGCTGCAGGTGATCATCGCCTCCGTAGTAGTTCTGCTCACGGCCGAGTTTTTGCCACGCAGCCTCTTCGCCATCAACCCCAACCGGCTGCTGCAGGTGCTTGCCATCCCGATCCTTGTTTGCTATTACCTGCTGTACCCGGTGGTATACCTCATTGTAGGCCTGAGCAAATGGGTCGCTGAGAAGGTTTTCCAGATCGAATTTTCAGAGGAGAAGCCAGTCTTTGGCTTTACGGATTTGAATGCTTTTATCAAAAACCGCCTGTACCACCCCGAGCATGAAGATGCACCGGAAGTAGACCCTACCATTTTTCATAATGCGCTTGAATTTAAAACAGTGCGGGTACGGGAGTGTATGGTGCCCCGCACCGAAATAGAAGCGGTAGAAGTAAACGACTCTGTAGAGGTGCTGCGCAAGACCTTTGTGGAAACCGGCCACTCCAAGGTGCTGGTATACCAAGACACCATTGATAACATCACCGGCTATTGCCACCAGTTGGATATGTTTAAGCAACCGGTAAGTATAAGCGATATCTTGTCGCCAGTGAGCCTGGTGCCGGAAAGTATGCTGGCCAGCGAACTGTTTGTACGGTTTGTATCGGAGCACCGCAGCGTAGCCGTGGTGGTCGATGAGTTTGGGGGCACTTCCGGCATTGTGACGGTAGAAGATGTCATCGAGGAGATCTTTGGCGAGATAGAAGACGAGTATGATATAGACGAGGCGCTGCTGGAGCAAGTATGGCCTGAAAAAGGCATTTACCTGTTCTCTGCCCGCATCGAGATAGACTACCTGAACGAGAAGTATGACCTGGAACTGCCAGAGGGCGATTACGAGACCTTGGGCGGCCTGATTCTCTCTGTTTATGGCGAAATACCGCTGGCAGGCGATGAAATTACGGTGCCGCCTTATACCATTACAATTCTTTCGATGGACGAGAACCGCATCAACGCTGTCAAGCTAGTTAAAAATACAGATTCTCAGGCAGATGAGGAGGCATAAACCTGCGGATAAAAATTTTGAATTTTAGCACGATTAACCTTATTTTGCACAATCCTTTTATAAGTAAACATACGAATGGCATTAATTAACAAGATTAGAGAGAAGTCTGGCTGGGCTATCGGCGCCATTGCCCTGGGGCTTGGTATATTTGTGGTTGGTGGCGACCTGTTAGGGCCCAACTCCAGAATCCTGGGCAACAACGCGAATGAGATCGGCGAAATTGCCGGAGAAAAGATAGACTACAAAGAGTTTGATGATGTCTTTCAGCAGGCAAAATCAAACTATGAGAACCAGATAGGCCGTGCAGCCAACGAGGGAGAGTTAGCCATGATCCGGGAGCAGGCATGGAACCAGCTAATCTTTAAAATAGCCTTAAAGAAGGAGTATGATCGCCTTGGCCTGGAGGTAACAGATGATGAACTGGCCGACATGGTGCAGGGTAACAACATTCACCCGGCTGTAAAGCAGGCATTCACCAATCCACAGACAGGAGAGTTTGACCGCACCAAAGTGGTAGAATACCTCAAGAACCTGGACCAGATGGGCCCCAATGCCCGTCCGCAGTGGGCAAACTTCGAGCAAGGTATTCTGGCGGACCGTTACCAGTCCAAGTATGCCAACCTGCTGACTAAAACGGTGTATGTAACCACAGCAGAAGCCAAGAACTACTACTACGCACAAAATTCTACAGCCAACATAAAGGCCTTGTTTGTGCCTTTTTATACCATCGCCGACTCTACGGTAAAAGTAACGGACGCGCAGCTGCAGGACTACTACGACAAGCATAAAGAGCTATACAAAGTAGAAGAAGGCCGCTCGCTGGAGTTTGTGACCATTCCGGTGAGTGCGTCTAAAGAAGACAGCACCTACTATAACCAGGAGATTGCACAGCTGACGCAGCAGTTCGCTGCTGCCACCAATGACTCGGCTTTTGTGAACACCAACTCTGACCAGCCGTACGAAGGCGCTTACCAGACGCCGGCTGAGCTGCCGGAGCAGCTGCGCAAGCAACTGCCACTGCAGGAAGGCAAAGTATACGGCCCTTATTCAGATAAAGGCACGATGGCCCTTTATAAGGTAATAGATGCCAAAACAGGAACAGCCAACACTGTAAGAGCAAGCCACATCCTTATCAAGCCGGAGAACGATACGCCTGAAGCCAAAGCCGCTGCCAAAGCCAAGGCGCAGGATGTGTTGAACCAGATCAAGAATGGGGCTGATTTTGCGCAGATGGCGACACAGTATGGCACAGACGGAACAGCCTCTGTAGGCGGTGATCTGGGTTATTTTACCGAAGGCCGCATGGTGCCTGGTTTCGAGAAGCCGGTATTTGCTTTTTCCGGAACAGGCTTGCTGCCTGAGCTGGTAGAGACTGAATATGGTTACCACATCGTAAAAGTAACGGCTCCGAAAACAAACGAGACCTATAAAATTGCAACTGTGCAGCGCGCCATTGAGCCAAGCGAAAGTACCCGTGATGCAGCCTATGCGATCGCCGACAAGCTTTCCGGCACCAGCGGAAGCACAGAGGAGTTCAGAAGCAACGTGGCAGCCAACAAGTCGCTGACAAAAGAAGAGGCGCAGAACATTGGCAAAAACAACGTGCTGGTAAATAACCTGAGCAATGCACGCGAACTGGTACGCTGGGCGTACAGCAAAGATACCGAAGTAGGAGATGTGTCGCCGGTATTTGAGATCAACGACCAGTTTGTGGTAGCTACCCTCACCGGCAGCCGCGATAAAGGATATGCCGACATGAAAGATGTGAAAGATGAAGTAACTGCTGCTGTGCGCAACGACTTAAAAGCAACGCAGATCATCGATAAGCTGAACGGCAGCAAAGGAACATTGGACCAGATTGCTAGCAGCTACGGCGCTGATGCGACCGTAAAAACGGCCGATAACGTGACGTTTGCCTCTGGCGCGATACCAGGTATCGGCATGGAGCCCGTGGCGGTAGGCAAAGCTTTTGGGCTGAAGCCTGGCGCGCATACAGCTCCTTTCCAGGGACAGGGTGGCGTGCTGATGGTAGAATTAGCAAATCTGAACAAAGCACCGGAACCTACGGATCTGGCCAGCGTGAAAGAGCAACTGGTAAGCCAGCAGGCACAGAAAGCCTCTAATGATGCGTTTGAAGCCATCAAAGAAAAGTCCAACATCAAAGATAATCGCGTAAAGTTCTTTTAAGGGCCCGCAAAGTATACATTAAGCAAAGAGCCACTCTACCTAGAGTGGCTCTTTGCTTTTAGGGATGTCTCCACTGGTGTTCTCGGGCGCATTCTGTATCTTTAGCTAAATGCAGCTGCTTCAGGCGCAGCAGGGGAGTTGCCCAACTGGTTATCTGGGGAGTACGATCATCTAAATTAACAGCGCTGGTTTGTTTTGGCAGATATGCATTAATTTGAGCAGAAGCGTACATCGTCTTTCGTCTTTCAGTCGTTTTAAGAATACTATGCTGAAACCATACTATACGTTATTATTGGCCCTGCTGCTGCTGGTAGCACCGGTGGTGGTGCGGGCACAGACACAGGACCTGCAGCTGGCCCGGGAGTACTTCAGCCAAGGTGATTATGGCAAGGCGGAAGCGATCTATAGCAAGCTGCTGGATGATCCCCGCTACTTTAATGTGGTGTACCCGGATTACCTGCATACCCTGCTGGCCCAGCGCAACTATAAAGACGCGGAGAAGCTGGTGAAGAAAACCATAAAGCGCTACCCCGGCATGCCCAACTATTCCGTAGACCTCGGGCTGGTTTACCGCGCATCCGGCGACAAAGCTGGTGCCACCAAATACTTCGATAAGTTACTGGAGCAGATGAAGCCGGAAGAAGTAATAGCGGTGGCAGGGGCTTTTATGCAGAATGAGCTCTATGACTATGCCGAAAAAGCTTACCTGCAGGGGCGCCAGCTCAGCAGAGATCCGCAGCAGTACACCCATCCGCTGGTGGCCCTGTATACTTACCAGCACGAGAACGACCGGCTGATACCGGAAGTGCTCAACATGGTGGAGCAGGACGAGCAGGAGCTTACCTATGTGCAGCACATGCTGCAGAATACGCTCTCCGAAGACAAAGATTATGATGCGCTGGAAAAAGAACTGCTGATGCGGGTGCAGCAGAACCCCGATAAGCTGGCTTTGAATGAGCTGCTCGTATGGCTATACATCCAGCGGCGCGATTTCTATGGGGCCATGCTGCAGGCCAGGGCCGTAGATAAACGCACGCATAGCGGCGGTTCGCGGGTGATGGAACTGGGCGCCATCAGTGCCAAGAATGAAGATTACCCGGGCGCCATTGAAGCGTATGACTACATTATCAAAGAATACCCTGATGGGCCATACTACCTGATTGCCCGGCAGCGCCTGATCAATGCACGCGAAGAACAGGTACAGCATACGTTTCCGGTAGATATAGAGAAGGTGCGCAACCTGATCGCTGATTATGAAGCACTGCTGACCGAAGCAGGCCGGAGCGAACAGACCGTAGAAGTGTTGCAGCACATGGCCAATCTCTATGCCTTTTACCTCGACGACAAAGACAAAGCCATTGCGCTGCTGCAGGAGGCCATCAACATGCCCCGCGCCAATCCGGCGCTGGTAGCAGACAGCAAGCTTACCTTGGGTGATATTTACCTGCTGAAGGGAGAGCCGTGGGAAAGTACACTGCTCTACTCGCAGGTGGAGAAAGCGAACAAAGACACGCCTGTTGGCCATGAAGCCAAGCTGCGCAACGCCCGCCTAAATTATTACAAAGGCGATTTTGAACTGGCGCAGGCACACCTCGATATCCTAAAGCTGGCAACCAGTCGCGAGATTGCAAACGATGCCATGGACCTGAGCCTGCTGATCACCGATAACACCGGCCTGGACTCTTCCACGGCTGCCATGCAGGACTATGCGGCTATCGACCTGCTCATCTTTCAGAACAAGCTGCCGGAGGCACTCACCGCCCTGGATAAAATGCTGCAGCAGTATCCCGGCCACAGCCTTACCGACGAGATATACTTTCAGAAAGCGAAAATCTATGAACGGGAAGGGAACTTTGAACAGGCTATAGCTAACCTGCAGAAGATCGTAAGCATGCCTCAAAGTGACATTCTGAGTGATGATGCCCTGTACCGAATGGCCTACATCTACGAGAACAACCTGAAGGATCTGGAAAAGGCCAAGGAGCTTTACAACGAGTTTCTTGTAAAGTATAGAGGCAGCGTGTATGCCGCCGAAGCCCGTAAGCGTTTCCGTAAGCTGCGGGGCGATAAAGTGGAGTAGCTAGAATGGTGCCCGGCTCTTCGTCTGAATTAGGAGCCGCAGGAGGAGTGGATTAATAGAATTACATTAGTCTTTTCTGATGCAGGAGTTCTGCAAAGCATCACTCGCGGCTTTATATGAAAAGCAGTCTTCAGGCCTGCTAAGGGATAAGTATAAGTATGGCTTCCGCAAGTTTAAAAGCGGGCTACAGAGAAAAGCATGGCTAAAGTAGAAACCTGTAAGTTCTGATGCGGGCAGCTTATTTAGCTGAAGAAGATGAAAAGGATAAGTATAAAAAGCAGGAAGAACCCATACATGATGAGGTCCAGGGAATAGTTTTTATACTTATTAAAAAATTCTCTGAATCGTTTCACTGTCACGCCTGTTGTACTGCTGCAAAGGTATGAAATTCGGGCGATGGTACACAGCAGCGGCAGCAGGCTTGTCTCAAATTCCTGTGAATTTGACTACCTTTGCACCAACGTTAAGCATGTAGCAGAAGAGCATATGGACAAAAGGTGGGTATATCAGCAGGAGGCGCCGCAGGAGGCCGTAGAACAGCTAGCACAAAGCCTTAAGATAAGTCCCACGCTTGCTGGTATCATGTGCCAGCGCGGCATCTGCACCTTTGAGGAAGCCCGCCACTTTTTCCGCCCAACCTTAACCGATCTGCACGACCCTTTCCTGATGAAAGACATGGACCGGGCGGTAAACCGCCTGAACGAGGCCCTGCACGCGAACGAGAAAATACTGGTATACGGCGATTATGATGTAGACGGCACCACCTCGGTGGCCCTCATGTATAGCTTTCTGCAACAGCATACCGACCAGGTAGAGCTATACATTCCGGACAGGTATAAAGAAGGCTATGGCGTGTCGCAGCAGGGTGTGGATTGGGCAGCCGAGCAGGGGTATACGCTGATCGTTAGCCTCGACTGCGGCATCAAATCAGCGGATAAGGTGGCATATGCCGCAACCAAAGGCATCGACTTTATCATCTGTGACCACCACCTGCCGGATGACGATGTGCCCCAGGCAGTAGCAGTGCTCGACCCTAAGCGGATTGATTGCCCTTATCCTTATAAAGAGCTTTCCGGTTGTGGTGTGGGCTTTAAGCTGATACAGGCGTTTTGCCAGCAGAATGGTCTTGCGCTTGATAGTGTCTACCGTTTGCTGGACCTGCTGGTAGTAAGTATAGCCGCCGATATTGTGCCGATTACCGGAGAGAACCGTGTGCTGGCATACTACGGGCTGCAACTGCTGAATGGCCCCGGGCCGCTGCGGCCCGGCTTGGATGCGCTGAAAGAGCTGGCCGGCATCAGTAGCGAAATGGACATTACCAGCATTGTGTTCGGCTTTGCCCCCCGCATCAACGCGGCCGGGCGTATGGGCGATGCCAAAAATTCGGTGCGGATGCTGCTGGCCCAGACGAAGGAAGAAGCGATTCGCACGGCTGATATTATCAACGAATCAAACAAAGCGCGCCGCGATAAAGATACCAACATCACCAAAGAGGCGCTGCAGATGATTGAAGACGACGAGTTCCTGCGCTCGGCCAACTCGACGGTGCTGTATAAAGAAACATGGCATAAAGGTGTGATTGGCATTGTGGCCTCCCGCTGCATCGAAAAGTATTACCGTCCTACCATCATCCTGACGCATTCCAATGGCAAGGCATCCGGCTCGGCCCGTTCCGTGCACGGCTTTAACGTTCACAGCGCTATTGAGAGCTGCTCGGACCTGCTGGAGCAGTTTGGCGGCCACATGTATGCTGCCGGCCTGACGCTGCCTATCGAGAACGTTCCTGCCTTTCGGGAGCGCTTTGAGCAGGTAGTTGCCGGCACAATAACCGAAGAACAGAAGATTCCGCAGATAGAGGTGGATGCCGTCATTGAACTGAACCAGGTGACCCGCAACTTCTATAACATTATCCGGCAAATGGAGCCGTTTGGTCCTGGCAATATGCGGCCTGTTTTCGTGTCGGAGTGCGTGTATGATACCGGCAGCGTGCGCGTAGTTGGCGATTCGCACCTGAAGTTGCGCCTGACGCAGGACGGTTTTTATAGTATCGATGCGATTGGTTTTGGCTTAAGTGATTACTACCCGCTCATCTCCAAAGGCATTCCGTTTGATGTTTGCTATACCGTAGAGGAGAATGTGTACAGAGGGGTAAGCTCGCTGCAATTGCGCATCAAAGATATCCGGGTAAAGTAAGTATAGCACGAGCTATATGCCATAGAAAAGCCTCCGCTGTACCTGTAAAGTATGGCGGAGGCTTTTCTGATCATGCCCTACATGAAGTAATTAGAACAAAGTATACTTGTACTGCTGATCAGGTATACTGCTGTAAGTATAACGTTGGTCGCTTTGAGCTTTAGTTCTCTCTTCTAAGCTTCTTAACCGCTTCTGCAGTATTTGGGCTCGCCAGTTTACAGTAGTTTTACCTACGGCTGCGGTTGGATATACTTCATCTGCTTCAGCGGGCTTTCCTGCGCTATAACCAGTTCCGGCATGCACAGCTGAGAGAGCGTTTCAAGGTCGCCGGCAAAAAAGTTAATATCTACGGCTGAGTTGATGCCTGAAATAGAGCCGCTGTCAGTATACTGCCAGAACATCCACGAATCAGTGTGGTGAATCTCCGGCTTCACCTCGCTGTAGCGGGCAATCCAGAAATGATACTCCGGGAAATAGCCTTGCAGGTAGCGGCGGTAATAATTCTGGCTGGTATAAATGATCGGTTTTACGCCGTAGTATTGCGTTATGGCCTCCAGCCAGGTGCGGATGTTCTGCCGTAGTTGGGTCGAGGTCATTTTAGGCTCTGATACTTCCACATCCAGCACCGGCGGCAGATCGCCTGGCTCCAGCGTAACAGTGCTTTTAAAAAGCTCGATCTGGCCTTCTACGGGTGCTTCGGGTTTAAAGAAATGGTAAGCGCCACGCTTGATGCCCATACGTTTGGTTTCTTCCCAGTTGCGGGTAAAGTATGGGTCCAGCCGGAAGTCACCCTGGGTGGCTTTCACAAAAGCAAACGTCACATCAGCGCCCTTAACCTGCTCCCAGTCTATTTCCTTCTGCCAACGCGATACATCTACGCCTTTTATACTTACCGCACTGCTTTTGGCCGCTGTACTCTTGGCAGTGGCATCGTCATCACCCTCGCCTTTGCCTGCCGGGTTGCCAGCCAGTGTGGCATACAGCAGCAGGCCCATAGATAAAAATTTTTGGGAAGCTGAGAAAAGTACAGTTAATGTCATGTGCGCAGTGTAAAAGCATTGGAATTACAAACTATGCATTTATCCTTTTTGATGCAAGTGCATAACGTTACATTCATATAGATTATCAGTTAAGTTAAAAATTGCAGGAGGAGGGCCTAAATAACTGTGCTTGAGCGACTGATAGCATGTTTGGCGGGCGTTGCAAGCGGGAGCTTTAATGTGTAATTTAGCAGCGATGATACTACGAGCAGACAACTTGATCAAGAAGTATAAATCGCGTACGGTGGTAAACGACGTGAGTGTGGAGGTAAACCAGGGAGAGATCGTGGGCTTGCTGGGTCCTAACGGGGCAGGCAAAACAACGTCCTTCTACATGATTGTGGGTCTGGTGAAGCCAAACAGCGGGTCCATTTACCTGGATTCGGAAGATATTACCAGCTTGCCCATGTATAAGCGGGCAAAGCGTGGGGTAGGATACCTGGCACAAGAGGCTTCGGTGTTCAGACAGCTGACAGTAGAGGAAAATATTCTGTCGGTGCTGGAGATGACGAACATGCCCAAAAAAGAGCAACATGAAAAGGTAGAAAGCCTGTTAGAGGAATTCTCGCTGACACATGTGCGCAAGAACAAAGGCATTGTGCTGTCTGGTGGTGAACGGCGGCGCACGGAAATTGCCCGAGCGCTGGCAGTAGACCCAAAGTTCGTACTGCTGGATGAGCCGTTCGCGGGCGTAGACCCTATCGCGGTGGAAGAGATCCAGAGCATCGTAGCCAAACTTAAGAGCAAAAACATTGGCATACTTATTACCGACCACAACGTAAACGAAACGCTATCTATTACCGACCGCGCTTACCTGTTGTTTGAAGGCCGCATTCTGAAGGCAGGCACAGCCGAAGAACTGGCTTCTGATGAGCAGGTACGGCGGGTATACCTGGGTAAGCACTTCGAGCTGAAGCGGAAGATATAGATGTATAGCTATATGGCTAAATTGCCTCGGCTGTTCACCCATAAGCAATAGTAATCCGTATTTGAGTAGCTAAAAGTGCCTGAAGCTGGCAACAGCTTCGTAAAGTATTCAACAAACAAGCAGCAATCACCCCTTGGAGCTATTCAATTCAATCGTAACGTGGGTAATGAAGAAGCGGATTCACCAGATAGATCTGTTTCGGAAGTACCCGAATGAAGTACAGGAAGAGCTATTCCAGAATCTGATCACCACGGCCAAAGGCACGGAATGGGGCAAGCAGTATGGCTACAGCGACGACCTGAGCGTGCGGGAGTTCAAGGAAAGAGTCCCTGTGAGCACCTACGAAGACATGTACCCGCTTATTGAACGTGTGATCTTGGGAGAGCAAAACCTGCTGTGGCCAAGCAAGGTGGAGTGGTTTGCCAAGTCATCGGGCACCACCAATGCCCGCAGCAAGTATATCCCCGTCAGCCCTGAGTCGCTGGAAGACTGCCACTACAAAGGCGGCAAAGACATGCTCTCTATCTATGTTAATCTATATCCTGAAACAAAGCTTTTCTCGGGCAAAGGGCTTTCCATTGGGGGCAGTCATCATCCCAGCGAACTGAATGCAAAAATGTCCTGCGGCGATGTGTCGGCGGTGATTATGCAGAACCTGCCTATCTGGGCAGAGGCTATGCGTACGCCGCCGCTAAAAGTAGCGCTGATGGACAAATGGGAGGAGAAGATAGAGAAAATGGTAGAGGTTACAGTACCGGAAAATGTGACTAGCCTGAGCGGAGTACCCACCTGGACCTACGTGCTGCTGAAGCGCATCCTGGAGGTAACCGGCAAAAGCAACATCCTGGAAGTATGGCCGAACCTGGAGCTGTTTACGCACGGAGCCGTGGCATTTGGGCCATATCGGGCGCTGTTCCAGGACCTTATTCCTTCCGACAAGATGAAATACCTGGAAGTATACAATGCCTCGGAAGGCTTCTTTGGCATACAAGACCAAGTTGGTACCGAAGACGAGATGCTGCTGATGCTGGACTATGGCGTATACTATGAGTTTATCCCCATAGACCAATTTGATGAAGAGGAGCCTACCACGCTAACGCTGGACGAGGTGGAGCTGGGTAAAAACTATGCGCTTGTTATCTCAACCAATGCCGGGCTATGGCGCTATAAAATTGGGGATACGGTACGCTTTACCAGCCTTAGCCCGTACCGCATTAAAATATCCGGCCGCACCAAACATTTTATTAATGCTTTTGGCGAGGAAGTAATCGTGGAGAATGCCGAAGAGGCCGTTACGCAGGCATGCCGGGCCACGAATGCAGTCATTTCTAACTTTACGGCCGCACCGATTTACATAGAAAGCGGCCGGCGCGGCGGCCATGAGTGGCTAATCGAGTTTGAAAAGAAGCCGGACAGTCTGCAGCGCTTCACACAGGTGCTCGACAATTCGCTGCGTGAGATCAACTCCGATTATGATGCCAAGCGCCAGAACGATATTGCCCTGCAGGAGCCCAAAGTGCATGCGGCGCCCAAAGGCACGTTTATGAACTGGCTGCGGCACAAAGGCAAGCTCGGTGGCCAGCACAAAGTGCCGCGCCTCAGCAACTCGCGCGAGTACCTGGAGGAGATCATGGAAGTAAACAGGCTGTAGCATTGCAGTGAAGGAGCATATCAGAATCTACTTCAAATCATACTTCCGCTAAACAGGAGTTGCTGTTCCTACTCCAGAAAGCTGCTCATAAAGCCGCCTTCTTTGTTTGCATTCTCGCCGCGCGGTACCAGTGCCTCAATCAGTTTCTTTACCGGCATCGACTGCAGCCATACGCGGCCAGTGCCACGCAGTGTTGCCAGGAAAATGCCCTCACCACCGAAAATCATCGACTTCAGACCACCCGCCTGCTGAATACTGAAATCGATGCCTTCTTCAAAAGCCACGACGCAGCCGGTGTCTACACGCAGGGTCTGGTTTTGAAGCTGCTTCTCTACAATGGTGCCGCCGGCATGCACAAACGCCATTCCATCGCCTTGCATGCGTTGTAGTATAAAACCCTCACCGCCAAAGAAGCCGGCGCCCAGCCGCTGGTTAAAATGAATGCTGAGCTTGGTGCCTAAAGCGGCAGCCAGAAATGCGTCTTTCTGTGCAATCAGGCTGTTGTTGCGGGTGGTACTCAGGTCGATGGGCAGAATGGTGCCGGGATAGGGTGCAGAGAATGCTACCCTGCTTTTGCCGTGCCCGCGGTGCGTAAAGTGCGTCATAAACAACGACTCGCCCGTAATCATGCGTGATCCTGCAGCGACCAGCTTTCCGAAAAAGCCCTGACTGGGATTGGAGCCATCGCCCATTTTGGCCTGAAACTCGATGCCCTCTTCCATGTAGACCATGGCGCCTGCTTCGGCAATCACTGTTTCGTTCGGGTCCAGTTCTATCTCCAGTACCTGAATGTCGTTGCCGAAGATCTTGTAATCTATCTCGTGGGAGTTTCTCATAGTAAAAAGGAGTGGTTTGTACGTGCAGAAAGATCGTTAATCAGGCAGGGAAATGCAAAAGCAGGAGAAATTAACTGTTACTTTGTGCTTCCGGTGCTCCTGCTGGCTGCTAAGTATAATGTTGTGCCGGGCTATTCTTCCTCGTCTGTCTCTCCTTTTTTGCCGCGCCGGGCCTTAGGCAGCTCTGCTTCGCTTTCCTCGTCTGATGCTCCTTTGGTATTGCGCACGAAGTCTTCGTCTGTTTCTTCCTCTTCCTCGCCCTCCTCAATGTGGTATTCCTCCTCTTCGCGCTTTGCTTTTTCGGCAGCATCGCGTTTCATCAGCTTTTTATCATCCACATTCTGGTTCAGAAAGTCGTTGATCTTGTCGATGCTATAGTTGGAAATGATCTCGCCGTGCTCGTTCACTTTAATTTCGAAGCCTTCCAGATCCTTATGCACCCGTGATTTCTTCTTACTGTTCTTGTTTTCATTCTTGTTCTTAGCCATGGTTTCCGTCGTTATACTTCTGATGTATAAGTTAAGCGGCCGTAATTTGTTGCAGTGCCGGTGCAAAGTAGGGCACAAAAAAAGGCCAGCCGCAGTGGCTGACCTTTCGTTTGAAAGTGGTTTTATACTTAAGCAGCTGTATAAGCGCTTAATTTTTGAATGGCTGTTTCGATGCGTTGCGCGGTTTCTTCACGGCCGATCACCTCAATGATGTGCATCAGGTCGGGGCCTGCTTCGGCACCTGTTACAGCCAGGCGCAAGGCCTGCATCACCTGGCCCAGCTTCATGCCATGGCGCTCCAGTATACTTGTGAGCAGCTCTTTTATACTATCGGCATGAAAGTCCTGCAGCGATGGCAGCTCATTTTTAAAGTCCTCGAAAGCAGCGACCGACTGGCTGTTCCATTTCTTGGAGGCTACCTTCTCGCTATACTCGGTTGGCGCCACAAAGAAATACTTGGCCTCCTGCCAGAAATCCTGCGGGAAGCTCACACGCTCTTTCATCAGGCCGGCAATTTTTTCAGCTTTCTCCTGCGAGGTGGTAATGTTGTGCTCGGCCAGGGCTTGAAGCAGGTAGCCGGCCAGTTCGTTATCGGGTTTGGCGCGCAGGTATTGCTCGTTAAACCAGCGGGCCTTCTGTATATCGAAGCGCGTACCAGATTTGCCGATGCGCTCTACCGTAAACTCGTCGATCAGCTCCGGCATGGAAAATATCTCCTGCTGCGTACCAGGGTTCCAGCCCAGGAAAGCCAGGAAGTTTACAAAAGCTTCCGGCAGGTAACCGCTCTCGCGGTAGCCTGATGATACTTCGCCCGTATTTGGATCTTCCCAGCGCAGCGGGAATACCGGGAAACCCAGCTTGTCGCCATCGCGCTTGCTCAGCTTGCCATTGCCATCAGGCTTCAGCAGCAGGGGCAGGTGTGCAAACTCCGGCATGGTATCTTCCCAACCCAGGTAGCGGTACAGCAGCACGTGCAGCGGGGCACTTGGCAGCCACTCTTCGCCGCGAATTACATGAGTGATCTTCATCAGGTGGTCGTCCACGATGTTGGCCAGGTGGTAGGTCGGCATGCCATCCGACTTCATCAAAACTTTATCATCGATGGAAGAAGAATGGACCATTACCCAACCCCGGATCAGGTCTTTCAGGCGTACCTCCTCTTTGCGCGGCACCTTCAGGCGAATTACATAAGGCTCCCCTGACTCCAGGCGGCGCTTCACCTCGTCCTCTGGTAAGGTGAGGGAATTCTTCATGGTGGCACGCGTAATAGCGTTATACTGCGGTGTAGCCACTTTGGCGGCTTTCAGCCGTTCCCGCATCTCCTCTAGTTCTTCGGCTGTATCGAAGGCGTAGTAGGCATGGCCGCTCTCGATGAGTTGCAGCGCATACTGCATGTACATCGGCTTACGCTCTGACTGGCGGTAAGGGGCATAGGGGCCACCGTTCCAGGGGCTCTCGTCCAGCTCGATGCCGCACCAGGCCAGCGACTCGCGGATGTAATCTTCGGCACCCGGCACAAAGCGGTTCTGATCGGTGTCCTCGATGCGCAGGATCATTTTGCCGCCTGTTTTGCGAGCCAGCAGGTAATTGTAAAGGGCAGTGCGCACACCACCGATATGGAGAGGCCCGGTTGGGCTGGGGGCAAAGCGTACTCTAACTTCTCTTTCCATGTATGGTTATCTGAACAAAAATCATGTATAAAGCTGGTGCAAAGGTACAAAATAAAGTATGGTTTTGCAGCGCTAACTGCTGCAATGTGCTGCCGCAGCAAATCAGGTAATCGCGGGATAGCAAAAACATAATCCCTTATTTCCGTATTTGCTATATATAGATACCAAAGCGGCTAAGCATGGTGCGTAAGCGATTGCAGATGGCCTGGTGCCTGCTCAAGGAAACCTGGCTGGAGTTCATGGACAATAATTCGTTCCAGAAAGGTGCGGCGCTGGCTTACTATACTATTTTTTCGCTGCCTCCTATGCTGATCATTATTATCAGCGCAGCCGGATACTTTTTTGGCAGGCAGGCTGTTTCCGGCGAAATCTACTACCGTATCAAAGAGCTAATCGGCTCAGAGGGCGCCTACGAAGTGCAGAAAATGGTGGAAAGCGTCAACCGCTTTTCCGGGCTAAGCCTCGCTACCATTGTGGGAGTAGGAACACTTTTCGTCGCTTCCACCGGTGTTTTTATCTCGCTCCAAAACTCCCTGAATGAGATCTGGTATGTAAAACCCGTGCCGAAGCACGGCTACATTAAGCTGGTCGTCGACCGGTTTCTCTCTTTCGGCATGATCCTGACTATTGCGATCATTCTGCTGGCCTCGTTGCTGGCTAATACGGTGCTGGTGGCCATCAGCGGCTTTCTGACAACCCGCTTTCCGGGCTGGATCGTGTACGTGCTGCATGCCATCAACCTGGTATCGGGGCTCGTGATCTTATCGGTTATGTTTGCCGGCGTTTATAAGTTTCTGCCTGATGCCAAGATCAGGTGGAAAGACGTGTGGGTAGGCGCTATTGTCACGGCTATCCTCTTTTCCATCGGCCGGATCCTGATTGGCCTTTACCTGGGCACTACCGATGTCGGTTCAGTTTACGGGGCAGCGGGTTCTGTGATCGTTATTCTCTCGTGGGTGTTCTTTACCTCCCAGATCATCTTTTTTGGTGCCGTGTTCACCTTCGTCTATTCCCGCAAGTATGGGTTTAATATTTATCCAGCCGAGTATGCCGTGCGCATTATCAAGAAAGAGGTGGAAGCAGGGAATTCTGCCGTAAACGCAGAGCCGGGCAAATTCGAGAAGGACGTGTACGGTGAACTGGAACTGGAAAGCCCTACGCCAGAAGGCCTGGACGAAGAGGCAGCCGCGCAGGGCGCTAATATTTGAAGCTTACTTATTTGATTAAAAGCGGCAGCACAACACCAGCAGCAATGCTTAAAGAAAGCAATGCCGCTGGCACAGCTGGTAACTTTTATTTTGCTGCGATGCAGGAGATCTCCACGTTCACATCTTTCGGCAGGCGGCTTACCTCCACTGTTTCGCGGGCGGGCGGGTTGCTGGTAAAGTAGCTGCCATACGTTTCGTTGATGCGGCCAAAGTTGTTCAGGTCCTTCACAAAGATGGTACACTTCAGCACATTGCTAAAGTCCAGACCTGCCTCGGCAAGTATGGCCTGCAGGTTTTTCATCACCTGGTGTGTTTCGGCCTCGATGCTATCGCTAATTAGGTTGCCGCTCTGCGCATCCAGCGCTATTTGCCCAGAAACATATAAAATGCCGTTGGCCATAGTTGCCTGGCTGTACGGCCCAATAGGAGCGGGCGCCTGAGGAGAGTTAATAATGGTATGTGCCATATAAATTCGTTTTGATGATATACTACCTCAAAAGTACTTAATTAAAGGGATACTTGTTTTACCCTGACGGGCAGCGCCTGGTAAAACAGCTTTTGCCTTTCAACATGCCTGCTCCATCTACATTTTGCTATACTTCTACCACATGACGGCGCGTATTTGTCGGGGAAAGCGGGGCATTTGCTCTCCTTTTATCGTGTATACCTGAAGCGAAGTACACAAGTAAGTATAAAGCAAGAAAGGGAGCCTTCTGGCTCCCTTTCTTGCTTTATACTTAAAAGATTAAGGCTATTATTCTACTGTTACAGACTTTGCCAGGTTACGGGGCTGATCTACGTTGCAACCGCGCATCACCGCAATATGATACGATAGCAACTGCAGCGGGATAACAGACAATAACGGCACGAGCTGCTCGCTTGTCTCCGGAATTTCTACTACGTAGTCTGCCATGGCCGGAATAACCGAATCACCTTCTGTTACGATCGCGATCACCTTGCCTTTACGGGCACGCACCTCCTGCACGTTAGATACAATTTTCTCGTAAGAGCTATCTTTGGTGGCAATCACCACAACCGGCATCTGCGCATCTATCAGTGCGATTGGGCCATGCTTCATTTCTGCTGCCGGGTAGCCTTCCGCATGTATGTAAGAGATCTCTTTCAGCTTCAGTGCTCCTTCCAGTGCTACCGGAAAGTTGTAACCACGGCCCAGGTATAGGAAGTTGGTCGCATCTTTAAACGTTTCAGAAATCTCGATGATCTGATCATTAAGTTGCAGGGCCTGCTCTACTTTACTCGGAATGTTCTCCAACTCCACCATCAGCTCGTGCAGCTTGGTTGTCTCTAGGGTGCCACGTTTGTTGCCGATGATCATGGCAATCAGCGTCAGCACAGTTACCTGCGCTGTAAAAGCCTTGGTGCTGGCTACCCCGATCTCCGGACCTGCGTGCGTATATGCACCGGCATCTGTAGCCCGGGCAATAGAGGAGCCTACTACGTTGCAGATACCGAAAATAGTGGCACCCTTCGATTTAGCAAGCTCCAGGGCTGCCAGCGTATCAGCTGTTTCCCCGGACTGCGAGATGGCGATCACGATGTCACGCTCATTTACGATCGGATTGCGGTAGCGGAACTCCGATGCATATTCTACCTCAACCGGTATGCGGGCCAGGTCCTCGATCAGGTACTCCGCTACCAGGCCGGCATGCCACGACGTGCCACAGGCTACAATAATGATACGTTCAGCATTCACGAATTTATTTTCGAACTCCCGGATGCCGCCCATCATCAGGTGGTTGCTTTCGGCAATCAGGCGGCCGCGCATGCTGTCCATAATGGAGCGGGGCTGCTCGTAGATCTCCTTAAGCATAAAGTCCCGGTAGCCGCCTTTTTCGATCGATTCCAGCGCCATCTCCAGGTGATGCACATAAGGCGTTTGCTTTACGTCTTCTTTGGTTCGGATATCCAGCTGGCCATCTTTGATCAGAGCAAGCTCATAGTCATTCAGGTATACTACTTCTTTGGTGTACTCCACAATAGGAGTCGCGTCAGAAGCCAGGAAGAACTCGCCATCGCCAATACCCACCACTAAAGGGCTTCCTTTTCTGGCGGCAACCAGCTGGTTCGGGCTGTCTTTTGCAAGCACCACAATAGCATATGCACCTACTACTTCATGCAGCGCCAGACGAACGGCTTCTTCTAAAGAGCAATGGTTGTTGGTGCGTATATCTTCGATCAGGTTGATAAATACTTCCGAGTCTGTTTCTGACTGAAACGTATGCCCTTTCTCGATCAGGAGCTTCTTCAGCGAGGCATAGTTCTCAATGATGCCGTTGTGGATGATGGCGATGTTACCGGAAGATGAGTAATGCGGGTGTGCATTCACATCATTCGGCTCTCCGTGTGTGGCCCAGCGTGTATGGCCCATCCCGATGTTGCCATGTGTATCCTTGTTCTCGATATAAGCCTCCAGATCGGCTACTTTCCCCTTCTTTTTGAAAACACTCAGAGAACCATTCATCAGGGCAATGCCTGCACTGTCGTATCCTCTGTATTCCAGGCGCTTAAGGCCCTTGATAATAATAGGGCAGGCGTCGCGGTGCCCAACGTATGCTACAATTCCGCACATAATATTTTTGCTATAAAGTATAATAGGTACCAGAAGAGGTACCTATTTTTAATAAGACAAAGTTACTTACTTCAGCTTGCTTATTTTAGTTTCGAAAAATATAGTAATAATTTAATTTTTTGCTCCCCGGTATTGCTGAGGATGGCCCGGTAAGGCGATGTTTCGGCTGAAACAGTAGAATAGCCATTCTGATTGCTGATCGTAATCTTTGTTGGAGCCAGCAAAAAGCCAGTGTTAGCTTTCTGCCCCTGTAAAATGGCCTGTACATACGACGTGATATTTACGCTGTACTGGCCTTTACTGGCATCATAAGGGATGGCAGCCGGGAACTCTGTTCGGTTAAGTGCGCCTGCCTGTTCCTGCTGCACTGTAATCGTAGCGCCTGCAGCATTCTTCAGAATGTGGTTGTTGTTGTTGGTCGGATAAAGCACCAGTACCGGCGGAGGTGCCAGCGTGGCGACCGACGCTGCTTTTACCGGAATGATCAGTTCTGCCCGGTTTAGCACGATGTTGCCCTGCTGCTCTTTCAACTGCTGCAGGCCCGGTATCTCTATCTTGGTAAACAGCTGCGTGTTGGTCTGCAGGTACGTTTCGCCTCCTGTCTCATTAGCAGGTACATACTGTCCTTTCTGGGTTAGCCCTTCGAGAGCCGTGCCGGTACGATCGGTTTGTATGTTCGTAAAAAAGCGCTGGCTGCTGCCAATGGTAAAGTCTTTTGTTTTCTGTTCGCTGCCAGCCTTGTAGTATAGCGTTAACTTCGTGCGGGCTGAGGTTGGCTTGATGCTGACGATATTATTCGGATCGCCGCTAGGTACAAGTGCCAGTCCGTTTAGGAAGTTGTTAAAGCTTGCCTGGTCGGCAAAGGTGCTCTGGCCTGACTGCGCCACCAGCTCAGCAGCAAATGCCGGATCTAGTTTTACGCGGGCTACTACGGCAGAGTCAACCTGTGTATTGCCACTCTTTACCGGTATCAGGTGCGGCTGAAACGTAACTGTACCCAGCGGCTCGTTTTCATACGGAAGCGAAGAGTTCGCAAAATAAGATACTTTCTCCTGGAAGCCTGTTGTCAGGCGGTGTACCTCCAGCGTAAGCGGCGCATTTTTGTTGCCGTAAATAGAGGCATAGTCCAGCGTCAGCACGGCTGAATCCGCTGTCAGGTTATCACCCAGGTTTACTTTGGTGCCACCCAGCCCCAGTTCGGTATAAGTAGTTGCCTGCACCAGGCCAAGTACCGGGTCAGCATACGTGCCCACCTGTACCGGTGCTATCTGGAACGACAGAACCGAGTCTGGCTGGAGCACTGTACCTGAATGTATAGTTAAAGTATCAGTAAAACCGGTTCCTAGTTGGTTTTTGTCTTGCAGGTTCAGTCCAATATCGCTGGGGTCTTCGCAGGAGGCAAGCAGGGTAGTGGCAAAAAAGAAGAAAAGGAATCCTCTAACGGCTGAGTTCATTATACAGGTTGTAGTAAGAGTCTAACAGGGTGTCGTCGGCGCTAACAGTGCTGATATTTTTGGTCTGCATGTAGTCGCTGAACATGGCATTGATGTTATCGCTGAAGTCTTCGTTTGTTTTGATCACAGAATCGGCATACTCCATACCAATTTTAATAAAGCTGTCCAGGTCGGCTGACTGCAGGTTAGTAAGCATGTCGTCGTCGATGTCCAGCATTTTTACTTTCTCCAGCAGGTTACCGTCAAACTGATGCTTATAGTTGTGGTTGTACACGGTAAACATCGATTTGGCATCTTTAAAGATCGGGTCTTTCTTATAGGTCGATTTCAAATACATCGGAATCAGGCCTGTCATCCAGTCGTTGCAATGCACCACGTCTGGCGCCCAGCCCAGTTTCTTTACTGTTTCCAGCACACCTTTGCAGAAAAAGATCGCGCGCTCATCATTATCCTGGTGAAACTTGTTGTTCTTGTCCACGAAAACGGACTTTCGGTGAAAATAGTCTTCGTTATCAATAAAATAAACCTGAAGTTTGGCATTCGGAATAGAAGCCACCTTGATAACCAGCGGTTTTTCATCGTCACCTACGGCAATGTTGATGCCGGAAAGGCGTACCACCTCATGTAAACGGTTTTTGCGTTCGTTAATCAGGCCGAACCGTGGAACAAAAATACGAATTTCCATTCCGCGTTCCTGCATCCCCTGTGGCAGGGTTTCCAGAAACTCTGCTACTTTTGTGGTCTGCAAGAAAGGATTGATTTCGGTGGCGGCGTATAAGATGCGCAATTTAGACATGGTATGATATTAAAATTTATAAAGCAACAGTAATGGGACGTGCAAAATTAGTATTTTTTGTTCTAATTTTCAATTTTATGAGCTATAACTTACTTTTGCCGGCTTTAACTGTCCCATTTAACTAAACTCCTTCTCATGCAAGTTATAAAGCAGGCAAGCGACATGCATACTCTGGTGCAGGCGCTCCGCTGCAGTGGCAAAACAATAGGTTTTGTGCCGACCATGGGCGCCCTGCACCAGGGCCACCTGGCGTTGCTGCGCGCTTCTGCCCAGGACAACGATGTTACTGTTTGCAGCATCTTCGTAAATCCTACCCAGTTTAACAACCCAGATGATTACGACTTATACCCCCGCACGCTGGAGCAGGACATTGAGCTGCTGCACTCCGTGGCATGCGATTACCTGTTTGCCCCCAACAAAGAAGAAGTATACCCACAACAGTCGCTGCTGCAGTTTAGTTTCGGGCCGCTGGAGGCCGTTATGGAAGGAGAACACCGCCCGGGGCACTTCCATGGCGTGGCAACGATAGTGAGCAAGTTGTTCCACCTGGTGCAGCCGCACCGTGCTTACTTCGGGCAGAAGGACCTGCAGCAGTACGCCATTATTAACCAACTCGTGCAGGGACTTAGCTTTAACCTGGAACTGGTGCGCTACCCAATTGTGCGCGAACCGGACGGGCTGGCCATGTCGTCGCGCAACAAGCGCCTGGATGCGGTGCAGCGGCAGCAGGCCACCAGCCTTTACAAAGCCCTGCAACTGGCAAAAGAACAACTGGGTAAAAAGCCGCTCTATACTATAAAAGCAACCGTAGAAGCTTACCTGGCAAGTATAGCGCAGGTACAACTGGAATACTTTGAGGTAGCTAACCCCGATACACTGCAGCCGCTGGCGCAGACAGAAAACGCCGGAGAGGTAGCGCTGTGCATTGCTGCTTTTGTAGGCCCTGTTCGCCTGATTGATAACCTCCTCGTGAATTTAAACGAAGCATAGATTGTTTCTAAGCGGAAGGAAAGCAGGTGCTGCCAGTTTGGTAGTTAATATCCTGCTTATTCTCTAACTTTGCGCTTTATTACAACACGTCATCATGTATATCGAGGTATTAAAGTCTAAAATTCACCGTTGTAAAGTAACACAGGCCGAGCTGCACTATGTGGGCAGCATTACCATTGACGAGGACCTGATGGATGCCGCCAACCTGGTGGAGAATGAGAAAGTACAGATCGTGAACATCAACAATGGCGAGCGTTTTGAGACCTATGTCATCAAAGGCGAGCGCGCTACCGGCACGGTTTGCCTGAATGGCCCGGCCGCCCGCAAAGTGCAGGTAGGCGATATCGTAATCGTGATCTCCTATTGCAGCATTAAATTTGAAGGCGCCAAAACCCACCAGCCGACACTTGTTTTCCCGGACCAGCACAACCGCCTGGTATAATTACCGTGCATGAAGAAACTGCTCTCTTTCCTGAAGTATAGTCTGCTTTTAGGTGTATCCGCTTTTCTGATGTGGTACGCGCTAAAAGAGCTGGACTTTGCGCGGATGTGGGCAGAACTGAAAAATGCGAACTATGGCTGGGTGCTCTTGTCGGTGGTGATGGGAGCCTTTGCCTATGTAAGCCGTGCCATCCGCTGGAAGATGCAGATCAGGCCCACCGGCTACAACCCTTCGTTTGCCAACACCTATAACGCCATGATGGTGGGCTACCTGGCCAACCTGGTGCTGCCCCGCATGGGCGAAGTGGCCCGTTGCACCATTCTGAAGCGCACCGATAACCTGCCTGTTAATACCGGCTTTGGCACCGTCATAGCTGAGCGCTTTATCGATATGCTGATGCTGTTGCTGGTGGTGGCCCTTACCTTCCTGATCGAGTTTGGCCGCATCCGCGAGTTCTTTGTCGAACTCTTCACAGACAAGTATAGCCACCTGGAGCAAAGTATAAACTCGTTCTATTGGGTGATATGGGCACTGCTGGCTTTGAGCATATTTATACTTGGTATAGGGCTGCGCTACCTGAGCCGCCTGCGCCAGCATGCTTTCTTTAAAAAGGCTGTAGGATTTGTGCGGGGCATGTTGCAGGGGGTGTTCAGCATTACCAAAGTAGATAACCAATTGGCCTTTTGGGGACATACTGTTTTTGTGTGGGCCATGTACTACGGCATGAGTGTGGTCGTATTCTTTGCTTTGCCGGGCACCAGCAGTCTGGGTTGGGGTGCCGGCCTGTCTGTTTTGCTGGTGGGCAGCCTGGGTATGGCGGCGCCGGTGCAGGGTGGCGTGGGCGTATACCACCTGCTGGTGCAGGCCACCTTGCTGCTGTATGGCGTTAACCGCGAGGCTGGCATGGCCTACGCCTTGCTGGCGCATACTTCGCAAACACTTTTGGTCGTTGTAATGGGAGTGCTTAGTTTTATAGCCAGCATGCTAAAGCGCAGAGGTTCTGCCGTGCAGCCGGCCGAAACGAACATACCCCTTCATGAACTCAACCGATAAAATTCTATCTCTTCCGCAGTTGCAGCAGCAGGTGCAGCAATGGCGTGCACAAGGCCAGCAGATCGTATTCACCAACGGCTGCTTCGACATCCTGCACCTGGGCCACGTAGACTATCTTGAAAAAGCCAGACAACTTGGCGATAAACTCGTGCTGGGGCTTAATACCGATGCCTCCATTAGCCGTATAAAAGGCCCGAGCCGTCCGCTACAGGACGAAATGTCGCGCGCGCGCATTATGGCATCCCTTTTGTTTATAGATGCAGTAGTGCTCTTTGATGAAGATACGCCCCTGGAACTGATCAAAGCCGTGCAGCCGGATATACTGGTGAAAGGCGATGATTATGCAGTGGAGCAGATCGTAGGGCACGAAGTGGTAAGCGCCCGTGGCGGCGAAGTGAAGACAGTGCCGCTGGTAAAAGGCTATTCGACCACTAACATCGTGAAGAAAATAGAACAACAAGTACATTCAAAACAAGAATAAAGTATAGCCATGTTAGGAATATATTTCATAGGTATCATTTTTATGCTGGTTAGCCTGGGTGTGAGTGCCCGGCTGAAAAGTAAGTTCAAGGAATACTCGCAGGTACCGCTGAGCTCGGGCTTGAGCGGCCGGGAAGTTGCGGAGAAGATGCTGCATGACAATGGCATTACGGATGTAAAAGTAATGTCGGTTGCCGGCCGTTTAACAGACCATTATAACCCCTCCGACAAAACGGTAAACCTGAGCGAGTATGTGTATGAGGCGCGCAGCGCCGCTGCCGCTGCCGTAGCTGCCCACGAGTGCGGGCATGCCGTGCAGCATGCCAAAGCGTATGCTTTTCTCAAGTTCCGTTCGGCCATGGTGCCGGCGCTGAGCATCACATCGCGCTATATGCAGTGGATCATTCTGATCGGGATCTTTATGCTGCAGACAACGCCAGTGCCGCTGGCCATTGGTGTCGCGCTGTTTGGCCTCACCACGCTCTTTAGCTTTATTACCTTACCTGTAGAGTTTGATGCCAGCAAGCGTGCGCTGGCCTGGATCAGCCAGAGCGGTGTGGTTAGCAGGCAGGAGTATGGCATGGCGAAAGATTCGCTTAAATGGGCCGCACTGACCTATGTGGTAGCTGCGCTGGGCTCTTTGGCTACCCTGTTGTATTACGTTTCGTTGCTGATGGGTGGCCGTCGGAATTAAGGCGTCCCGTATAAATTGTAACACGACAAATAAGCAACACCGCCTTTCAACTGAAAGGCGGTGTTGCTTATTTGTATTATTTTATATGAAATATGTTTGGGCGGTCTGTCGTTCATGTATAAGTATAAAGGCTGCCAGAACAATTATTGTTCTGTCCGGTTTAAATTATACCACGTATTTCATAGCTTTGTGCCCTTAATTACCGTATCACTTCATTCTTTCATACATACATAAGCATGAATTTTCAATTTACAGAAGAACAGTTAGCAGTACAGGCCGCTGCCCGCGAATTTGCCCAGACCGAACTGTTGCCCGGCGTTATTGAGCGCGACGAGCACCAGAAATTTCCGGCTGAACAAATTAAGAAGATGGGTGAGCTTGGCTTTTTAGGCATGATGGTGGATCCGAAGTATAACGGCGGCGGCATGGATACGGTATCGTATGTGCTGGCAATGGAGGAGATCTCCAAAATAGATGCTTCTGCTTCTGTTGTAATGTCTGTAAATAACTCCCTTGTTTGCTGGGGCCTGGAGAAGTATGGCACCGAAGAGCAAAAGCAGAAGTATCTAACCAAGTTAGCTACCGGCGAGATTATCGGCGCTTTTTGCCTGTCAGAGCCGGAAGCCGGTTCTGATGCGACCTCGCAGCATACTACAGCCGAAGACAAAGGTGATTACTACCTGCTGAACGGTACCAAGAACTGGATCACCAATGGCAGCACGGCCTCAGTATACCTGGTGATTGCACAAACAAACCCGGAGAAAGGCCATCGCGGCATCAACGCCCTGATCGTAGAGCGTGGCGCCGAAGGCTTTGTAGTGGGTAAGAAAGAAAACAAATTGGGGATTCGCGGCTCCGACACGCACTCGCTGATGTTTACGGATGTGAAGGTGCCGAAAGAAAACCGCATTGGCGAAGATGGCTTCGGCTTCAAATTCGCGATGTCGACGCTGGCCGGTGGCCGTATTGGAATTGCAGCGCAGGCACTCGGGATTGCTTCCGGCGCATACGAACTGGCTGTAAAGTATGCCAAAGAACGGAAAGCCTTCGGGGTAGAGATTGCGCAGCACCAGGCCATTCAGTTCAAGTTGGCCGATATGGCCACTAACATCGAAGCTGCCCGGCTGCTATGCCTGCAGGCCGCTGACGATAAAGACAGCAACCGGGACTATGGAAAATCAGGCGCAATGGCGAAGGTTTTTGCCTCGAAAGTAGCCATGGATACCACTGTGGAAGCAGTGCAGGTGCATGGCGGTTATGGCTTCGTAAAAGAATACCATGTAGAACGTTTGATGCGTGATGCTAAAATTACACAAATTTATGAAGGCACTTCGGAGATACAGAAAATAGTAATTTCAAGAGAATTACTAAAGTAGAATTGGCATTAAAATGCTGTCTATGTGTCGTTTAATCTATGAATAGGCTTTAGCTAATTAAAATTTAATTTTTAGAATTATTTTGAATTTTATAAAGATTAGTCTTAGCTTTAGGCCAAATTAAAGGGTTTATAGTATAAAAGTTAGTTGGTAACATACATGGAAGATTACAATAAAATTATTGAATCGCTTGGGGTGCGGTTCATTAAAGCTAAAAATCTGGTGTTGCAGCAGCCTTTTACGGTACGCAATGCCTATGATGTGGGGAACAACCTGATCCTGTTACACAAAGGAAGCGTCTTTTTTGGGGAAGAGGAGCAACTGGTGGAAGAAGGAGAATTGTTGTTTATACCAGGCGGTCGCAGTACAAAAGTGACCTACGGCCCGCAAGGGGAAGGAAGGACCATCACCAATGACGATCTGATCTCTAATAGAGAGAAGTTCTTTAGGAGTAATAACGATCTGGACCTGATCGGCGATGCAGAAGAAAGCCACAGCTATGTGAGTTTCGAGGCAAAAGTTTTTGACTCGGTTAACTTTTTCGCCTCGCTGGACCTGCCGGCTTTCCTGATCTCTAACAACAACAAGTTGGCCAACCTGGTCATCAAAGTGGTGGAAGAGAGCATGCAGGACCTGCCAGGGAAGGAGCGCCTGATTAACATCTACACTGAGAACATTGTAGTAGAGATTGTACGCCACATCCTGCGCAACCGCATGTTTGTGGAGCAGTTGGCTACCAACAGCACGTACTTCAAAGATCCGCGCCTGATTGACCTGTTCAATTACATCAAAGAGAACTTAGGTGGCGATCTGTCGAATAAGGTACTTTCGAATGTAGCAAACGTGTCGGAAGATTATGTAGGCCAGTACTTCAAAATGCTAACCGGCATTAACCCGCAGGACTACATCGAATACCAGCGCATGGAGCGTGCCGTGTTCCTGCTACGGACTACCAAAAAGAGCATTCGCGAGATTGGCAAAGAAGTAGGGTATAAAGATACTGCTTACTTCTGCCGCCGTTTTAAAATGATGTTTGGTATACCAGCCGGTAAGATGCGTCGCCGCGAATCAGCGACTAACATTTAACGCGACGTTGTAAGAAGCGACAAGATTGGAAACCTCGGCCAGAAAGCCGGGGTTTTTTTCTATATGGTTGCCTACCACAATCAGGTCTGCGCCTGCTTCCAAAGCATCTTTTGCTTTTTTGATAGTGTTAATACCGCCGCCAACAAGAAGGGGCAGGTCTACAGCCGCCCGTACGGCAGCAATCATGGGGGAAGGTACCGGCTGCAGTGCCCCGCTGCCGCCATCCAGGTAGATGTATTGCAGACCCAGCAGCTCGCCGGCCATAGCTGTGCAGGCGGCAATAGCTGGTTTATCGTGTGGCAGGGGAGTAGTGCCGCTCATGTAAGAAGCTGTAGTCTGGCGGCCGCTATCTACCAACATATAGCCTGTTGGGTATACCTGCAACAGGCTAGCCTTCAGCATAGGGGCCGAAAGAACGTGCTGCCCGATCAGGAAATCAGGATTACGGCCAGAGATAAGGGAGAGCAGCAGAATACCATCTGCCTGCTGGTCGATGTGCAGGCTGCTGCTTGGGAAAAGTATAACTGGAATAGTGGTGTGCGCCTTAATCAGCCGGATAATGGCTGCCTGGTTATCTGTTGTAATCAGGCTTCCTCCAACAAAAAAAAAGTCGATGTGGCAGGATTTACTTTGGGCCAGTAAGCTCAGGCAGGAATTCTCCGTCAGGTTGTCGGGATCGAGCAGCACAGCGAAGTGCTTCCTGCCTGATAGTAGATAAGGTTTTTTTAATCGGTTTTCGCTAAAGGGCATTCTCTTCCGGAACGATATACTCAGTGGTCTCTATCTCAGTCACCACCAGTGGTGCAGCCGCAATATCGTTATTTTCAGAGACACTGTTTAAGTATTCTTCCACCTTTTTCGAGATGTAGATCATCAGCAAAGCTACTACCTGCTGCGAAATGGCCTGTGCCAGATCGGACTTCATAAAGCCTTTTGCCACTGCCGTAGAGGTATGGTTGGTTGTGCCATAAGCCGGGTGGCTTTCCTCTACTTTATAAACACGCGGGTCAAAAGAGGCCGGTTCTTTGGCTGTACTACTTTTACCAGAAGCCTTGAGCCGTTTCTTTGCCTTTTTTACTTTCCTACTTTTTTTTTTATCCCCTCCTCTGCTAAAGAGGCGTTTCAGCAGGTAGCCGGCCAGCAGCACACCACCAGCCATGGCCACTTTCTTGCCAATCTCCTCTCCCTGTGCTTTGAGGTGGTCTACATCGCCCATCAGAGCATGCTTATACTCGTCTTTCTGGCGCTCTAAAAACTCCCGCTGGTCCTCAAAAAGAGGGTTGTTTAACTCGCTCATACGTTTGGTTCTCGTTTATCTGCTTTATAAATAGTATTGTCAAATGCTTTATCGGCTACACCCTGGAAAATCTTTTTATCTACTCCCACGATCAGCACTACTAGTAGTATTACGTAAATAAGTGCAATTATACCGAAGCCCCAGAAGTAACTGTCGAGCAGGTCGTTGAGCAGTAAGCCCAGAAAAATGTTGAAAAAGATAAAAAACATTAAAGCCGTAAAACCCAGCAACACCACATGCAGCAATGTTACAAATGAGGATTTGAGCTTCTCCTGTATTTCCAGCCGGATGATATCAATGCGGGTATCAATATACCCCATCAGGTTTTCAATCAGGTTTGGATTCTTTTCCCGTGCGCCGTTGTCTTGAATTGCCATAATTTCTTTTAGCTTTTTTGATGCTTTCTCTGTATACGGAGGTAGATTAAAAAATTTACGCTAAGTATATTCAGTTAAGAGTGTAGTACGGATTTTGCGGTATATTGTACGAAATTAGCTAATTTAAACCCACAACTTTTTAATTTACAGCCTGCTTGGAGCCTAACTTTTACACTGTTCTAGAGATAAGTGCGACAGCCTCTACACAGGAAGTAAAGCGTGCTTACAAGCGGCTCGCGTTGAAGTATCATCCCGATAAAAACCCGGGCAATGTGCTGGCAGAGGAGCAGTTTAAGTTAGTGAATACAGCCTATCAAACTCTCTCCGATACCAGCAAGCGCGCCCGCTACGACCTGCGGCTGCTGTACCAGTATGAGCACCGATCGCTCCGGCAGCACGCGCGGCAGTATAGCACGCCCTATTACCGTACCCGGCCGCCAGCCCCGGTGTCAGAGCGCCATTACCACACCATCCGGCAGGACGAAGGCCGCCGTTTCTCCCGCAAAGACTGGGTGATCACGTTAACATTTGTAGGAGGTATTCTGCTGATGAGCCTGCTGCTGAAAGTAGTGATGGATTACATTACCGGGGAGGACAAGTATAAAACCGCACTCATGTATATGGAGCATGGTAAGTATAGCAGTGCGCACCGGCTGCTGTCGGATGCCATTTCTTTTCAGCCGGACCATGCAGCAGCCTACCAGGCCAGGGCAGGCATAGAGCTGAACGTGTTTGAAGATTATGACGCCGCCCTCAATGACCTGAACCAGGTAATTGCCCTGCAGCAGCGGCCCTCAGCAGAAGCATACTACATGCGCGGGCGCAGCTACCAGCATTTAGCAAAGTATAAACAAGCCGAGGCAGACCAGAGCCGGGCTCTGCAACTCAACAGCAAATTGTGGAAAGCATACCTGAAGCGCGGCGAAGTACGCCTGTTTTACCTGCACAAGTATAAAGATGCTATTGCCGACCTGACCCTCTTTCTGCAGCACACCAGCGGCAAGGCACGGCAGGTAGATGCACTTACTTACCGCGGCTTTGGCTATTATAAAACCGGGAGCAACCAGGCCGCAACCCTGGATTACCGGCAGGCGCTGTACCTGGATAAGGAGAATGGCCGGGTATACTACCTGTTGGGCCGCGCAGAACGGGCGCAGCAGCCCGATTCAGCCTGTGTGCACTTCGGCAAAGCCTATCAGTTGGGCTACTCGGCAGCCTTGCTGGAATTGCGGAAGGGCTGCCGGTAAGGCGCCACGAACAAAGTATGGCTGTTAGGGTTTTATACAGGTAAGCGCATAAAAACAAAAAACCCTTGCCATTGCTGACAAGGGTTTTGGTGGTGATGATTGGAATCGAACCAACGACACAAGGATTTTCAGTCCTTTGCTCTACCAACTGAGCTACATCACCAGCTCTTGTTGTGCCACCCTATTCCGTAAGGGTATGCAAAAGTAGTAACCAATTTTTAAGTAGCAAACATTCTTCCTAAAATTATTTTAAAAACAGCCGCTGCGTACCTTTATTGGCATTATTTAGTATCTTTATCTATCAATTAGTATGTATAACGAATAATTTATGGCGATAGGAATTGAGAATATCATCTTCCTGATAGTGGCGGTGATGGGTATCGGTCTGTTTGCGTGGCAGATCAGCCGGATACGTCGCAATGTACTAATGGGCCGCAACATGGTGCTGGCCGATAACCCGTCGGAGCGCCTTAACAACGTGCTGCTGGTGGCGTTTGGGCAGCAGAAAATGTTTAAGCGCCTTGTGCCTGCTGTGCTGCACCTGTTTGTGTATGTCGGCTTTCTGGTGATCAATGTGGAGGTGATCGAGATACTGATCGATGGTATTTTTGGCACGCACCGCATCCTGGGTTTTGCCGGGGTGCTGTATAGTGGCCTGATGGCGGTAAATGAGGTGCTGGCGGCGCTGGTGATTATAGCCTGTGCTATTTTCCTGTGGCGCCGTAATGTGAAAAAGCTGCCGCGCCTGGCCTCTGGCGTAGAGATGCGTGCCTGGCCTGAGCTGGATGCCAATATCATACTTGTTACTGAAATCGTGCTGATGCTGGCACTGTTTGCCTTTAACATTGCCGACCAGAAACTGGCACAGCTGAGCGGTGAGCCGATGGCGGGCAGCTTTCCGGTGAGTGGCGCCTTCGTAAACCTCTTCGGCGCAGATGCTGGTACTTTGCACGTGATTGAGCGTGTGGGCTGGTGGATTCATATCCTGGGCATTCTGGCGTTTATGAATTACCTGCCTAGTTCCAAACACTTTCACATTATCATGGCTTTCCCGAACGTATACTTCTCCAAGCTGCTGCCCAAAGGTAAGTTTACCACTAATCCGGCTATTACGCACGAGATAAAAGCCATGCTGGACCCCAGCTACCAGCCACCTGCCCCGGAAATGGACGCTGATGGCAACCCGATTCTGCAGCGCTTTGGCGCTAAAGACGTGGAAGACCTGACCTGGAAACAGCTCATGGACTCCTATACTTGCACGGAGTGCGGCCGCTGCACAGCTGTTTGCCCGGCTAACATTACCGGCAAGTTGCTCTCGCCACGCAAAATTGTGATGGATACCCGCGACAGGATGGAAGAGAAAGGAGAACATCCGGCTATCTTCCACCCTAACCATTACCAAGAAATGGGCGTGGAGCGTGTGGAGGTAACCGAAGAAAAAACATTGCTGCGCGGCTATGTAACCCCGGAAGAACTCTGGGCCTGCACCACCTGCAATGCCTGCGTAGAAGCCTGTCCGGTGAACATAGACCAACTGTCAACCATCATGGACCTGCGCCGCTTCCTGGTGCTGGAAGAGTCCGCCGCGCCAGCCTCGCTGAATGCCATGTTTACCAACATAGAGAACAACGGAGCGCCCTGGGCCTTCTCCCCAGCCGACCGCTTTAACTGGGCTGACGACCTGTACGTGCCTTCAAAAAACTAACAAAGCAATTTTCAGGCGAAGCATAAAAGCAAAGGACCTGTACAAGCAATCCTTTGTGTTTTGTTCAAGCGTCTTTTCAAGTATAAAACCAAATGGAAGAGAATAAAAGATTAGTGAAAGTGCCGACCATGGCTGAAATGGCTGCTAGCGGCGAGGAGCCCGAAATTTTGTTTTGGGTGGGCTGTGCCGGTGCTTTTGATGACCGCTATAAACGTGTGACCCGTGCTTTTGTGCAGATACTGGAACACGTCGGCATTAAGTATGCCGTGCTGGGTACAGAAGAGAGTTGCACCGGCGATCCGGCCAAGCGGGCTGGCAATGAGTTCCTGTTCCAGATGCAGGCGCTTACCAATATTGAGGTGCTGAACGGATACAACATCAAGAAGATCGTAACGGCCTGTCCGCATTGCTTCAACACCATCAAAAATGAATACCCTGATCTGGGCGGCACCTATGAGGTGATCCACCACTCTACCTTTCTGCAGCAGCTTATAAACGAGGGCAAAGTGCACGTGCAGGGCGGCGAAGCGTTCAAGGGCAAGCGCATCACTTACCATGATTCCTGCTACCTGGGCCGTGCCAATGGCATTTACGAAGCGCCACGCGAGGTAATTGCAGCCCTGGATGCCGACCTGGTGGAGATGAAGCGTGTGCGGGCCAATGGCTTGTGCTGCGGTGCCGGTGGTGCCCAGATGTGGAAAGAGCCGGAGCTAGGCAAAAAGGACATCAACATTGAGCGCACCGAGGAAGCACTGGCTACGTTAGGTGGCGGCAACAGCGTAATTGCAACGGCTTGCCCGTTCTGTATGGTGATGATGAGCGATGGCGTGAAGAACAAGGAGCAGGAAGAAAACGTAAAAGTCTTCGATATTGCCGAATTGATCGCGCAAGCCGAAGGGTTGAGCAGGTAAGGGAAAGGTTACATGTGTAAGGGTGCTGTATTCCTTTACATCAACCATTTAGCACTAAACCTGCTACCTCGAAGCCATCCAACAACAAACAATCAACTATAACATGTATATTCCGTTTGACGAATTGCCGCAGCATGCGCGCCTCTGGATCTACCAGGCTGACCGGCCACTGACAGCGGCGGAACAGGCTGAAATAAATCCCCAACTGCAGCGTTTTGCAGAAGAGTGGAGTAGCCACGGGAAAGGCTTGCAGGCTTCGGCACGGCTGCTCCACAACCAGTTTTTAGTTTTAGCGAATAACGAAAGCGCCACATCGGCCAGTGGTTGCTCGATTGATAAATCAGTGCACTTTGTTCGGGAATTGGAGCAGCAGCTTAACGTCTCGTTTTTCGACCGTACCCGCTTAGCTTTCCTGCGCGAAGGGCAGGTAGAGGTAGTACCCATGCAGGAGCTGAAAGGCAAAGTGGCTGCCGGCGACATTGATAAAAATACACTTTATTTTGATACATTAGTACATGATTACGGAGAGTTGCGGGAGGCATGGCCACGGCCGGCCGGTAACAGCTGGCTCTCCAAGTATTTTTAACTGCCAAAAACGAATTTATACTTGCTCATGCATCAATTGCTAAAAAAGCCTATCGCCCTGAAACTGAAGCTTGTTAGTTTATTTGCGCTGCTTGTGGTGCTTGGGAGCTGTGGCACCGGCAAGTACCTCAGCAAAGGCGACAAACGCTTTGAGCAGGAGCAGTACGAACGGGCCATCGCATACTACAAGCAGGCACTCACTAAGGAACCTAACGCCGGCGAGATCAACTACCGGATCGCGGAGGCTTACCGCCGCTCTAACCGCATTGCGCTGGCCGCTCCATACTATAAAGCGGCTTTAGAGGGTGGCTTTAAGCGGGAAGATGCTTACTTCTACTATGGCTTGGCGCTGAAAGCTAATGGCGAGTACGAAGAAGCCCTCAATCAATTGCAGGATTACCTGCGCGTGGGCACCAACACCCAACTGAAAGCACAGGCCGCCAAAGAGGTGGAGAACTTCAGCACGATTAGTAATATTCTGCGCAGCAACCAGAAGTATGAGGTCCACAACTTGGGCGCGCTCAACTCGGAAGCATCAGAGTTCGCGCCCTATGTGCTGGCCAACGAGCTGGTGTTTTCCTCTACGCGTGGCCCCGGCAAAGAGTACCTGGGCAACGGCGAAGGCTTTTTGGATACTTACGCTACCACGCTCGCTGACTCTGCCAGCATGGGCAGCGCCGTGCATAAGTTTGAAACCGTGAATGTGGAGGGCCTGCACGATGCACTGGCCACCTTTTCTAACGACGGCGGCACAATGGTATTTGCCCGCGGCAACGAGGGAACGAAAAAAGGGCGCCAGAACGTGGATTTATACATCACTTTTCATCGCGCCGGGGGCTGGACAGAGCCCAAGCTGCTCAACATCAACGACCCGCAGGCCTGGGATTCGTCTCCCGCTTTCTCCCCCGACGGCAAAACGTTATACTTCTCCTCCAGCCGCAAAGGTGGCCTGGGCGGCAATGATATCTACAAAGCTACCGTGAATGAAAATGGCCGCTTCTCAGCACCGGAAAACCTGGGGCCAGATATCAACACGACAGGTAATGAGAGCTTTGTATCAGTTGGGCCGGATGGTACTTTATACATTGCTTCCGATGGCTTGCCGGGTTTAGGTAACCTGGACCTGTTCCGCGTGGAAAACGGGAAGCCAGTGAATATGGGGAAGCCCGTTAACTCGCCTGGTGATGACTTCGGCATCTTTTTCAAGGACAACAACACCGGCTATTTTTCTTCTAACCGCGAAGGCGGCAAAGGCAGCGACGACATCTATGTGATTGTAAAGTCGAAGCGCAAGCAAGTGAACTTCTTTGTAGATGGTACACTGTACCAACTGCGTGAAGGTGCACGCCAGCGCACCGCGGTGCCTAACAGCAAAGTGACACTGCAGGATGAGCGGGGGCAGGCCCTGCGCACCACTACCACCGATGCCAGCGGTAAGTTTACCTTTGCCTTGGATAGTGCTTCCACCTACTCGCTGGTGGCGGAGAAGCCGGGCTTCTTTACTGCCCGCCAAAGTGTAACTACCGTAGGCAAAATGCCGCCGCAGGACCAGTTGACAGAAGAAGAGAACGAAGTGCGCCTGACAGCGACGCTGGTGCTGAACGAGATCGTGAAAGAGAAAGCAATTGTGCTGGAGAATATCTTCTATGACTACGACAAGGCCAATATTCGGCCTGATGCCGCTGTGGAGCTGGATAAGCTAGTGCAGGTGCTGAAAGATAATCCTAGCATTTCCATTGAGCTGAGTTCCCATACTGATGCCCGTGGTTCCGATGCCTATAACCAGGACCTGTCGCAGCGCCGTGCCGAATCTGCCGTAGAGTACATCATCTCGAAGGGCATTGACCGCTCACGTATTACCGCCAAAGGTTATGGCGAGAGCCGCCTGGTTGTGAAAAATGCCAAAACAGAAGAAGAACACCAGCGTAACCGCCGCACCGAATTCAAGGTGGTACGTATACAGGAATAATATCAGTGTAGCGCTAAATTTAAAACGCAGCATAAGGTTATACTTATGCTGCGTTTTTGTTTAGGTATGCTATCGGATAATATACTTAAAACCTACCCCGATACTGGTTAATGTGTTAAGGCTGGCACCGCGCATGTAATCTATTTTGTAGCCGGCAAAAGTACGGTGGTAGTCCAGCGACAAAGCAATTGGAGCTCTGGGGAAAGTATACTCGATGCCAATGGTATAGCTGCCGACCAGGTTCGTTTCCATGGGCTGTCGTTCGCCTAGCCGGCTCTGGTTGGTGCCCACAATGCCCAGGCCTAAACCGGCGTAAGGCCGGAAACGGCTGGAGTGCAGCAGTTGCGGCTGCCAAAGGTAACTGACAGAAGCCAGGTAAGTGCCGCGGGCAGGTAAGCTAAATTGTGCCTCTATCGCCGATTCTTTCCAGAAAAAGTGCTTCACGCTAACGTCCAGACCGGTACCTGTGGGGCCGCCGTAGGTTGCGCGCAGGCCAATGGCCGTTTTGTAAGGCGCCGCGGCTTGCGGTATAGCGGCAGGTAAATCCTGCGCGAGCAGAGAAGAAGTAGCCAGTGCCATCGCTGCCACCAGAGGAAGCATAAGTTTGTTTTTCATAAAAGGTAAGTTATATAGCTTGTTCTATATAGGGGGAGTAATATTTGGAGCAAAGGGTTGCATGCGGGCGTGTTGAATAGAACAAGTTACTATTGATTTTATACTTCAGGCTGCCGCTAATTCCGCGGGCTTTCTTAAATTTGTAGGAAACCACCATAGCTATGGAAAACAGATACCTTCGCCGCGGCGTCTCTGCTTCTAAAGAAGATGTGCACAACGCCATCAAGAACATTGACAAAGGCCTTTTCCCGAAAGCATTCTGTAAGATCATCCCTGATATTCTCACCGGCAATCCTGATTACTGTGCCCTGATGCATGCCGATGGCGCCGGTACCAAATCGGCGCTGGCTTACATGTACTGGAAAGAAACCGGCGACCTGAACGTGTGGAAAGGCATTGCCCAGGATGCGGTGGTGATGAATACCGATGACCTGCTCTGCGTAGGCGCTACCGACAATATCCTACTTTCTTCCACCATCGGGCGCAACAAAAACCTGGTTCCCGGCGAAGTGATTGCGGCCATCATCAACGGCACCGAGGAAGTGCTACAAATGCTGCGCGACAACGGTGTAGGCATTTACAGCACCGGCGGCGAAACAGCGGATGTAGGCGACCTGGTGCGCACCATTATTGTAGATAGCACCGTAACAGCCCGTATGCGCCGCGAGGAGGTGATCTCAAATGATACTATTCAAGCAGGAGACGTAATTATAGGCTTTGCCTCTTATGGGCATGCCACCTATGAGGCGGAGTATAACGGCGGCATGGGCAGCAACGGCCTCACTTCAGCACGCCATGATGTGTTCCACAAGTATCTCTCTGCCTCTTATCCCGAAAGCTACGACCCCGAGTTACCGGTAGATCTGGTATACTCAGGCAACTATAAGCTAACCGATATAGAGCCGGAAACCGGGCTGGAGATGGGCAAACTGGTGCTCTCACCTACGCGCACCTATGCGCCGATTGTAATGGAGATACTGAAAGCACACCGCCCGCACATACATGGCATGGTGCACTGCAGTGGCGGTGCCCAAACCAAAGTGCTGCACTTTACCGACAAGGTGCACATTGTTAAAGATAACCTGTTCCCGGTGCCGCCGCTGTTCCGGATCATTCAGGAGCAGAGCCACACCGACTGGAAAGAGATGTACAAGGTCTTTAACATGGGCCACCGCCTGGAAATCTACCTGCCGGAGCAGTATGCGCAGGAGCTCATCGACATCTCCAAAGCCTTTGGCGTAGAGGCGCAGGTGATTGGCCATGTAAAGCAGAGCAAAACCAACGAGCTTACCATCCGCAGCCCTTATGGGGAGTTTTACTACGAAGGATAATCATACTTACCCTATACTTGCAAGCGCCACAGGCAACCCGCCTGTGGCGCTTCTTATTTGATACTTGATGTTACATAACAAGTTCAGAAAACCGGTGCTTATATAGTTATACCTATAACAGGGGCCATACAGACTGGTGCAGCAGTTGAAAAACTACCAGCATGTGGTGTTACAAAGAGGAGTTAAATAGCCTTTTTGGTATAGTTATAGGTTTACATATTGCTATACATTTAAACCTTATTACAACATAAGAAAGCAAACATTTACCCCCCCCTCATCCGGCGCCCTGCTCCGGCTGCTGATGTTTTTATTCCTGTCTGTTAGTATAACTTTCTGGGGCTGCGACAAAGCCAAAGAAGTAGTGCAGCCTATAGTGAAAGCTATTACTGCTGCGCAAAAGCAAACCATAAAAGCTGGCGATGCGAAGGAAGACAAAGACGACAAGTATAAAGCCGATAAAACCGGCCAATACGTGAGCAAAGATGTGCAGGTGCCGGACAATGGCGGCAAGGAGCGTCCGACAAGGCCAAAGTATGATGTGGCTGAAGAAGGAGTTAGCACAAAGGATATCGCTCCTTGTGATCCATGCGGCGGAACAACTACATCGACAGTGACCTCTACATTTGTAAGTTCTGTAGGCTTGGGTTTTGTAAGTAGTAACCCTGCTGGCTATATATATTCTTTACGAATTATTAGCGGAGATAATTCTGCAATTCAACCAAGTGTGGGACATATTAAAATTAATGCTGATTTAAATAGAGGTTCTGGTGGTAAATATATTTATTTAACCTTTACTCGAGACACAACTTATACCTATGAAAACGATGGGGCACATCCAGCGCAAACGTTTGATATCCCATTAACTTACATAAGAGTTGCCAGCTACACTCAATTTGACTACAACAATCCTTATAGCAATATTGCTCCAGGGGATGACCTTAGACATATGTTCAAGTTTGAAGGAGGGAAAAGTTATCCGGTAGACTTAAATGACGGCGCAGGAGGAAAGTATGTTTTTGGGCATGTAAGCCGACTTGCAAAGTACGGTGACGCTGTAAAAGAAGTCGGTGTCATATATGGCAATAGTAGTTCTATTAATCCTCCTACAGGATGGATTAAAGTAGCAGGTGACTTGAACGAAAATGCAGGAGGTGACTACATCTATTTTTGCTATAAAAGGTAATCATTGCACATTACAAATAAAAGCAAGCTTGTAATGAAAACATTACTTTTCTCCCTCTTACTGCTTTTCTCATCCTTAGCGGCTAACGCGCAACAAACAGAGCCAACAACTACTGCGGGCGAGCGGCTGTATGTGGGAGTCGGCCTGACAAGTATATCCTATCACATTTACTACAAGGGGCCTCAACTGTCTGGATTTTTGCCTACCGGCTATTTTGCCCCCGTTGCAGTTAACCTTGGCTACTGGCTGAACGAAAGAGCAAGTATACAGATAGGAGCGGCCTACGGTGGCAGTAAAGATAAAGGCTCCTGGTCCGACGTTAGTGCTTCCGGGGAGGTGATAACGCATGATGAGACTTCTAAAACTCGTGCAGTAGCAGTGCCTGTTACAGGCAGGTTTGTTTTCTTCAAGGTTTACAAACGCTTTCCGCTTTATGGCACGGCCACGCTGCTATCCGCCTGGGGCTTTACGCAATCCAGTACTGCGGAAGCAAAGAATGGTGGCACACCCACCATCATCACGGAGCATTACAAGGGCATAAATGTCTTTGCAACGGCAGGGGTAGGATTTAATTACAAAATCAGCAACCGCTTTACGGGATACGTGGAAGTGCTGCCTTTTAAGTATAACCTGAACGGGCATAATTCCTTTTATCACGATTGGGAACGGTATGCCACTAAGGACAGAAGGTTCTACAAATCTTTTAGCGTTGGGGTAAACTATAGCTTATAAGAAAGAAGCGGAAAATAAAAGCAGACACATTCTCTATGTACTGGCACAAGCCTTTTTAGTGGATGTGCACGGCAGATCAGTAATTATGCATCTTTCCGCTACTCTCCAAAGAGAATTCTGCTACTATTTTGGTTTGAGTATAAGCTTTGTAGTTGTAGCCATTGCTTTAATACCTCCCTACCCTCCTCAAGGAGGGAATCCTGCTGTAGGAGGAAGAGAAGTAGAAGTGGTATAGCAGAAGCTTCGCTCCTGGTGCTGCTTTGTCCCTTCGGGCCAGTGAAGTCAGAGACTTCACATTTATCCAAAGTCACGAATCTGGAGATTCGCGCCAGAAAAGAGTTAGGTAATTACTTTGGTCAAAGTAGAAACCTCATAGCAGAAGGTATCGCGCGGACAGGTCGCGACCTGTCCCTACAGATAAACGAGCAAGCCATTAGCTATCGAATGGATTCCAGTCCTTGGGTTGAGCGCCTTGGCGGGTTCCGGTGCCTGCAAGGCAGCGCGCAAGCGCAGGTTCACGCCGCTGCGCGATGCCCGAGGACGAGCCCTCGCGGGCTTAGAGCGAGCCAAAGCCATAGATGCAACAAGACAAGTATAGAACTGAGCATCAACAGCTGCTAGCAAGTATAGCTTGCCTGCTAAAGTATATAACAACTGCTACCAAGTATAACCGAAAAAGAACTATCAATCTACGGTAGGTAAAACCAACAACAAAACAGGCTTCCCTGTATCTGGAGAAGCCTGTTTTTATGATCTAAACGATCGATAGCTTTATCTTAACCTATCCACCGACCGCACTAAATCTTCATCACGTTTAATAAAGCGGTTGGCCAGCGCATTGAGCAGCAAAGCTAGCATAGGCAGGTAAAAGCCGGCTTCATAAGCACCGTTATCACTAGCCATAACCATGTCAGCGCCCACATAAGCAGCGTAGTAGAACGAGGTGCCCAGCAGTGCCGCAATAATCAACGTGTTAAAAAGGCCCAATTTCATTTGATTCAGGCGGTTTTTGTATTGGAATATCTCATACAAGGCCACAACAGCCGCGGCAATGGCTAACATCGCAATAGCAAAAGTGCCTTTGTTCGGGAGGTTGCCAACCGAAGCAATATCACCTTGCTCATTCAGAAAGTGCGATTTCAGGTTCCAGGCGGTTAACACAACTGTTTCGTGGGTGGTAGCATCGGTTTTAGACCAAAGGGGCAGAAACAGCATAGCAACCATAGCCAGCGCCAACAGCAACAGAAACACAGATTGAATTCTTTGTATCATAAAATAATAGGTTTAACAGGAAAAGCATGCAAAGTTAGACAAAGGCCTGTAAAACAAAAACGCATGCAGCAGCCAAAGTATAAACAGCGTTTTGCAGGACCACTTTTTACAGAAAAGAACTGCGTGTGCTCCGGCATCAACATTTCACGTGAAACACAGGATGCTTTTGAGGAATAAGCTAGCCGCAGGTAACTGAACCAGACAGCGCTTAGCGCCTTAACCGCAGAAACCCTACCTTTGTGCTATGCGCTACTTTTTAGAAATAGCTTATGACGGTGGCCGCTTCCATGGCTGGCAGGTGCAGCCAAATGCCTTATCAGTGCAAGAGGTGCTCGACGACAGCCTAAGCAAGGTGCTGCGCGAGCCAATTGCCACCGTAGGTAGCGGCCGCACAGATACTGGCGTGCATGCAAGCCAACAGTTTGTGCATTTCGATGTAGCGCAGGAACTGGCGCCGCAACAAACTGTATTCCGCCTCAACCGCCTGCTGCCAGCCGACATTGCTGCTAAGAACTTATACTTAGTGCCCGACGAGGCACACGCCCGCTTCGATGCGATGGCGCGTACGTACCATTACTACCTCACGCTTAACAAAGATCCTTTTCAGCGCCACCACACTTACTACTACAGCCGACCACTGAATGTGGCAAAGATGAACGAGGCAGCGGCCATACTTTTGAAGTATGAGGATTTTACGACATTCAGCAAAGTGAAAGGCGACACAAAGCATTACCGTTGCACTATGTATGAAGCCAAGTGGCAGCAGGAAGGGGAGACATTGATCTTTACCATCCGGGCCAACCGTTTTCTGCGGGGCATGGTACGGCTGGTGGTGGGCACGCTGCTGGATGTGGGGAAAGGAAAGCTAACTGTAGCACAATTTGAGCAGATCATTGCCAGCCAGGACCGAAGCAAGTCCAGTGCAGCCGCCCCGGCAGAAGGTTTGTTTCTGGCAAAAGTAGCGTATCCGGAAGGCCTTCTTTCAGGGGAGTAGCAGGATAGTTGCTTTAGCTGAAGTATAAGCGTTGCTGTGCCGAATCCAACCACCTCTGCCCCTCAGAGCTACGCCCGCAAGTTTCGAACTCGCGTTCGCACTTGTCTAAGGAGGGGAGCCTGTAGTCGCTTTGGCTGAAGTATAATTGGAGAAGTATAAGTTGTATAGCAGGAGCTTTGCTACGTGTTGCTGAATTTGCCCCTTCGGGCCAGTGAAGTCAAAGACTTCACCTCCACCTCAAGTCACTAATCTGGAGATTCGCGCCAACTCATTAACTTAAACTTCAATTTATACTTGAGCCCAAGTATAAGCAGGAGCTATGAGAATGGATTCCAGTCCTTGGGTTGAGCGCCTTGGTATGTTGCGGTGCCCGTAAGGGCAGCCCGCAGCGGAGCGAGGAGCAGCTTCACGCCACCGCGCGATGCCCTTGTCGGGGGCCCCTGCACCCCCAGGACGTGCCCGCGCGGGCTTAGAGCGCACCAAAGCCAGAGATGCAACAGGACAAGTATAAAACTGAGGAGGAACGGCAACTAACAAGGATAGCCTGCCTGATAAAGTATAAACAACAGCTATCAAGTATAACCGGAAGTGCAAAAGAATAAAAAGTTTGATTAACAAGTATAGCTAAAAAAGCAACCATACTTCTGCAAAAGCTTCAAACTACAACTCAACAGGCTAAAACATTTACAAATGTACAAACCTGAATCCCTAAGTATAAAACCATTAACTTTACAATCGGTTAAGAAAAGACACACGTACAGTCAAAGCGCCTGTTTGTACTTGAGCCCATTTAAAGCAGAACAATTTCCTTGGAAGATAAACCTAAAAACACTGGTAAAGTATTTGATTCCGATGTACTGAAACGGCTTTTTACGTTCGTAAAGCCCTATATCAAAACTTTCTACTTTATCATTTTCCTGACCTTTGCCTCGGCTATTCTAGCCGCTGTGCGCCCGTTCCTTATTCAGTATACCGTAGACCACGACATTCTGAATAATGACTGGGAGGGTCTGAACCGCATGTTCGTCATTCTGGGCGTGCTGCTGGTGGTGCATGCCCTGGTACAATACCTGCATACCTATTTTGCCGGTTGGCTGGGGCAGAGTGTGGTGCGTGATATCCGCATCAAACTGTTTCGCCACATCCTGGACCTGCGCCTGAAGTTTTTCGACCGCACGCCCATCGGCACCCTTGTAACGCGCAATGTGTCGGATGTGGAGACGCTCTCGGATGTGTTCAGCGAGGGGCTGGCTGCAATGATTGGCGACATTCTGCAACTGGTGTTCATCCTGGGCTTCATGTTTTACATCGACTGGCGGCTGACGTTGGTGAGCCTTTCCACGTTCCCGCTCATGCTCATCAGCACCTATATCTTCAAAGAAAAGATCAAGGAAACCTTTCAGGAGGTACGCACGGCTGTCGCGCGGCTCAACTCGTTTGTGCAGGAGCACATCACCGGCATGAGCATCGTGCAGATCTTCAACAACGAGCAGCGCGAGATGGAGAAGTTTGAGGAGATCAACAAAGAGCATACGCGCGCTAACATCCGCTCTGTGTTATACTATAGCATTTACTTTCCGGTAGCCGAGATCATCGGGGCGGCAGGACTGGGCCTGCTGGTGTGGTATGGCGCTTATGGCGTTATCAACGACCGCACCTCTTTGGGCTCCCTAATGGCTTTTATCCTATACATCCAGATGTTCTTTCGGCCGATACGCATGATTGCTGACCGTTTTAACACCTTGCAGTTGGGCGTGGTGAGCACCGAACGTTTGATGCGCCTGCTGGACAGCCAGGAACTGATTGCCGATAACGGTACCTATGCGCCGGAGCGGTTGCGCGGCAATGTGAGCTTCCAGAACGTTTGGTTTGCTTACAACGACGAAGAGTGGGTGCTGCGGGATGTTTCGTTTGACGTGAAAGCCGGCGAAACGGTAGCTTTTGTTGGAGCAACAGGCGCCGGTAAAACCTCGGTAATCAACCTGCTCAACCGCTTCTACGAGATCAACAAAGGGAATATTGTGGTGGATGGGCACGACCTGAAGGAGTATGACTTGGGTGTGCTGCGCCACCATATTGGCGTGGTACTGCAGGATGTGTTCCTGTTTTCCGGAAGTATAGCCGACAACATCAGCCTGGGCAACAAAAGCATCACCGAAGAGCAGATGTGGGAAGCCGCAGATTTGGTGGGCGCGCGGAAGTTCATCGAGCGATTGCCGGGTGGGTTGCACTACCAGGTGATGGAGCGGGGCGCCACCTTGTCGGTGGGGCAGCGGCAGCTGATCTCCTTTGTGCGGGCTATGGTGTACAACCCGGAGATCATCATCCTGGATGAGGCGACCTCCAGCGTAGACTCTGAAACTGAAGAGCTCATTCAGTACGCCATCGACCAGCTGATGCATGGCCGGACCTCCATCGTTATTGCCCACCGCCTCTCTACCATTCAAAAAGCGGATAACATTATTGTGCTGGACAAGGGCGAAGTAAAGGAAATGGGCAACCACGACCAGCTGCTGCAGCATAACGGCTACTATGCGCAGCTTTACCAGATGCAATACAAGAACATGATCGACCTATGAAAAAACTCTTCTATGTGCTGGCAGGTTTTGCCATTATCCTGCTGGTAATATATACTTTTATTGGCGGCTTTACGGCTCCCGATGTGAAGCTGACAACCTCTAAGGCAATGTATGTGGCCGGGCAACCTTTCGAAGGCTCCATAAAAGATCCCGCACTTAGCAACGCGTTTAAAAAAGCGGCAGAAGTGGTGCAAAGCAATACGCTGCAGGGCATCTTGGGTAACATTTACTACAACGACCCGGACCACAGCGGCGACAGCATAAAAGCCTTTATTGGCGTAATTGTACCGGACTCCGGGGTTGCGCTGCCGCAGGGATATGAGTTGCGCCGCGTACCGGGCGGCCGGAAAGTGGTGCAGGCCGAGGCTACAGCTAATGTCGCCATTCTGCCTAAAAAGCTCTATGCGGCCGTTTTTGACTATGCCAAAAAACAAAAATTGACGTTGGAAGACTTTTACGTGGAGTGGTTTCCGGCTGAAGACAAGGGTGTGGTGCAGGTACCAGTAAAGCAATAATTTATCGACTGTTTTATAGTATAGATTTATATTTATATTTGGAAGAGGACAGCGTCTCTGCTGCCTCTCCAGACGAACAGCTCCGTGGGCACAAAAGCAGAAGCAAAAAAAGAACAGATACTGGAAGCTGCCAAAGTAGTATTTGGTAAACTAGGCTACAGCAAGGCCACCTTAGATGATATTGCCGCTGCTATAGGCCTTAAAAAGCCGACGCTCTACTACTACTACAAAAACAAAGAGCTCTTGTTTATAGAGGCTTTTTCGCAGGAATGGCGGGAAAGTCTTTCCCGTATCAAACGTATTGCCGAGCAGGAGCCCGACCCGCACCGGCGCCTGCAACGCTACATCCAGTCTTCGTTGCGCTATTACCAGGAGATCGTGACGCAGCATACCATTTCCATTCGGGTGCTGATCGAGACGCGTGTTACCTTCCAGGAACTCTTCCGCGAGTCTAGGGCCAAAGAATCAAACTACTATGCCGCTGTGATAAAAGAGGGGATCGCCAGCGGCGTGTTCGTGCCCTGCGAGGCCGAGCGCGTGGGCTACTCCATTATGGTGGTAAAAGATCTGATACAGTTCGAAGAATTCCAGCGGGCCGACTTCCACAAGCTGCCCACCATTGACTTCGAGAAGATAGAGCGCGATGTGCAGTTCACCGTTAACCTCATCCTCAACGGTATCAGCAGGAGCTAATAGCTGAACAGCTGTGCGGCCCTCTTTTCCAAAAGATTAGAAATCGACCTGAATTGAAAAAGCAGGAGATAAAGTTTACCTAGGTAAACTTTATCTCCTGCTTTTTCAATATAAATTCTTCCGTCGCATTCGCTCTGAAGGCACTATCGCTGAGCGAAATAAAAAATTAAGCCATTAACAATTTAGCCCTTCAAAATAAGTTTACTCTGCGGCTTTGATCTGCTCCAGCTTGGCCTTTAGGGCTTCCAGGTCGGGGTGATGGTCTTTGGCTACTTCGGCGGCATCCAGCTCTTGTAGCATGTCCTGCATTTGCTTCAGGTAAGCGGCTTTGTCTTTCTTGAGGCAGCCTTTCTGGTGGTCGTGGCAGTTGCCGTCCTGGTCCATCGGTTTGAACATGCTGCCCTCACCATAGATGAGCCACTGCGAGTTCAGGTCGTGGAAGTGCTTTAAAATGGCAACCAGGTCATCTAGCATGTAATTCTGACCGGAAATAATGCAGGAGAGGGTTTGCTCATCGCTACCGGTCATGGTTTTGAGTTGCTCCATATCCAGTTCTTTCAGATTTGTATAAAACCTGAACCGTTTACCAATTTGCTGTAGGTCGATTGCCATATACCGAAAAGTTAATTTTAAGATTGATTTAGCTTGCTATACGTAGCTATAACACAATCTATTCTAAAAAATTCCGACAAGGGCGCTATAGCATGCCAGCACTTGTGTATATCAGGCTAACAACGCAGCGGGCATGGTCAACTATTCCGTATCTTCAGACTGCAGCTGCCGCTCATACAGCACCTTATACAAGCCATCGTCGCCAATCAGCTCCTCGTGCGTGCCATGCTGCACAATTTCTCCGTCGTCCAGCACCAGGATGCGGTCTGCCAGTTTAACTGACGATACCCGGTGCGAAATAATGATAGACGTACGGTTGTGCATGATGCGGCGGAGGCTGTTAAGTATGGCGTTCTCAGTTTTGGTGTCTACCGCCGAGAGCGAATCGTCCAGTATAAGTATACTTGGTTCGCGCACCAGTGCCCGCGCAATGGATACCCGCTGCTTCTGCCCGCCCGAGAGCGTAATGCCGCGCTCGCCAAGCTTGGTGGCAAACTGCTCCGGAAAATGAATGATATTTTCGTACACGTCTGCATCTTTGGCGGCCTGCACCATCTGCTCTTCGGTAATGTCGGGCAAGCCAAAGCCGATGTTGTTGCGAATTGAATCGGAGAAGAGGAATACGTCCTGCGGCACATAGCCGATCTGGCTGCGCAGGCTTCTGATGTTATAATCCCGCACGTCGATGCCGTCGACTAGCACACGACCGCCGGTTACATCATACATGCGCGGCAGCAGGGTAGCAATGCTGCTCTTGCCGGAGCCGGTATTGCCGATCACCGCCAGTGTTTCGCCGTGGCGGATGCTGAAGGATACCTGCTTCAGCGCATGAATATTCGTATCGGGGTACACAAAGTCCACGTTCTCAAACACGATATCACCTTTGATCGGCTTGCTGATGTTCTGCTGCGAAATAATTTCAGTTTTGGTGTTTAGGAACTCGTTAATGCGCTCCTGCGAGGCCGCTGCCCGCTGCACCAAGCTGGCCGTCCAGCCCAGCGAAGTTACCGGCCAGGTAAGCATGTTCACGTAGATGATAAACTCGGCAATATTACCCGTGGTAATGCTGCCGTTGATCACCTCCTGCCCCCCAATGTAAATGGTAATGATGGTACTCAGCCCCACCATAAACAGTACCAGCGGAAAGAACAGCGAGTTTACAAAGTTCAGCTCAAGCGATTTGTCTTTATAGGTGTTGCTGGCGGTGGTAAAGTTGTTGTGCGAGTCGTCTTCGCGCACAAACGATTTGAGCACTCTTATACCTGAAAAAGCCTCCTGCACAAAGGTCGTAATGCCTGAAAGGCTGCGCTGTATCTCATCAGATTTGCGCTGGATGATGGTATTAACATAGTAGATGCTCACGGCCAAAATAGGCAGTGGAATGAGCGTATACATGGTCAGCTTCACGTTAACGGCCAGCATGTAGGGGATCACCATCACGAACAGGATTACGAGGTTGATGCCATACATGATGGCTGGGCCCAGGTACATGCGTACGCGGCTCACGTCCTCGGAAATGCGTGCCATCAGGTCGCCGGTGTTATTTTTGCGGTAAAAGCTGAGGGGCAGGCTCTGGTAATGCGCATAGATCTCGTTTTTGAGGTCGTTTTCGATCAGGCGGCTCATTACGATGAGCGTCTGGCGCACAAAGAACAGGAAAACACCGCGCAACAGCGCCATCAGCAGAATCACCACGCCATACACCAGAATGCTTTTCCCGAAAATGCCATACACCAGTTCCTGCTGCTGCAGTCCCTCATACAGGTTGTGCAGGCCAATGCCCTCTTTGATCAGGTTGAAGGAGTGGCGCACGATCTGGGCCGGCAGTATCTGGAAGATGTTGGAGATAATTGTAAACACAATGCCCCACAGCAGCCTGTATTTATACTTGAGCAGGTATTTATTTAAGTAGCGTAGTGATTTCACAGCAGGATAGTTAAAGCCCTTAGGCTTTTACGTTGGTTGCAACGCACAAATTGAATTAATAAAAAAAAGAATTAATTTCGCAGCGCGAAACAGGAGGGGGTACTTTACTCCCCCTGCAAAGATAGAAGAACACGTAATCAATTCATAAATGGTCGAGATTAAAGAGATAGAAGTGAAGAAAGACAAATCGGTCTTTGATCAGATAGCAGAACACGAACACGAGAAAGTTGTTTTCTGCCACGACAAAGATACCGGTCTCAAGGCCATTATCGGCATCCACAGCACGGTGCTGGGGCCTGCCTTGGGCGGCACGCGTATGTGGCCCTACGCTTCAGAAGCAGAAGCGCTGGACGATGTGTTGCGCTTATCCAGAGGCATGACCTATAAAGCAGCTATCTCTGGCCTAAACCTGGGCGGCGGGAAGGCCGTGATCATCGGGGATGCCAAAAAAGACAAGAATGAAGCCCTGCTGCGCAAGTATGGCCGCTTCATTAAAAATCTGAACGGGTCGTATATTACTGCCGAAGATGTGGGCACCACAACCAAAGACATGGAGTTCATCCGTATGGAAACAGAACACGTGTCGGGCTTGCCGGAAGCCATGGGCGGCAGCGGTGATCCTTCACCCGTAACCGCTTACGGCACTTATATGGGCATGAAAGCGGCTGCGAAAAAAGCCTTCGGATCAGACTCTCTGGAAGGTAAGAAAGTAGCCGTGCAGGGCGTAGGCCATGTGGGCGGCTACCTGGTGGAGCTGCTGTCTAAAGAAAACGCGGAGATCTACATCACTGACATCTACGAAGACCGCCTGAAGGAGGTATCTACTAAGTATAATGCACGTGTGGTGGGCATGGATGAGATCTATGACCTGGATGTAGATATCTACGCCCCCTGCGCACTAGGTGGCACGCTCAACGATGACACCATCAGCCGCCTGAAGTGCCAGGTAATTGCAGGTAGCGCCAACAACCAGCTGCGCAACGAGGTGGTACATGGCCCGGCATTGGTAGCACGCGGCATTTACTATGCCCCGGACTTTCTGATTAATGCCGGTGGCCTGATCAATGTATACTCGGAACTGGTAGGCTACAGCCGCGAGAGCGCCTATGCCCAGACTGAGCGCATTTACGGCTATACATTGGATATTTTTGATCTGGCTGAGAAAGAAGGCATTCATACACAGCTGGCAGCTACCAAGATGGCCGAGCAGCGCATTGCCAGCATCGGCAAAGTACGCTCTACCTTCTAAGCACAACCTGGGCAACAGTTAAGTACGTTAAAGCAGAAGTGCTGCATGGCCGGAAGCATTTTCCGGCCATGCAGCACTTAGTTTACAGTTTCGGAACTATAAGCAGCCAGGCTGGCATTCTGACTTATAGCAACCAAAAGTTTGCGGTGCCGTCAGGTACCATTGTTACGATTACAACAACACGCTCTTTAAAATAAGAATATGCTCAACCGCAGAACACTACGAATCAAGGCAATGCAAGCCATTTATGCGTATATGCAGGCCGAAGGTTCAGATTATCTGCTGGCGTTAGACCAGATAAGCGACGATTTTGCGCCCGACCTTAACTCCATGGAGGTGCAGGACAAACGGTTGCTGGAAGGCAGGAGGCAAATTGCTACCCTGCTCTTTAAAGAATGGTATGCTACGCGCCAGTTTGAAGCCGAGGAGAATGATAAGGAAATAATCAATGCGGTAAACAGAGCCATCGTATACTACCAGAACCTCCTCAAGAAAGATTATCAGACTTACTTTAACCAGATGATGAATGCCGTAGAGCGCATCTACGACCATTACCTGGGCACGCTGCAGATACTGCAGGTGTTAGTAAGCTTAATAGAAGAAGAGGAGGAGAAAAAAGAAAAGCGGTTTACTGTTTCCAAAGGGCCGGATGTGAAGCGCTTCCTCCGCAACAGTGTGGTGCAGCGCTTGTTGCACAATAAATCGTACCAGCAGCACATCATTCGCCGTAATATTAGCTGGGGCTCCGATATCAGCGAAATCCGCTCTGTTTACAAGAACATTCTGAAGCAGGATGAGACTTTTCTGCATTACCTGGCGCTGCCTGAACCAAGCCCGGAAGAGGACCTGGAGGTAGTGCAACATATATTTAAAAACATTATCTTTAAAGAAAAAAACTTACAATCTTTGTTTGAAGAGCAGGATCTGAACTGGGTGGAAAACAAATCCATCGTGAAGAGCCTGGTTAACAAGACAATAAAAATCTTCGGAGAAGAAGTGGCAGAAGATCAGCCATTGCTGGAGCTGTCGGCTAACTGGGAGGATGACAAGGCCTTTTTTGAGGAGTTGTATCACCAGACAATCAAAGAAGACGAAAAGTACGAGGCCCTGGTGGCTGCCAGCGTAAAAAACTGGGATGTGGAGCGCGTGGCCCTGCTCGACAAGATCATACTTAAGATGGCACTTTGCGAGATGCACATCTTCCGCAGCATACCTGTAAAAGTTACCATCAACGAGTATCTTGAAATCTCAAAGCTGTATAGTACGCCTAAAAGCAAGCAGTTTGTAAATGGTGTGCTGGATAAAATGGCGCAGGAGCTTACAACCAAAGGAGATATCCGCAAATCAGGCCGCGGCTTGATTGATAACAAGTAAGCATACGCTACAGTTGGCTGCCAGCAGGAGGGTACCGTAAAAGGAAGAAATAAGAACCCTACATATTCGTTTAAGAACTATGAGTAAGAAAATAAACAACGCACTATTCTTTATATCCGGCACAGCTGTAGGCGCTGCAGCCGGCATTCTGTTTGCACCCGAAAAAGGAAGAGAAACGCGCAGCTGGCTGAGCTATCGCCTGGAGAAATACCGCGATACGCTCACCGACCTGGTAGAGCAGCTGATGGCTGACCGTGACAGTTCGCTGTCGTTGGCAAAGTCAGAGGGACAGCGCGTAATCCAGGATGCAAAAGACAAAGCAGAGAAACTACTTGGCGATGTAGACTCGCTTATTAATGAAATTAATAGCCGGAAAGAACTATAACGCATGAAACAAATTACACTTATTCCCGGCGACGGGATAGGTCCTGAAATTACAGAAGCGGTTAAAGCAGTTTTTAGTGCGGCTAACATCCCCGTAACCTGGGAAGAGGAAAACGCCGGCCAAACCACATTTGATACGGTTGGCGAACTGATACCGGCCACGCTGATTGCTTCGCTTGAAAAAAACAAAGTTGCTTTGAAAGGGCCGATCACCACGCCGGTGGGAAAAGGCTTTAAAAGTATAAATGTGCAGCTGCGCCAGATGTTTGACCTGTATGCGAATGTGCGGCCGGTTAAAACCACCAAAGGCATCAACACACGCTTCGACAACGTGGATCTGGTGCTGTTCCGGGAGAATACAGAAGGGCTTTACTCCGGATTAGAGATCTTTGATGAGCGTCTCCAGATCGCAGACTCCATTTCGCGTGTCACCCGGGTAGGCTGCGAAAAAATTGTGCGGGCAGCGTTTGAGTATACCCGCAAGCACAACCGCAAAAAAGTAACGGCGGTGCACAAAGCCAACATTCTGAAGAAAGCCGGAGCGCTGTTCTTGGACGTGACCAAAGCAACTGCCCAGGAATACACCGACATCACCTGCGACGACAAGATCATCGACAACATGTGCATGCAACTGGTGGTAAAGCCGGAGCAGTTTGATGTAGTGGTCACCACCAACTTGTTCGGTGATATCCTGTCTGATTTATGTGCCGGTCTGGTAGGGGGCTTAGGTGTAGTTGCCGGCGCTAATATTGGCGATGAGATGGCTATTTTTGAGGCTGTTCATGGTTCTGCGCCTGATATTGCAGGCAAAGGTATTGCCAACCCGACGGCTCTGCTGCGCTCGGCTATTATGATGCTGCACCACATCGACCTGCACGAGCAGGCCAACCGCATAGATGCAGCGCTGGATGCCACGCTGGGTAACAAAGAAGAGTGTACCGGCGACTTGGGTGGCCCGGCTAATACCCGCGCGTTTACTCAGCATATAATTGATAAATTGTAATCATTATTTTAAAAGGAGTTTTAAGATGAAAAAGCACCTGATATTGGCCGTAAGCTTTGCAGTAACACTCGGGCTGGCCAGTTGCGACAACAAAGCAGGCAACAGCGATACCGTGGCCGCGGATGGTACGACAGCAACAGAGCAGGCCCAGCAGCCTGTTGATAACCCCAATGTAGTGTCTGCATCTGAAGCTACAGCAGCACCTGCTGCAAATGCGCCTGTTATCGCATTTGATGAGCAGGTGTATGACTTTGGCACCATCAAACAAGGGCAGGTGGTAGAGCATACTTTTTCGTTTACCAACACGGGTAAGTCGCCGCTGATCATCGAGAATGCCTCTGCATCCTGTGGCTGTACTGTGCCAGAGCCGCCTACAGAACCAATTGCTCCCGGCGAGAAAAGCGCTATTAAGGTGAAGTTTAACAGCACCGGTAAAATGGGGCAGCAAATGCCGACTGTAACTGTTCGGGCCAACACTGAGCCGAATCTGACAAAAATATCCATGCAAGGCACTGTAGAGTCCAGCGGTGTGCCCACTGCGGGTCCAGAAGGTCCTGTAAGACAATAATTCGCTTTAACAGCGTTAAAGCACAACCTATACATATGCAAACTATATTTCTTCAAGCCGGTGTCGGTGGTGGCGTTCTGCCACAGGTACTCATGTTCGGTGCCATTATCCTGGTGTTTTATTTTTTCATGATCAGGCCACAGCAGAAAAAAGTGCGTGATCAGAAGCAATTTCGTGAAGCACTGGTAAAAGGGATGAACGTAGTAACCATCGGCGGTCTGCACGGGAAACTTCTTGCCATAGAAGCAGAGACCGTTGTCGTAGAAGTAGATAAAGGCGTCCGCCTGGTGTTCGACAAAGCCTCTATTTCGATGGAGGCCACTGCTAAAGTAAATTAAGGTATAAAACGTTGCCGTTTGCCCGAGCAAGAAATATAATTTTATGGTTTGCAAGGCCTTTCAGGCCACAAACAAAGCAGTACTGGCGCGTCGTACTGCTTTGTTTTGTGGCGGCTTCTACTTTCTGGCTGCTCAACGCTCTTAATAAAAGTTATTCTACACAAACTACCTATCCTGTCCGGTTTGTATACAACCAGCAACAGCTGGTAGCAGTTAAGCCGCTGCCCGAAGAAGTAGCGATCAATGTGACCGGCAAAGGCTGGAAGCTGCTGCGTAAATCGCTCCGGTTCGAAGTAAAGCCAGCCGAAGTATACATCCGCAACCTGCCACGTAACAGTTACCTGTTGGGTTCCGCCTTGCGTCCGTCGCTGGTAAATGTGCTGGATGGGCTGGAGTTGAACTTTGTTGTAACTGATACGCTGCACTTCGACTTTAACAAACGTATAAAGCGCGCTATTCCCCTCAGGCTGGACCCGCAGCAGAAGATCGCTGCCGAGCGCCACGCCGTGGTAGGGCCTGTGGCCATCAAGCCTGATTCCATCGTATTTGAAGGTCCTTCTTCGCTGGTAGATAGCCTGCCTTCTCCTTTCTTGCTACGCCTGCCCAACCCAGGCCTGACAGAATCTGCCAAAGTGAGCGTTCCTATTGATTTTGGGGCTAACCCGATGGTAACTGCCAACATAAAAGAGGCAGTGGTAGGTATAAACGTGCATAATTTGCTGCAGGAAGAGCGGCAGTTAATACCAGAACTCATCAATGTGCCTGCCGGGCAGCTAGTATCGCTGCGGCCACCTTTTCTGCTGGTGCGCTACCAACTGCTGGAAGATTCTGCCGCCCTCTTAAACCGCGATACCTTCAAAGCTGTGCTGGACTACAGCAAGTATAACCCTGCCGACTCAACCCTGGTGCCGGAACTGGTGCAAAAGCCAATGGGGGTACGCCATGTAACCCTGTGGCCGGACCACGTAAAAGTTCTGACGCAGTAGCCGCTATGTTAAAGATCGGGATTACCGGGGGCATTGGCGTTGGCAAGAGTGTCGTTTGCCGGATGTTTGCCGTATTGGGCGTACCGGTATATGATTCCGATGCACGCGCCAAATGGGTGATGCACCACGATAAAGCCCTTCGGCAGGACCTGATCACCGCCTATGGCCCTACGGCCTTCACAGAAGCAGGGGAATTGAACCGGACATTTATTGCCAGCATTGTTTTTAACGACCCCAAGCGCCTGGCGCAGCATAATGCGTTGGTGCACCCACATGTGGGCCGCGACTTTGCAACCTGGACTGGGCTGCACGCCGATAAGCCGTACGTGTTAAAAGAAGCGGCGCTTATGTATGAGTCGGAGGCATGGAAGCAGATGGACCAGATCATCGTTGTTGCTGCTCCGCTGGAAGTACGCATCAAGCGCCTGCTACAGCGTGACCCCCACCGCACCGAAGCCGACATCAAAGCCATTATGGCAAAGCAGTTGACGGAAGAAGAGAAGATTGCCCGTGCTCAGCAAGTGATCTACAACGATGAGCAGCAACTGATTATTCCGCAGGTGCTCCAACTGCATCAGCAGTTCCTTGCTGATGCTGCCCAGCAGATTCCCCATCAAGTATAAGCAATCAGAAGCGCCGAGGCGGTGCCATATACTAGCATCCGAGCCACTGCGTTTGTAAACTAGAACGGGTGCTGTAGGCAGTAGTATAGCACAATAAAAAGGCTGTAGAAAGAGGTTCTTGAAAAGTATGCACATAAAAAAAGGACAACTTTGCAGTTGTCCTTCTGTGGGGCGTACTGGATTCGAACCAGTGACCCCCTGCTTGTAAGGCAGGTGCTCTGAACCAGCTGAGCTAACACCCCAATTTTTATCTTCGAGACCTTTTGTCGTCGTTTGATGATGCAAATATGGGGCATATTTTTTTAACCGCAAAACATTTTAGGAAAATTTGTTAAATATTTTTCAAGCCGCTCTTACCCCTTGTACACCTGTTATTATGACTGTACCTTTATGTTCTGTAAGGTGCTTAGAATCTGAACTTTCGATCAGTGAGGAAAAGAGTTGTTAAAAAAGTGCTATTTTATGCCATTGCTGTGCCGGTCGTTGTACTTGGCATTGCCGCAGGGTTGGTATCTGTATACCAGGACAAGATCATTGCGCTTTTTGTAACAGAAGCGAATAAGCACATCAAAACCAAGGTAGATGTAAAGCAGATCTCCCTGTCGCTGTTTGAGAAGTTTCCGAACGTCGCTGTATCGCTGGACGAGGTAAATGTGCACGAGGGGCTACCTGAAAGTGAAGAGTCGCTGGCACGGGCAAATAAGCTATACTTTACCTTCAGCCTGCTGGACCTGCTGCGTGGCAGGTATACTGTAAAGCAGCTGTTTATGGAGCAGGGCGAAGTATACGTGAAGGTGCTGCCAGACGGTAAGGTGAATTACCTGATCATAGCTGACGATACAACTGATACCGAAGCCTCTGATTTCGCCTTTGACCTGGAAAAGATACACCTGAAGCAGGTGGCGCTGCATTACATCGATCAGCAACTCAAACAGAGCTATGAAGTGGACGCGCATGCATTGCAGGCTAGCCTGGGCATTACGCCCGAAAGTATAGAGGTAGTAGCTAGCGGCAATACCACGATTCATACAATCCAGATCGGGCCTAACGAGTATTTCAAAGACAAGCATGTGACCCTTGCGTCGGCACTTACGATAAACCGGCAGGCCCATACCATCCAGTTGCAGCCATCGGTGGTGCAGGTAGAGGGCGCTGCATACGAGGTGGGCGGAAGTATAAACTACCACGGTACCACCTCGCTGGACCTGAACTTTACCGGTAAAAATACCAGCATACAGTCGCTGCTCTCCCTGCTGCCGCAGCACCAGACGCGGGAGTTGCACCAGTACCGCAGCGAGGGCGATATTTACTTTAAAGGGAGCGTGAAGGGCAACGTATCCGCTAAAGAAAATCCACAGATTTCCGTTAGCTTTGGGGCGCACAATGCTTCTTTTTATCATCCGGATGTGAAGCAGCGCGTGAACAAGATAAACTTGGCGGGCAGCTTTACCAATGGCAGCGCCCACAGTGCTGCTACTTCTTCTTTAGAGCTTAAGAATTTAAGCGGCGTACTGAACGGCCGTAAGTTTTCCGGTAACCTCAAGTATAGTAACTTCAACAATCCCTCCATTGCCTTTGATGTGCAGGGTATGCTGGATGTGGGCTGTGTGCTGGGGCTGGCCAAGTTGGAGGAGGTGCGCAGTGGCAGCGGTCTGGCAGATGTGCGGATCGCTTTCTCGGGCAACCTGAACGAGTTCAAAGCACGGCCCGGCAATGCCACCGTGAGCACTACCGGTGATATTACGCTGCACAACGTATCGCTGGCGCTAAAGGAACTGCCGCTGCCTGTTTCCAATCTCAACGGTAACCTGATGTTTAAGCGTAACGATGTGGCCGTGTCGGACTTTAAAGGCAAGCTGGGGGAGTCGGACTTTGCCATCAACGGGATGTTCCGGAACATGATGGCCTGGCTGCTGCTCGACGGGCAGCGCCTGCTGGTGGAAGCCGATTTCAGCAGCCACTACCTGAACTTTGATCAGCTGCTGCGCGAAGAGCTCAATACCCCCCAGGATGCCCGCAAAGGCAGTGGCTCTGATTACCGTTTTGCCGTGTCGCCGCACATTGCCTTTGACCTGAGTGCCAGCATTAACCGGGTGCGGTTCCGGCGTTTCATGGGAAAGAACCTGCAAGGAGAGGTCAAGCTGCGCAACCAGGTCATTACCTCGCCTAACATATCGTTTAATGCTGTTGGCGGTAACTTTGCCGTGCGGGGTTCGCTGGATGCCCGCACCCGCAATCACATCAAGGTGAGCACCACTACCAAGCTCAACAACATGAGCGTAGATAGCCTGTTTTATGTATTTGAGAACTTCCACCAGAACTTTATTGAAGACCGCCACCTGCGCGGCCAGCTCACCGCCGACATTGTATCGGATGTATACTTAGACAGCCAGCTAAACCCGAAAACAGACCTTTTACAAGCCGAGATCGTGGCTACTGTACGTAATGGGCAACTGCTGAACTTTGCACCTATGCAGAAGATGTCGGTGTTCGTGAAGCGGAACGAGTTAGCGAACATGCATTTTGCGGAGCTGCATAACAGCTTCTGGATACAGCAACGCACCATCTATATCCCGGAGATGGACATTCGCTCTAACCTGTCGGCCGCACCGGTAGTATCTATCTCCGGCACCCATACGTTCGACCAGGACATGGATTATAAGATCAAGCTCCCCCTGTTCAGCAAAAGCAGACCTGATAAAGATGCCGTTTATGGTGTGGTGGCCGAGGACATGAATGCCGGCAACAGCTCCCTTTTTCTGACGCTCAAAGGCAAGGAGAACAACTTTAAGATCGCCTATGATAACCAGCGGGTGCGGCAGAAAATAAAAACAGACCTGAAGCAGGAGGGGCAGGAATTGAAAGATTTGTTACGGGGAAAAAGACCTAAACCAAAAGAAAAGGAAGTGGAGCCGCAGCAAGGCGAGTACTTCGATTTTTAACAGGCAAGCCCTTGCTCTTAATTCTTCCCCGGCAGTAACACGGCAGCCTTCTGTTGCGCTTACAGGTGCATAAGTTATACTATCGTAAAAGTTATATATTCTGTTGACTGTTTATATGGTGATGTTCACATAGTAATTTATACCCTGTATCGGAAAAATGATACAACTGTGATAACTCTCATAAGCCTTGGCCGTTTAAGATATCAAAACTGCAATATCTTCATGAGAATGCGGTAATAAGGGATTAAGGTTTACTGTTGAACGAAGTTCTTGCTAAGGTTATATTGCTGTGTTACAGCACATGTCTTAAGCTGGCAGAGTAGTTTGAATAAATCTGAAAATATAAGGGTGAAAAAAAGCCGGAGCTTCTCCGGCTTTTTTATTGTGCTTACCTGATGTCGGTGTCTGGAAAAGTAGGGGTTTGCCATGCCGGCTTTGGTGCCTCAGGGGCTTGCGGCGGCTGCACGTATAATGTCTGGCTCGGAAAAGCAAACTCAGCGCCGTGGCGGGCCACAATATCCACGATTTTATAGTTGATCTCTTCCTTCACATCAATGTACTCGTTCCAATCCATAGTAGCCACAAAGTAGAGCACCATGATATCTTTGGAGTATGGCCCCAGTGCGGAAAAGCGGATACGGCCATCCTGATTCGTGCGCGGGTGCTTGTCGATGTATTCCTGTAGCTCACGCACGATAGCACGCATCTGCAGCGAGGTGGTATCATACGTGAGGTTGATGTTGAAGCTAGCGCGCCGGAACGTGCGCAAAGACAGGTTGTCGAGCGCCTTATCGATCATGAACTTGTTGGGCAGCGTCACGAAGCTTTTCTCCAGCGTTCGAATGCGCGTACTCCGGAAGCCGATCTTCTCCACAGATCCCATGATATCGGCTACCTGCACCAGGTCGCCCACTACAAACGGCTGATCGAGAAAGATGGTAAAGGAAGCCAGCAGGTTCTCTATACTTTCTTTCGCGGCAAAGGCAATCGCCAGGCCACCTACGCCCAGGCCTGCCACCAGCCCCGCCACGTTAACGCCAAACACAGTACCCAGCATCACCAGAAACGAAAAGATTACGATGAGTACTTTAGAGAAGTCCTTGAAAAAGGGGACCAGCTGATCATCCAGTTTCGAGGCAGTTTTCTCAGCGCGGTGGCTGAAAATGAGCCCTGTAAAATCAATAAAGCGCAGCACTACCCACGTAAGCGACACCAGTACAAAGATCTGGTAGGTACGGAACGTGAAAGTCTTGAGGAAAGGCTCGTGCTTTCGGATAGCTTCTGTCGGGTCCAGCGGATAATCGAGCGCTTTGAAGGCGAAGTATAGAAACACTAAGAAGAGCAGCACCTCCAGCGGCTGGAGCAGCAGGCGCCGGAAAGAAGGTAGGTTGCCCTCCTGCGAAAAGCGCTTGACCAGCCGGAACATCAGTCCTGACAGCAGCCGCGACAATATTGTTTTAAACAGAAAGCCAGCCAACAGAATGCCTGCAAACCACAGGTAGTTGGTTACGGTATTGCCCAGAAATTCATACTGTAGAATATCTCTCCAGAGCATAGACAGGGAGGTTATAAAAGCTGGCTAAGGGCTATTTCAAAAGAAGTTTTGGCTATTTCTGTGCGCTGCGTGTGTTGCGCATACGTTTTCTCCAGCGCTTTTTTGATGGTATGAGAAATGTCGGAGAAGATCGCTTCGTCTGTCACTTCTACCTCGTTCTCCATTAGGTATGCAAATACGCGGGCCATGCCGCAGTTAGCGATAAAGTCAGGTATAACCGATACATTGCGGTCAGCAAACTCTCCGGTGGAGCCGAAGAAGATCTCCGGGTCCTGGAAAGGTACGTTGGCGCCTGAGGAGATCACTTCCAGTCCGCTGGCAATCATCTGCTCTAACTGCGCACGCGATACCAACCTGGATGCGGCAGCAGGGATAAACACCTCGGCTCCCATCGACCAGATGCGGGCGTTCACTTCTTCAAAAGGCAACAGCCCTACGGGGTGAAGCGCATTGCCCTGCCGGTTGAGAAATAGTTCGGTTATTTCTTCGAAAGTATAGCCGTTAGCGTTCAGCAGCCCACCGTCACGGTCGATGATGCCGATTATTTTAGCGCCCTTGGAGGCCAGGTAATAAGCCGCAGAAGCACCTACATTGCCCCAGCCCTGTATGATGGCCTGCTTGCCTTCGAACGTGCCGCCCCAGAGCTGGTAGTAGTGCCATACAGCCTCAGCAACGCCATAGCCCGTGATCATGTCGGCAATCGTATACTTGCGGCTGGTAGACGGGGTGAAGTGCGGGTCTTCTATCACTTTGATAACGCCCTGGCGCAGTTGCCCGATCTTGTTGATCTTCTGCGGTTCGGTGGCGTTAAAGTGGCCGTTTACGATACCTTCCTGCGGGTGCCACAGGCCATAGTCTTCAGTAATATCGATCACTTCATGTATTTCGTCCACGTTCAGGTCGCCACCGGTGCCGTAGTAGCTTTTTAGCAGGGGCGTTACCACCTTATACCAGCGCTCCAGCACGCCGCGCTTGCGCGGGTCAGCCGGGTCGAAGTTGATACCTGATTTTGCGCCGCCAATGGCAGGACCTGATATGGTAAACTTTACCTCCATTGTTTTCGCCAGCGACTCTACCTCCCGCTTGTCGAGACCTTTGCGCATGCGGGTGCCACCACCAGCTGCCCCACCGCGGAGCGAGTTGATCACGACCCAGCCTTCCGCCTCTGTTTCAGCATCTTTCCATTCAAAGACAATCTCAGGACGTTTATTCTCAAACTTTTCAAGTAATTCTTTCATGGGTTGCGGTTTGTTGCTAATAGGGCAAAGGTACGAAAATAGCTCAGAGTGGGCAGCCCTATAGCCCTAGGGCAGGTAAATGGCCCCGCCGCAATTGTCGTGTATAGCACCCGTTACTGAACGGAGGCAATTGTGCTCGCCCCGCCAGCGCAACACACCCAGAAAAGCAAAGATCAGCGCCTCCTTAAAACTGACAACCTCCGGCTCTGGCACCTCCACGCGAAATGCATCGCCCAGGTACTGTTGGATCAGTTCTACTAAGTATAAATTAAAGGCGCCCCCACCAGTTAGCAACACCTGGTGCTGCTGCGGATGCAGTGTGGGCAATGCCTGTTGTAGCTGCTGCGCAATGTGGTGGCAAACGGTATGCAGCTTGTCGGCCACAGAACCCGGGTGTGCTTCTATACTTTGCAGGCTATGCGCCAGCACCCATTCTTTACCCAGCGACTTAGGTGGGAGCTGCCGGAAGTATGTCGGCGCATTCAGCTGGGCCAGCAGGTCTGGCAGTAGCTGGCCGGAGCGGGCAAGACAGCCATCGGCATCGTAAGGCTGGCCTATACTATTAGCCAGGTGGTTGAGCAGCATGTTGCAAGCGCTTATATCAAAAGCCAGACGCTGCCCGTTTTGTGTATAGGACATGTTGGAAATGCCTCCCAGGTTGATGCAGAAATCATACGCCTGGAATAGCAGTGCATCGCCAATGGGGACCAGCGGTGCTCCCTGGCCTCCTAAAGCTACGTCCAGTGTGCGGAAGTCGCAGACAACGGGCAGCTGCGCATGAGCCGCTATGTAAGCACCGTTGCCCAGCTGAAATGAAACGTGCTGCTCCGGCTGGTGAAAGACGGTGTGGCCATGCGACGCAATAAAATCCGGCCGAATATCAAATTGTTTCGTAAAGGCCTGAACCTGTTGGCCTAGGTAAGTACCATAAGCATGGTCAAGTGCAATTAATTGGCGTGCCGACATCGTCTCGGCACCACGGAGCGAGTCAATCCAGGTATCTGAATATACCAATGTAGTAGTATGTAGTATGTCATATATCCAATTTTTGCTTCCGTACGTAAATCGACTTAGTGCTATGTCTATACCATCTAATGAGGTACCCGACATAAGGCCAATAACATGATAAGTATCCATGCAACGAAGTTAAGTGTTTGCGCTGACTTGTATTCAGCCAAATAATGCAGCTACCGTATATACCTTATTATGAATAGGATTGTTAATGTATGTAGAAACTGTTAGGTATAATTTTATCATTATGAAAAGTTTATTATCAAGAATTGAATCAAAGAAAATAGATAAGGCGGCGGCCATGCTGAAGGTATTGGCGCACCCCAAGCGACTAGCTATCGTGGATTTGCTCGGAAAGGAGGATAAAATGACGGTAACCGAGATTTACAAGTACCTGGACCTGCCCCAAGCTATCGCTTCGCAGCACCTTATCACCCTTAAAGACAAGGGCGTGCTCTCTTCTTTTAAGGTAGGAACCAAGATTTACTACTCTTTGGCGATCCCAAAACTGATCGATGTGATCGATTGCCTGGAGGAGTGCTGTATCGACATTTAAGCGCCTGACCCTGTAGCAGGGCGAGTGTCTTACGTTACCTTTAATCAGCCTAAGATTTCCGTTTTTGTGCTCTCAAAGCACTTTCGGGGATCTTAGGCTGCTTATTTTAACTAAGAAAAGTAAGCCATTCACCCAGATAAATGATAGGTTTTTATACTGGCTTTTAAGACAAAATTCTTCTTTTCAAGTAGGTTTTTACGGACTAGAATCTACCTGCCGGGACAAAAAATAAGCTGACCTACAGGGCCAGCTTATATCGGAAAAGTTATAAATTTTTATTCGGCGTCTACGGAGTGATTTTCCAGGTCGAAAAGATCGTTGAGCAGGTCGATCAGGGTTTCAGCTTCGCCGCGCTTGCAGGCGGCCTTTAGCTGCAGCACCGGCAGTTTGATCACCTTCTGCATCATCGATTTGGTGATGCTTTCGATCAGCTTCGTTTCTTTAGGGCCGAGTTTTTTTACATAGCGGGCCATCTCTTCCTGGCGGATCACTTCCAGGGCATTCTTCAGCTTGTGTATGGTCGGCGACACCATCATCTCTTTCGACCAGTCGTTGAACTGATCAATGGACTCGGTGATGATCTCTTTTACTTTCGGGATGGAGTTGATGCGGCGCTGCAAGGCTTCAGAAGCTTTGTTCTGAATCGTGTCGATGTTGTACACCAGCACGCCGGGTATTCTTTCTACTTCGGCCTCTACGCTGCGGGGCACCGACAGGTCGATGAAGAACTTAAAAGACAGCACGTCCAGGCGCTTGGCCATCTCATAGGTAAAAAATGGTGTTTCGCGGGCAACGGAAGAGATAATCACATCGGCCTCTTTCATACCCTGCACCATCTCTTCGAACGGAAGCACCTCCAGCTCGCACTCTTCAGCCAGCGCTTTGGCTTTTGCCGTGGTGCGGTTTGTGATCTTCACGTTTTGGTAGCCGTTGGCCTTGAGGTTGCGGCACACATCAGCGCCAATCTCACCTAAGCCCACCACCAGGATGGCAGGGTTGGCAATGTCGGCCGTCAGTTCCTCGATCAGCTCAATCGCAGCATACGATGTAGAGGCGGCTCCATCGCGGAACGAGGTTTCCTGCACCACGCGCTTGTTGGTGAAGAAGATCGTGTGCATCAGGCGGTGCAGAAAAGGACCGGCCGTTTCGTTGTCGGCGGCCCACTGGTAAGCCTGCTTTACCTGATTCGAGATCTGCATATCGCCTACCACCTGCGACTCCAGCCCCATCGACACATCAAACAGGTGCTGTACGGCATCGTCGTGTTCGTTCAGGATGGTGAAGAAATCAAGGTACTGGGTTATGTTGGAGATGCCTTTGGTAATGCCAAGCAGCTTTACAATGTCGGCGCTAAAGTCGGTGTCGGCGTTGTAGTATACTTCGGTGCGGTTGCAGGTAGAAAGAACCAGAATATCAGAAGCCTGAATAAAGCCTTTGAGGGTCTGTAGAAAAAGCCTGCAGGAATTTTCATCTAAGGCAATCAGTTCCCTGATATCCAGCGGCGCTTTCTTGTACGACAGGCTGATTGCTTTAAAGTTCTGAAGCATAATAACGTTCGTTATTCTAGGGTGCAAATTTACTCTTCAATTTTTTAAAATGAAACTTACTTGACCGGAATGTTTAATTTATACTAATTTCAAATAAATTTCGTGTACACTGCATGATTCCCATCTATTCTCAGAAGAACAGAATAAAGCTCCTTGTTGTTATCATTGCCCTTATTATAGGCGCCGCCACCATCACGTATACCAACATACTCGTCGGCAAGTTATCGGAGCGGGAGCAGGAACTGGTGCAGCTCTATGCCAAGGGACTTCGCTACATGATCAACGCGCCCAGCGATGATAACATCGTTTTTATCGAGGAAGAAATCCTTTCATCCAACCATACGGTGCCCGTTATCCTGACGGATGAGCACGAGAATATCCTCGATTCCAAGAACATCAATTTGCCCGAAAACATTTCAAAAGAGCGGATTAATGAACTGCTGCAGCACGAAATAGTAAAGATGAAAGCGCAGCACGCGCCCATTGAAGTGCCCTGGGCCGAAGGGTCAGTAAACTACGTGTTTTATAAAGATTCGGCCCTGCTTTCGCAATTACGCTTTTACCCTTACGTGCAGCTGATCGTAATCGCCTGCTTTTCCTTGATGGCTTATTTTGCGTTCAGCTACTCGCGCCGTGCCGAGCAGAACCGCGTATGGGTAGGGTTGGCCAAAGAAACGGCTCACCAACTGGGCACGCCGCTTTCCTCGCTGATGGCCTGGTACGAGTATATAAAATCGAGCCCCAAGTTTGAGAACGAGCCTATCCTGGCGGAGTTTGGGAAAGACATCCGGCGACTGGAGGTAATCACGGAACGCTTTTCCAACATCGGTTCAGTACCGACGCTCCGCGACGAGGACATTCTGCAGGTAACTGAAAATGCTATCAGCTACTTGCAGAACCGCATTTCCAGCAAAGTTATTTTTACCGTTACCTCCGCATTTGCGCCCGATATTACCGCCAAAGTAAACGTGCCGCTGTTTGACTGGGTAATTGAGAACATCTGCAAAAATGCAGTAGATGCCATGGAAGGCCGTGGAAGTATCACGCTGCAGCTACAACTGCTTGGCAAAAGCAACATCACCCTCGACATTACGGACACCGGCAAAGGTATTCCCAAAAGCAAGTTAGCCACTGTTTTCCTGCCGGGCTATACCACCAAAAAACGTGGCTGGGGGCTGGGGCTGGCGCTTGCCAAACGCATTATTGATAACTACCATAACGGCAAGCTGTATGTCAAATGGTCGGAGCCTGGCAAAGGCACCACTTTCCGCATTGTGCTGAACAGGTAGGTAGAGTTGGAAAGTTTGGAAGTTAGAAAGTTAAGAGTTGAGAAGGATTACTCCTTTTCCTTTTCTCCAATAGGTTTTCGCCCTTTATCAAAGAACCTTTATCTGTAGTATGATAGATGTGATCAGGTATAGCGCCCGGGATAAAGAAAACTGGGATAAGTTCGTGCAGGAGTCGAAAAACGGTACTTTCCTGTTTTACAGGAACTACATGGAGTATCATGTGGAGCGCTTCACAGACCATTCGCTGCTGTTTTACCGCAAAGGCAAGCTGGTGGCGTTGCTGCCGGCAAATGAAACAGGCAGAGAGATGTGCACGCATGGCGGGCTGACGTATGGTGGTATCGTCACCGGCACAAGTATGAAAGTGGAGGTGATGCTAGAAGTGTTTGAGGCAATGCGATTATACTTGCAGCAACAGGGCTTTTTGCTACTTAAGTATAAAACAGTGCCGCATATTTACCATCAGGTACCAGCAGAAGAAGACCTGTATGCGCTTTTCCATAACGATGCCAGGCTGTACCGCCGCGATGTGTATGCTGCCGTTGAGCTGGCGCAGCCGCTACCGTATAGCAGAACGCGGCGATGGGAAGTTAAAAAAGCGAAGGAAGGGCAACTAGCCGTGCAACGGTCTTATGAGTTTAACCTGTTTATGCACTTAGAGCAGGAGTTGCTGTTAGAGAAGTATAAAGCCGCACCGGTGCATACGGCGGAAGAGATGACCTGGCTCGCCAGCCTTTTCCCGGCACATATCAAGTTGTATACCGCATCAGCTGAGGAAACGATGCTGGCCGGTATTATCATCTACGAAACAACTACCGTGGCCCATTGCCAATACATCGGCACCACAACGTATGGGCGTGAGATAGCAGCGCTGGATGTGCTGCTGGACTGGTTGCTGACAGAGGTATACCGCCAGAAAAAATACTTTAGCTTTGGTGCCTCCATGGACCCGAAGAGCAGCAGTGGTCTGCATCACAGCCTTCTCCGAAACAAAGAAAGCTACGGCGCCCGCGCCATCGTGCAGGACTTTTATGAGCTAGCGCTTTAGCCTTACTTCGCTCTGTTCACCACAAACACTCCTGCCAGAATGACCACCATGCCGATGTAGTGCCATAGCTGTATAGTTTCACCGTCCAACAAGCCCCAGAGTAGTGCCACAATCGGGATGAGGTACGTAGTGGAACTGGCAAAGAGTGTGGTGGAACTATGGATGAGCTTGTTGAACAGAATCAAGGCAATGGCCGTGCCGAAGGTAGCCAGAATGCCGATGTATCCCAGCGCCTGCCAGGCACCCGGCACATGCTGTAGCTTATACCAAAAGCTAGTGGTGAACAGGTAGCCGATCGCCAGCGGGCCTACCGTAAGCATGGCCAGGCTCGATACGTACAAGGGTTGCATCCCCTGTAAACGGTGCTTGATGATGTTCACGCTGATGCCGTAGCAGATGGTGGCAATGACGATGTAGAGACCAAAATACTTGTTATCCAGGTCGGTGCTGCCGTTGCCGGAGAAGATCAGGATGACGGTGCCTACAAAGCCGATGACAATGCCCAGCATGCGCAGCCACGTGATAGATTGCCTGAAAAGCAGCGCCCCGATCAGCAACGTAAACAGCGCCGTCAGCGAGTTGAGTACGCCCGCCAGTCCGCTGGCCAGGCGCGTTTCGGCATAGGCAAACAGAAAGGCCGGTATAAAGTTGCCCAACAGGCCGCTGCCCAGCAAAAACTTCCACCGGCTGGGCTCTACTGTTTTCAGCCCCTTAAAGGCAAATGGCAACAGGGCCACACAGGCAATGGCCATGCGCAAGGCCCCCAACTCATCCGACGAAAATACCACCAGCCCTTTCTTCATAAGTATAAAAGAAGAGCCCCAGATAAGGGTAAGCACAATGATCAGGACCCAGGGAAGTATAGTATTGGCAGTTTTAGCCGGTGCAGGAGTAGTAGCGGTCTTGATAAGTTAGAAAGTTAGAGAGTTTTGGAGTTAGATAGTTAAAGTTTAAAATTAGAAGTTGAAAAGGAAAGCAAGCTAAAGCTTTATTTGGCAAAGGCTATCCACCGAATAGCGGCAGATAGCCTCCCCATACTTAAAGTACACTTTTATTATCTAAATTTCTAACCTTCTACCTCTGCATAGCTCATAGTATGGGCAATCTCGTCCAGCGTATCGTAAATCTCGCCGATGTCTTCAGATTGCACCAGGCGCATGCGCAGCGGTTTAAAGTGGGGCAGCCCACGGAAGTAGTTGGTATAGTGGCGGCGCATCTCAAAAATGCCCAGTTTATCGCCCTTCCACTCCAGTGAGTGCGTAAAATGCTGCCGGCATACGGCCACGCGCTCTTCCAGTGTTGGCCCTGCCAGCAGCTTGCCGGTAGCCATATAGTGCTTTATTTCATTAAAGATCCACGGATAGCCGATGCTGGCGCGGCCAATCATGATGCCATCTACGCCATACTTGTTTTTATACTCCAGCGCCTTTTGTGGCGAGTCGATGTCGCCGTTGCCGAAGATGGGGATTTGCATGCGCGGGTTGTTCTTCACGGCTGCGATCAGGCTCCAGTCAGCCTCGCCCTTATACATCTGCACGCGTGTGCGGCCGTGGATGCTCAGGGCTTTAATGCCGATATCCTGCAGGCGCTCGGCTGTTTCCACAATATACTTGGTGTCCTCATCCCAGCCCAGGCGTGTTTTTACAGTTACGGGCAGGTGGGTCGCCTTTACGATCTCCTCGGTCATTTTTACCATCTTCGGGATGTCGCGGAGCAGGGCTGCGCCGGCGCCTTTGCAGGCCACATTCTTCACCGGGCAACCATAATTGATGTCGATCAGGTCCGGGCCCGCTTCTGAGGAAACAATCGCCGCCTCGCGCATGGAGTCAATGTCAGAGCCAAAGATCTGGATGCCGATCGGGCGCTCATAATCAAATATATCCAGCTTCTGGATGCTTTTAGCGGCATCACGAATCAAACCCTCCGACGAGATAAACTCCGTATACATCAGATCGGCGCCATTTGCCTTGCACACCTTTCGGAAGGGCGGGTCACTTACGTCCTCCATGGGTGCGAGCAGCAACGGAAATGCACCCAGTTCTATGTTCGCTATCTTAACCAACGTATAATCTATTTTTTCGCGTAAATTTACGTCAATTAAACCTAAATCCCGCTATGAAAGGTTTCATCTCGAAGGACATACACCCATTTGTGGTGCTATTGCTGCTGCTGGCATATATGATAGCAGGCGCTTTTGTCGCCTATTTCTTTTATAGTATACTTGGTGAGCCGCTTTACGGCGTCAGCATTTTTCAGCTGGCAGATACCCTCGCTAACCCTACGGCTACGCCCAATGCTGCTGCGGCACTCATGTTTTACCAGGGCATCACCTCCTTCTTTATGTTTGTGGTGGCACCGCTTTTCCTGCTGGTAAGTATGGGCTTTAACCTTGGCCCTTACCTGAACTGGAAAGAACAGCCGGGAGTGGCGCTGGTAGTACTCAGCGGCTTGCTGATCGTGTTCATTATGCCATTCAATTCGCTCGTTATCAATTGGAATGCAGGCATCCATTTCCCTGGCGTACTGAAAGGCTTTGAGGATTGGGCAAGGGCAGAGGAAAACCAGGCCGCCGAAATGACCAAGCTGTTGGCCGATTTCAGTACGCTGCCACAGCTACTGATCGGGCTACTGGTAATTGCCGTTATCCCTGCCATTGGCGAGGAGCTGATTTTCCGGGGGGTGTTGCAGCGGCAACTGCACCGCTGGTCGGGGAATATGCACGTAGCGGTTTGGGTAGCGGCGTTGGTGTTTGCGGCCATCCATGTGCAGTTCTTTGGCTTTGTGCCGCGTGCTATCCTGGGCGCGTTGTTTGGGTATTTATACTTCTGGTCGGGCCGTATTATTGTGCCGATGGCGGCGCACTTCGTGAACAACGGCTTTACCGTGTTCCTGCTATACCTGCAGCAAACCAACCAACTAACAGGCTTTGATGTGGAGAGTACCGAACCCATGCCCTGGTACACGGTGCTGCTATCGATCGTGCTGAGCGCGGCCGTGTTATACTTCCTGTATCAGCGCTTTCTGGCCTTGCCGGTGCGCCCCGAAGGCATGGCCGAGGTAGAGGTAGGTACAATAGATGAGGAGGAGAATTTTTAGGCACTTAAAATATCTTCCTATCTTTAAGCACTGCCTGGCCCACATACCTGTTACATGAGCAAAAAAATTTCCACCCTCAGTAATTTTCAACAACGAACGATCATTGGCATTTTAGGTGCCGCCATTTTTGTTGGCGGTATCTGGTTTAACGAGTGGACCTATTTTCTGCTGTTCCTGGGGCTTACACTGCTGGGCGTTTCCGAGTTTTATACATTGGTGCGCACACAGGGCATCCGGCCGAATCGCCGCCTAGGGCTGGTACTGGGGGCGCTGCTCTTTATTTCTGCCTTCCTGATCGGGAAAGGAGCTATGCCGCCGGAACTGTTGTACCTGTCGTTGCCGGTATTCTTCATGGCGTTTGTGCTGGAGTTGTATCGCAAGCAAACGGATCCTTTTCAGAACATTGCCTTCACGCTGCTGGGCGTTATTTATGTAGCTGGTCCCTTTAGCCTGCTGCACCTGCTGGGTTACCTGCAGGGTGCTTACAGTTGGCAACCTATTCTGGGCCTCATGCTGCTGATCTGGGCCTCCGACACAGGGGCTTACATCTTCGGGAAAAATTTTGGCAAGCACAAGCTGTTTCCGCGTATTTCGCCGGGCAAAACCTGGGAGGGCTGGGCAGGCGGCACCTTGCTGGCCGTGCTGGTAGGCTATGTGCTGTCGTTCTTCTTCCGCGACCTGGAGCTATACCAATGGGTCGGCGTATCGTTGCTGGTTGCCATCTTCGGCGTGCTCGGCGATCTTGTGGAGTCTATGCTCAAGCGCGGCCTGGGCGTAAAAGACTCTGGTACCTTGCTGCCGGGCCACGGCGGCATCCTCGACCGCTTTGACAGCCTGCTCATGGCCATCCCGTTTATCGTGGCTTTCCTCAAAATCTTCTAAAAATTGTGGGCCACCCGTAGGAGGTTGCCGGTATAATTCTCACCTTTGCGGCGCAAAATGATTAATTACTCACTTATACTATTTAAGAGATGATGCTATACAAAGAGCCCGCACCGATCAAGGACAGGGAGAATCCTTTTGAGTCGATGATGTCGCGCTTTAACATTGCGGCTGATGTGCTGGGTCTGGATGAGGAAACATACAATGTTCTGAAATCGCCTACCCGTCAGGTGATTGTGAACGTGCCTGTTACCATGGACGACGGCAAAGTGCGTGTGTTTGAAGGCTACCGTGTGGTGCATTCCACCATTCTGGGGCCATCTAAAGGCGGTATCCGGTATGCGCCGGATGTATTTTTGGATGAGGTAAAAGCATTAGCCGCCTGGATGACCTGGAAGTGTGCGGTGGTAGATATCCCGTACGGCGGTGCCAAAGGCGGTATCATCTGCGACCCGTATGCCATGTCGGCCGGCGAGATGGAGCGTTTAACAAGAGCCTATACCCAATCCCTGATCGATATTTTTGGCCCGGATAAAGATATTCCGGCCCCGGATATGGGCACTGGCCCGCGCGAAATGGCCTGGCTGATGGACGAGTATTCTAAAACAAAAGGCTCTACCGAACATGCAGTCGTAACCGGCAAACCGCTGGTGCTGGGCGGCTCTTTGGGCCGTATTGAGGCTACCGGCCGCGGCGTAATGGTATCGGCACTGGCGGCAATGGAGAAATTGGGCATGGACCCGGCTAAATCAACGGCTGTCGTGCAGGGCTTCGGCAATGTGGGCTCCTGGGCAGCCAAACTTATGGCAGAGCGTGGCGTGAAGATCCTGGGTGTGAGCGATGTAAGCGGCGCTTATTGGAACGACAATGGCATCGATATGGAGAAAGCCATCGCGTATAAAAACAACAACAATGGCCGCCTGGAGGGTTTCCAGGGAGCTGAGCTGATGAACGCAGACGAGTTGTTAATCTCCAAAGTAGACGTGCTAGTGCCTGCGGCTGTAGAAGACGTGATCACCATCCACAACGTAGACAAGATACAAGCCAAGCTGATCGTGGAAGGAGCCAACGGCCCGACTTCGTACAAAGCCGATAACATCATCAATGAAAAAGGCATTATGGTGGTGCCGGACATCCTGGCCAACTCCGGCGGGGTAACGGTGTCCTACTTTGAGTGGGTGCAAAACCGCATGGGCTTTAAATGGACGCTGCAGCGCGTGAACGAACGTGCCGAACGCATCATGAAAGAGTCGTTTGAGCGCGTATATGCGGCTTCTAAGAAGTATAATGTGCCGATGCGTATTGCTGCTTATATCGTAGCAATCGATAAAGTTGCCATGACCTATAAGTACCGTGGCGGCTTCTAAACAATATTTTTCGGGGAATAAGCAAAAGTTTATATAATTTTGAAGCTGTATAATAGCCCATCTATGTAACTGGATGGGCTATTATAAGTTATACTAGTACCTGCCGCAAAATCATAAAGACTGATGAAGATTCATAAAGAAGGAAGAAGGATTCTATTTTTTACGTTGCTTGCGCTTATAGTGCTCAATTTATTGCTCTATAATTTCAATGCAGAGAACGACACCTTTAACAGAATTTTCTCAGCTGGTTCTGCCATCCTGTTCCTGCTCATTCTGCAATTTTTCCGGAGCCCGTACCGCAACCTGTTGCTGCACGAAGACCTGCTGGTAGCTCCTGCCGACGGAAAAGTAGTTGTGATTGAGGAAGTAGAGGAGCCGGAATATTTCAGAGACAAGCGCAAGCAGATCTCCATCTTCATGTCGCCAATCAACGTGCATGTAACGCGTAACCCGATCTCAGGCTTTGTGAAGTATTTCAAGTATCACCCGGGTAACTATTTTGTGGCCTGGCACCCGAAATCGAGCACGCAGAACGAACGTACCACGGTGGTGGTGGAGTCTACGGCTGGTCCGGAGGTGCTCTTCCGCCAGATTGCCGGAGCGATGGCGCGCCGCATTGTATGGTATGTGAACGAAGGCGATGAAGTAAGCCAGGGCGAGGAGTTCGGCTTCATCAAGTTTGGCTCCCGTGTAGACGTATTTGTGCCGCTCGACACCGACATTAAAGTACAACTGGGCCAGAAAACCAAAGGCGGCGAAACCGTAATTGCGCAGCTGAAAACACCACCGCCTACCTTGTTCGGTTAAGGTATTGCGTAGCTCATATTGAATAAACAGAAAGGCCGCTGCAGTTTATACTTGAAGCGGCCTTCCTGTTTATTCAATACGATGAATGTCGTGTACCTAGTACCAGCGCTCTACCAGTTGCATCAGTTGCTCCAGATACTGTTGGTCTGTTTCATCAAAGTCGTTGAGGCGGTCACTGTCCACGTCGAGGACCAGCTTTACTTCGCCATTTTTGATAACAGGCACCACAATCTCCGACTTGGATTCGCTGGCACAGGCAATATGGCCGGGGAAGGCATCCACATCGGGCACCAGAATGGTTTGCTGCTGGGTATAGCAGGCGCCGCACACACCTTTGTGGTACGGAATGCGCGTGCAGGCGACCGGCCCCTGAAATGGGCCAAGTACCAGCTGCCCCTCCTTGTTAAAGTATACGCCCACCCAAAAGAAGCCCATTCCTTGCTTCAGGGCCGCCATCATATTCGACAGGTTAGCGATCAGATCCGTTTCGCCGGTTACCAGCGCTTCTACCTGCGGCAGCAGGGCTTTATATTTTTCCTCTTTGCTGAGGTTTACGTCTACAATAAGAGACTCGGCCATAGGTTAATTTTGAATAACTGAATTTTGAGTAACTGAATAAAAAGGAGCGTTCTAAAGTATAAATGGGGCTCATAAAATATGAAAGCCTCCCCACTATAACTCCCAAACTTTCTAACCCTTTAACTCTCTAACTTCCGATAGTGGAACAGCTGGTCGGTGCCGATAGTTTGAGTATCCAGCAGCTGTCCATACGTCATAGCAGGCGCCTGGATGCCGCTGCCCAGTGTTTTATACTTGCTTTTCAGCAGCATTGCTTCATCCCAGAGGCCGGCCTGCAGTAGGCTCTCCAGCAACCTGGTGCCTCCCTCTACCAGCACGGATAGCACGTTGCGCCCGTACAGGTCCTGAAGCAGTTGCGGCAGTAGCGGCGCTTTTTCGTCCAGCTGCACAAAAGACAGGTTCTCCCGTTCTTCCTGCTTTTTATAAGTATAAACTACTGTCGGCTGGCTTTGGTCGAAGAGGTGGAGGTGCTGTGGCAGCCGCAGTTGGGTGTCGAGCACCACGCGCAACGGGTTTTTGCCGCTCCACAGGCGCGTGTTCAGGCGTGGGTTGTCGGCCAGTGCCGTGTTTGTGCCCACCATGATCGCCTGCTCTTCTGCACGGAATTTATGAACCAGGCGCTGCGCCAGCTTTCCGCTGATCTGCACCGGCTCACTACCCGGTCCGGCGACATAGCCATCAGCCGTTTCGGCCCATTTCAGCAGGATGAATGGCCGCTTCTGGTGCTGGAACGTGAAAAACCGCTTGTTCAGTACCAGCCCTTCTTCTTCCAACACGCCAACTTTTACCTGTGCACCTGTATCGAGTAGCTTTTTAATGCCGCGACCCGCCACCAGCGGGTTTGGGTCGGTGTTACAGATTACCACGTCCTGTACACCATGGCTAATGAGCAGATCGGCACAGGGAGGCGTTTTACCAAAGTGGGAGCAGGGCTCCAACGTTACGTACACGCGGCTTTGGGGCAACAAGCTTTTATCCGCTACGGCAGCAACGGCATTTACCTCCGCATGGGGTCCGCCATATGCCTGGTGCCATCCTTCCCCAATGATGCGCCCGTTGTGCACCACCACGCACCCAACCATAGGGTTAGGACTGGTATAGCCGGAGCCCAGCTTTGCCAGCTCCAGCGCCCGCCGCATGTATAGCTCGTCAGACATGGGTTGAGTTAAAGAGTTAAATCGTTAAAGAGTTATAAAGTGGTAGGTTGAAAAAGGAGTAAAATGCTCGTTCTCTGCGGAGTCTCATCAGGGTATTGCCTAATGGAGCCGGCATTGCGAATTTTAAACGCATTAATTTTCTAAACTTACAACTTAAAAGCTCTCTAACGCAAAAGCATTACTTTTGCAAAGATACCCAAATCCAACAAAGGAAGTATAGCCGTGGTCCTCATTCAGCAAATGCAGCAATCTATCCGCCAGCGCATCGCGGCAGCTTACCCCGAGCCGGAAGCGGGCGCTATAGCCCAGCTGCTGCTCGAGCATGTGCTACAGCTATCGCGGGTGCAGCTGAGTTTAAGGCAGCAGGAGCCGGTAACATCGGAACAGGAGGCGCAGTTGGAGCAGGCAGTAGCGCGGCTGCAGCGGCAGGAACCGGTGCAGTATGTGCTGGGGGTGGCGCACTTCTACGGGCTAGACCTGCTGGTGGACGAACGGGTACTGATTCCGCGGCCAGAGACGGAGGAACTGGTAGACCTGGTACTGCGGGAGCACCGGAGCCGGGCGGGGCTGCAGGTGCTGGATATCTGCACGGGCAGCGGCTGCATTCCGCTGGCGCTGGCGGCAAATTTACAGCACCCTATTGTGTATGGCTTGGAAGTATCGGAGGAGGCGCTGCAGGTGGCACAGGTAAATGCTACGAAGTATAACTTGCCGGTTACGTGGCTGCAGCAGGACATCTTTGAGCCGTTGCAAAGTATAGCCGCTGGCTCGCTCGACATTGTGACCAGCAATCCGCCTTACGTGCTGGAAACCGAAAAGCAACAGATGCGCCCGAACGTGCTGGCCTACGAGCCCCATTTGGCACTATTTGTACCCGATGCCGATGCCCTGAAATATTACAGAAGAATAGCAACGGTCGCGCTGTCGCTGTTAAAGAATCAGGGAAAATTATACTTCGAAATCAACGAACAGTATGGGGAAGAGGTGTGCGCATTACTCTTACAGGCCGGTTTTGCAGCAGCAACAATCGTTAAAGACATGTTCGGGAAAGACCGTATGGTGCGTGCTGTCCGGTAGCATTTAACGGAAAGTAATTGAACAAAAGGCAGTTGCGCATCCGGTGCAAACCCCTAACTTTGTGCCTCGTACAGAGACGCTGCAGTTTTATCTATCCTATAAAGAAGAGGAAGCTGTAGAGTGGAGTGGAAGAAGCTAAGCAGCTTTCGCTCTCTGAAAGTAGTACCATCATACTTAACGAAACAAAATAGTGGCAGACAAAAAAATACTGGTTACAGGCGGGGCAGGCTATATTGGCTCCCATACCGTAGTTGAATTAGTGGAGGCAGGCTACGAGCCTGTGATCATCGACAATTTCTCAAATTCTCAGGAAAGTGCACTACAGGGCATTGCCGCCATACTTGGCCGCGAAGTGCCTTGCCACCGCATTGACTGCACCGACGCGGAAGCACTGCGGAAGGTATTTGCACAGGAAAAGAACATTGCAGGTGTTATTCACTTTGCTGCTTACAAGGCGGTAGGAGAGTCGGTGGAGCAGCCGCTGAAGTATTACCATAACAATGTGGGCTCGTTGGTGACGCTGCTGCAGGTAATGCTGGAGTTTAACGTGCTCAACCTGGTGTTCTCGTCTTCCTGCACGGTGTACGGCATCCCCGAAAAGCTGCCGGTAACAGAACAGACACCGGTGCAGAAAGCAAACTCACCCTACGGCAACACTAAAAAAGTATGCGAGGAGATTCTGACGGACCTGGCCAACAGCGGCAGCCCGATGAAGAGCATTGCACTCCGCTACTTTAACCCGATCGGGGCACATCCGTCTGCCAAAATTGGTGAACTGCCGCTGGGCGTTCCGAGCAACCTGGTGCCATTTATCACTCAGACAGCCGCCGGCATCCGCAAAGAATTAACTATCTTTGGCAACGACTACGATACGCCGGACGGTACCAACATTCGCGACTATGTGCATGTGGTAGACCTGGCCAAAGCGCACGTGGTAGCGGTGGCGCGCATGCTGCAGGGCAAAGGCGAGAACTTGGAGTTCTTTAATGTGGGCACCGGGCAGGGTGTTTCGGTGCTGGAGGCGGTGCATGCGTTTGAAAAAGCGAGCGGCCAGAAGCTCAACTATAAAATAGGCGCCCGCCGTGCCGGCGACGTGCCAAAGATTTATGCCGACGTAACCAAAGCAACGCAGGAACTTGGCTTTAAAACCACCAGTACGCTGGAGGAGGCTATGAAAAGCGCCTGGGACTGGCAGCAGTCGTTGCAGCAAAGCAAGTAGAGAACAGCTTATACTATAAAATGAAAATTTTAATTACGGGCGGGGCCGGTTTTATCGGGTCGCATGTGGTGCGTTTGTTTGTAAACAAGTACCCGAACTACCAGATCTTCAACCTCGACAAACTGACTTATGCCGGCAACCTGGCAAACCTGTCTGATATCGAGGACAAGGAGAACTACACGTTTCTGAAAGGCGACATTGTAGATGCCGCTTACCTGGAAGGCATTTTTAAGGAGTATAACTTTGATGCCGTGATCCATCTGGCGGCAGAGAGCCACGTAGACCGCTCTATCTCCGACCCGTTGGCTTTTGTACAAACCAACGTCATCGGGACAGTAAACCTGCTGCACACGGCGCGTCAGCACTGGGCCGCCAACCTGTCCGACCATCTGTTCTACCACATCTCCACCGACGAAGTATACGGCTCGCTCGGCGAGGACGGCCTGTTTACCGAAGAGACCGCTTACGATCCGCGTTCCCCGTACTCTGCATCCAAGGCCAGCTCCGATCACTTTGTGCGCGCCTGGTACCATACGTACGGGCTGCCGGTTAAAATCTCGAACTGCTCCAACAACTATGGCCCGAACCACTTCCCTGAGAAGCTGATTCCGCTGGCCATCAATAACATCAAAAATAACCGCCCGGTGCCGGTGTATGGCAAAGGCGAGAACGTGCGCGACTGGCTCTACGTGATCGATCATGCCCGTGCCATCGACATGATCTTCCATGAAGGGAAAGTAGGCGAGACCTATAATATTGGTGGTGTGAACGAGTGGAAAAACCTGGATTTGATCGAGCTGCTCTGCGACCAGATGGACGAAAAGCTGGCCCGGCCGCAGGGCACGTCGCGTAAACTGATCACGTTTGTAAAAGATCGTGCCGGCCACGACCTCCGTTACGCCATCGACTCTTCGAAGCTGATGAACGAGCTAGGCTGGAAACCGTCTGTGACCTTTGAGCAGGGGCTGAGCAAAACCGTGGACTGGTATCTGCAAAACAGCGAGTGGCTGCAAAACGTGACCTCCGGCAATTACCAAAGCTATTACGAGCAGCAGTATGAGAGCCGCTAAAAGCGGCAATAGCTAAATTGCTTAATTGTTGAGTGATTGTTCTTATAGTATCAACAGCCATTCAATAATTAAGCAATTTAGCAATTAAACAAGCAACATATGAAAGGAATTATACTTGCCGGAGGCTCCGGTACTCGTTTGCACCCGCTGACGCTGGCTGTGAGCAAGCAAATGATGCCGGTGTACGACAAGCCGATGATCTATTATCCGCTTTCCACGCTGATGCTCTCCGGTATCCGTGACATTCTCATCATCTCTACGCCGCATGATTTGCCGCTGTTCGAGCGCCTGCTCGGCGACGGCAGCCAGATTGGCTGCAACTTTAGCTATGCGGTGCAGGAAGTGCCCAACGGGCTAGCGCAGGCGTTTGTCATTGGCGAGGAGTTTATTGGCAGCGATAAAGCGGCACTTATACTGGGTGATAACATCTTTTATGGTTCTGGTATGAGCAAGCTGCTGCAGGCCAACAACAACCCCGATGGCGGTGTGGTATACGCCTACCATGTGCAGGACCCGGAACGCTACGGCGTGGTAGAGTTTGATGCGCACAACAAGGCTATCTCGATAGAAGAGAAACCGGAAAAGCCCAAGTCGCATTATGCAGTGCCAGGCTTATACTTCTACGACAACGACGTAGTAGAAATTGCCAAGAACCTGCAGCCCAGCCCCCGCGGCGAGTACGAGATTACCGACGTAAACAAAGAATATTTGCGTCAGGGAAGGCTGAAAGTAGGCATCATGAACCGCGGCACCGCTTGGCTCGACACCGGCACCATTCAGTCGCTGATGCAGGCTGCTACCTTTGTGCAGGTAATAGAGGAGCGCCAGGGCCTTAAAATCGGTGCGATAGAAGAAGTAGCCTACCGCATGGGCTTTATTGATGCGGCGCAGCTACAGCACATAGCAGAGCCCCTGCGCAAAAGCGGCTATGGCGAGTACCTGCTAAGTGTTCTGAAATAAGAACTGCAAGTATAAGTAAGTATAACAGAAGAGGCTGCTCCGTTTGGGGGCAGCCTTTTTTATGAGTTATACTTTAACGTGAACTCGGAAATTAGGCATTGATTCTGGCAGGTTTGAATTTACTGTTCTGCTCCAAGAAAGTGTAAG